>NZ_JAHUXB010000009.1:0-2739 GCF_019218715.1 Comamonas sp. CMM03 | reverse complement strand
GCTGTAAGAGCCTGACGATGACCTACTTTCACACGGGAACCCGCACTATCATCGGCGCAAATTCGTTTCACTGTCCTGTTCGGGATGGGAAGGAGTGGTACCAAATCGCTATGGTCATCAGGCATAACTTGTCACCAGGCAGTGCTGTGCACTACCCAGTCAATTCATAGAGTCTGTAAATCAGCTTGTATTTCGATTGCGCCTACTTTTGGCATAACAGTCTTGTACTACCTATTGGCAGTCAAAGTTATAGGGTCAAGCCGCTCGGGCAATTAGTACTGGTTAGCTTAACGCATTACTGCGCTTCCACACCCAGCCTATCAACGTCGTGGTCTACAACGACCCTTCAGGGGGCTCAAGGCCCCGGCAGATCTCATCTTGAAACGAGTTTCCCGCTTAGATGCTTTCAGCGGTTATCTCTTCCACACGTAGCTACTCGGCAATGCCACTGGCGTGACAACCGATACACCAGAGGTGTGTCCACTCCGGTCCTCTCGTACTAGGAGCAGGCTTCCTCAAATCTGCAACGCCCACGGAAGATAGGGACCAAACTGTCTCACGACGTTTTAAACCCAGCTCACGTACCTCTTTAAATGGCGAACAGCCATACCCTTGGGACCGACTACAGCCCCAGGATGAGATGAGCCGACATCGAGGTGCCAAACACCGCCGTCGATATGAACTCTTGGGCGGTATCAGCCTGTTATCCCCAGAGTACCTTTTATCCGTTGAGCGATGGCCCTTCCATACAGAACCACCGGATCACTATGTCCTGCTTTCGCATCTGCTCGACTTGTCAGTCTCGCAGTTAAGCACGCTTATGCCATTGCACTATCGTCACGATGTCCGACCGTAACTAGCGTACCTTCGAACTCCTCCGTTACGCTTTGGGAGGAGACCGCCCCAGTCAAACTGCCTACCATGCACTGTCCCCGATCCAGATAATGGACCTAGGTTAGAACCTCAAACGCACCAGGGTGGTATTTCAACGTTGGCTCCATGTGATCTAGCGACCACACTTCAAAGCCTCCCACCTATCCTACACAGATCCGTTCAAAGTCCAATACAAAGCTACAGTAAAGGTTCATGGGGTCTTTCCGTCTTTCCGCGGGGAGATTGCATCATCACAAACATTTCAACTTCGCTGAGTCTCAGGAGGAGACAGTGTGGCCATCGTTACGCCATTCGTGCAGGTCGGAACTTACCCGACAAGGAATTTCGCTACCTTAGGACCGTTATAGTTACGGCCGCCGTTTACTGGGACTTCAATCAAGAGCTTGCACCCCATCATTTAATCTTCCAGCACCGGGCAGGCGTCACACCCTATACGTCCACTTTCGTGTTTGCAGAGTGCTGTGTTTTTATTAAACAGTCGCAGCCACCGATTTTTTGCAACCCCGTTTAGCTCCATTTGTACAACTTCACTTACTAGGGGCATACCTTCTCCCGAAGTTACGGTATCAATTTGCCGAGTTCCTTCTCCTGAGTTCTCTCAAGCGCCTTAGAATACTCATCTCGCGCACCAGTGTCGGTTTGCGGTACGGTCGTCAATAGCTGAAGCTTAGTGGCTTTTCCTGGAAGCAGGGTATCACTCACTTCGTGTGCAAGCACACTCGTTATCACCCCTCATCTAAGATCCCCGGATTTGCCTAAGGACCACGACTACAGGCTTGAACCAACATATCCAACAGTTGGCTGAGCTAACCTTCTCCGTCCCCACATCGCACTATTGATCGGTACAGGAATATTGACCTGTTTCCCATCAGCTACGCATCTCTGCCTCGCCTTAGGGGCCGACTCACCCTACGCCGATGAACGTTGCGTAGGAAACCTTGCGCTTACGGCGAGCGGGCTTTTCACCCGCTTTAACGCTACTCATGTCAGCATTCGCACTTCTGATACCTCCAGCACCCGTTACCAGGCACCTTCACAGGCTTACAGAACGCTCTCCTACCACGTGCAATAAATTGCACATCCGCAGCTTCGGTAACTGGCTTAGCCCCGTTACATCTTCCGCGCAGGACGACTCGATCAGTGAGCTATTACGCTTTCTTTAAATGATGGCTGCTTCTAAGCCAACATCCTGACTGTTTTAGCCTTCCCACTTCGTTTCCCACTTAGCCAATTTTAGGGACCTTAGCTGGCGGTCTGGGTTGTTTCCCTCTTGAGTCCGGACGTTAGCACCCGGTGCTCTGTCTCCCAAGCTGTACTCTGCGGTATTCGGAGTTTGCATAGGTTTGGTAAGTCGCCATGACCCCCTAGCCTAAACAGTGCTCTACCCCCGCAGGTAATACTTGAGGCACTACCTAAATAGTTTTCGGAGAGAACCAGCTATTTCCAAGTTTGTTTAGCCTTTCACCCCTATCCACAGCTCATCCGCTGATTTTGCAACATCAGTCGGTTCGGACCTCCAGTACCTGTTACGGCACCTTCATCCTGGCCATGGATAGATCACTTGGTTTCGGGTCTACACCCAGCGACTGGACGCCCTATTCGGACTCGATTTCTCTACGCCTCCCCTACTCGGTTAAGCTTGCCACTGAATGTAAGTCGCTGACCCATTATACAAAAGGTACGCCGTCACCCCTTACGAGGCTCCGACTTTTTGTAAGCATGCGGTTTCAGGATCTATTTCACTCCCCTCCCGGGGTTCTTTTCGCCTTTCCCTCACGGTACTGGTTCACTATCGGTCGATTACGAGTATTTAGCCTTGGAGGATGGTCCCCCCATATTCAGACA
>NZ_JAHUXB010000008.1:0-16985 GCF_019218715.1 Comamonas sp. CMM03 | reverse complement strand
TGTTCAATGTGGGCCAGGACAGCCAGGTGCGCAGCGTTGCGGCACGCCCGGCCGCTGCGGCACCCGTGGCGGTGGCTGCGCCCCGCGCGCAGGCACCTGCGGCGCGCCCTGCCGCCGTGGCAGCCCCCAAGGCCAAGCCCGCCGCTGCGGCGGCGCCTGCACTGCGCAAAACCCCGGCTTTGGCGCCCGACAAGGCCCCCGGTGCTGCCGTGCCCACCGCTGCGCCGGCACAGCCCGGCAAGACGGCGGCTGCCGGCGCGGACGACGATTGGGAGATGTTCTGATGCACTTCTGATGTGCATCAGTGGGCAAGTACCTACTGCTTGCCAAGTCCAGCAAAGCCGCCTAAGGGCGGCTTTTTGTTGCCCGGACTGGAGGAAATGCTGCACTGCAATGTATCAATACGAAACAGTAGTTTTTGTCAATCGGGAGAGCGCCTGTACCGCTCGTCGGATGTGGCAAAGAGAATGAAAGCGGGTTGCCATGCCCGCTTTTTTCGATTGGCACTGCGCCAGGACGGTATCCATGAACTTGCAGAATATTCGCGTGGCCCACAAGCTGTGGGCGGTGGTGTTGGGATCCATGTCGGCCATGGTGCTGCTGGCTTTTGGGTTGATGGTGTATTCGGACCGTGTCGATGCCGACGTGGCCAAGCAGATGGAGTGGGCGGACAAGCGCATCGTGCTGTCCATGCGCTGGCGCGCCATGACCGAGGTGGCGGTGGAGCGCTACGTGGTGAGCGTGATGTCCTCCGAGTCCCAGATCGTGGACCAGATGAAGAAGCTGGCCACCGGCGGCACGGCCCAGATCACCGAAACCCAGCGCCTGGTGCTGGAGATGGCCGACAGCGCAGCCGAAAAGGCCCAACTGGAGAAAGTGGGCAAGGCGCGCACGCAGACCCTGGCGGACATCGCCAAGGCGCAGGAAGCGCGCAACCAGGGCGATATGCTGGCCGCCGCCGAGATTGCGGAAAAGCAACTGCGCCCTTCGGCGGTGCAGTACATCAAGGAGCAGGAGGCGCTGATCACCCTGCAGGAGCAGATGCGTGAGGAAGCCAAGGCCGCGGGTCAGCGCAAGCGCATGGAAGCCTACGGCGTGGCCGGAGTCTGCAGTCTGGTGCTGGTGCTGGTGGGGCTGTACCTGGCGGCGTTGCTGGTGCGCTCCATCACCCGTCCACTGGACCGGGCAGTGCATCTGGCAGACCAGATCGCCGACGGCGACCTGACGGTGGATGTGCACGACGATCGCAAGGATGAGATGGGCCACCTGCTGCGCAGCCTGGCCACGATGACGCACAAGCTGCGTTCGGTGGTGGGCGAGGTGCGCACCGGGGTGGAATCGGTGTCGGCAGCCTCCAGCCAGATTGCCACCGGCAACCAGGATCTGTCGGCCCGCACCGAGCAGACCGCAGCCAACCTGGAAGAAACCGCTGCCAGCATGGAAGAGCTGACATCCACCGTGACGCAATCGTCCGAAACCGCCCGCCAGGCCAACCAGCTGGCCAGCACGGCCGCCCAGGCGGCCGAGCGCGGTGGTGCCGTGGTGCAGCAGGTGGTGCATTCCATGCAGCAGATCACCGACAGCAGCCGCCGCATCAGCGACATCATCGGCGTGATCGACGGCATCGCCTTCCAGACCAATATCCTGGCGCTGAACGCGGCGGTGGAAGCGGCCCGTGCCGGTGAGCAGGGTCGGGGCTTTGCCGTGGTGGCCGGGGAAGTGCGTTCCCTGGCCGGCCGCAGCGCCGAAGCCGCCAAGGAAATCAAGGCCCTGATCACCACCAGCGTGAGCAATGTGGAATCGGGCTCGCAACAGGTGGAGCAGGCCGGCCAGAGCATGCAGGAGATCGTGCAGAGCGTGCGCCGTGTCAGTGATCTGATTGGCGAAATCACCGCGGCCTCGCTGGAACAGCGTGACGGTATCGGCCAGGTCAACAGCGCCATTGGCAACCTGGACCAGATGACACAGCAGAACGCGGCGCTGGTGGAAGAGTCCACCGCCGCGGCTACGGCGATGCGCGAACAGGCCCAGCGCCTGGAGCAGGTGGTGGCGGTGTTCAACGTGGGCCAGGAAAGCCTGGGGCGCAGCGCTGCCGCGCCGCGCCTGGCGCCCGCCCCCACGGCGGCACCGCGCAAGGCCCCTGCGCCTGTGGCCAAACCCGTATCCGGCGGTGTGGCGGCGCCGCGCAAAACCCTGGCGCCGGCGTCTCCCCCTGGGGCAGCGGCAGCCAAGCCCGCCGCCGCCTTGCCGTCCAAGCCACAGACGGTGGCCGCCACCACGGCGGATGACGACTGGGAAACCTTTTAATTCGCTCCACGGAACAGGCACGAGCACGGGCATGTACCGTGCTGTGCCGGGTCTTCAAACAAAAAGCCCTGTGCAGGCATCTGCACAGGGCTTTTTTCATAGACCGGCGATCAGCAGCAAAAGGGCGATGCAGCAGGCCGCCTGAAGGGCAGGGTGCAGACCGTGTTCAGCACTCCGCGCCTTCAATCAGAAACTGCACCTTGCGCTCGCCGCGCCATTCGTTGATGTCCAGGCGGAAGGCCATGTACACCCGCTCGGGCACCGGCTCGGTGCGGCCAAACCAGATGCCATCCACCACATCGCCCTGGTGGCGCAGCTGCAGCTTCAGGTGCTTCTCACCCACCAGGCGCTGGGAGACCACTTCCACTTCCTCGCTGAACGTGGGGTGGGCAAAGCCCTGGCCCCAGACATCGAGGTTCAGGCGTTCCACCATCTCGGCCTGGCGGAATTCGGGGCGCAGCGGGCCATCGGTTTCCACGCAGCGCGTCAGCGTGGCGGCGTCCAGCCATTCCTGGGCCACCCGGGAAAAGGCCTGCTCGAAGGTTTCAAAGCCTTCTTCGGGAATGGTGCAGCCGGCCGCCATGGCATGGCCGCCAAAGCGCAGCAGCAGGCCGGGGTGGCGCTTGCCCACCAGATCCAGCGCATCGCGCAGGTGAAAACCGGGGATGGAGCGGCCGGAGCCCTTGAGTTCGTGCTCCTTGCCGGGCGCCTGGCTGGCGGCAAACACAAACGTGGGTCGGTGCAGGCGGTCCTTGACGCGCGAGGCCACGATGCCGACCACGCCTTCGTGAAAGTCCGGATCGAACACGCTCACGGCCGGTGGCGGAAGGATGCCGTCCTCGAACAGTTCATCGGCCAGGGCAAAGGCCTGCTGGCGCATGCCACCTTCGATCTCCTGGCGCTCGCGGTTGATGCTGTTGAGCTGGCGTGCCAGTGTCAGCGCGTGCTCGTAGTTGTCGGTGGTCAGGCATTCGATGCCGATGGTCATGTCCGCCAGACGGCCTGCGGCGTTGATGCGCGGGCCCAGTGCAAAGCCGAAGTCGGATGTGGCGGCCTGCTGGAACTCCCGGCCGGCCGCTTCGTACAGGGCGCGGATGCCGGCCTGCATATGGCCTTTGCGGATGCGCTGCAGCCCCTGGGCGACCAGGCGGCGGTTGTTGGCGTCCAGCTTGACCACATCGGCCACCGTGCCCAGGGCCACCAGGGGCAGCAAGGTGTCCAGCTTGGGCTGGTTGCCGGCATCGAAGACGCCGCGCGCGCGCAGCTCGCTGCGCAGGGCCAGCAGCACATAGAACATCACGCCCACGCCGGCCAAAGCCTTGCTGGCAAAACCGCAGCCGGGCTGGTTGGGGTTGACCATGGCGTGGGGCTGGGGCAGCTGCTCCCCCGGCAGGTGGTGGTCGGTCACCACCACCGTCAGGCCCAGGGCGGTGGCGGCGGCCACGCCGTCGATGCTGCCGATGCCGTTGTCCACGGTCACCAGCACGTCGGCACCTTTGTCCTTGACGCGGCGGGCAATGGGTGCGGACAGGCCATAGCCGTCCACCACACGGTCCGGCACCTCATAGCTGACCTGGCGCGCGCCCAGCATGCGCAGGCCGCGCACGGCCACCGCGCAGGCGGTGGCGCCGTCGCAGTCATAGTCGGCCACGATGCACAGGTGCTGCTGCTGCGCAATGGCATCGGCCAGCACGCGGGCGGCCTGTTCCACGCCCAGCAGGGTGGATGGCGGCAGCAGCTTGCCCAGGGCGGGGTCCAGCTCGTCGGCCGAGCACACGCCGCGTGCGACATACAGGCGCGCCCACAGCGGGTGCACGCCGGCGGCTACCAGCTGTTGCACGCTGGCTTCGGGAATCTCTTTGGCAATGATTTTCATAGCGCTTCACGCACGCTGCTAAAGCGCTGGGGCTTCAAGATGCTCTGGATGCGCTGGCCCAGGCTGCGGGGCCCCGTGGTGAAGCTGCGTGCGCTGCGTTCACCGCACAGGGCCAGGGTGGCGGTGCCTCCGCTGTGCAGATGGTGCAGCAGATCGGCCATGGGGCCGGCGTCGAGGTCCGCCCAGGCTTGCAACCAGCTGTCGTGGCTGCCGGTCAGCGCGGGCACGCGCAACTGCTCCCAGACCTCCGGGTTGGGGCTGGTGACCGGTGCACGCGAAGCGGGCAGGGCGCCGGCGCCATACAGCCAGAAGGCGTTGACGGGCAACTGGCCGCGTTCGGCACGCCGGTCGTTGAAGGCATGGGTGTAGAGCAGCATCTGCACTTCGCTGTGCAGGCGCTGCAGCGTGCGGTTCTGTCCGGCATCGGGCTGCCAGTGGCGTACGTCGCGCAGCAGCACGCGGTCCAGTGCGGCCGATTGCAGCGCCTGCAAGGCCGGGCCATGCACCAGCCAGCGGTCCGGGCGCTCGTAGTGCAGGTGAAAGCCGTCCTCGGCAAACCAGGGCGACAACAGGGCCAGCAGGGCGCGGGAATCGGCTTCGTCCAGCTGCAGATCGGCCGGGTTGTCCATGCGGATCTGGTCGGCGCCGGCGGTCCAGTGGCAGGGGCTCATGAAGGCCCAGGCCCCGCCGGCCGTGCCGCCTTGGGCGCAGTCGGGCCTGCTGGCGGCGGCCAGTGCGGCCCAGGGCAGGCTGATGTTGCGTGTGGCCGCCAGGTCGGCCCAGCCGCGCCACAGGGCGGCCATGCGCTCGTGCGGGGGGCTGAGGTCGTCCTCGTCGCCCGACAGGGTGTCGGCGGCGGCCAGCCGGGCCAGCACTGCGTCCAGCTGCGGCAGTTTCAGCGGCTGGCCCTGGTATTGCCAGTCCACGCCGGTCATGGCAGCGTAGGGGATCAGCACCTGGCGGTGGCCGGCGGTGGCAGCGGCGACGCCGGTGTGGGGAAACGGGAGCGAGGGGACGGACATGGCCGCTATTGTCGGCCAAGGGCCGGGGACGTGCCGCGCCGGCACCGGCATCTCCCTGGTTCCGGGCGGCCGTGCCCACCGCGGCACGGTGCGGTGCTTCTGGTAGTCAGTGGCCTGGCAAGGGGGTGGGTCCCAGGATTTGTGCAGGTCCAGCATCGCCCATTGCGTGCCCTGTCTGTCTCAGGGGTGGCGGCAGCGCAGGGCCGCTGGCAGTAGCATCCAGCTCTCCCTCCATTGCCTTGCGCCGCGCTGCCTGCCATGACCTCTCCCGTGCCCGATACCCCCAGTGCCACGGCGGCGCCGTGCGCACCCGCGTCGCCCGCCGCCATGTTCTGGGCGTTTTCCTTGCTGGCGCTGCAGGGCTTTGGCGGCGTGATGGCGGTGATCCAGCGCGAGATGGTGGAACGCCGCCGCTGGATGACGCAGGAAGAGTTCCTGCAGGACTGGGCCGCAGCCCAGGTGTTTCCGGGGCCGAATGTGGTCAACCTCTGCATCATGTTCGGTGAACGCCACTTTGGCTTGCGCGGCGCACTGGCGGCCATTGCGGGCATGTTGCTGGCGCCCACTGTGCTGGTGTTGGCGCTGGGCAGCCTCTACATCCAATGGGCCGACCACCCGGCGGTGGCGGGGGCGCTGCGTGGCATGGGGGCGGTGGCGGCCGGGCTGGTGCTGGGCACGGGCATCAAGCTGTCGGCCGGGTTGGTGGGCCATCCGCTGGCGCTGTGGTTCGGCTGGCTGCTGGCGGCAGCCGCGTTCGCCATGATGGTGTGGCTGCAATGGCCGCTGTGGTGGGTGCTGCCGGTGGTCGGCGGTGCCGGTTGCTGGCTGACCTGGAGAAAGCTCGCAGCATGACGACAGGACTGACCCCTCTGGTGCTGGATGCGGCCGGCTGGCTGCAGCTGCTGGCCTATTTCCTGTCCTTGTCGCTGCTGTCGGTGGGCGGTGCCATGGCTACGGCGCCCGATATGTACCGCCATGTGGTGGATGGCAAAGGCTGGCTGTCCGGCGACCAGTTCTCCACCTCGATCTCGATCGCCCAGGCGGCGCCGGGCCCCAACATCATGTACGTGGCCCTGCTGGGCTGGAACATCGGCCTGAATGCGGTGGGCGCGGACCGGGGCGCCATCACCTGGCTGGCGGCGCTGGGCGGCTGCCTGGCCTGCATGCTGGGCATGCTGCTGCCCAGCTCCATCCTGGTGTGGACCAGCACGCGCTGGATGCGGCAGAACCGTCATCGCCGCTCGGTGCGGGCCTTCCGCCTGGGCATGGTGCCGCTGGTGGTGGGGCTGGTGCTGGCCACGGGGTGGATCCTGGCGGCACGCGACACCGGCGCCCTGCACCGCTGGGTGCCCTGGCTGATTGCTGCCACCACCACGCTGCTGGTGTGGAAGACACGGGTGCACCTGTTGTGGATGCTGGGCGCGGGCGCCTTGCTGGGCGCGCTGGGCTGGATCTAGCCGCCGGACGCTGACCGGCCCCGGTGCGCGCGGGCCGTCACAGGTCGTCACAAGCCTGCCAAGACCGGCACGGTTCTGGGCTTGTGCCGGCAATGCCACAATGCGGCCACCATGCAATTTCCCTATGAACTGGCTTTGGGCTGGCGCTACACGCGCGCCGGCCGCGCCACGCGGCGTAACGGTTTTATCTCGTTCATCTCTGGCGTGTCCATGCTGGGCATCGCGCTTGGCGTTGCGGCGCTGATCATTGTGCTGAGCGTGATGAACGGTTTTCAGAAAGAAGTGCGCGACCGCATGCTCAGCGTGGTCTCGCACATCGAGATTTTCGCCCCCGATGGCTCGGCGCTGCCCGATGTGAACCGCACCATGGCCGAGGCCAAGTCCAACCCGGCAGTGGTCGGGGCTGCGCCTTTTGTCGCCGCCCAGGCGCTGCTGGCGCGTGGCGAGGACATGAAGGGCGCCCTGGTGCGCGGCATTGACCCGGCCCACGAAGGCGAGGTCACGGATGTGGCCACGCACAATGCGCCTGCCCTGGCCACGCTGACCTCCGGCAGCTTCCACGTGGTGCTGGGGGTGGAACTGGCCCGGTCGCTGGGCGTGCGCGTGGGCGATGTGGTCACGCTGATCGCGCCGGGCGGCCAGGTCACGCCGGCCGGCGTGGTGCCTCGCCTCAAGCAGATGACGGTGTCGGGCACCTTCGACTCCGGCCACTACGAATACGACTCTTCCATGGCCATGCTGCACTACGAGGATGCGCAGCGCCTGTTCCGCCTGGAAGGGCCCACCGGCATTCGCCTGAAGCTGCAGGATCTGCACGCCGCGCCCGCAGTGGCGCGCGAGCTGGTCAACACGCTGAGCGACCACCTGTTCATCCGGGACTGGACGCAGCAGAACAAGACCTGGTTTGCTGCCGTGCAGGTGGAAAAACGCATGATGTTCATCATCCTGACCCTGATCGTGGCCGTGGCCGCATTCAATCTGGTGTCGACGCTGGTGATGACGGTGACCGACAAGCGCGCTGACATCGCCATCCTGCGCACCTTGGGCGCCTCTCCCTCGTCCATCATGGGCATCTTCATGGTGCAAGGCGCCATGGTGGGGGTGATCGGAACCTTTGGCGGCCTGGCACTGGGCCTGCTGGTGGCGCTGAACATCGACGTCATCGTGCCGGCCATCGAACATTTGCTGGGCGCCAGTTTCCTGCCCAAGGACATCTACCTGATCAGCAAGATGCCCAGCGATCCGCAAAGCAGCGACATCGTGCCCATAGGCATCATCTCCCTGATCCTGGCCTTCGTGGCCACCATCTACCCCAGCTGGCGGGCCAGCCGCGTGAACCCGGCGGAGGCCCTGCGTTATGAATAAGCAAGTCGTGTTGGAAGCCCGCGGACTGGGCAAGCGTTTTACCGAAGGCAAGCTGGATGTGCATGTGCTGCGCGGTGTGGACCTGACGGTGCATGCCGGCGAGACGCTGGCCATCGTCGGCGCCTCAGGCTCGGGCAAGAGCACACTGCTGCATCTGCTGGGCGGGCTGGATGCCCCCAGCACCGGCAGCGTGCAGCTGATGGGCCAGCCGCTGCACCAGCTCAGCCCGCAAAAGCAGGGCGCACTGCGCAACCGCCATCTGGGCTTCATCTACCAGTTCCACCACCTGCTGCCGGAATTCACCGCACAGGAGAATGTGGGCATGCCGCTGCGCATCCGCCGCATGGACAAGGGCCAGACCATGGAGCAGGCTGCGCAGATGCTGGCGGCCGTGGGGCTGTCGCCCCGGCTGGAGCACCGCCCGGCCGAACTGTCCGGCGGCGAGCGCCAGCGCGTGGCCATTGCCCGGGCCCTGGTCACCCAGCCCGCGTGCGTGCTGGCGGACGAACCCACCGGCAACCTGGACCGTTCCACCGCCGACAGCGTGTTCGCCCTGATGCTGGAGCTGGCGCGCAGCCATGGCACGGCATTTGTGCTGGTCACCCACGATGAAACCCTGGCAGCGCGCTGCGACCGCGTGGTGCGCCTGGTGCAAGGCCAGCTGCAGTAAGCGCCGCCCGCACCACCCGCGGTACACCGTTGTTCCGCCGTGCCGTACGCGGTGTACGGCCTGCGGCTTGCGGCCTCGTGCCGCGTCTTGGTCCTCAAGCTGCGGTCAACTGGGGCGTGTCCACGGCTCTGAGCGTGCTGCCTGCCGGCCGGGCCATGGGCCGCGCGGACAGTTGTGCCACAGGGCCTGGGGCGACCTGCCGGTCCTGATGCTCCTGGTTGCTGAGGGCGTCGCTCAGGCTGCGCAACTGGGCAGACTGGGCGATGGCATGGCTGGCCACATTGCCCAGGATGCTGCTGACCTCGCGCGAGGCCTGAACAATGCCTTCCATGGTGTCGCCGGCGCGCTGCACCAGCTCCGCCCCCCGTGCCACCTGCGCATTGGAGGTCTGGATCAGCTGCTTGATTTCCTTGGCGGCCGTGGCGCTGCGCCCGGCCAGGGAGCGCACCTCGCTGGCCACCACGGCAAAACCCCGGCCCTGCTCGCCGGCGCGGGCGGCTTCCACGGCGGCGTTCAGCGCCAGGATATTGGTCTGGAAAGTGATGGCATCCATCAGGCCGATGATGTCGGCGATGCGCAGCGCTCCGCTGCGGATCTGCTCCATGGTCTGCACCACGTCGCGCATGGTGCTGCCGCCGGTCTCCGCGATGGCGCTGGCGTTCTGTGCCAGCTGGTTGGCCTGGTGGGTGTGCTCGGCGCTGTGGCCCAGCTCCTGCACCGCGGTGCGCAGTGTCAGGGCAGCGGTGTGGCTGCGGGTGATGTCGGTGGCGTACTTCACCACCTTGAACGGTCGGCCGTTGGCGTCCAGGATGGGGTTGTAGCTGGCCTCGATCCAGATGGGCTTGCCGTTCTTGCCCATGCGCTGGTACTGGCCGGCATCATGCCTGCCCTGCGCCAGGCGCTCCCAGAACGTGCGGTAGGTCGGGCTTTGGGCCTCGCCAGGGGGCATGAAGATGCGGTGGTGCTTGCCGACAATCTCTGACAGCGCGTAGCCCGTGGTGCGCAGGAACAGCTCGTTGGCGTGCAGGATGGTGCCGTCCAGCGCAAACTCGATGATGGCCTGCACCTTGGAGATGGCCGCCAGTTGGCCCTGCGCATCGGCCTCGCGTTCCTGCTGCTGGGTGATGTCGGTGGCGTATTTCACCACCTTGTAGGGTTTGCCGTGGGCGTCGTAGATGGGGCTGTAGCAGGCCTGCAGCCAGACTTCACGCCCGCCCTTGGCCAGCCGGCAGTAGCGGCCGGTTTCGGCTTCGCCCTGGGCCAGGCGGCGCCAGAAGTCGGCATAGGCCGGGCTGGCCGCATAGGCAGGCTCCACAAACATGCGGTGGTGCTGGTGCAGCACTTCGGCCAGGGTGTAACCGGTGCAGCGCAGAAAGTTGTCGTTGGCCTGGAGGATCTGGCCTTGCAGGTTGAATTCGATCACGGCCTGCGACTTGTGGATGGCTTGCAACTGCCCGTCCAGTTCCCGCTGCTGCCGGCGTTTCCAATCAAAAAATGGCATGGCTGCTTCCGGTGGTGCTTGGGCTGTCAATGCTCCAGGCGTACGGATCGGTATGCAAGGGCCTGGGCATGCCCAGTAGCTTTTATGCGGCAAAAAACCGGCCATGCAGGGAATAAAGTGCCCCGGCGGCAACCGTTGGCGGCGGTGCGCCGGATGGGCGGTGGCATCATCCCGGCCATGTCTTGCTGGATCGACACCCATTGCCACCTGGATGCACCGGAGTTCGACGCCGACCGCGATGCCGTGCGCGCTGCCGCCCGCGCGCGGGGCGTGGAGCACATCGTCATTCCCGCTGTGGAGCGCGCCCACTGGAGCGGCGCGATTGCCCTGGCCCAGCGCCATGGCGACAGCTACGCCCTGGGCATCCACCCGCTGTACACGCCACGTGCACAGGAGGCGGACATCGCCGCGCTGCGCGCCGTGCTGGCCGAGCGCCAGGGCGATCCGCAGCTGGTGGCAGTGGGCGAGATCGGGCTGGACTTCTTTGTCCCCGGCCTGGACCACGAGCGCCAGATCTGGTTCTATGAACAGCAAATCCAGCTGGCCCGCACTTTCGGTCTGCCGGTGATCCTGCATGTGCGCAAAAGCAGTGACCGCCTGCTCAAGACCCTGCGTGCCACGCCTGTGGTGGGCGGCATTGCCCATGCCTTCAATGGCAGCGCCCAGCAGGCGCAGGCCTTCATCGATTTGGGCTTCAAACTGGGATTTGGTGGCGCCATCACCTATGACCGTGCGCTCAAGCTGCGCGAGCTGGCGGTCACACTGCCCCTGGAGAGCATCGTGCTGGAAACCGATGCGCCCGATATTCCGCCGCACTGGCTCTACACCACGGCCGAGCAGCGTGCTGCCGGCCAGCCGCAGGGGCGTAACACCAGCGCCGAGTTGCCGCGCATCGCCCAGGAGATCGCCCTGCTGCGGGGGATGCCGCTGCCAGCGCTGCAGACAGCCACCACCGCCAATGCGCGCGCAGCCCTGCGCGGCTTGCCTGCCTGCCCTGCAGACTGAAGCCACTGGCACCGCAGGCGCCATGTCTGGTGGGGGCGCAGGCCGCAGTCCACAGGCGCCCGTGGTCAGGCACCGGCCCATGCCTGTACCTGTGCAATAACCGCGCCCCGGCGTGCGACATGCATTGCCCGCACAATCGCGGCCATGCCGTCTGCCACCGTGCCCGCTTCTTCCACCGCCCAGCGCCTGCAGGGCCTGCCCCCGGTGGCCGATGCACGTACACGGCTGGTGGTGCTGGGCAGTTTTCCGGGCGTGGCCTCGCTGCAGGCCCGGCAGTATTACGGCCACCCGCGCAACCAGTTTTGGCCCATCTTGCAGCGGTTGTGGCCGCAGTATCCGCAGCCGGACCGCGCTGATTACGCCGGCCGCTGCGAATGGCTGCTGGCGCGCGGACTGGGCCTGTGGGATGTGTATGCCAGCTGCGAACGCCAGGGCAGCCTGGACAGCGCCATCCGCCACCCGCAGGTGAATGATTTTGCGGCGCTAAGGCAGCGCTGCCCGCAACTGGTGGCTGTTGCGCACAACGGGGGCGAAAGCGCCAAGCATGCCCGCGCCCTGCATGGCCTGGGCTTGCAGGTGCACCAGCTGCCTTCCACCAGCCCGGCCAATGCCAGCTGGAGCATGGAGCGCAAGCTGCAGGCCTGGCAGCAGGTGATGGCCGCCCATGGATTGTTGGACAAGGATTGAAGAACGTGGCTTCCCGCAAGAAACCGGCCGCAAGTGCCACTGTGAACGAGCTGCCCGAAGTCAGCGTCTCGGACGATGGCGTCTCGCGCTATCTGCACCTGGGAACGCCCTGGGTGCAAGGATCGATGAAGCTCAAGGAGCCGTTCGAGATCGATCTGGAATACGTGCAGCGCATGATGGCCTGGCTGCTATTTGTGCCGCCCGAAAGCGTGGCCAGCCGCCAGGCGCTGCAGCTGGGCCTGGGTGCGGCGGCGCTGACCAAGTTCCACCACAAGAAACTGCGCATGCCGACCACCGCCATCGAGCTGAACCCCCAGGTGGTGAACATCTGCCGCAGCTGGTTCAAGCTGCCGCCGGACAGCGACAGCCTGCGCGTGGTGCTGGGCGATGCCGCAGTGGAAATCCGCCGTCCCGAATGGCAGGGCAAGGTCGATGCGCTGCAGGTGGATCTGTACGACCACAACGCCGCCGCACCGGTGCTGGACAGTGAGGACTTCTATGCCGATTGCCGCAACAGCCTGACGCCGGAAGGTTGCATGACGGTGAACCTGTTCGGCCGCATGAGCAGCTACCAGGCCAGCCTGGACAAGATCAGTGCCGTGTTCGGGGCGGAGAACGTGTGGGCCTTTCGCCCCACACGCGAAGGCAACACCGTGGTGCTGGCGCAGCGCGTGGCCAGCCGTCCTTCGCGCGAGCAGCTCCAATCCCGGGCCGAGTCGGTGCAGGCGCGCTGGGATCTCCCGGCCACCAAATGGCTCAAGGTGCTCAAGCCGGTACAGGAATCTGTGACCAGCGGCTGAGGCGCAAGCTGGGCAGGCCCTCAAGTTTTCCGGCGACCTGCCGATGACCAGAGCATGAACCTGTCCATCTCTTCCTCCAGCTCCTCGGTGAGCACCTCATCGTCCGCCAACGTGGGGGCCCAGATCCAGCGTTTGCAGCAGCAGATCAAGGATACGCAGCAAAAGCTCAAAGAGTTGGCCACCAGCGACATGGATGCGGAAACCAAGCAGCGCATGTCCGACCTGCTGCAGGTCCAACTCCAGGCGCTGCAAGCTCAGATCGAGGCACTGCAGCGTCAGCAGGCGCAGCAGGCCCAGGACGCGGCGGCACGCAAGCAGGCTGCTGCGCAGGGTGCAGATGCCGCGACAGCACAGAAGCCCGCCAGCCCGGGACGCATCGACGTCTACGTCTGACGGCGCTGGCAGGCCAGGCTTTCTGTCGGGCGTGTGCCGGTGTCTGCGACGCCGCCTTTGAGGGCCCTGTAGCCCGCAATGCTCGACCACACGTGCCCGCATGGCCCGCCTGCGGGCACTTCCGCATGTCGGGTTGGCAGGCGGGGCGCAGGTGTGGACTGGGGGCTGGCGCCCCAGAAACATGGCGCGCCGCCAGGCCTACACAGCGGCAGGAGCCTGTTGCGCGTGGGACGGGAGGAGAGGGGGCAGAGGATGCAGACAGTTCCCCACCTTGCCGGAAATGGTCACCCCACGCCCCCACGAGACCTAAGCAGTGTGCAGTGTTTGCGGGTTAACCCGTGATTCACACGAAGTATCCAAGGGTTAACGCTGAGATATGGGGTGGTTGCCAGGGAAATCAAGGCCGTTGGTAGGTGGAATCCACATCAAATCACCTACGCTTTGCTTACAGAATCCACCGGTCGTTAATCCCTCGCAGGAGACGTTTTCGTGAAAATCAAGAGTCAAAAAGACTTTTTTGCAGGTCTGATGTATCTGGTGGTCGGTGGCGCTTTTGCCATTGGCGCATCTGAATACAACATCGGCACCGGTGCGCGTATGGGCCCGGGCTACTTTCCGTTGATCCTGGGTGTGATCCTGGCCTTCATTGGCCTGGTCATCGCCTTCAAGGCCACCGTCAAAGGCCCCGATGATGGGGATCCGATTGGCAAGTGGGCCTGGAAACAGGTGTTCTTCATTTTGGCAGCCAACTTTGCCTTCGGCATCTTGCTGGTGGGCGTGCCTGCACTGGGTATCCCCGGTCTGGGTCTGATGGTCGCCATCATTGCCTTGGTGCTGATTGCCAGTATCGCTGGTTACTCCTTCAATCTGAAGGAAGTGATCGCTCTGGCGCTGGTGCTGGCTGTGGGCAGCTATGTGGTGTTCGTGTGGGCGTTGAACCTGCAGTTCCCGGTGTGGCCGACCTTTATTACCGGCTGATCGCGGGAGAGATAGAACATGGAACTCTTTGACAACTTAGCTCTCGGTTTTGGCGTTGCATTCACCGCCCAGAACCTGTTGTACGCGCTGATCGGTTGCGTGCTGGGTACCCTGATCGGTATCTTGCCGGGCCTGGGCCCTGTGGCGACCATCGCCATGCTGCTGCCCGCGACCTACTCGCTGCCCCCCGTGGCTGCGCTGATCATGCTGGCCGGTATCTACTACGGTGCCCAGTACGGTGGCTCGACCACTGCCATTTTGGTGAACTTGCCGGGTGAGTCCTCGTCCGTGGTGACGATGATCGACGGCTACCAGATGGCGCGCAAGGGGCGTGCAGGTCCTGCACTGGCCGCTGCCGGTATCGGTTCGTTCTTCGCAGGCTGCGTGGGCACCATCATCCTGGCTGCCTTTGCGCCTCCGCTGACGGAAATCGCCTTCAAGTTCGGCCCTGCTGAATACTTCTCGCTGATGATCCTGGGCCTGATCGGCGCTGTGGTGCTGGCTTCCGGCTCCCTGCTGAAGGCTGTGGGCATGATCGTGCTGGGTCTGCTGTTCGGCATGATCGGTACCGACGTGAACTCCGGCGTGGCACGTTACAGCTTTGACATCCCCGAGCTGACCGACGGCATCGACTTCGTGGTGATCGCCATGGGCGTGTTCGGTTACGGTGAAATCATCGCCAACCTGTCCAAGCCCGACGACGAGCGCGAAGTGTTCACTGCCAAGGTCAAGGGCCTGATGCCCACCAAGGAAGACTTCAAGCTGATGCTGCCCGCCATGATCCGTGGCACGGTGCTGGGTTCGGCCCTGGGTATCCTGCCTGGCGGCGGCGCCATGCTGTCGGCCTTCGCTTCGTACACCATCGAAAAGAAGACCAAGCTGCGTCCGGGCGAAGTGCCCTTCGGCCAAGGCAATATCCGTGGCGTGACGGCGCCTGAGTCGGCCAACAACGCCGGTTCGCAGACCTCGTTCATTCCGCTGCTGACCCTGGGTATCCCCCCCAACGCCGTGATGGCGCTGATGGTGGGTGCCATGACCATCCACAACATCCAGCCTGGCCCCCAGGTGATGACCAGCAACCCCGAACTGTTCTGGGGCCTGATCGCCTCGATGTGGATCGGTAACGCCATGCTGATCATCTTGAACCTGCCGATGATCGGCATGTGGATCAAGCTGCTGTCCGTGCCTTACCGCTGGCTGTTCCCCGCCATCGTGCTGTTCTGCGCAGTGGGCGTGTACGGCACGAAGAACTCCGAGTTCGACGTCTGGCTGGTCGGTATCTTCGGTTTCATCGGCTATGTGTTCTACAAGCTGGGTACCGAACCTGCTCCGCTGCTGCTGGGCTTCATCCTGGGCCCGATGATGGAAGAAAACCTGCGCCGCGCCCTGCTGCTGTCGCGTGGTGACTGGTCGGTCTTCGTGACTCGCCCCATCTCTGCCGTGATGCTGGCTCTGGCTGTGTTGCTGCTGATCATCGTGACGCTGCCCGCAGTGAAGAACAAGCGCGAAGAAGCCTTCGTGGAAGAGTGACGCCCCCGGCGACGCGTTTTCTACGTATCTGCAAAAAAAGCACCTTCGGGTGCTTTTTTTGTGTTCATTTACCGACAAACAGACGGTTTTATACGGGTTTCTTTGGATTGCGAACAAGTGCAACTGAATGTTTTTAGAATCGGATTCCATCGGCACACCCGAGCGAAAGACGGGGTCGCAAAGCCATGGGCCTACGGCAGTTTGTCAGGGTTGCCAGGTTGCTTCTCTTGCATGGGCTGCGGTCCTCCGCTGCGTGGGGGTGTCATCTATCGCACTGTCGCTGGGATGGTGCTTCATATGAGGCAAGAGGGTCTGGATGAGCGTTTTGAATATGCGGGTCTCCCACAAACTGTGGGCCACCATCGCGGCGTTGCTGGTGCTGGTGTTGGGCGTGGGGGGGCTGCTGCAGTACAAGGCCAATGCCCTGATGGGCAGCACCGTCGGCACGGTGCAGCGCTATGAAGCCAACATCTCTGCCGCTCTGCGCTGGCAGGGCGCCATCCTCAAGAGCCTGGAGACGGCCACAGCCGCCATCGCGACCAGCGAACCCCATGTGGAGGACCTGTTCAACCTGCGCCTGAATGACGGCCGCACCATGATTGCCGATGCGCGCAAGGCGGTGGAGCAGGGCTTGCAGACCGAGGCCGACCGCGAGGGGCTGGCCGCCGTGGTGCGGGAGGCCGACAAGGTGGCTGCGATCATGCAGCAGCTGGACAGCGTGCGGCAGTCGGAGTCCTTCTCGGCCCGCACCGACTTTGCCCGCCAAGAATACCTGCCGGCCGCCGAAAAATACGCGGCCAGCCTGAACGATTTCGTGGTGCTGCAGGAGCGCCAGCGCGATGCAGGCATCGCCCAGGCCCAGGCTGAACAGCAGACCCTGGCCGTCGCCGGTGCGGTTACGGTGGTGGTACTGGCTTTGGTGCTGGTGCTGGTCATGCGCAAGATCATCCACACTATCACCCAACCGCTGGAGCATGCGGTGCAGGTGGCGGAATCCATCGGCAACGGCGACCTGACGGTCCAGGCCAAGGTGGAGCGCAAGGATGAATTCGGCCATCTGCTGAATGCACTGGACCGCATGGCCGTGCGTCTGCGCGCGGTGGTGGGTGAGGTACGCAGCGGGGTGGAGTCGGTATCGGCGGCGTCCAGCCAGATTGCCACCGGCAACCAGGACCTGTCGGCCCGTACCGAACAGACTGCGGCCAACCTGGAAGAAACTGCTGCCAGCATGGAAGAGCTGACGTCCACCGTGACGCAATCGTCCGAGACCGCCCGCCAGGCCAACCAGCTGGCCGGCATGGCCGCCCAGGCGGCCGAGCGGGGCGGCTCGGTGGTGCAGCAGGTGGTGCATTCCATGCAGCAGATCACCGACAGCAGCCGCCGCATCAGCGACA
>NZ_JAHUXB010000007.1:0-71549 GCF_019218715.1 Comamonas sp. CMM03 | reverse complement strand
AATCTGAGCCAGGATCAAACTCTACAGTTCGATCTTGAATTTAAAGTCTTTCGACTACTCACTCACTTGACGGAATCAAGAAAGATTTCTCTTTCCTCATTACTGTTTTTGTGAGCGTTTGTTTAGTTCCGAAGAACATTTGGCAATCGCCTTCAAACGCCCACGCTTATCGGCTGTACATTTTTAATGATGCGATTCAAACCAGAACTTCTGTTTTGAATTCAGTCCGCTGCGATCAGCGAAGCCTTGTATTGTAGCACAACTTTTGTTGTGCAGATCAAAGTTTTTAACTTTTTGCAAACATCCAGAAGATGCTTGCAAAAAGAAAAAAGCCAGAAGGCTTTTTTCTTTGATCTTGGCGGAAACGGAGGGATTCGAACCCTCGATGAGGCTCTACACCCCATACTCCCTTAGCAGGGGAGCACCTTCGGCCACTCGGTCACGTTTCCGCAATAACGCTATTGTAAGCAGCTTTTTGGGCCGCTTTGACGAAGTTGCGAAAATTATTCGCTTTTGTCCAGACCGAAGGCCGTGTGCAGGGCGCGCACGGCCAGCTCCAGGTACTTCTCATCGATGACGACCGAGGTCTTGATCTCGGAGGTGGAGATCATCTGGATGTTCACGTTTTCCTTGCTCAGCGCTCGGAACATGGTGGACGCCACACCCACATGGCTGCGCATGCCGATACCGACAATGCTGACCTTGGCGATGTTGGGATTGCCCACCACTTCGGCAGCACCCAGGGCGGGCACCACTTTTTCACGCAGCAGGTCCATGGCACGCTGGTAGTCGCCCTGGCTGACGGTGAAGGAGAAGTCGGTCTTACCTTCCTTGGAGATGTTCTGGATGATCACATCCACTTCGATGTTGGCATCTGCCACAGGACCCAGGATGGCAGCCGCCACGCCGGGGGTGTCGGGCACGCCGAGCACGGAGATCTTGGCTTCGCCGCGGTTGAAAGCGATGCCGGATACGACGGCCTTTTCCATTTTTTCGTCTTCCTCAAAAGTAATCAGCGTGCCGGACTTGGCCTCTTCTTCCAGATCGATGTCCCAGGGCGTGAAGCTCGAGAGCACGCGCATGGGCACCTTGTACTTGCCGGCAAACTCCACCGAACGGATCTGCAGCACCTTGGAGCCCAGGCTGGCCATCTCCAGCATCTCTTCAAAGCTCACCGTGGTCAGGCGCTTGGCAGCAGCCACCACACGGGGGTCGGTGGTGTAGACGCCATCCACATCGGTATAGATCAGGCATTCGGCAGCCTTCATGGCAGCCGCCACGGCCACAGCCGAGGTATCCGAGCCGCCACGACCCAAGGTGGTGATGTTGCCGTCGGGATCGATCCCCTGGAAGCCGGTGACGATCACGACACGGCCGGCTTCCAGATCGGCGCGCACGCGGGCGTCGTCGATGGATTCGATGCGGGCCTTGGTGAAGCTGCTGTCGGTGCGCACGGGCACTTGCCAGCCGGCGTAGCTGACCGACTCCATGCCTTCCGCTTGCAGCGCAATGGCCAGCAGTGCCGAGGAGGCCTGCTCACCAGTTGCCGCCAGCATGTCCAGCTCACGGTAGTACGAAGTCTTGGGGCTGTTGGGCGCCAGCTCGCTGGCCAGACCCAGCAAACGGTTGGTTTCGCCACTCATGGCGCTGGGAACCACCACCATTTGGTGGCCGGCCCGAGCCCACTTGGCCACGCGCTTGGCGACGTTGCGGATGCGCTCGGGAGAGCCCATCGAGGTGCCGCCGTATTTATGAACGATCAGTGCCATTGGATAACAGGGGTGACGAAACTGCAGGGTACGGCGCTGAATGAACGGTGTGCTGTTTTGGCGCGCCGCCGGATTTCGTACTTCAGATAAGTGGACCAAAACTCAGGGATTGTACCAACCGAGCCGCGCGCCTTCTCTCACCACAAACCCGCATCCCACCTTGATATGGATGCGGTGGCCTCGCGTAGTGCAATGGCGGATCTGCCGCAGCAGCTCCTGGAGCTGCGCCGCCGACGGCGTGGCGCCGTGAAACTGCAGCAGCCACTGGCGCAGCACGTGGGCCTGGCGCTCGGGCGGCAACGCCTGCACCGCCTTGATCTGTGGCGGAACCCCCACAGTCTGCAGATCAGCCTGCGCCTGGGCCGCCAGCACCTGCTGGGCCTGGGCCGCGTGCTGGCTGCTGCGTGCAAAAGTGTCGCGAAACTGGGGAAACACCTGCTCCAGCACCGGCAGTAGCTGCTGGCGGATCCGGTTGCGGGTGTAGCGCAGATCGGAGTTGCTGGGGTCTTCCACCCAGCCCTCGCCCCGGTCGGTCAGCCACTGGCGGACATCGGCCCCGGCCACCTGCAGCAGCGGCCGGTGCCAGTCCAGCCCTGCCCGCTGCCAGTGCCGGGGCATGGCCGCCAGACCCGGCAGACCGGCGCCACGGGACAAGGCCAGCAGCAGCGTCTCCACCTGGTCATCCGCATGCTGGGCCAAGGCGATGCTGACCATGGGCCGGTCGAAGGCGTGCAGCGCATGCTCGGTCAGTGCGGCATAGCGGCGGCGGCGGGCCGCATCTTCGGGACTGTCCCCCGGCGCAGGGCGCGCATCCACCTGCACCACCGCCAGCGGCACCTGCAGGCGTTCACAGGTGGCGCGGCAATGTGCGGCAAAACCATCGGCCGCAGCCTGCAAGCCATGGTGCACATGGATGGCATAGACCTGCCCGGGCCAGCGCTGCGCACAGGCATGCAGCAGCGCAGAGGAATCCGCCCCTCCACTGTAGGCTACGGCCAGAGGCAGCGCGGGAGCGAAAGCCGCCATGGCAAAGTCGACCGACTGCGTCATACCCCGCCTCCCTCGCAAGCCACCCACACCACCGGGTTGCGACCGCCCTGGCCCACCCGTCCATCGCGCCAGGGGCACGGCGTCGCTTTTTCTGCGCAAGAAAAATGGCCCCGCAGGGCCATGGTCAAGGCGGTGTGCACAGCGTGCCCGTCCGTCATTGCCGTGCCAGCGGTTTAGCTGGCCTTGGTGTCGGTGAAGCGACCATAGCTTTGCAGGCGCTCGTAGCGGCGGTCCTGCAGCTCCTTGGGCTTCAGGTCCGACAGCTGGCGCCAGGCATCGGCCAGGGCACGCTTGAGGAACGATGCCATCTGCTTGGGATCGCGGTGTCCACCACCCACAGGTTCGTTCACGATCTTGTCCACCAGGCCCAGGGCCTTCAGGCGGTGGGCGGTGATGCCCATGGCTTCGGCGGCTTCCGACGCCTTTTCGCCGGTCTTCCACAGAATGGAAGCGCAGCCTTCGGGGCTGATCACGGAGTACACCGAGTACTGCAGCATCAGCACCTGGTCGGCCACGGCAATGGCCAGCGCGCCACCCGAGCCACCTTCACCGATGATGGTGGTGATGATGGGGGTCTGCAGCTGGGCCATCTCGAAGATGTTGCGGCCGATGGCTTCGGACTGGCCGCGCTCTTCCGCATCGATGCCGGGGAAGGCACCGGGCGTGTCCACAAAGGTGAACACCGGCAGGTGGAACTTCTCGGCCGTCTTCATCAGACGCAGGGCCTTGCGGTAGCCCTCGGGGCGGGTCATGCCGAAGTTGCGCAGCGCGCGCTCCTTGGTGTCACGGCCCTTCTGGTGGCCAATGACCATGCACGGCTGGCCATTGAAGCGCGCCAGACCGCCGATGATGGACTTGTCATCCGAAAAATGGCGGTCGCCGTGCATCTCGACAAAGTCGGTGAAGCACTCGCGCACATAGTCCAGCGTGTAAGGCCGCTCCGGATGGCGCGCGATCTTGGTGATCTGCCAGGGCGACAGATCGCTGTAGATGTCCTTGGTGAGCTGCTGGCTCTTCTTGCTCAGCTGGTCGATTTCTTCCGAAATATCGACAGCGCTTTCGGTCTGCACATAACGCAGCTCTTCGATCTTGGCTTCGAGTTCCGCGATGGGCTGTTCGAAGTCCAGAAAAGTCTTTTTCGCCAAAATTATTCTCCTTGTCCCGGCCACGCCAAGGGGCCTATGGAACGTATCAATAGGTCACAGGCTGCGGGTCGAGCGAGCGCCAAATATACCAAGTTGCCACGCTGCACCATGGTTTCCAGGCCTCAGCGACTTCACGGACATCGCTGCGGCTGACGGCTTCGCCCGAGAAATAGTTCTCGCTGATGCCCTTGAGCAGGCCGGCGTCGTCCAGCGGCAGCACATTCGGACGCAGCAGGTAGAACATCAGGAACATCTCGGCCGTCCAGCGGCCGATGCCACGGATGGCGGTCAGCTCGGCAATGATGGATTCGTCATCCATCTCGCCCCAGGCGTCCACATGCAGGCGGTCTTCGGTGAAGTGCACGGCCAGGTCCACCAGATAGTCCACCTTGCGGGCAGACAGACCGGCGACGCGCATGTCGTCCACCTTCAGGCGCAGCAGCTGGGCGGGCGTGAGCCCTTCGGGCAGCAGCGCCAGCAGTTTTTTCCATTGGGCAGAGGCCGACTTGGCCGCCACCTGCTGGCCCACGATGGAGCGCGCCAGCGTCACGAACGCGTCGCCGTGCGCCATCAGCGCTTCACCGGGGTATTGGGGGATCAGGCGGCGCAGCACCCGGTCTTTCTTGACCAGGTGCTTGCACGCCTCTGCCCAGTAGGCCGCAGCATGCTGCGGCGGCACGGGCAGTTCTTTCGGAGAGGGAGCCATGGGAGTTGTCCTGCGCCCTTACTGGGCGGCCTCCCAGGTGGTGCCCGCTGCGGAGTCCTTGAGCACGATGCCCTGCTCCAGCAGTGCCTTGCGGATGCGGTCGGCCTCGGCCCAGTTCTTGTCGGCCTTGGCGGCAGCGCGCGCGGCGATCTGCGCCTCAACGGCGGCCGCGTCCACCCCTTCGGTGCCGGCCTGCAGGAATTTCTGCGGATCGTCCTGCAGCAGGCCCAGCACGCCGCCCAGCGCCTTCAGCAGACCGGCCACTTCCGGCGACTTGCTGCGATTGACCTCGGCGGCCAGCTCGAACAGCACGGCCACCGCTTCGGGGGTGCCGAAGTCCTCGTCCATCGCGGCCTGAAAGCGCGCAGCATGGGTGTTACTCCAGTCGATCTGCACCGGCGCCGCAGCCACCAGACTCAGTGCCGTGTACAGGCGCTTGAGGGCGCTGCGGGCATCGTCCAGGTGAACATCGCTGTAGTTCAGCGGGCTGCGGTAGTGGCTGCGCACGACGAAGAAACGCACGGTTTCGGCGTCGTATTCCTTGAGCACATCGCGGATGGTGAAGAAATTGCCCAGCGACTTGGACATCTTCTCGTTGTCCACATTGATGAAGCCGTTGTGCATCCAGGTCGAGGCCAGCGGCTTGCCGGTGGCGCCTTCGCTCTGGGCAATCTCGTTCTCATGGTGGGGGAACTGCAGGTCCGCACCGCCACCATGGATGTCAAAGCTCTCGCCCAGCAGCGCGCAGCCCATGGCCGAGCATTCGATATGCCAGCCGGGGCGGCCTTCGCCAAACGGGCTGGGCCATTTCACATCGGCTGGCTCTTCAGGCTTGGAGGACTTCCACAGCACAAAGTCCAGCGGATCGTGCTTGCCATCCTGCACGGCCACGCGCTCGCCCGCATTCAGCTCGTCCAGCGACTTGCCGGACAGCTTGCCGTAGCCAGGGAACTTGCGCACGGCGTAGTTCACATCGCCATTGCCGGCCTGGTAGGCCAGGCCCTTTTGCTGCAGCGTACCGATCATGCCCAGCATCTGCGGCACATAGTCGGTGGCGCGTGGTTCGTGGTCGGGGCGGGCAATGCCCAGCGCATCGGCGTCCTGGTGCAGGGCCGCGATCATGCGGTCCGTCAGGCTGCGGATGGTTTCGCCGTTTTCCACCGCACGCTTGATGATCTTGTCATCGATGTCGGTGATGTTGCGCACATAGGTCACGCGGTAGCCGCTGGCACGCAGCCAGCGCTGGACCACGTCGAACGCCACCATGGAGCGCGCATGGCCCAGGTGGCAGAGGTCGTATACGGTCATGCCGCACACGTACATGCGGACATGGCCAGGCTCGATCGGCGAAAACGCTTGCAGTGCACGCGACAGCGTGTTGTAGATACGCAAACTCATCGGGAGGTGTGTCTCAATCACAGAGGGAGGGGAGAAAGCGGCAGGACGGTCCGGCCGCACATTCCCAGCAGCGCAAAAGGGGTGCCCTGGCGGCCTTTGCTGCGCACAGCGGCCCGACACCCCCTCAGCTACAATGCGTCGCAGTATAAAGCCCCCCGTGCGGGGGTGCCCCCATCTCCTCGAAAGCACCTACTCCATGTTCATGCGCCGCTCTCCCTCCTCTGCCCTGCGCGCCTTGGCTGTGGCCGCCTTGCTGGCGGCAGGCGGCGCGGCCCAGGCTGACGACTACAGCGATGTCGCCAAGCTGGTGCGCGCCGGCAAGACCGCCGACGCCATTGCCAAGGCCGACCAGTACCTGGCCAGCAACCAGCGCGATCCGCAGATGCGCTTTCTGAAGGGCACGGCCCAGGTCGCGGCCGGCCAGACCGAAGAGGCGATCGCCACCTTCACGCTGCTGACCGAGGAATATCCCGAGCTGCCCGAGCCCTATAACAACCTGGCTGTGATCTATGCCGGCCAGAACCGCCTGGACCAGGCCCGCAACGCGCTGGAGATGGCCGTGCGCAACAACCCGAACTATGCGGTGGCGCACGAGAACCTGGGTGATATCTACACCCGCCTGGCGCAGCAGTCCTACACCCGTTCGCTGCAACTGAGCGGCAACAACGCCCCTCTCAAACTCAAACTGTCCACACTGGGCGGTGTGCTGCAGCCCGCAGCCAAGTGATACCCCTTGGCGGGCGGACAACCGCCCCCAACTGACTGAACACCACCAGCACCGGTGGCTGGCCGGCGCCCCGTGCGCTACGCGCCCCTGCTGGCAGACTCCCTGCTTTTTTTGTTTGTTTGCCTTTTCGGAGCATTCCCATGTTTTCCCGTAGAAAAGTCGCTCTCACGCTTGCTGCATCTGTACTGACAGCGGGCATTTTTGCTGCGCCCACCTGGGCGCAGAACGGCCCTCCCCGTGTCAAGCTGGCAACAAGCCTGGGCGATATCGTGCTGGAACTGAACCCCGGCGCCGCCCCCAAGACGGTGGAGAACTTCCTGCTGTACGTGAACGACAAGCACTACGACGGCACCATCTTTCACCGCGTGATCGACGGCTTCATGATCCAGGGCGGCGGCTTTACCGCCGACATGCAGCAAAAGGCCACGCGTGCGCCCATCCCGCTGGAAGCCAAGAACGGCCTGAAGAACGACAAGTACACCATCGCCATGGCCCGTACCGGCAACCCCAACTCGGCCACGGCGCAGTTCTTCATCAACGTCGCCAACAACGACTCGCTCAATGCCCCCAAGCCCGATGGCTACGGCTATGCCGTGTTCGGCAAGGTGGTCGAAGGCACCGAGACCGTGGAGAAAATCCGCACGGTGATTACGGGCACCCGTGGCATGCACCAGAATGTGCCCACCACGCCGGTCACCATCACCTCGGCCACCGTGCTGCGCTGACCCGCACCGGCATCCCCCCTCACCCCCTTTAGATTCAAGATTGGACACGCCATGAGCAACCCACAAGTCGAACTGCACATCACCATCAACGTGGCCGACACCGCCACCCCCGGCGTGATCACGCTGGAACTGGACGCAGTGAACGCCCCCAAGTCCACGGAAAACTTCCTGAACTACGTGAACCAAGGCTTCTACAACGGCACGATCTTCCACCGCGTGATCAAGAACTTCATGATCCAGGGCGGCGGCTTTGCGGCTGACATGAAGCAAAAGGAAACCGCGGCACCCATCGAGAACGAAGCCAAGAACGGCCTGAAGAACGACAAGTACACCATCGCTATGGCCCGTACCAGCGATCCGCACAGCGCCACGGCCCAGTTCTTCATCAACACCGTGGACAACAGCTTCCTGAACCACACCGCCCCCACCGGCCAAGGCTGGGGCTATGCCGTGTTCGGCAAGGTGGTCAAGGGCGAAGACGTGATCGACGCCATCAAGAAGGTGCGCACCACCCGCAAGGGCTTCCACGACGACGTGCCTTTTGACGCCGTGGTGATCGACAAGGCCGTGGCCCTCTGATCCCCCTGGGCCGCTGCGCGGCTTACCTCCATGGGAGGACAGCCCGTGCTGCGGGACGGCCCTTGCGGGCTGCCGCGCACATGGGCTCCGCCAGCTGCACAGGCTGGCGCGCAGCGGCCGGAATCACTGATTCTTCGAGTGAATTCAGATCCCCGTACGACCGTGCCCCCGGTGGCGCAGCTGCAGGCTGCGCCCACCTGGCGCACGGTCGATGTCATTTCGGACCTGCACCTGCAGCCCTCGGAGCCGCAGACCGTGCAGGCCTGGCGCGACTATCTGGCGCACACCCCCGCCGATGCCGTGTTCCTGCTGGGCGACCTGTTTGAAGTCTGGGTGGGCGACGACGCGCTGGATGAGCCGGGCAGCTTTGAGGCCGAATGCGCCGCAATCCTGCAACAAGCCGCCGCACAGCGGCCGCTGTTCTTCATGGTCGGCAACCGCGACTTTCTGGCCGGCGATCTGCTGATGCAGCGCACCGGCATGACCGCCCTGGCCGACCCTACCGTGCTGGTCTGGGGCGAGCGCCGCATCCTGCTCAGCCATGGCGATGCGCTGTGCCTGGACGATGTGGAATACCAGCAGTTCCGCACCCTGTCGCGCTCTGCCGCCTGGCAGCAGCAGGTGCTGGCCCAGCCGCTGGCCGTGCGCCGTGCCATCGGCAAATCCGCCCGCACGGAAAGCGAACAACGCAAGCAGGCCGGTGCCCCCTACGCCGACGCCGATGCGCAGATGACCGCCACCTGGATGGATGCCGCCCTGGCCCACTGGCTGGTACACGGCCACACCCACCAGCCTGCCGACCATGCGCTGGACGGCCACCGCTGGCGCATTGTCACCAGCGACTGGCACATCGATGCCGACACCCAGCGCAGCGAAGTGCTGCGCCTGACCCCCGCCGGCTGGCAGCGCCTGTCTCCGCAGGCGGCCTGCGCCGGCTGAGGCATTGCATGGACTGGCAGCGCGTTCTCCCCACCTGGGCCCGCCGCGCAGCCGTGCGCGCGGGTGCACTGCCTCCCGCACCGGTACCGGCCGCACTGTGGCAGGCCACCGTCGCCACCTACCCCTTCCTGGAACGCCTCACGCCCGCCGAAGACGCCCACCTGCAACAGCTGGTGGCGCATTTCCTGCAGCGCAAGGAGTTTTCCGGCGCCCATGGCCTGGTCATCACCGACGCCATGGCCGTGGCCATTGCCGCCCAGGCCTGTGTGCTGCTGCTGTATTTCGGCGAACCCGCTGACGCCCTGCGCTGGTACGACGACTTTGTTGGCATCGTCGTGCATGCGGACGACGTGGTGGCCCGCCGCAAGGTGGTGGACGAAGCGGGTGTGGTACACCACTACCGGGAAGAGCTGATGGGCGAAGCCATGGAAGGCGGCCCCGTCATGCTGAGCTGGGCCGCCGTGCAGCCCGGCCACGCCGCCCATGGCGGCCACACCAATGTGGTGATCCATGAATTCGCCCACAAGCTGGACATGCACGACGGCCACGCCAACGGCTGCCCGCCCTTGCCCCGGGGGTTCATGGGCCATACCAGTGCCAGCGCCGCCCGCCAGGCCTGGAGCGCCGTCTGGGGTGATGCCTACGAACGCTTTCGCGATCTGGTCATCCGCCATGAACGCTTTGGCCAGCCGGCTCCCTGGCTGGATGCCTACGGGGCCGAAGCCCCGGCCGAGTTCTTTGCCGTGGCCTGTGAAGGCTACTGGGTGGACCGCGAACGCATGGCCGAGGAACTGCCCACCGTAGTCCATGCGCTGGACGCCTTCTTTGGGCGCCTGGCCCGCTGACGCTGACGTTGGCGGCCTGTGTGCAGCCACAGTTTGGCCTGCGGCCGGGTTACGACGCCCCGGCATGGCGCCAGGGCACGGCCGCAAAGCGCTCGCTGATCCACTGCCTGAACGCCGCCAAGGCCGCTGTCTGGTACTGCCCTGAGGGGCGGACCAGATAGATGCCACCGGCCTCGCCCAGCGTCCACTCGGGCAGCACACGCACCAGCGCCCCAGACTGCACGGCAGGCAGCAGATGCCAGTCACTGCCCGCAACAATGCCCACCCCCTGCAGCGCCGCATGCAGCAACGCCTCGTTGTCATTGCTGCGCATGGAGCCGGTGACGCGCAGCGACTGGCGGGTCGGGGCAGCTCCTTGCCGGTCGGCCTGCACCAGGGTCCATTCCGGAAAGGACAGCAAGCCGGTATAGCCCAGGCAGTTGTGCCGGGCCAGATCCGCTGGACTGGCGGGCGCCGGGCACCGCGCCAGGTAGGCGGCCGATGCGCACAGGATCCGGTACTGGTCGCACAGCCGCGTTGCCACCAGGCCGCTGTCGGGCAGATTGCCAATGCGGATGGCGGCATCGAAACGCTCGCCCACCACATCCACGATGCGCTCGCTGTATTCCACCTCCAGCACCACCTCCGGGTAGGCCAGGGCAAAACCGGCCACCATGGGACTGATCCAGCGCCGCCCCATGGTGGCAGGCAGGGCCAGGCGCAGCCGTCCGCGCACCTCGGTGGCCCCTTGCGCCGCTTCCCGCTCGGCATCCCGTATCCAGCTGGCCGCCTGGCGCACCTTTTCCACCAATTGCAGGCCTTCGCGGGTGAGACTCAGCCTGCGTGTGGTGCGCTCGACCAGGCGCACGCCCAGCCTGCGCTCCAGCGCCTGGATCCGCTTGGACAGGACCGACGGATGGCGCTCCAGCACCCGGGCAGCGGCCGCAAACGAGTGCTGCTCCGACAGCGCCAGCAGGGTGGCGAGCTCATCCGTGTGCTGGCTGTCGGGCATTTCCATGGCGTGCGTTGAATGTGAATATCAGGGGTTGAGAATGATCGCGCCTTGGGAGCGCCCGTGCTCCAGGTCCGCATGCGCCAGGGCCGCATCGGCCAGTGCGTAACTTTTCCAGATCTGCGGCGTGAGTATGCCGCTGGCCACGGCGTCCAGCACGTCCCGGGCCCGGCTCTGGTATTCCTCGGCGGACGCCGTGTGCGCCGCCAGGGAAGGCCGCGTCAGGAACAGCGAGCCCTTGGCATTGAGCACACCCACCTCGACGGCAGGCGGCAGCCCCGATGTGGCCCCGAACGACACCATCAGCCCGCGGGGACGCAGGCAGTCCAGCGAGGCGGCAAACGTGTCCCGCCCAATGGGGTCGTACACCACATCCACCTTGCGCCCCTGCGTGGCCTGCGCCACCTGGGACGCAAGGGTCTGCGCGTCAAAGACAAAGACGGCATGGCAGCCGCTGGCCTCGGCCCGCGCCACGCTGGCCGGCTTGGACACCACACCCAGCACCTGCGCCCCCAGATGGCGAGCCCAGGCGCACAGCAACTGCCCCAGCGCCCCGGCGGCGCCATAGACCAGCACCGTGGAGCCCGGGCGAACCTGGCCGGTGGTCTTCAGCAGGTACTGGGCAGTGATGCCCTTGAACAGCACCGCTGCCGCGGCGTCGTTGCTGAGGGTGTCCGGCAGACGCACCAGCCGGTCCGCCGGAAACAGCCGTGCACTGGCATAGGCCCCCAAAGGGCCGGTGGCGTAGGCTACCCTGTCCCCGACCTGCACGCTGGACACCCCAGCCCCCACCGCCGTCACCCGCCCCGCACCTTCCAACCCCAGTCCGGACGGCAGTGGGATGGGCACGGCCCCTTTGCGCTGGCTGACATCCAGCGGATTGACGCCGATGGACGTCTGCTCCAGACAGACTTCTCCCGGGCCGGGCGCTGCAAGCTCCATGCTCTCCAGCTGCATCACTTCAGGGGCTCCGGTGCTGTGCACACGAATGGCAATGGCCATGGCTGTTTCCTTCAATGGAATGAAAAAAGCCATGGTATTCATGCACATGCAGCGCCACAATCCATGCAGATGCAGATCACCACTGCACTGCATGCATTAATCAAAAGAGCCGCGGCGCCCCGGCTCGGGCACAAGGCAGCGAAGACTGCTACGACGACGGCAGCGGTGGTGGCGGCAGATGCCGCCCGCCCCCTCCTCTTTGGAGGAGGCTGTACGCCGCGGTCGCATTCATAGAGTTTCAGAACGTTGCCTAACCAACCTGCTGCAGGCAGGCTGCACCCTAGCGCCCGAGGTGTTCCTTTGTCTCCAGCACGCAGCCCTTCACTCAGGCACGGGCGATGCGGTATGCCATGGGCGTCATGCCTGTCACCTGCCGGAAAGCGCGGATCAGACTGGCCTCGCTGGCAAAGCCCAGGTCCTCGGCAATCCGCTTCAGCGGTTGCCGGGTTTCACACAGGGCATCGGCCACCTGCCGCAGCTTGATGTGCCGCATCCACTGCGCGGCAGCCAGCCCGGTCTGCGCGCGCACCCGGCGTGCCAGGGTGCGTGGTGACACATGCAGCGTGTGGGCCAATGCCGCCAGACGCAGCTCGGCGGCGGCGGTGCGCTGCACCAGCATCCAGGCGCGGCGCAGGTTGTCGTCGGCCAGCGCCGTCAGCTCCAGGCCCGCGAACCGAGGATGCACCGCTGCCGGCCGGGGCAGCATTAGCAGGTTCTGCAGGTCGCGCAGCTCGGCCGGCGCCAGCTGTGCGGCCAGGGCCTGCTGCATCAGCGGCACATAGCCATGGGCTCCGGCCGCCGTCAGCACCGACTGCCCTTGCACCACGGCCTCGTCAAAGCGCCAGTCCACCCGGGGAAAGTGGGTGTGCAGCGCCTCGCGCAGCCACCAGGTGGCGGTGGCCGCCTCGCCGTGCAAACGCCCGCTGGCCGCCACCGGCACCACGCCGGCGCAATAGCTCCACAGCCGGGTCGCAGCAGGCAACTGCTGCAGGGCGCGCACCAGCGGGGTCAGTTGCTGCAAGGGGCGCTGCAGGTCGCTGGCGGACGACAGCCACAACCCGAGCACCAGCACCACATCGGCGGCCGCCGCGGCCAGCGTCACCGCGGGCTGCAGTCCCGGCCCCTGCCAGGTCGGCACCGGCTGCAGGTCCACCCCGGCCCACACCAGCTCGTACAGCGTGCGCTGCGCGCGCAGGTTGGCGGCGCGCACCATGTCGGCCACGGCAAACAGGCCACCCGGCACACAGCCAGGGTACAGCAGCAAGGCCAGGCGCGTGGGCCTGGGTGGTGAAACGGGCGGAGGCACAGCGCTTGGCATGAATTGCAAATAGATTGACCAATCTTGCCATTTTCAGCCACCTGGTGCCTGGGAACAATGCGCCCATGTTCCCACCGCCAAGGCGTCTTCCATGCTCATCACCCACTTGCGCAATGCCACCATCGTTCTGGAGTTCGAAAGCCAGGGCCGCCCCTTCGGCCTGCTGGTCGACCCCATGCTGGCGCCCCGCGCCACCCTGCCCGCGCTGCGCTACCTGCGGCTCACCGGCAAGGCCCGGCAGCGCAATCCCATCGCCGAGCTGCCAGACAACACCGAAGCCGTGCTGGAACGTGTGACCCATGCCCTCATCACCCACTGCCAGCGCGGCCACTTCGACCACCTGGACCGCGCCGGCAAGCGCTTTTTGCGCGAACGCCAGATTCCCGTGTTCTGCATGCCGCACGATGCCGCCTACCTGCACCAGCGCGGGCTGCAGACGGTGGCACTGGAAGGCCCATGGCGCCAGTCCTGGCCGCTGGGCGGGCAGATCACCCCGGTCCCCTGCGTGCACGGCCGGGGCTGGGTGGGTCGGTTGATGGAGCACGGCCACGGCTACCTGCTGGAGCTGCCAGGCAACCCGTCCGTCTACCTGGCGGGCGACACCGTGCTGACCCCCGCCGTGCGTGACTGCCTGCAGCGGCTGCAGCGGCTGCAGCCCGGTGTGGCCGTACTGCCCGCCGGCGGCGCCCGCTTTGACCTGGGTGGCGAGATCCTGATGGATGCCCACGACATGGTGCGGGCTGCGGCCTGCTGGCCCGGCCAGTTGGTGGTCAACCACCTGGAAGCGCTGGACCACTGTCCCACCACCCGCGCCCAGGTGCACGCGCTGGCAGCCGAACACGGACTGGGCGGCCGCCTGTGGGTGCCGGAAGATGGGGCACAGCGCGTGTACACAGATACATGTGCCATCCCGGCACCGGAAGTTGCAGGGCGGCCGGCCCTTGCGTCCGCGCAAGCGGCCTGAGCCCCCTGCAGTGCAGACCTGCTGCGGTGCGGTGCTTACGCGGCGGCCGTCAGGCCCTGCAGCCACTGCACGCAGTCGCGCAGTTCGTCGGGGTGGATGGTGTGGGCGCAGGGGTACTCGTGGTAGCGCAGCTGCACCGGCAACGGCTCCAGCCGGGCACGGGTCAGGTGGGCGCTGGTCAGCGGAATCACGTTGTCCTGCGTACCGTGGCTCAGCCACACCTGGCGGCCTGCCAGTTGCGCGGGCGGCACCTGCAGCGGCAGCACCTCGGACAGCAGGCGGCTGTGCCATACACAGATGGCGTGCAGCAACGCGGGCTGGGTCAGCAGCAGGCTCAGGCTCATGATGCCGCCCTGGCTGAAGCCGCCCACCACCACGCGTTCGGGCGGAACGCCCAGTTGTTCGGCGGCCTGCCGCACGGTCTGGGCCACCAGGGCGCGGCTGTGCTGCTCCTGGTCGGCCGCAATGGTGCGGCTGCCGTCTGGGTTGACGCTGAACTGGAACCAGGCGAACGCATCCGGCCCCATGGCGTACGGCGCCTGCAGGCTAAGCACGTGGAACTGGGGTGGCACATAGGGCGCCAGGCTGAACAGGTCCTGGGCACTGCTGCCCACGCCGTGCATCAGCACTAGCAGCCAGGCCTGTTCCGGTGCGGCCTGGGCGGGGCGGATATAGCCATTCAGCGGCAGTTGGAGTGCGGGGGTGTCCATGGGTGGTCCTTGCTGAAAATGTCCGGGCTTCACTGTAATGGCGCAGCGGCCGCGTGCTCACCTGCAGGCACATCCTGCAACGCAAAACTGTCCATGGCCAGCATGCCGTACTGCACTTCACGGCTCAGGTAGCTGGCCGTGGTGCCCGGTCCACCGGCACCCAGCGCAAAGAACAGCGGCAGGAAATGGTCATCCGTCGGGTGGGCGCGCCGCGCCTGTGGGGCCTGCTCCAGCCAGTCCAGCAGCGCGGCGGTATCGCGCGCGGTGATGCGCTCCTCGATCCAGCGGCTGAAAGGCTGCACATAGTCCAGCCGGCCGCCGCTTTGCCCGGTGACAAAGTCGCGCAGATTGTGCGTCATGCTGCCCGATCCCACCAGCAGCACCCCGGCATCGCGCAGGGGGCGCAGGGCCTGGCCCAGGGCGTAGACCGCCGCCGCATCCGCATCGGCTGGCAGCGACAGCTGCACCACGGGAACGTCGGCCTGCGGGAAGAGGTGCATCAACGGCACCCAGGCACCGTGGTCCATCGGGCGCTCGGGGTTCAGCACCGGCTGCTGGCCGGCGGCCTGCAACAGTTGCGCCACCTGCTGTGCCAGCAAGGGGGCGCCCGGGGCCGGGTACTGCAGGCTGTAGAGCACGCGGGGAAAACCGCCAAAGTCGTGCCAAGTCTCGGGCTGCAGCGCCGCCATCACCTCCAGCCCCCGGCTCATCCAGTGCGGCGACATCACCACCACCCCGCGCAGCTGCGGGTACTCCGCGCGCAGCGCGCTGCCCCAGCGCTGCAGGGCCGGTCCGGTATCCCCGGGCTCGACGGCAAACATGGGCGAACCGTGGGAGACAAACAAGGCGGGCAGGCGCTGTACAGGCATGTCAGCGGCGGGGGACAGATTCGGCAAAGAGGTGGTCATGGCAAGGCTTTCCTACAGGGGCCGCCGCTGCGCTGTGCGCAGCCAACGGCCTACCCAGTGAATGTAGGGGCGCGGCCACTGTTGCACTAGCCGCCATTACTGCCACATATTGTTCTGAAATTGAATTCAATAGACCGCAGTGTGTCCGGCGCCAGGGTTAGGGCCTGCCCGTTGCACGCCGGGCGGCGGATTCAGGGCAGTTGTGCCACAAACACCGACAGACAGGGCACCGCGTCGTCCGCCATGTCCTTGTCGGAAGCCTGGCCCCACTGCGGGTTGCACCAGTCGCCATGGACGATGCGCTCCGCAATTGCCATGGGGGTCGCTTCGTGCTGGAGGGCTATGCGAAACGGCAGGCGGCCATGCGCGGCGGACACCAGGCTGAACCGCAGTTGCCGGGTCTGCGCGTCATGCCAGCAATAGAACAGCATGGGCGCATGCCCCTCCGCCACCAGTCGCCGCCGCCGCGCTTCCAGCACCTGGCCGACAAAATGGGCGACGTCTTCAGGACGCAGGTCCGAAGCCGCGTCGTCGTCCGGAGAAAAGCTCCACATATTGGCCAAGGCCTCGTGGTGGATGTCGTCCAGGTCGACGACGATGGCGTCATCCTCGGCCATGGCAAGCCTTCTCTTCACGATCGGTACGTCAGTCATTGCGCAGTGAAAGCCCGTGTGCCCGTATGGGGCGGTGTAGACATGCAGGGGGCGGATAGGCACATTTTTTCCCGCTGTGCGCGCTTCTGGCGCGCTGCTGCAGCACGGACCGCGTCAGAACTGCAGTTTCTGCCGCCCGGCCTTGGTTTCCCCGGCGCGTTTCTTGCCATCCACGCGGCGCTGCTGGCTGGCGCGGGTCGGCCGGGTGGCCTTGCGGGTCTTGGGGGTGTGGGCGGCTTCGGCCAGCAGCTCGCGCAGGCGCTGCAATGCGTCTTGCAGATTGCGTTCCTGCGTGCGATGGGCCTGGGCCTTGATGACCACCACCCCGTCCAGCGTGAAGCGCTGGTCATGGCCGCAGCGCGCCAGCAGGCGCTCCTTGAGGAGATCAGGCAGCGAAGACGCGGCCACATCGAAGCGCAGGTGCACGGCGCTGGAGACCTTGTTCACATTCTGACCGCCCGCCCCCTGGGCGCGGATGGCGGTCCAGGTGACTTCGTCCTCGTGCAGCTGCCAGCGCATGGTCCCAGGCCTCTCAGGCCTCCACCGGCTGCGGGCCCGCCAGAATGGGCAACAGCAGGGCGTGCACGGCCTCCGGGGCTTCGTACTGCACCCAGTGGCCTGCATCGGGCACGCGGTGCATGCCCTGGAAATTGCGGGCACTGGTGGCCAGCAAGGTTTCCACCTCGTCCAGCAGCTTGGGGTAGAGGGCATCGCGCTCGGCATAGATGGCGGTGACCGGGCAGGTCACTTTCAGCAGCGACTTGACCAGAATGTCGGTGCTGGAGATGCGGCGGCGCGGCAAGCGGTCGCGCTGCACATTGGCCACATGCAGGGCCACGGTATCGCGGGTGATCTTTTTCAGATCGCACAGCATCAGCTCCCCCAGGTTGTAGACATGGGTCTGCAGCTGGGCATAGGGCGACTTCAGATGGCGCCAGCCCTTGAGCTGGAACGGGTGCTTGGCGCTCAGACCGATGCCGGGGGCGCCCACGATCACCAGTTGCTGCACCACATGCGGATGGGCGGCAGCCAGCATGCCGGCCGTCATGCCGCCGAACGAGAAGCCCACCAGCTGCACCGGCTGCAGCGGAAAGCGCTCCTGCAGCATCTGCGCCAGGGTGTCGAGCATGCCGTCGGCGTCATGGGCACCGGCCACGGCGTCCGAATCGCCAAAGCCCGGCAAATCCACCGCCCACACGTCGTGGCCGGCTTCGGTCAGCGGGATGATGCTGCGCACCCAGTGCGTCCAGCTGCCGCTGCCGCCATGGAACAACACCACCGGCGGCTGGCCATTGGGCTCGGCCGGGCTCCAGTGGTGCAGCACCGTGTGCCCATTGGCATGGGGGTGCTCCACCCGCTCCCCCTTGGCCAGCACCTTGCGGGCTTCGATGGACTGCAGCTGGCCGGCGGCCATGGCGGTCATGGCTTCCGGAAAATCGGCCCAGCCCAGCTCGGGCAGGTTGTCATCGCGTTCAAATGTCTCAAGCACAGCGCACTCTCAGAGGGGGGATTCGGATCAGGAGGTTCAGCCTGCTGCGGACCACTGGGCCACGGCATCGATGGCCAGCGCATAGCCCTGCACGCCCAGGCCGCACACCACCGCGCGTGCCACCGGCGACAGATAGGAGTGGTGGCGGAAGGCCTCGCGCGCAAACACGTTGGTGATGTGCAGCTCCAGCAGCGCCACGCCCGTGCCCTTGACGGCATCCATCAACGCCACGCTGGTGTGGGTGAAGGCCCCGGCGTTGAACACCAGGCCCGCCAGCTGGCCTTGCGCATGCAGGCGGCCGGCTTCGTGGATCCAGTCGATCAGCTGGCCTTCGTGGTTGCTTTGGTGAAAGCGCAATGCCAGGCCATGGCGGGCACAGGCGGCCTCGCACAAGGCCTGCACATCGGCCAAGGTGTCAGCACCATAGATGGCAGGTTCCCGTGTGCCCAGCAGGTTCAGATTGGGGCCATTGAGAACAAAGACGGTTTTTTGCATGCAAACACTCCAGCGACTGCCGCCGATTATGCGGCGCCACTCCAGGGCGATCGGTGCTGGTGATGACAGTTTTTCGACAATTGCGGACACTTCGACGGCGAAGCAGCCGCGACCGCCACCAACTCTAGGCATAAACCCTAGTTTGTCTGTATCTGCAGCCAACCTGGCGCTGTGCGCAAGCCATGCGGCGCAGCCAAAAACAAACCCCATGCCGGCGATCGCAGGCATGGGGCCAGATACAAAAACGGCCCGGCCCCGCCACCCGGTGTATCAGTAGGCGACGGGAACGGAAATTTTCTGAAGCTCAGCGGCGGTAATCGTGGCCATGGCCACGGTAACCCCGGTCATAACCGCGGTCGTGGTGGCGGTGGTGGTGCCAGCCGCGGGGGGGTGGAGGCGGCGGCGCCCACAGCATGACGGGCGGCGGTGCATACACCACGCGCGGCGGCGGTGCGTAATAGCGCGGCGGCGGTGCCACATACACCGGTTGCGGCGCCATGTAGACGGGCGGCGGGCCATAGACCACGGGGGGACCGGCATTGATGCCCACAGACCAGCTGATATTGCCACCGGCCTGGGCCGTGCCCACCGAGCCAGCCAATGCGGCGGCAGCGACGATCAGGGCGGGGATGGGATTTTTCCACATATGTTGTATCTCCTCGTTCTGCGGGGGAGGAAGGGTGGCTGCGGCACAGGCCACACACCCTGCTTGCAGATTTAACGTGGCAGGCCTGTTTTTGGATGTCAGCATTCCTGCTACTTTTGTGACTTAACGTTTCTTGACGTTGGAGGCACCAGTCACACCACCCCGCGCCCTTGTGCAGACCCGGGCATGGCGCGCAGGCAACGCTGCAGTGGCGGCCAGCCGCCTACAATGACGCCCCTATGAGCACCCCCGTCAATACCACCAGCAATGCGCCGGAAGTGGTCAAACCCACCAACTTCCTGCGCCAAATCATCGAAGCCGACCTGGAAAAAGGCACCTACGCCCAGCGCCACTGGGGTGGCACGCCGGGCGATGCGCAGCACCACCAGCAAGGCCAGGTGGACGAGGCCAAGATCCGCACCCGCTTCCCGCCCGAGCCCAACGGCTATCTGCACGTGGGCCACGCCAAGTCCATCTGCCTGAACTTTGGTCTGGCACGCGACTTTGGCGGCGTGTGCCACCTGCGCTTTGACGACACCAACCCGGAAAAAGAAGACCAGGAATATGTGGACAGCATCAAGGATGCCGTCCAGTGGCTGGGCTTTGACTGGAAGGACCCCCAGGGCAACAGCAATCTGTACTTCGCCAGCAACTATTTCGACTTCATGTACCGCTGCGCCGTGTACCTGATCGAGCAGGGCCTGGCCTATGTGGACGAGCAATCGGCCGAGGACATGAAGGCCAACCGCGGCGACTTCACCCGCCCCGGCGTGAACAGCCCGTTCCGCGACCGCAGCGTGGCCGACAACCTGGCCCGCTTTGCCGACATGAAGGCCGGCAAGCTGGCCGATGGCGCAGCCGTGCTGCGCGCCAAGATCGATATGGCCGCCCCCAACATCAATCTGCGTGACCCAGCGATCTACCGCGTGCGCCATGCCGAGCACCACAACACCGGCAACCAGTGGTGCATCTACCCGATGTACACGTTCGCCCACCCGATCGAGGATGCGTACGAGCACATCACCCACTCCATCTGCACCCTGGAGTTCGAAGACCAGCGCCCGTTCTACGACTGGCTGCTGGACCACCTGCGCGCCGGCGGCCTGATCGATGCCCCCCAGCCGCGCCAGTATGAGTTCGCCCGCCTGAACCTGACCTATGTGGTCACCAGCAAGCGCAAGCTCAAGCACCTGGTGGACAGCGGTACGCTGACCGGCTGGGACGACCCCCGCATGCCCACCATCGTCGGCTTGCGCCGCCGGGGCTACACCCCTGCGTCCATCCGCAATTTCTGCGAACGCATCGGCGTGACCAAGGACTACAGCTGGATCGACTACGCCACACTGGACGGCTGCCTGCGCGAAGACCTCGAGAACCAGGCCCACCGCGCCATGGTGGTGCTGGACCCTGTCAAGCTGGAGCTCACCAACTGGGCCGAGGTGTTTGGCAGTGCCGACCATCTGGAACAGTGCCAACTGCCGGCCCTGCCCCACCACGGCGACGAGCCGGTCACGGCACCGGACCGCCACTTCACCCTGGGCCGCGAGGTCTGGATCGAGCGCGAAGACTTTGCCGAAGTTCCCCCCAAGGGCTACAAGCGCCTGTTCCCCGGCAACAAGGTGCGCCTGAAGGGCGGCTACGTGATCGAATGCACCGGTGCCGAGAAGGACGCCGACGGCAACGTGACCAAGGTGCTGGCCACCGTGGTGCCCGACACCAAGAGCGGCACCCCCGGCGCCGACAGCGTCAAGGTCAAGGCGGCCATCACCTGGGTGGGCGTGCAGGACGGGCTGCAAGCGGAAGTGCGTCTGTACGACCGCCTGTTCACCGATGCCCAGCCCGATGCCGGCGGCAAGGACTATCTGGCCCTGCTGAACCCCGACAGCCTCAAGGTCGTGACCGCCTATGTGGAACCTTCGCTCAAGGCGGCCCAGCCCGACGACAAATTCCAGTTCGAGCGCTTTGGCTACTTTGTGGCCGACCGCAAGGACCACAGCGCGGCCCACCCGGTGTTCAACAAGATCACCGGCCTGAAGGACTCCTGGGGCAAGTAAGCGCCCCCGCGCCTGCCTGAAAGGCTGCCATCCGGCAGCCTTTTTTCTGGGGTGAACCAGGCAGTGCGCGGCGCACACGCGAACTGGCGGCAGACCGCCAAGCAAAAAGGACTGCCCAGGCAGTCCTTTTCGATGGTGGCGGATGGTAGCGGATGCATCCGGTGCACCGACAACCGGCACGGCACGCCAATTTCAGGCGTATTCCATATTCCCGTGCTTGCTGGCCACCAGGCGGCCGGCAGACAGCGACATCATCAGCATCGCAATCGATTCGTGCACGATCAGGGTGTGGGTGTTGTCCGTGTCCACCATGTTGCTGCGCAGGATCTCACGCACGCTGGGCGCACCGGAGACATCGATGATGATGTCCACCGTGTGGTCCACCAGCTCCATGAAATTGGTGGTGACATGCACGCCGTGCTGGCGCGCCAGGGCGATACCGGGCTGGTTCAGGTCCAGGTCGGCCACACCGCGCACCTGCACAAACGGTGCATTCAACAACTGCTGCAACAAAGGGGTACCGGTCTCGCCGGCGCCAATCACCACGATCTGGAACATCTGCATGGGGCAACCCATCCTTTCAAAAAGCACTGCCCCATCATAAAAAGCCTGCTGCCCGCCGCAGTACCAGTGCCACGGGGGAATGCAAAGCCTCTGCGCCAGATCAACAAGCCCGCGTGCGGCACACCCGCCCGGCAGCACCGGCCTTGCGGGCGCCACGCCATGTGGTCGGCATGCTCTGCCCAGCGTATCGATTGGAAAGTTGGCAGGTCCGTACCGACCGCCGGGTGTGCACCGGCTTCAGATCAGGTTCAGCGCCACGGCTGCACCCACCCCCATGGTGCCGGCCTGCCAGCGCAGCAGTTCCAGCCAGCTGGCACTCTGGGTTTCCACATAGCGGTAGAGCAGATGGCCGGCAGCCACCGACAGGCCCACCGCCAGCACCAGCCCGATACTGTTGATGAACGCGCCTTCGGGCCACAGCATGTGCCACACGGCATTCACCAGCAGGCAGATGCTGAAGTGGATCAGGAACACGGAGTACGACATCTGGCCCAGCTGCTGCAGCGGGGACCAGCGCCATTGCAGCAGGCGATCAGACCAGGACACCGCTCCGGCCAGCGCCAGCACCAGGGCCGTGGTCAGCGCCAGGGCAATGCGGGTGCGCCATTCGATCCACAGCGCCACAGCGCCCAGCACCAGCATGGCCGCCGCCCAGACCCAGCGGCCCATGGGGCGCGGGCTGTGTGCTGCCCACCAGGCCATCATGCCCAGACCGTAGGCACCAAAGAAATAGATGGCCCAGTTGTCCAGACCGCTGTCCAGATTCCAGTCCCACAGCGATGCCGCCACCAGCACCACGATGCCGGCCTGCACCAGGGTCAGCGGCCAGCGGCTGGCAGCTGGCACCGCTGCGGCACCGCCCTTCGCGGCAGATTTGGCGGCCAACGGCGCCTGTGCCAGGCGGTGGCAGGCCCAGATCCACAGCGCGGCAGCGGCGTAGAGCTGGAAGTCGATGGCCACATACCAGACGCCTGCAGACAGGGACTCCCAGCCCCCCACGCCATGCAGCAGGAACAGGTGGGCCAGCAGCTGGGCCCAGGAGGGGGCGGCCGACATGGAATCGTGTTCGAACCCCATGTTGCGCACCAGCTCTGTGAGCAGAATGGTCACAGCCAGCGCTGCGGCAAAAGGCAGCACCAGGCGCACAAAGCGCTTGCCCAGCAACGGAAGCAGCTGGGCATGGCGCGTCAACCCCTGCGGTGCCAGACCGGCTGCGGCCAGGTAGCCGCCCAGCACCAGGAACACCTGCACCGCCATGCGCGCATAGTCGAACAGCCAGTCCATCAACAGGGTCGCCACCGGCTTGACCACATCCGACATCGGCCCATAGAAGGCCAGATGGTGGCAAACGATCAGCAGGCAGGCGAACCCTTTGGCCTGGTCAAGCCAGGCATTTCTGGAGGACATGGATAGGGAGTGCGCAAAAGCGGCAGAAAAAGCAGCAGGCCGTTCAAATGCCGGCCTGCTTGTGTTAGCTCAACGTTCCAGACCATATTCCCGTTGACAGACGGTGGCGGCAGCTTGCGCCATCCACTATTGCCAGCGCATGCCATCCGCAGCCCCGACCACCTGCCCAACCCCATGGCTGCGCCAGGAATTGCTGCAGCCACGCCGGGCGCGCTTCACAATGCCCACATCCCTCCCCACATTACGTCCTGCACCACCGCATGTCTGCTGCACCGCTCCATTTCAGCCACCTTCCCTCCCGCCGCCGTGCCATGCAAGCCCTGGCGGGCATGGGTGCGCTGGCCGCACTCCCTTTTCCCACCCTGGCTGCCGCTGACAATGGACTGTGGCCCCAGGACAGCCGCGTCCCCGGCGGCGTGGCACGCCTGTCACTGGGCCCGGCCCCCCAACGCCCCCAGGTACGCTCCGGCGATGTGCCGGTGCTCGTGCTGGGCGACATGATCGAGTGGACGGCGGTGGTGGGCATCCCCCTGTCCACCAAACCTGGCTCCCATACGGTGCAGGTGCAGGACGGCGCACGTGAGCGCACACTGCGCTACCAGGTGCAGGACAAGAAATACACCGAGCAGCGGTTGAAGGTCTCCCCCAAGACCGTGGACCTGGCGCCCGACGATCTGGCCCGCCACGAGCGCGAACGCGCCCACCAGCAGACCATCATGGAGCGTTTCAGCGCCCCGCCGCCCGATCTGGGGCCACTGCGCATGCAGCAGCCCGTGCCCGGCCGGCGCAGCAGCAGCTTTGGCCTGCGCCGCATCTTCAACGGCCAGGCACGCAATCCCCACAGCGGCATGGACATTGCGGCCGCCACGGGCACGCCCATCGTGGCACCGTTGCTCGGCACGGTGGTGGATGTGGGCGACTACTTCTTCAACGGAGGTACCGTGTGGCTGGACCACGGTGCCGGCCTGCTGAGCATGTACTGCCACCTGAGCCGCACCGACTGCAAGGTCGGCGATGTGCTGCGCACCGGCGATCGCTTCTGCCAGGTGGGCGCCACCGGCCGCGTGACGGGCCCGCACCTGCACTGGGGCGTGATGCTGAACCGCACCATGGTGGACCCGGCCTTGTTCCTGGCTGCCTGACAGCGCCCTGCTTTTCCACCGGCACCACGGACAAGGAGGGTACCGTGGCCCATCGCCGTCGGCCTGCGCGCACGAAGGAGGGTCTCCCTTCGAAAGCAACCGAAGCCACTCAGCGGAGCCTGTGCCTGCAACGGCAGTCACCGCGTTGCCGGCACAGGCAAGATGCGCCGACCTGAAAAGATTTTTTCAACTTATCCCGCCGCATTGTCTGCAGCAGGATGGTGCACAGCGGCGGCGCGCGCGCCAGGTGTCAAGGTTTTTTCGAACTGGCCGATTCGACAGAGGAGAGCGTTCCATCTGCCACGTCCACCAGCAGATAGCGCCGCATCAACTCGAAAAAGCTCTCGTAGAAACGCTCCGACTGGATAGTTTCACTGCCGACCTTGATCATGGAGTCGTGCCCCGCCGAGAACGGCAGCGACAGCGAGCCCAGTGCACTGACCCCCACGCTGGCCGAATTGCTGGCCTTGCGCAGGGCGTAGGTGTCTTGCAAGGCGGTGACAAAACCCACGCTCAGCTTGCCATCGGCCGACTCGGCAGCGCACACCACACGGATGTGCATCTGCAGATGGCGTTCTGCCTCGGGCTGGAAGTTCTTGTTGCCTTCCACCAGGTCCTTGCGGCTGGTGTCGATGATGTAGCCCTGGCTCAGCAAGGCGCGCCGCGCCGCTTCGCAGGTCTGCTCGGCCCGCGCATCGAACATGCGGGAGAAGGTGGCAGCCGACGTGAAGCTCTCCTGCGGCGGCAGCGTCTGCAGCGTGGAGCTGCCCCCGCACCCTGCCAGCATGGCGGCTGTCGCCATGGCCATTACCCATCCCGCCTTGGCTGCGGGCCCTTGTATTTGCCCAGTTGCTCTCATCCGCACCCCATGCACTCCATATCGCGCTGCATGCGGTATGCATGCAAACCTGCGGTGAGTTGGCTGCACAGGACTTCCAGAAGGCTCCACGCTGCAACCCGGCCACGAGAGGCCATCACACGCTCCAGGCAGGCCATTTTATCTCGCCCACGATGGCGCCCAGACAGGAGGGCCGATGGCACGCAAGGTTCCCTCCATGTGCGCCATCCGCCGCAATACATTTGTTTGCCATTTACGTGGAATACACGCACAAACCAGATACACGACTGGGCGAAGATCACGATATCGTCTGACACAGCAAGGGCGGCTGCTGCGACGCTGCGGCACCAAACCGCCTACGAGACTGAACTTCCGTCCATTCACCCTGTCCCATCACTGTGAAACATTTGACACCCTCTTCCCATGCGCTGCGCGCCCCATGGCAACCTGTCGCGGTCGCAAGCCTGTGCCTGGGTCTGCTGGCCGGTTGCGCCCAGCCCTTGGCTTCATCTTCCTCCGCTTCTCCTGTGACACAAACCCGTCCTGCTCCATCGCAAGCGCCCTCCGCCGCCCGCATTCTGAGCGGCCACCACTGGCTGCTGCAGCGCGCCAGCACGGCCCAGGGCGCGGAGCAGGCAGGCTGGAGGCCCAGCGGCCCGGGCGTGGAAGGCAAGGATGTGCAGCTGGACTTCACCAGCGAAGGCATGTTGAGCGTGCACAACCTGTGCAACCAGCTGGCCGGCCGCTACACGCTGGACGGCAACCGCATCCTGGTGGAACAGCTGGTGTCCACCATGCGCGCCTGCAACAACCGTTCGCTGATGGAACTGGAGCAACGCGTGGCACAGCGCCTGGCCCAGCTCGACAGCTGGCAGCTGCGTACGGCCGAAGGTCCTGCCGCCCCCACGCTGACCCTGACCTTCAAGGACGGCGGTCGCTGGGAGCTGCAGGGCAAGCCCACGCCCGCCACGCTGTACGGCAGCGAAGGCGTGCGCGAGTTCCTGGAAGTGGCACCGCAACGTGAAGCCTGCAGCGGCGTGGCCCCCATGCAGTGCCTCAAGGTGCGCTCGGTCCAGTACGACAGTCGCGGCCTGAAGACCGAAGTCGGCCCCTGGCAGCTGTTCTATACCGAGATCGAAGGCTACCGCCATGAACCCGGTGTGCGTAACGTGCTGCGCGTGCAACGCTACGAACGCAAGCAGGTTCCGGCCGATGCCTCGCGCTATGTCTATGTGCTGGACATGGTGGTGGAGTCGGAAATCGTCAAACCACGCTGACTACGGATCCGCACGCGCCGCCATCCAGCGGCCTGCGTCGCCATCGCAGCCCTCTCAAAAGCCATGCAGTGCCCCTGCATGGCTTTTCTTTGGGCACAGCTTTTTGCCGAGGTTCGGCATGGGTGTGCACCAGGTTCACAGGCCCGGTGACGAGACATCACGGCCGGAACGTTGACAGCGGGGCGGCAGACAGACAGCACGCAAACAAAACACCGACCACACGCAGACAAAAAAACGGCTGCACGGTAGGCAGCCATAACCCCGATTTCAATTTCCCTCTCTCCTGTCTGCTCCCCCGGCGGCAAAGAACGCAGCGTGCATCCGCCTGGCCTGCGGGAATTCAGCTCCCGGCCCCGCCCACCAGCGGGGCAACCCGCTATCAGTTGAAACGGAACTTGCCGTCCACAAACATGGAAGCGCGGTGGCCACGCTCGCTCTGGTCGTCGGCATAGGACCAGAATGCCTTGACCGTGCCGTTTTCGGTATCGATGAGCTGGCTCACGGTGAAACCGGTCTTTTCGATCCAGTTCAGGAAGTGCAGCGTGTCGGACAGTTGCAGATAGCTCAGGCGTTCATGCCCTTGCGTGATGTTACCGTTCTTGTCGCGCACCCTCCAGTGCAGATCCCCCCGCACGGTGTAACGGACTTCGGCAGTGCTTTCAGGGAAGTCGATGACGGCTTCACGACCCAGGAGTGCGCCGATGTATTGCATTGTCATGATGGTCTGCCTCTGTCGTTGTATCGGTTGAGCGCGGTATGTCGAAAACGCCTTTGCTATGGAATTGATTGTTCAATAGCCCACCCCATGGACATGTAGGAATAGTCAGCATGATCGGGAAGTCAGACTGCCAGCGCCAGATCGCCCTCACTTTCCTACATTCCCGCCGAACGGTTTCCGGTACCGATCCATGGCGTTTCACCGCCGGCGACTGCGGATGCCAATGCTGCTGGGACTGCCGCCAGGCACCAAGCGCACCGGTCCAGAAAAATCACCGAGGCAGAACGCACCTGCCCACAGCGCTCGCCCCTCCAAGGCGCTGCCCGGACTTATGCCCACTGCGTGTGGGCGCCCTTGTGGATAACTTGCCTGTAAACCGGCCCAGGCCACGCCCAGCATGGCTTTGGCGCCATTGCCCGTTTTTTCATCACATCCGGCACGCGATGCCACCGGCCCGGCAGGCCGCCCCTTCGACCCAGCGTGCAAGAACGGCCGTGTCTACACCACTTTCCGGAGGCGCTCCTGCCGCAGCTGTACCACCGCTTCCACCACCAGCACCGCCACCGCCGCAAAGATGGCGATATACAGCGGCTGCTGCCCGGGCGCCAGCTGCTCACCCAGCAACAGCGCCACCAGGGCCAGCAGCGCCGGCTCCACATAGGACAGCAAACCGAACAAGCCCATGGGCAGCCAGCGACTGGCCAGCATGTACAGCGCCAGACCGGCCGCACTGACCACCCCCAGCAGCGGCAGCATGGCCTGCAGATGCGATGCAGACTGCCACACCAGCAGGCCCGACGGCGCACGGGCCATGAACCACAGCGCGGCCGGCACCAGCAGCGCCATGTCCAGCCAATGCCCGCCCAGGTTGTCTGTGCCCAGCTTGCGGCGCAGCGCAAAATAGACCGGGTAGCCCAGGCAGACGATCCCCGTTTCCAGCGCCAGCCCGCCCGCGCGCCACAGCTCCCACGCCACGCCCAGACTGGCCAGCACCGCAGCCAGCATCTGCGGACGGGTCAGGCGTTCCTGAAACAGCAAGCGCCCTGCCAGCACCAGGATCAGCGGCAGCAGAAAATAGCCCAGCGACACCGGCAGGGCCTTGCCGTGCAATGGTGCCCACATGAAAAGCCACAGCTGCACCCCCAGCAATGCAGCGCTGGCCAGCAGCCCCAGCACCAGCGACGGCTGGGCGCGCACCCGGGCGACCATCGCCTTCAACTGTCCCTGCTCCTGCAGCAGCCACAGCAGTGCCGTGGTGAACGGCAAGGTGACCACCACGCGCCAGCCAAAGATCTGCTCGCCGTCCAGCGGAGCCAGCCAGGGCGCCATGGCATACAGCAGCCCGAACATCACTGAAGCCAGCACCGATGCCAGCACACCCTTGACCATGCCTATCCCCCTTGCAAGCCGCGCATTGTCGGCCATGGCATGCACCTGGCATGACGCGCAGGTGGCGGCATGGTGCAGACAGATGCGCCAGAATGCAGCGCTTGTGCCTTCCTCGACGGGTCTCCCCTTGTCTTCTACCGCCCCCACCCCGGTGCACGGCAGCGCGCTGCGCCAGCCGGGCTTTGTTCCCTTTCTCGCTGCCCGCATGCTGGGCTTCTTCGCCCAGCAGATGCAGGCCATCGTCGTGGCCTGGCAGGTCTATGACATCACCCGCGATCCGCTGTCGCTGGCCCTGGTGGGACTGGCGCAGTTCCTGCCCATGCTGCTGCTGCTGGTGCCTGCCGGGGATCTGAGCGACCGCATGAGCCGCAAGCGCATCCTGGCCGTCAGCTGGAGCGTGGCAGCCTTGTGCGCCGGTCTGCTGCTGTGGCTGACCACGCTGGGCGAACATGGGGTGGGCGGCATCTACGCCGTGCTGGTGCTGTTTGGCTGCAGCCGCGCCTTCACCAGCCCGGCCATGCAAAGCCTGCTGCCCCAGATCGTGCCGCGCGAACACCTGGCCCAGGCCCTGGCGACCAACAGCATGCTGATGCGCACCTCGGCCATTGCCGCCCCCATGCTGGGCGGCCTGCTGTATGGCCTGGGTGGCGGCGAGTTGACCTATGCTGTGTGTGCCGTCGCCCTGGTGCTGGGCGTGCTGCTGCTGGCGGTGGTGCCCGTGCGCTACGCGGCGCCACGCCAGCCGCTGGAAGGCACGATGTGGCAGCGCGCCGCAGAAGGCATCCGCTTCATCCGCAGCCGTCCCATCGTGCTGGGCACCATCTCGCTGGATCTGTTTGCCGTGCTGCTGGGCGGCGTGGTGGCGCTGCTGCCGGTGTATGCCAAGGAAATGCTGCACACCGGTCCCGAAGGGCTGGGCATGCTGCGCTCATCGATGGCCGTGGGCGAGGTGGCCATGGGCCTGTGGCTCAGCACCCGCCCCATCCAGCGCCATGTGGGCAAGGTGATGTTTGCGGCCGTGGCCGTGTTTGGCATGGCCAACCTGATCTTCTCGCTGTCGCACTGGTTCTGGCTGTCGCTGGCCTGCCTGGCGGTGGCTGGTGCTGCGGACATGGTCAGCGTTTACATCCGCTCGGCCCTGGTGCAATTCTCCACGCCCGACGCCATGCGCGGCCGGGTGAATGCGGTGAACATGCTGTTCATCAGCTCCAGCAACGAGCTGGGCGAGTTCCGCGCCGGTGCCATGGCATCGGCCATTGGTGCCGTGCCGGCGGCCATTGCCGGCAGCCTGTGCACGCTGGGGGTGGTGGGCACCTGGATGCGGGTGTTCGAGCCCTTGCGCACAGTGGACCGGCTGGAAGACGCTGCCCGCTCCAGCAGCCACCCTTCCGCGTGAACCACCGCTGCTTGCAGCGCTCGCTGCAGGTCCTGGGGCCGTAGCCGCATCCCACCACCAGCCCGCTTCCGAGCGGGCTTTTTTGCGCCCCGCGCAGGCAGCGCAACGCGGCACGGCTCGACCAAAAACACATCAATTAACAAGTTCATACACTGGTTCACAAAGCTGCACCAAAGTAGCTTTTCGCATCACGGCATTGGTGCGCGCCACAACCATAGCGGTGCAAATTTAATAGCTGCATGCGCTTTCTGTATCTATCCAAGCTGGCATACGAGTTGCACTAGCCAAGGCGGTCTGCGTACTTCCCGCGCGGCCGTCAACAGAAAGCAAGCTGACCTATGCCAGAACAAAAAACTCCACTTACCAGACGGAAACTGCTCTCGATGATTGGCCAGGTGGCCGGTGGCTCGGTGATGTATCAGGCCATGACTTCCCTGGGCCATGCGGCCGAATCCAGCTACACCGGCCCCATCCAGCTGGGCAAGGCCAAGCCCGGGGCCTCCGTGGTGGTGCTGGGCGCCGGTCTGGCCGGCATGGTGGCCGCCGTGGAACTGCGCAACGCCGGCTACACGGTCACCGTGCTGGAATACCAGAACCGCGCGGGCGGCCGCGCCTGGACGCTGCGCGGTGGCGACAGCTTCACAGAGCTGGACGGCACCACGCAGACCGTGGGGTTTGCCAAGGGCAACTACCTGAACCCCGGCCCCTGGCGTGTTCCCCACAACCACCACGCCATGATGGACCTGTACCGCCGCTACGGCATCCAGCTGGACGTGTTCAACCAGGTCAACCACAACGCCTATGTGCACAGCAGCAAGGCGTTTGGCGGCAAGCCCCAGCGCTTCCGCCATGTCTCAACCGACTTCCGCGGCCATGTGTCGGAGCTGCTGGCCAAGGCCACCAACCAGGGCGCCCTGGATGCCGTGATCCGCAAGGAAGATGCCGAAAAGCTGCTGGCCGCGCTGAAGAGCTACGGCGCGCTGGACAAGGAATACCGCTACGCCGCCAGCCTGCACACCAGCGAATACCGCGGCTATGACATCGACCCGGGCGGCGGCCTGATGGACCGCGCCAAGGCCTCCCAGCCCATCGCCCTGCACGACGTCCTGCAGTCGAACCTGTGGTCGCAGATCGGCGCCGGCAACCTGACCGAATTCCACAGCACCATCTTCCAGCCCCATGGCGGCATGGACATGCTGCCCAAAGCCCTGGCCAAGGACCTGGGCCAGGCCATCCAGTACAACGCCCGCGTCACCCAGATTGCGCAGAACGACAAGGCCGTCACCGTCAGCTACACCCGCAACGGTGCGCCGCAGCAGGTCCAGGCCGACTGGTGCGTGTGCACGATTCCGGCCTCCATCCTCGCCCAGATGGACATCCAGGTCGGCGACACGATGCGCGCCGGCATCGAGGCCCTGCCCTACGGCAGCTCCATGAAGATCGGCCTGGAATTCAAGCGCCGCTTCTGGGAGGAGGATGAACGCATCTACGGCGGCATCACCAACACCGACCTGCCCATCCAGCAGATCTCCTACCCCTCCAACGACTACATGAGCGCCGGCCCCGCCGTGCTGCTGGGCGCCTACGCTTTCGAGAACACCAATGCCTACCGCTTCTCGTCGCTGACACCCAAGGAACGCATCCGCCTGGCCGTGGAATACGGCAGCCAGATCCACCCCCAGTACAAGCAGGAATTCCGCAACGGCGTCTCCGTGGCCTGGCACCGCATGGGCTGGATACAGGGCTGCTTTGGCGCCTGGAACGACACCTTGCGCGAACAGCACTACGACAACATGGCGCAGATCGACAACCGCCTGGTGCTGGCAGGCGAACACATCTCCTTCATCCCTGCTTGGCAGGAAGGTGCCGTGCTGTCGTCGCTGAACGCCGTGCAGCGCCTGCACGCCAAGGCTGCCGCCCTGTGAGCCGCCCCCACGACAAGGAATTGAACACCATGAGCAACACGCATTCTTCCCGTGGTCTCAGCGCCGCCGCCCTGCTGCTGGCCGGCCTGTGCAGTCTGCCTGCACTGGCGGCCCCTGCCACCGGCACGGCCACCGAAGTGATGGCCATCCCCGCCGCCGAGGTGGCGGCGCTGCAGGCAGGGTTCTCCGACAGCCGCCAGATCAACACCCAGCGCGGTGGCGACAAGATCTACCAGGCCATCTGCCAGGGCTGCCACATGCCCCAAGGCCAGGGCAGCAAGGGCGCAGGCTTTTACCCGGCCCTCGCCGGCAACACCAAGCTGGCGGCCGGCGCCTACCCCGTCGGCGTGGTGATGAACGGCCTGCACGGCATGCCCAGCTTTGCCGCCCGCCTGAACGACGAACAGGTGGCCGAGGTGGTGAACTACGTGCGCACGCATTTCGGCAACCAGTTCACCGACGCGGTCAAAGCCGATGACGTGAAGCTTTTCCGCAAGTAAACCGCTCCCCCGGCAGGGCCGCACTGCGCTGCAGCCCTGCTTCTTTTCTCACTCCCGAGCCGCTCTTCGGCACCGACCCTATCGATTGAGGTATTTGCATGTCTTTGCGCACCACCCTGTTCATTTCCACCCTGAGCGCCGCAGCCCTGCTGGCCGGCTGTGCCACCAACGCCAGCCAGAGCCCCGAGCTGATCCGCTACAAGATACCCAACTCCAGCTTCCCCATCTCCAACGCGGTGGAAGTGCCGCCCGGCGCCAGCACGATCTATCTGTCGGGCAAGGTACCTGCCATGCAGGACAAGAGCAAGGCCGCCAACGACCCGGCAGCCTACGGCGGTGACACCGAAGGCCAGACCGTCAACGTGCTCAAGAGCATCGACGCCCAGCTCAAGTCCATGGGCCTGACCATGTCCGATGTGATCAAGATGCAGGTCTTCCTGGTCAAGGATCCGGCCAAAGGCAACAAGATGGACTTTGCCGGCTTCATGAAGGGCTACACCCAGTTCTTCGGCACCGCCGAACAACCCCATCTGCCATCGCGCTCGGCATTCGAGATTGCGGCCCTGGCCAACCCCGCCTACCTGGTGGAAATCGAAGTGGTGGCCGTGCGCGGCGCCAAGTCGCTCACCAGGTAAGCCGCCCCTGCAGCCATTCTGTGTGGTGGCTGCACCCGATCCGGGTGGCGCCCCTCCACCCGCCCTCTGTTCCGGCCACGGCGGTCCGCCGCCAGGGCCCTTATCCGCATACACCATGAAGACCCTTCTTCGCACCCTGTGCGCCATTGCCTCCTGCACCACGGCCTTTGTCGCTGCGCCCGCGCTGGCGGCCGACTGCAGCGCCACCGTGGAAAGCAACGACGCCATGCAGTTCAACGTCAAGACGCTGTCCGTGCCCGCCGCCTGCAAGACCTTCTCGGTCACGCTCAAGCACGTGGGCAAGCTGCCCAAGACTGCCATGGGCCACAACCTGGTGCTGACCGTGCCGGGCGATGTGGCAGCCGTCGCCACCGACGGGATTGCCGCCGGCGTGGCCAATGACTACGTGAAGCCACAGGACGCGCGCGTCATCGCCCACAGCAAGCTGATCGGCGGCGGTGAAAGCACCCAGGTGGACATTCCGGTGGCCAAGCTCAAAGCCGGCACCGACTACACCTACTTCTGCTCCTTCCCCGGCCACAACAGCATCATGAAGGGCACGCTCAAGCTGGGCAGCTGAGCGGCCTGCGGCCCCTCTCCGGTAGCCGCCGCTGGCACAGCAGCCCCTGCCGCCCTGCGGTGGCAGTCCAGCGCCTACACTGCGGGGCTGTGCAGGCCTGGGGCCTGCCCGTTCGCGTTCTGCCCCCATGCCTGTGCCCGATGTCCTGCCCCTGTTGCCCACCGACCTGCCGCTGAATGACCAGCCACCGCATGCAGCGGCCGGTCCCGAACTGCTGCACATCCTCCATCAGGATGACGACATGGTGGTGGTCTACAAGCCCGCCGGCTGGCTGGTGCACCGCACCGCGCTGGCGCGCCATGAGACACGCTTTGTGCTGCAGCACCTGCGCGACCAGATTGGCCGCCATGTCTGGCCCGTGCACCGGCTGGACCAGGGCACCTGCGGCGTGCTGGTGTTTAGCCTGCACAAGGAAGCCACGCAGAAGCTGACGGCGGCGTTTGCCGAACACCGCGCCCACAAGCACTATCTGGCACTGGCACGCGGCTGGGTCCCGGGCCACATCAATGTGGACCATGCGCTGCACCCCGACGATGCCCCACCCGACGCTCCTGCCCAGCCGGCGCAGACCCTGCTGCGCGGCCTGGCGCGGCTGGACTGGCCTGAGTCCTATGACCCGCGCCACCCCAGCACCCGTTTTTCGCTGGTGGAAGCCTTCCCCCGCACCGGCCGCCGCCACCAGATCCGCCGCCACCTGAAACACACGGCCCACCCCATCCTGGGCGATGCCACGCACGGCAAAGGCCCGCTGAACCGCTGGTGGGCCGAGCGCATCGGTCTGCAGCGCCTGTGGCTGCACGGTCACGCACTGGAGCTGCCCCACCCCGCGACCGGCGAGCGCATGCGCTTTTGCGCCGACTGGCGCCAGCTGGGCCATGTGCCCGAGGTGCAGCAGTGGCAGCGCCTGATGGCCTTGCCGGGCTGGCAGAGCGGACCGAACCCGCTGCCTCCCAGCTGCGGCATGGCGCTGTAGACCGGTCTCTTCCGAAAGCAACACGCTCCGGGTGGCGCACACTGCCGACCCCGAGGCAACGCTGCCGGGGGCTGCTTCGCCGTGCCGGTCTCTGGCTCTGGTGCAGCCGGTAGCGCGGCCTATTGCACGGCTGCGCGCTGCACAATGCGCCGGGCCGCCGGCTGGCTGCCCGCGTTCTGCCAGGTCCCGTAGTGCACCCCCCAGCCACTGCCGATGGCGCCGCTGCGCGTCGCCAGAAAGGCGTCACCGACCTCGGCCGGGCTGTGGCGCAGCAATTCGGCGCCCTGCAGCACACGGGCAATGGCCTCGGTCATGGGGCGGGCCAGGTACTCGTCTTCCAGACCGTCGCGCACCAGCCGGTGGGTCTGGGCCACCAGCGCATCAAACCGTGCGTGCTGGCCGGCCAGGGGGACCAGCTCGGCGAACAGCGCATCCACACAGCCGGCATCGCGCTGCAGCGCACGGCGCACGTCCATGCACATCATGTTGGCCGTGCCTTCCCAGACGCTGTTCAACGGCGCCTCACGGTACAGGCGGGCCATGGGGTTTTCTTCGATGAACCCATTGCCGCCGTGGCATTGCAACGCTTCATAGGCGATCGATGGCGCGCGTGAGCAGTTGAAGAATTTGGCGGCCGGCGTTGCCACCCGGGCCAGCAGGCGCTCGTGTTCGCTGGTCTGCATCCCATCGGTGGCGCGTGCCACGCGCAGGGCCATCAGCGTGGCCGCCTCCACCTCCACCGCCATATCGGCCAGCACCTGCACCATCATCGGCCGCTCGGCAATGCGGCTGCCGAAGGCGTTGCGCGTGCCGGTGTGGCGCAGCGCCAGCGTCAGGCTCTGGCGCATCAGGCCGGCCGAGCCCACGGCAAAGTCCAGCCGCGTCAGGTGGGCGTGCGAGAGGATTTCGCGGATGCCATGTCCCTCTTCTCCCACGCGGATGGCCAGCGTACCCTGGTATTCGACCTCGCTGGAGGCATTGGAGCGGTTGCCCGCCTTGTCCTTGAGGCGCTGCACGGCAAATCGGTTATGGCTGCCGTCCGGTAGGGTGCGCGGCAGAAAGAAGCAGGTGACGCCCCCATCCACCTTGGCCAGGGTGAAGAAGCCATCCGCCTGCGGCACCGAGCAAAACCATTTGTGCCCCGTCAGCTGGTACCAGTGCGCGGTGGCGCCATGGTAGTCGTGCGTGCCCGCAAAGGTGGCCGTGGTCTGCGTCTCCCGCAGGTCCGATCCGCCCTGCTTTTCGGTCATGGCATAGCCAATCACCACGCTGGGCTTGTCGGCCACTTCGCGGCGGCTGAATTCATAGGTGGTGCCACGCGCCTTTGCGGCCCAGATGGCCAGGGCCGGCTCGGCCTCAAAACCCGGCAGACAGGCATAGGCCATGCCTGTGGGGCAGGCAGTGCCCTGCTCCACTTGGTTCCACAGATAGGACAGCACAGCACGCGCCAGGTGGCCGTTGGATTCATTGGTGCGCCAGCTGAGGTTGGGCACCTCGTGCTGCCAGGCCAGTGCCATCAGCTGGTGCCAGGCGGGATGGAATTCCACCCAGTCCACCCGGTTGCCAAACCGGTCGTGGGTCTGCAGCTCGGGCAGGTGGCGGTTGGCCAGGCGGGCCAGCTCCTGCACGGCCTCATCCCCCGCGACCGCACCCAGCGCGGCGCAGCGTGCAGCAGCCCAGGGGGCATCGCGCGCAATGGCGGCGCTGAGCACGGCGTCCCCGGTGAAGGCGTTGAAGCCGCTGGCCGGCTGGGCCTGGTTGCGCACCTCGTGCGTGGGGGCAAAGCCGCTGGAGAGAGACAGATGGGTTCGGGTCAGCATGGGCACTCCTGGGTTTGAGAAGGGAGACAACACAACATCCCGGCCACCGCATCCAGACGGCCGACGGCTAGGCGCGGGGGACCGTGGGACTGCCCACACTGGCACAGGCCAGGTGGGCCATCTGTTCGGCCAGCGCCTCCACATCGCGCAGGCAGGCCAGGGGGTCGGGATGGGAATGCAGGGGCTGCTTCAATGGCGAGAGCGGACCGATCAGCCCTTCCATGAAACCGCCCACAATGAAGCAGGCCGCCGTGTCCGCCAGCATGTCGGCACGCATCTGGCCACTGGCCTGGCCCTGGGCGATCAGCCCGCTGATGACGGCGCTGATGGCGGCGCGGTACTGCAGCCGCACTTCGTCGATAGCCTTGTCGCAGGGCTCGGCAATCAGTGCATAGGCCAGGCGCGGGTTGCGCATGGCACGGCGCACAAACACCGCCACGGCGGCATGCAGCCTGCTGTGGGCATCGTCGCCGGTGGCCGCAATGCCTTCGAGCACATCCACCTCGCGCTGCGAGACCGCAGACAGCACCTCGGCAAACAGCTCGGCCTTGGAGGCGAAATAGCGGTACACCGTACCGGTGGCCAGACCCGCCGTGGCGGCCACGCTGGCCACCTGTGCCTCGGCCCAGCCGCCTTCACTGACCAGGGCGCGGGCGGCCGCCAGGATGCGGCTGCGGTTGTCGTGCAAGCGGGCTTCGACGGCAGGGGTTTGGCGGTAGACCATCAAGAAATGAACATGGATTCACGAATGGAGTGAATCTATATTCATTTGTTGGAAAAACCGCCTGTGGTTTACCCGGTGCCCACCTGGATGCAGTGCGAAAGGGTCTGCGTGCACGCCACGGACCTCTCCCGGGCAAGGCCCCATCCACAGATGGCGAACGGCAGCACCGCCCACTGGCAACCCGCACACGGGCACGGGATGCGGCAGCCCCATTAAAAAACGCCGCAAAAGCGGCGTTGGAGCGGTGCACCTTGGCGGGCAAGGTACGGTGCGGCAGACAGTGCGCTCAATCCGCCTTGGGCGGACGGATCCACTTGCCGTCCTCGTCAAACTCCATCAGCGGTGCCTTGACAAAGGGGTAGTCGGCTTCGGCATCGCTTTGGAAGGTCCCGGACAGCAGTTCCACCAGACGCTCGTTGCCCATCTTGAAGCCGCAAGCCTGTGCATGGCCACCGCCACCCATGGCTTCGGCCAGGGGAATGCAGTTGAACTCGGAGCGCGAACGCAGGCCCACTTTCACGCCCTTGGTGCTGGCATGCCACATGAAGGCAAAGCTGCCGCTTTGGCGGGACAGCAGATCTCCCACTTGGCTGTGGAACATGCCGTTGCAGTTGACCATCAGGCCCTGCTGGCCGTTGAAGACCAGGGGCTGGGCACTGTCGGCAATATCGGCACAGAGCTTCTGGTATTTCTCGTCCATGGCGCCGCCGCGGGCCATGAAGACGACTTCCTCTTCGGGGGTGAAGGCCGCAATCTCGGCCCAGCGTGCAATGGAGCGCGGCTCCATTTCCAGCGCAGCCAGAAAGGCCGGGCTTTCCGGAAACTCCCACTTCCAGATATCGCGGTCTTCCACATAGCGGATCAGGCCGGGCACCTGCTTGTCGGGGTGAAAGAACTCCCAGGCCAGGCGCGCACCGGACTTGTTCATGTCGAAGTGCACCACACCGCAGCGGCACTGGTAGCCCGTCAGCTTCTCGGCCGCGCTCTTGTGGTGGTCCAGCACCACCAGCTTGGACACACGCGCTTCGATGGCAGCCAGCAGCTCCGGCTCGAAGGCAAAGTCCAGCACGTAGACCGCGCGGCCATCCAGATCGCCCAGGTCATCGGCGGTCTGGATCTCGCCATGGTCCAGGCCCCGGTACTCGGCGCTATCGCCGTAGTACAGCCAGGCGGCCAGCGAGGCGCCAAAGCCGTCCGGGCAGCGGCGGCCGTGGTAGAGGATCAGGGGGCGCGGGTCGTCGTGCGACGGCCCCACCAGCAATTGCAGGGGGAGGATGGTTCGGCTCATTGCCACCGATTGTCGCCGCTCTGCCCGCGCCCGTGCGTTGCGCCGTTACACCACCCCTGGCAGCACTGGGACAGCCTGGCTCCAGCCCCCATGCCCGCACACGCTAGGCAGCGATGCAGTACCCGCCGGACTGAACTCCCGCAGGCAGTCGTTTAAAGCATGCCGTCGGCCGGTCATGGGCATGCCGTCTACCTCCACAGCTCCGCTCGCCATGGCAGGCTGGCGGTGCCAACGTCAGCCAGTGCCTGCCCACCGCGGATCGCCACCGCACCACGGCAGGCACGGGACTACCGGAACAGCGCGTGCGCGGCAGCCAAGCCAGCACCTCCCCATGAGGGATGCACGCCGTGGCGTGACTGCGGCAGGACTGCGCCATGGCGCCACCGTTTACCCCGCCACAAAATATTCCAATTCAGAATTAAAAACATCCCTCTACTGCGCCCCAGCACCCGGCTCCAGATATGCAACTTGCGACTGAACTTATTCATTTCATCGCCAAAACACTACCAATTCAGGAGCTACATACCCAATCAAATAGCTATTTACACTCATTTTTCATATGCATTCCCAGCAGCACTACCTGCACCCCTGGAATGCGGTTTCCCCTATGCCCATATATTCCTTTTGACGATAATGTGGACTACACCTCTTCCCCCCGTGCCGGGCGCCTGCCGCGCGCCGGTACCGATAGCAAGATGACAACCGCATCCGACATCACCCCCTACCTGGGCCAACTGGTCAGCTTCCGACGTGACCTGCACGCCAACCCGGAACTGAAATACGAAGAACACCGCACGGCTGACAAAGTGGCTGCCTACCTGGGCGCCCTGGGTCTGACCGTGCACCGCGGCCTGGGCCAGACCGGCGTGGTGACCAGCATCTACGGCAAGGGCCGCAGCAAAGAGAACCCCGGCCGCCAGGTGGGCATCCGTGCCGACATGGATGCCCTGCCCGTGGCCGAAGCCACCGGCGCACCCTATGCCAGCTGTATCCCCGGCAAGATGCACGCCTGCGGCCACGACGGCCACACCACCATGCTGCTGGGCGCCGCCACGCTGCTGGCACAGAACCCCGACTTTGACGGTACCGTGCACCTGATCTTCCAGCCCGGCGAAGAAGGTGGCGCGGGCGCCAAGGCCATGATGGACGATGGCCTGTTCACCCTCTTCCCCTGCGATGCCGTGTTTGCACTGCACAACTGGCCATCACTCCCCCAGGGTCAGATGGCCGTGCGCGTGGGCCCCATCATGGCGTCCACCATGCGTTTCGAGATCCGCGTCAAGGGCAAGGGCGGCCACGCCGCCATGCCGCACAAGACGCTGGACCCGATCCCTGTCGCCTGCACCATCGTCGGCCAGCTGCAGACCCTGGTGTCGCGCGGCGTGGACCCCATCGACAGCGCAGTGCTGACCATCGGCAAGATCGACGGCGGTACGGTCGAGAACATCATCCCGGATGAATGCTGCATCTACGGCACGGTGCGTACGCTGAGCAAAGAGACGCAGGACTACATGACCGAGGGCCTCAAGCGCATCTCCCAGCATGTGGCCGAAGCCCATCTGTGTGAAGCCACTTATATCCACAAGCCCGGCTACCCCAACACCACCAACAGCGAGCGCGAAGCCCGCTTCATGGGCGAGGTGATGCAGGAGATGGTGGGCAACGCCAACGCCTTCCCCGACATCGCTCCCGCCATGACGGCCGAGGATTTCGGCTTCATGCTGGAAGAAATCCCTGGTGCCTATGGTTGGATCGGCAACGGCAAGGGTGGCCAGCCCGGCGTGGGGCTGCACAATCCAGGCTATGACTTCAACGACGACAACATCGAACTCGGCGCCCGTTTCTGGGACCGACTCGCTCGCCGCTGGTTCACCCAGCCCCGCGACTGAACGGGCCGGCCCCTCGCGGCGCAAGCTGCTGGCAGCCGCCCTGGGCGGCATGGCCGTCGGCAGCGGGCTGCCGGCCTGGGCTGCGCAGTCCGGCTGGCCCCGCCACCCGGTGCGCGTGATCGTGCCCTACCCGGCCGGCGGTGTGAACGACGTGATCGCCCGCCAGTTCGGCGAGCGCATGGCGGCCACGCTGGGCCAGTCCTTCGTTGTTGAAAACCGCGGCGGCGCGGGCGGCACCATCGGCATCGCCGAAATGGCCCGCAGCGCCGGCGATGGCTATACCTTTGCCTTCGGCGCCATCAGCCCGCTGACGCTGAACCCGCACATCATGAAAGTGGGCTATGACCCGCTGCGCGACATCGCGCCCGTGGCCTCGGTCATGTACGCCCCGGTCTATGTGCTGGCCACCACGGCCTTCAAGGGCAATGACTTTGCGGCCGTGCTGGACGCCGCCAAACACCACCCCAAGGGCGTGAGTGTGGCCACATCCGGCTACGGCACGCTGGCCCATATCATGGTGGAGCAGCTGCGCCGCAAATCCGGCGCCAACCTGGTGCATGTGCCCTACAAGGGCGGCTCCCAACTGATCACCGATGCCGCCGGCGCCCAGTTCGACCTGCTGCTGGCCAATCCCTATGCCCCCATCAATGCCCTGATTGCCGAAGGCAAGCTGCGCGTGCTGGCCGTGACGGGTCCGCGCCGCATGCCGGCGCTGGCACAGATACCCACCTTGGGCGAGCTGGGCTTCACCGCCGCCAACCTGACCTCCACTTTTGGCTTCTATGCCCCGGCCAGCACCCCGGCAGACATTCAGCAGCGCTTCCACGCTGAAGTGAACCGCCTGCTGCAATCTGCCGAGATGCAGGAACGCCTGCGCAAGCTGGACAACATGGCCTACCCTATGAGCCAGCAGGCCTTTGCCACCCTGGTGCGCCAGGACTATGTGGCCAATGCCAAGGTGATCAGCGAAGCCGGTATCCAGGCCCAGTAGGCCAACGCCAGCGCCGCCGCTGCAGGGCGGCGGTGCCACTCCCAATTGCCTGCAACCCTCCGCCTGTGCGACTGCGGCAGACCCTGCGTTTCCGCAGGCCCCTGGCGATCAGGCCTCCGTGCCCGTATCGGTGACCGGCGGCTGCAGCTGCTGCACATAGCGCGCCACCCAGGCCTGCCAGGGGATGGGCTGGTCGTACAGAAAGCCCTGGCACAGGATCTTCGGCTCCCAGGCATGCAGCAGCGCGGCCTGGGCCGGGGTCTCCACCCCTTCGGCCACCACCCGCAGGCCAAAGCGGTGGGCCACCCACAAAATGGCCTCCACCAGCGCTTCGGTCTGCTGGCTCTTGTTCATGTCCCGCACAAAGCTCTGGTCGATCTTGAGTTCCTGGATCGGCAGGCGCTTCAGATAGGCCATGGACGAATAGCCGGTGCCAAAATCATCCAGCGCAAACTGGATGCCCATTTCGCGCAGCTGCAGCATCCGGTGCGCAGCCTCATCAAAATCTCCCAGCACCAGACCTTCCGTCACCTCCAGCGTCAGCCGGGAAGGATCGGCCTCCGTGAACGCCAGCAGCGCCTGCAGCTTGGCCACGAAATCGGTCTGCAGAAACTGCCGGGCACTGACATTCACCGACAGTTGCAGCCGCCGCTCGACCAGTTCCGGCCGCACCAGCAGGCGGCAGGTCTGCTCCAGCATCCAGTCCCCCAGCAACACGATCAGGTCGGACTCTTCGGCCACGGGGATGAAAGCCCCCGGGCTCAGCAGGCCCCGCTCCGGGTTCTCCCAGCGCACCAGCGCCTCGACCCCCATCGCCACCCCTTCCGCGTTGTACTGGCCTTGCAGGAACAGGCGCAGCTCGCCCTCGCCGACGGCACGGCGCAGGCCTTTTTCGATGCGGTAACGGCGGCTGGCGTTCTCGGCCATCACCTCCTGGAAGATCACCGCATGCCCCGGCCCACGGCTCTTGGCCTCATGCAGCGCGGTATTGGCACGGCGCAGGGCTTCAATCTCGGAATCGTTGGCCAGCTCCGGAAAGACGCACATGCCGATGCAGCAGGTCACACGCACGCCATCGTGCACGCCATCCAGCCAAAGGGGGTCGGCTGACAGCGCCTCCAACAGCCGCTGCGCGAAAGCCTTGGTCAGCAGTTCCGCATTGTTGACATCGACGGCCAGATTCTCCAGCACGATGGCGAACTCATCGCCCGAATTGCGCACCAGCAGCCCGCTCGAGGGCACGAGCCCGCTGAGACAGACGGCCACGGCGCGCAGCAACTGGTCCCCCTGCACCGATCCATGCACATCGTTGAAGTTGGTGAAACGGTCCACGTCCAGCACCAGCAGACCGTGGCGCGGGCAAGGGCTGATCTCGCAGCGAAGGCCCTTGCTCTGCTCCTTGAGCTCCATCAGCCGCTTGAGAAAGGCAAAGCGGTTGGGCAGACCGGTGATGCGGTCGTAGTGCGACAGCTGGTGGATGGTGGCCTCGGCCTTGATGCGGTCGGTGATGTCCTGTTTGAGTTCCACATAATGGGTCGGCACACCGAACTCATCGTGCAATGGCGCCACACGTACATCCTCCACCACCAGCCGGCCATCCTTGCGGCGGTTGCGCAAATCCCCCTGCCACGTCTGCCCCTTGGCCAGCAGCTCCTGCACCTCCTGGCGCTGTGCGTCATCCATGCCCGTGATGGACACTTCACGCGTGGGGCGCCCCAGCACCTCCGGCAACGCATAGCCGGAACGCTGCAGGAACGCCTGGTTGGCGTACACCACATGCGTTTGCATATCCGTGATCACAATGCTGGCCGGGCATTGCTCCACCGCCAGGGACAGCTTGCGCAGCTCGTGCTCGCTGGCACGCAGCTGCTCCTGCGCCGCTTCCGCAATGGCCGCCCGGCTCATGAAATGCTGACGTGCCAGCAAGGTGGCGACCACCGTCAGCACCAGCATGCCGCAGGTGTAGATCACGGAGGTCCAGGTCATGACCAGTCCCCCCATCACGCCCCACAACTGCGCCAGCTGGAACGCCATGATCGCGCCCAGCGAAGCCGCCAGCAGCCACAGCGCTGGCTGCTGTCCCAGCACCCAGCCACAGAACAGCAAGATGATGGGAAGACCCAGCTGGTTGTGGCTGCGTGCCCCCCCTGTGGCCAGGGCCGCCAGCACGATCACCCCCCACAGACCCCAGACCAGCACATAGGTGGCACCAATCCAGCGCCCCTTGCGCTCCAACGCCCAGGCGGCCATGCCGATGGAGCAGGCGATGGCATTGGCCAGCAGGCGCCACGGCCAGTCGGGCGCACCTTCCAGCCAGTAGGCCACCGCCAGCACCACCGATTGCAGCGCCACAAAGATGCCCCCCAATCGCACCAGACTGCGACTGAAGGTCTCATCCTGCGGAGAAAGCGAACGCTGCAGCGCTTGCATGAAAGCCCGTCATGAAGGTGATGGTTGGCGCATGATAGCGTCAGCACTCACTCATGGTGACAAGCTTCGGGGGCATTGTCCATGCCGGCAATGCCCCCGGCGCCGTGTCAGCGCCGTGCCGCCTTGCGCTGCTTTTTCTTGGCTTCGGCCAGGGCCTGGCGCTGCTGCTCGGCGGCCTCGCCCGCTGCCACCCATTGCGCGAACTCGGTCGGGGTTTCCAGCGTGATGCGGCCCAGGATGTGGGTGCGGAAGTCGGTGATCACCAGCTCGGCCGCTTTCTGCGTGTTCACGCGCCCACCGCTCATCACGGCGCCGCGCTTGCGGGCTATGGCTTCCAGCAGCTCATCGTCATGGGCGGCCGCAATCTTCTGCACCCCCCAGCCCAGCTTGTAGCGGTCTTCCAGGTTCTGCGCATAGTGCTTTTGCAGGTACAGCAGCAGCTCCAGCGCCACCAGCTCTTCGTCGTAGGCATTGCGCCCCACCGAACCGGCAGCCGCCAGATTGAAGCCGCTTTGCTCAACGATGATGCGCGGCCACAGCATGCCGGGCGTATCCCACAGATAGAAGTCATCGTCCAGCACAATGCGCTGCTCGTCCTTGGTCACACCGGCTTCGTCGGCGGCCTTGGCCTGGCGCTTGTTGCTCATGGAATTGATCAGCGTGGACTTGCCCACATTGGGCACACCGCAGATCAGCACGCGCAGCGGCTTGGCCAGACCACCCCGGTTGGGCGCCAGTTCACGGCAGGCCTGCGCCAGGCGGCGGGCGGGCGCGGCTTCCTCCGCATCCATGGGGATGGCGCGGGTCTCGGGCTGAGCGTTGTACCACTCCAGCCAGGCCTGGGTCTGCACCGGATCGGCCACATCCTGCTTGTTGAGCAGCTTGACGCGGGGCTTGTGGCCCGTCAGCTCCTGCAGCAGCGGGTTGAAGCTGGAGCCTGGCAAACGCGCATCCAGCACTTCGATCACCACATCGATTTCTTTGATGCGCTCGGCAATCAGCTTGCGCGTCAGGTTCATGTGACCGGGAAACCACTGGATGGCCATGGAGTGTCTTTCTACGGGAATGTCAGGTGTCTTCGGGGGCGCAAGGATAATCGCAACCCTGTTCTCCCGTCATCTACTGCGCCATGGCCTTCTTCTCTCCCTCCCGCAAACCCACTGCCAATGACACCCTGGTCAAAGGGGTGATCCTGGCCCTGATCGGACTGGTGCTGTTGATCGCACCCCATTTCATGGGCGCCACGCCGCTGCGCGATATGTTTGCCCAGGCCCGGGTGGTGGGCTGGTTCGCCCTGGCACTGGGCCTGGCCTTCATCGGCAAGGAAGGTCTGCACCGCCTGCGCCAGCGGCGCGGCTGACGGAGTCGGCCTTCGGGCCATAGGCCCTGCCGGAGTGCGTCCGGCGCCGCCTCTGTAGCGCCTGCCCCTGGCTTCCCCCCGGATACCGCCCCAGACACCGCACCTGGGCGGTGCTCCCGCCTACTGCGTGCTCAGGACGCCAGCAGCACCGGCTGCTGCGCAGCAGCCACGGTAGCCCGGGGCAAGGCCCGCGGCTCCAGGCGGAACACCCCCACTTCGCGCACCAGCTGTCCCACTTCCTGCTGCATGGTATCGGTGGCCTGGCTGCAAGCCTGCACCATGGCCGCGTTCTGGCGCGTCATGCCATCGAGCTCCAGCACCGCGCTGTGGATATGGGCAATGCCGTCGCGCTGGGCGGTGGAGGCCTGAGCCATCTCGGCAATCAGCTGCCCGACCTGGGCCACATCGCCCACAATGCCCTGCATGCGGCCGCCGGCCTGGCGTGCCAGCAGCACGCCGCCATCCACCTGGCGCAGCGAATCGCCGATCAGCGCCTTGATCTGCTTGGCCGCTTCGGCGCTGCGCTGGGCCAGCGCGCGTACCTCGGTGGCTACCACCGCAAACCCCCGGCCCTGGCTGCCGGCGCGTGCCGCTTCCACCGCGGCATTGAGCGCCAGGATATTGGTCTGGAAAGCAATGCCATCGATCACACCGGTGATGGCCGCAATCTCGCGGCTGCGCTCGGCAATGCCCTGCATGCTGTCCACCACATCGCGCACCGCATCTCCCCCCTGGCGGGCCGAAGCGGCAGCAGCGGCTGCCAGGCGATCGGCCTGCAAGGCGGTTTCCGCAGTCTGCATCAGGGTCAGCGTGACTTCCTCGATGCGCTCCACACTGCGGTGCAGGTGGTCGGCCGTCTGGGCCGTGCGCTCGGCCAGCTCCCCATTGCCGGCGGCAATCTGGCCCGAAGCCTCGGTCACCGCCTCCACACCATCGTGCACCTGTGCCACCACCGTCTGCAACTGGCGTGCCATGCGGCCCAGGTCCTGCAGCAGCACCCCCACTTCGTCGGTGCGCTGGCTGTCCACGCGCACACGCAAGTCCCCCTGTGCGATGGTGCGGGCCACCGCCACCGCCTCGTGCAGCGGGCGGGTCAGCGAGCGCACCAGCGCCCCCGAGACCAGCACGCCCAGCACCAGCAGGCTTCCGTAGATGGCCACGGCCCACCACAGCGCTGCCTGGCGCTGGCGGGCGCCAGCTTCCAGCACCTCGCTTCGGTGGGTTTCCTGCAGGGCGATCAGGCGCTCGAACACCGCGACCTGCGCCTTGGCGGCCGGCAGCAAGGCCTGGTCCACCAGCTTCTGCACTTCCCAGGCCTGCCCCAGGTCGCGCGCCTTGAACGCCGCTTCATAGTGCTTGAGCAACTGGGCCTGGCCGGCCTGGGCTTCGTCCATCAGGGCGCGGTCGTCGCCATCGCTGATCCGCTGGGCCATGGCTTCGCGCGCCTGCTCGGCGGCCTTCCACAAGGTGCGGGCCTTGTCGTTGGCACTGGCGATCAGCGCTTCTTCGGCGGACTGCACCCCGGCCAGCGCCACTTCCAGTGCCTGGTTGGTCAGGGCCTGCCAGCGCACGGCCCAGAGCATGCGCTGCTCGCTGTGGGCCGTAGCCTGGGCCACTTCCTGGTTCACGCGCTGCAATTGCCACAGCAGGGCCACGGCGACCAGAGCGCTGGACAGCAGCAGTCCCAGGAACACCATGCCGATCTTGCGGGCGACCGACAGGTTCTGGAGGTGCGCCCACGCGGAGCGGCGGGGCGGATGCAAACGCAATGTGGCAGTGGACATGGCTGGCGGGTGTCACCCTGTGCCACCCACCGGGGCAGCTTCTGTCCGGCAATGTAGTGACAGCGTGTTACAAACGCATGTCACATGCCCGCGATGCTGTCATCGCAGATTAATGCGCCCGGCTCAGGCAACCCATGCCCGTCCTGGGCACAGGCGGCAGCCACGCCGGACTCAGCCCAGTTGCTGGGGCGCCATGTAGTTCTGGCGCCAGTCCTCGAAACTGCCCACGCTGGCGGCCTCGATGGCCTGCTGGGCCTGCACCGATTCGGCCGCCCAGGCGGCAAACTGCGCCTCATCCGCCGCACTCCAGGGGCGGTGCAGCAACTGGTCGCGCGCCCATTGGGAGCGGGCCAGGCCAAAGGCGTTGAAGTTGTTGCCGTAGTGCTGGGCCATATCGGCCAGCACGCGGGCCGACGGCGTGAGGCTGCTGTCCTGCACACGGGCCAGTGCCAGCTTCAGGGCCTCGGTGTAATCCTGCGTGCCGTGCACCTGGTCCAGCGCCTGGGCAATGGGCCGGCAGGCCTGCAGCACCTCGTCGGCCCAGGCGGTCATCTCCACCTCCCGGCCGGCACACACCAGGCGCAGACCGGGCTCGCGGCCGCGCTCGGCCGTCAGGTGCTGGTTGTGCTTGAGGTCCGCAATCTCCTGGGGCGAATCCGGCGGGCTGTCGCTGAGCAGGCAGTGCAGCAGGAACACGTCCAGCATCCGCATGGTGCTGGCGTGGATGCCCACATCCTCGTAGGGATCGATGTCCATCAAGCGCACTTCCACATACTCCACACCGCGCTCGCGCAGCGCATGCAGCGGACGCTGTCCGCTCTTCACGGTGCGCTTGGGACGGATGGTGCCGTAGAACTCGTTCTCGATCTGCAGCAAGCTGGTGCCCAGCTGGTTGTAGTCGCCGCCCGGGTTGCGCACGCCCACCAGCTGGTAGGCGGGGTAAGGCCGGGTCAGTGCGTCGTACAGCGAATTGGCATAGCCTTCCAGGCCGTTGTAGCTGACGCTGATGCTGGACTGGGCATCGCTCTGGTAGCCCAGGCGCCCCATGCGCAACGAAGTGGCATAGGGCAGGTAGAACGCCTTGCCCTCGGTGCCCATGGGCTGCAGCTGGTGCGAACGACCTTCGACAAAGCACGGGGACAGCACCGGCGATGCACCGTAGAGGTACAGCAGCACAAACGCGTGGCGGCGGAAATTGCGGATCAGCGCAAAGTATTCTTCACTGGACACCCCCGGCAACGACCAGTTGTAGTGGATGCCTGAGATGGTCTGCATGCGGCGACCATAGCGGTGGCCCAGGCCCATGCGGTAGACGCTTTTGGAGCGCCCGACATGCGAGCTGCCATAGCGCCCCAGCGGAATGGTTTCATCGATGGGCAGCCCGCAGGGCATGCTGGAGGCCCACATCAGCTCGCCGTCACACTGGGCATCCAGCGTGCGGTGCACAAACTGGTGCACGCGCTGCAGCTCCTGCACACATTCTTCCACGCCCAGACGGGCGCCGGTGATCAGCTCCAGCTGCGATTCGCTGAAGTCCGTGGTGATGTGGGGGTGGGTCAGTGCCGAACCCAGCGCGGCGGGGTGCGGCGTCAGTGCCAGCCCCCCGTTCGACAGCGCACGCAAGCCTTCTTTCTCAATGCCACGGCGGATTCCCGCCAGGCGTTGGGCATCAGGAAGCGAAGAGAAGGCTGCGGTATGGTTCATGCTGGCTGGTGTCGGTGCACAGTACTGCTGGGGCCCGAACTTAGCATGCCGGGCCATGGGCCGCCGATGATAGGCAAATGTAACCAGTGGCGTATGCCCCCCGGTTTTAACCACACCCGGACTGTGCCGGCCCGGGCCGCCGCCACAGCCCCACCCGGCTTGTGCTTAGGCCAGCGCCCTGGCCTGCAAGGCCTTGCCCACCTCCAGGCGGCTTTGCGCCTGGCCGCTTTGCGGCACCTGCTCCTGCGTGCGGTCCAGCACCTGGGGCAAGGCCTCGGCCAGTTGCTCGGGCACGGTCTCGCCCTGGCCCAGGTGCACGCCCTGGGTCAAGGTGATGTGGGCCGCCTCGAACGACCCCGCACCTGCGCACAGAATGGTGCGCGTGGGCGCCGACGCGTGCGCCAGCACCAGCATGGCCGGCACCACCGATTCGGGCGTCAGCGCCTGCAGCGCCTCTTCCCCCAGCAGGCCTTGGGTCATGCGCGTGGCTGCCGTGGGTGCCAGCGCATTGACGTGGATGCCGTACTTGGCACCTTCGATGGCCAGGGTCTGCATCAGCCCCACCTGGGCCAGTTTGGCCGCACCATAGTTGCTCTGGCCAAAGTTGCCATACAGCCCCGAGGACGAGGTCGTCATCACGATGCGGCCGTAGTTCTGTGCCTGCATCTGGGCCCACACGGCCTTGCAGCAGTTGGCGGCCCCCATCAGATGGACTTCGATCACCAGGCGGAAATCGCTCATGTCCATCTTGGCAAAGCTCTTGTCGCGCAGGATGCCGGCGTTGTTGACCAGGATGTCCACCCGCCCCCAGGCGTCCACGGCCTGCTGCACCATGGCCTGCACGGCATCGAAATCGGTCACCGAAGCGCCATTGGCCAGTGCTTCGCCTCCGGCGGCAACGATTTCATTGACCACGGCCTGGGCCGCGCCGACCGAACCACCGCTGCCGTCCAGCGCACCGCCCAGATCGTTGACCAGCACCTTGGCACCGCGTCGTGCCAATGCCAGCGCATGCTGGCGGCCCAGGCCGCCCCCGGCGCCGGTCACGATGGCCACACGGCCCTGAAAGTCCAGTTCATCTGCTTGCATGGTGTTTGTCTCCTGTTGGATCTGCGTGCTTTTTGCCACCCGCTGCGGGTGTCTACGCCGCGCACTCTACGCGGCGGCGGGCAGCGCTGCAGTAGCCCAAGCGACTGTGCGCCCCCACGCGCAGCCACTGCAGACGCCCGCGCCGATTTATCCCCATCTCTGCGGCAAAGGCCTGTGGATAAGCATGGGACACTGTTACAACAAGATCCCAAGCCATTGATTTTGAACGATTTTATTTTTATGCCTATTTTTTGGGCAGCGCACTGTCTGACAAAGTTGTCACCAACCGCGTTGGAAAACTGTGTGGACAACTTTCGCAACCTCGGATTCCTGGGCGCTAAGTGCTTGATTTTTCACACTTCCGTTTGCTGCGCCCATTTTTTAGGCATGCACGGGTTAACACCAGGTCAAATCCCGCCCACTGCCCGCCGAATCCAGGCTCGGCCACAATGCAGGGTTTGCGCCATGGAGCGCTCCTTTTTTTGCTGCCCATGTCTTCCGAATTCGCTCCACCCTTTTTCATCGCCCGCCTCAGCCCCAGCGACCAGCAATGCGATGCCTGGGCCGACCAGTCCCTGCTCGACTCCATGGAGCAAGGTGGGCTGGATTGGCCCAGCTCCTGCCGCAACGGCACCTGCCGCACCTGCATCGGCCAACTGGTGTCCGGCAGCGTGCATTACGCCGTGGAATGGCCCGGCCTGAGCGCCGAAGAAAAAGCCGAAGGCTGCGTGCTGCCCTGCGTGGCCATTCCGGATGGCGATGTGGTGCTGCAGGACCCCTCCCGCTAAACCTTCTGCGGCGCACAGCTGCTGCGCTGCACTAGAATGGCGGGATTCCGAGGCGGGCACCATCCGGCGCCCTCTCTCGTACGGTAGTGGCCGTGCGCATAGCGTTCTTTGGGGGTGTCCTTAGGCACCATGTGTCAGTGCCCTGGACGCCATACGCCTTCTGTTGCCACAGCACCAGGCCCCAAGGAAACAGCTCTCATGAATACCCCCCTGAACCCCGTCGCCATCTCGCCGGTGGAAGAGATCGTTGCCGACATGCGCGCAGGCCGCATGGTCATCCTGGTGGATGAGGAAGACCGCGAAAACGAAGGCGACCTGGTGCTGGCCTCCGACCACGTCACCCCCGAAGCCATCAACTTCATGGCCCGGTTCGGCCGGGGCCTGATCTGCCTGACGCTCACCCGCGAACGCTGCGAATACCTGAAGCTGCCGCCCATGGCTGCACGCAATGGCACGGTCTACAGCACCGCCTTCACCGTCTCCATTGAAGCTGCCGAAGGCGTGACCACCGGCATTTCCGCCGCCGACCGCGCCCGCACCGTGCAGGCAGCCGTGGCCAAGAACGCCGTGCCCACCGACCTGGTGCAACCGGGCCACATCTTCCCGCTGCAGGCCGTGGACGGCGGCGTGCTGATCCGCGCCGGCCACACGGAAGCCGGTTGCGACCTGGCCGGCATGGCCGGCTGCACCCCCTCGGCCGTGATCTGCGAGATCATGAAGGACGACGGCACCATGGCCCGCCTGCCCGATCTGCAGCTGTTTGCCGCGGAACACGGCCTGAAGATCGGCACCATTGCCGACCTGATCCAGTACCGCAGCCGCACCGAATCGCTGCTGGAAAAAGTGGGCAGCCGTGCCATCCAGACGCCCTACGGCGAATTCACCTGCCACGCCTTCCGCGACAAACCCAGCCATGCCGTGCACCTGGCCCTGGTCAAGGGCAGCTGGAGCGAAACCGATGAAGTCCCCGTGCGTGTGCACGAGCCGCTGTCCGTGCTGGATGCGCTGGAGATCAACCGCTCCATGCACTCCTGGGGTCTGGACACCAGCCTGCAGTACCTGGACCGCCAAGGCCAGGGCGTGGCCGTGCTGCTGAACTGCGGCGAAAGTGCCGCCCAGCTGCTGGAGCAGTTCGACGGCAAGGCCCGCTCGGCCCAGGCACCCGAGCGCGGCCGCATGGACCTGCGCACCTACGGCGTGGGCGCACAGATCCTGCGCGAATGCGGCGTGCACAAAATGAAGCTGCTGGGCCAGCCCCGCCGCATGCCCAGCATGGCCGGCTACGGCCTGGAAATCACCGGTTACATCACCAAGGAATAAAGCGACATGCTGCACGCTGAAAAAGGCAACGCCTCCGCACTGAACGGCCAAGGTCTGCGCATTGGCATCGTCCAGGCCCGCTGGAACGAAAGCATCACCAACACCCTGGCCCAGGCCTGCACCCAGACCTTGCTGGAAGCCGGTGTGGCCGCCGACGCCATTGACCATGTGCTGGTGCCCGGCGCACTGGAAGTGCCCGTGGCGCTGCAGGCCCTGGCCGAGCGCGGCGGCTATGACGCCCTGGTGGCCCTGGGCTGCATCATCCGCGGCGAGACCTACCACTTTGAACTGGTGGCCAATGAATCCGGCGCCGGCGTGACCCGCCTGAGCCTGGACTACCGTCTTCCGATCGCCAACGCGATCATCACCACCGAGAACCTGGAGCAGGCCATCGCCCGCCAGACCGAAAAAGGCGCCGATGCCGCCCGCGTGGCCATCGAAATGGCCTGTCTGCTCCGCACCCTGAAATAAGCCATGAGCGACGACACCCAATCCACATCGGCCAAAAGCCGTCCCCCCCGCCAGCCCCGCAAGGGCGTGACCAGCACCGGCGTGCGCAAGGCGGCCTCCAAGTCCACCCGCAGCCGCTCGCGCGAGTTCGCGCTGCAGGCGCTGTACCAGCACATCGTGGGTGGCAACGATGCCACTTCCATCGACATGTTCACGCGCGACCTGGCGGGCTTTCACAAGTGCGACACGGCCCACTACGACGCACTGCTGCACGGCTGCATCGAAACCGCTGCGGACCTGGATGCGCTGATCGCTCCCAAGCTGGACCGCCGCATGGAAGAGCTCTCGCCCATCGAGCATGCCTGCATGTGGATTGGCGTCTATGAGTTCCTGCACTGCCCCGATGTGCCCTGGCGTGTGGTGCTCAACGAGAGCATCGAACTGGCCAAGGAATTTGGCGGCACCGACGGCCACAAGTACGTGAACGGCGTTCTCCACGCCCTGGCCCCCACGCTGCGCCCCACCGAAGTGGCCGCCGACAAGGGCCAGAACGGCGCCGGCAAGCCGGAGCAGGCCCCCAAGGCCGAACCCGCAGCCGACCAGCCCGCCCAGGACAGCCAGGCCTGATCTCCTGCCAGGCAGCCTTCCCTCCGGAACGCTGCCTTTTTTCTTTTTTGTTCTGCGGCACCGCCGCCCCCTTGAAGAGCCCATGCAGTTTTCCACCCGCGCGCAACGCATTGAACCGTTTTACGTGATGGAGGTGGCCAAGGCCGCCCAGGCGCTGGCCCGTGAAGTGGCCCACACCGACCAGCCGGTGATCTTTCTGAACATTGGCGAACCCGATTTCACCGCACCCGCCCTGGTGCAGGAGGCCGCGGCCCGCGCCATCGGCAGCGGCGCCACGCAGTACACCAACGCGCTGGGCCTGGAGCCGCTGCGCGAAGCCATCAGCGGCTGGTATGCCAGCCGCTTCGGCGTGGACGTACCCGCACGCCGCATTGTGGTCACCGCCGGCGCCAGCGCTGCGCTGCAACTGGCCTGCCTGGCACTGATCGAGGCCGGCGATGAAATCCTGATGCCGGACCCCAGCTACCCCTGCAACCGCCACTTCGTCAGCGCCGCCGAAGGCTCGGCCAAACTGATTCCGTCGGGCGCGGCAGAGCGTTTCCAGCTCAGCGCCGCCCAGGTGCAGGCCAACTGGGGCGACAAGACGCGCGGGGTGCTGCTGGCATCGCCCTCCAACCCCACAGGCACGTCCATTGACCCGACCGAGCTGCGCCGCATCCACGAGGTGGTCAAGTCCAAGGGCGGCAGCACCATCGTCGACGAGATCTACCTGGGCCTGTCGTATGACGACGCCTTCGGCCAGACCGCCCTGGCCATTGACGACGACATCATCAGCATCAACAGCTTCAGCAAGTACTTCAACATGACCGGCTGGCGCCTGGGCTGGATGGTGGTGCCCGACGCCATGGTGCCGGTGGTGGAGCGCCTGGCCCAGAACCTGTTCATCTGCGCGTCCACCATCTCGCAACATGCCGCCCTGGCCTGCTTTGCGCCCGAAAGCATTGCCGAGTTCGAACGCCGCCGTGCCGAATTCAAGGCCCGCCGCGACTACTTCCTGCCCCAGCTCAACCGCCTGGGCCTGTCCGTGCCGGTGATGCCCGACGGCGCGTTCTACGCCTGGGCCGACTGCTCCCAGATGGCGCACAAGCTGGGCGTGGCGCCCGGAGCCAACTGCAGCTGGGACTTTGCCCATGCGCTGCTGCAGCAAGCCCATATCGCGGCCACCCCGGGCCGTGACTTCGGCACGGCCGACACCGCACGCCACATCCGCTTTTCCACGGCCAACTCCATGGCCCAGTTGCAGGAAGCCGTGGCCCGCATGGAACGCCTGCTGGGCTGAGCATGCTCATGACGGCCTTTCGCTTTCCCCTGCGCATCTACTGGGAGGACACCGATGCCCGCGGCACGGTCTACCCCTCCCGGATGCTGCATTTCTTCGAGCGCGGCCGCACCGAATGGCTGCGCGCCCTGGGTATCGAGCAGCAAAAGCTGCGGGAACAAACCGGCGGCTTCTTTGTCGTAACCCATGCTGCGGTGGACTACGTCGCCCCGGCACGGCTGGACGATCAGCTCTGGGTCACGGCCCGGCTGCAATCGGCCGGCCGCGCCTCCATCACCATTGCCCAACAGGCTTTGTTACAACACACCATGTCATCCGATGGCCAGCCTCAGCTGTTAAGTGAAGGCACCATCCGTATTGGCTGGGTGGATGCGGCCAGCATGCGCCCTGCCCGTATTCCTGCCAGCATCCTGGAACAACTCTCATGAACAACCAAGACATGTCCATCCTCCACCTGGTGCTGCAAGCCAGCTGGGTGGTCCAACTCGTCATGCTGATTCTGGTGGCCGCCTCGGTCGCCAGCTGGGCCATGATCTTCCGCAAGATGCAGACGCTCAACAAGGTGCGCGCGCAGAACGACAGCTTCGAGCAGGACTTCTGGTCCGGCACCAGCCTGAACGATCTGTACATCAGCGCCATGAAAAACGCCAAGAGCGGCGGCCCGATGGAACGCGTCTTCGCCAGCGGCATGCGCGAATACCAAAAACTGCGCGAACGCCGCATCACCAGCGCCGACACGCTGATGGACGGGACCCGCCGCGCCATGCGTGCCAGCTTCCAACGGGAGATGGACGAGGTCGAATCCGGTCTGCCCTTCCTGGGCACCGTGGGCTCCGTGGCCCCCTACGTCGGTCTGTTCGGCACGGTCTGGGGGGTGATGCACGCCTTCACCGGTTTTGCCAACATGGAACAGATCACGCTGGCCACCGTGGCCCCCGGCATTGCCGAAGCCCTGGTCGCCACCGCCATGGGCCTGTTTGCTGCCATCCCTGCGGTGACTGCCTACAACCGCTACGCCCACAAGATTGACCGCGTTGCCAGCCAGCAGGAAACCTTCATCGAAGAGTTCTCCAACATCCTGCAGCGCAATGTGAGCGGCGTGGGCCAGAGCACGGCGTCGGGCCACTGATCGGAGCCGCCCCATGCCCTCAGTCAGCTCCCGCGGCAAAGGCCGCCGCACCGTCAACGAAATCAATATGGTGCCGTTCATCGACGTGATGCTGGTGCTGCTGATCATCTTCATGGTCACGGCCCCCATGCTCACGCCCGGCGCCATCAACGTGCCCAGCGCCGGCAAGTCCACCAAGCCCCCGGTCCAGAACGTGGCCCATGTGCTGATCGACAAGGACGGCTCCGTGCGCCTGAAGACGCCGAATGGCGAACAGGCCGTGACGCTGCAGGAACTGGGCCTGGCGGCCGCCAGCTGGCAATCCGGCCAGCCCGAGGACAGTGCCGTCATGATCCAGGCAGACAAAGCCCTGCCCTACGAAACCGTGGTCAACGCCATGGGCGAACTCCAGAAAGCCGGCGTCAAGCGCGTGGCCCTGGGCGTCAAGTCCGCCGCCGGCAAGTGACCTTCGGGCCGGCGGCGACTTTCCGCCCGCCGGCCCGCAACTATTAGCACCGCACCCGATTCCATGTCATCCCGCTACGAAAACGACCCCTTTGCCCCACCCCGCCGCAGCAAGTACCTGCGCGCCTGGCTGATGGCACTGGCGGCGCACATCCTGCTGATCGTGGCGCTCGTGTGGAACGTGCGCCCGCCCAAAGCGGTCGGTGAAGCCGCTGTGGAAGCCGAGCTGTGGTCGGAAATGCCCACGGCAGCGGCCCCGCGTGCGCCCACGCCGCCACCGGAACCCGAGCCGGAGCCCGAACCCGTCAAGCCCCCGCCCCCACCGGAGCCAGAGCCCGTGGTGGTGCCGCCCAAGCCCACGCCACAACAGCTGCAAGCCGAGCAACAGGCCCATGAGGCCGAGCTGGCGCTGGAGAAAAAGCGCCAGCAGGAGCTGAAGGACAAGCGCGAGCTGGAAGAACGCCAAGCCAAGGAAAAGGCCGAGAAGGCGGAAAAAGCGCGGCTGCAAAAGGAAAAAGAAAAGAAGGAACAGGCCGAGGAAGAGCGCAAGGAACGCCTGGAAAAGGAAAAAGCAGACAAGGCCGAGAAGGACAAGCAGAAGAAAGAGCAGGAGAAGAAGGACCGCCTGGAGAAAGAAAAGGCGGACAAGGCCGAGAAAGACAAGCTGCAGAAGGAAAAAGAGAAAAAGGACAAGGCCGAGAAAGAGAAAGCCGACAAGGAAAAAGCCGAGAAGAAGGCCGCTGACGACAAGCGCAAGAAGGAACAGGCGGCCAAGGACGCCAAGGACGCAGCCGCCGCAGAGAAGATGCGCCAGGAAAACATGGCACGCATGGCCGGTCTGGCAGGCTCGGGCGGCAGTGGCTCGGCCGAGCGCAGCAGCGGCCCCAACGCTGGCAAGGGCGGTGGCAACGGTTCCGGTGCGGGCACCGGTGCCGGCGGCGGCCACGGCCCGTCGGCCGGCTACGGCGCCAAGGTGGCGGCCAAGGTCAAGCCCAACATCGTCTACCCGGACGCGATCAGCGGCAACCCGCGTGCCGAAGTCGAAGTGCGCACCGCGCCCGGCGGTGACATCATCAGCGCCCGCCTGATCAAGTCCAGCGGCAACAAGGCCTGGGACGACGCCGTGGTGCGCGCCGTGCAGAAGACCGATTCCCTGCCCAAGGACGTGGATGGCAAGGTGCCGCCCACCCTGGTGATCGGCTTCCGCCCGCAAGACTGAGTCCGTACCAGCCACGCTGCGGCAGCACACGCAGAAAAGGGCTTGAAGGTGTTTCCACCTTCAAGCCCTTTTCTTTTGCAGACATGCTGCCATGCCATGCAGCGGCACAGCGGTTTCACCGCTGCTAGTTGAACAGCATGTAAGCCCCCAGTGCCAGCAAGCTGCCCATCAGCACCCGCTTGAAAGCCGTGGCCGACAGACGCGATCGCAGCCGCTCCCCCGCAGCCATGCCCAGCAGCGCGGGCAGCAGCATCGCGGCCGACGCCCCCAGCGCCGCACCATCCAGCGGGCCGCTGCCGCCCGCCACACCACTCAGCCCCAGACCCAAGGCCAGCGTGGAGACAGTGAAGCTCAGCCCCATGGCCTGCATCAGCGCCTGGCGCGGCAGCTGCAAGGCCTGCAGATAGGCCACCGCCGGCACCACAAACACACCGGTCAGCGCCGTGATGCCCCCGGTCACCAGGCCAGCCACAGCCCCCAGCCACCCCTGGTGCCTGTGCGGCAGCGTCACCGCACGTCCCCACAGACCCCACAGCGCATACAGCGCCAGCGCCGCTCCCAGCAAGGTGCGTGCCCCGGCGGCCTGGCCCAGCGGCCCCCACCACCACACCCCGCCCAACGTACCCACCACCACGCCCAGCTGCATGGGCCACAGCTGGCGCAGCACCGGTCCCAGCGATGCCGCCGGACGCATCTGCAGCACATTGGTCACCAGCGAAGGCAGCAGCAGCCAGGCGGCGGCCTGCCCCGTGGGCATGAACAGCGCCAGCAGCGCCATGGAGACCGTGGGCAGACCCAGACCCACCACGCCCTTGACCACGCCTGCCAGCGCAAACACCAGCACGGCCCCCAGCAGCAGCCCCGGCTGGGCCAGCAAATCGGCGTTCATGCGCCCGCCTGCTGTGCCGCCATGGCTGCCATGGTGGCCGCAGCAGCCTTCGTTTCAAACTGAACCTTTTGCATCACAACATGTCCTAACCAAACACTTTTCCTGCGCCATTCTTCTGCGCCTACACTGACACCACAATGCGGAAGTGCTGCAGCCAGACTCAGGCCCTCCCTGAGCCTTGTTCCGCCCCTCTTCGTCCATGCCCACCTTGCCCTCCATGCGCTTTGACCTCACCGATCTGCAACTGTTTGTCCACATCCTGGACAGCGGCACGCTCACGGCGGCAGCGGGCCTGTCGCACATGACGCTGGCCTCGGCCAGCGAGCGCGTGCGCGGCATGGAAGCCCAGCTGGGTGCCCCACTGCTCGAGCGCGGTGCACGCGGCGTGCGCCCCACGGCCGCCGGCCATACGCTGGGCCAGCACGCACGCCAGGTGCTGCAGCAAATGGAGCATCTGCGCGGTGATCTGGCGGACTTCGGCAACGGCCTGGCCGGTCAGGCGCGGGTGCGGGGCAATACCTCGGCCGTGGCCGAACACCTGCCGCAGGCCGTGGCCGGTTTTCTGCAGGCCCAGCCGCGCGTGGCACTGGAGCTGCAGGAATGCCGCAGCGAAGCCGTGCTGGACGGCTTGCGTCAGGGCCTGTGCGACATTGGCATTGCCAGCGATGCGGTGGACACCAGCGGCATCCAGGCCGAACCCTGGCGCCCCGATCCGCTGATGGCCGTGCTGCCGGTGGAACACCCGCTGGCACGCCGCATGTCGCTGCGGCTTGCCGAGTTGCTGACACAGGACTGGATTGGCCTGCCCCGCGGCTCTGCCCTGCAGGCCCTGGTGCAGCGCCACGCCACGCAACTGGGCCAGCCGCTGCGCTGGCGCGTGCAGCTGCAGCAGTTCGACAGCATCTGCCAGCTGGTCGGCCAGGGCGCCGGCGTGGCCGTGCTGCCTGCCTCCGCTGCACGCCGCCATGCGGGCCGCAACGGCGCACGGGCGATCGCCCTGCAGGACCCCTGGGCCCAGCGCCAGCTGCTGCTGTGCACCCGGCCCGGCGTGCAGCTGCCGGCACATGCCCAGCTGCTGCTGGAACACCTGCAGCAGCACAGCATCCGCTGAGCCCACTGCCGCACGCCCCACCTGGCCCAAGCGGCGGCGACCGGGAACACGCCCTCCCGCGGCACATGGCCTGCGGACGCGCCCATGCAGCCTGCCCAATCCGGTGGCAGCAACCGTGCCGGACGCGGAGGTAACAGCCCCTGAAACCCCTGCGGGCACCCTGCCCGCCCTGACACACGGGAGGGCGGTTTGCAGGACAATACGCCCCATCATGACCCTCAAAGCCCCCGAACTCCTGTTGCCCGCCGGCTCGCTCGACAAAATGCGCGCCGCCTATGACTTTGGCGCCGATGCCGTGTATGCCGGCCAGCCGCGCTACAGTCTGCGCGCCCGCAACAACGAGTTCCGCATGGAACAGATCGCCCAGGGCATCCAGGAAGCGCATGCACGCGGCAAGAAGTTCTTCCTGACCAGCAACGTGATTGCGCACAACGACAAGATCCGCACCTACCTGCGCGACATCGAGCCCATCATCGCCATGAAGCCCGACGCGCTGATCATGGCCGACCCGGGCCTGATCATGATGGTCAAGGAAAAGTGGCCCGAGGCGGTGATCCACCTGTCCGTGCAGGCCAACACCACCAACTACGCCACCGTCAAGTTCTGGCAGAAGATGGGCGTGGAGCGCATCATCCTCTCGCGCGAGCTGTCTCTGGACGAGATCGAAAAGATCCGCCAGGAATGCCCGGACATGGAGATCGAAGTCTTTGTGCACGGCGCACTGTGCATTGCCTACTCGGGCCGCTGCCTGCTGAGCGGCTACTTCAACCGCCGCGACCCCAACCAGGGCACCTGCACCAACGCCTGCCGCTGGGACTACAAGACGCACGACGCTCAGGTCGACCCCAACACCGGCGAAGCCCTGGCCCAGGCCATGGACAAGGGCTTCAACTTCGAAGACGCCAAGAACGACGCCGACAACCAGTTCACCAGCACCTGCGGTGACGGCAACCGCCACCCCAAGGCCGATGCCATCTACCTGCTGGAAGAAAAAGGCCGCCCCGGCGAAATGATGCCCATCATGGAAGATGAGCACGGCACCTACATCATGAACTCCAAGGACCTGCGCGCCGTGGAGCATGTGGAGCGCCTGACCAAGATCGGCGTCGATTCGCTGAAGATCGAAGGCCGCACCAAGAGCCTGTACTACGTGGCCCGCACCGCGCAGACCTACCGCCGCGCCATCGACGACGCCGTGGCCGGCCGCCCCTTCAACCCGCACCTGATCACCGAGCTGGAAAGCCTGGCCAACCGCGGCTACACCGGCGGCCTGCTGGAGCGCCGCCCCGCCAACGACTACCAGAACTACGAAACCGGCACCTCGGTGCTGCAGCGCAGCCACTTTGTGGGCCAGGTGCGCGATTACGTGAATGGCATGGTCGAGATTGAAACCATGAACCGTTTTGCCGTGGGCGATACCATTGAGGTCGTGCACCCCACAGGCAACCGCCGCGTCCAGCTGACCCAGATGTTCAATCTGGACGGCGAGCCGGTGCAGGTGGCCCAGGGCAACCCCATCCGCGTGCGCGTGCCGATGGAAGGTCCGTGGGAAGGTGCACTGATTGCCCGCTTGCTGCACCCCGAACAAGCATAAGACCACGGCTTCCTGCGCCCAGGCGCGGAGCACTTCGGCACGACGGCGCGCTGAAGTCCGCGCCCCATGCGCGCAGGCAGCCCCTGATTCTGCAAGGCCCCTCGGGGCCTTTGCCTCTTTTTGCCTCTGATTGCCTGAAGACAAGGAACGACAAGTGAATCCAGAAGAAATCCAGGTTCTGCCCGAACTCAAGGCCTATATCGACCCCCTGACCCCCGACGAACACGAATCGCTGGAGCGCAGCATCCTCGACGAAGGCTGCCGCGACGCGCTGGTGCTGTGGGGCAATATCCTGGTGGACGGCCACAACCGCTTTGGCATCTGCCAAAAGCACGGCCTGCCGTTCAAGACCATCCAGAACGAACGCTTCCAGAACATGGAAGACATCCACCTGTGGATGATCGACCAGCACCTGGGCCGCCGCAGCGTGTCCGACTTCCAGCGCGGCGTGCTGGCCCTGCGCAAACGCGAAATCATTGCCGAACGCCGCGCCGCGGCCGCTGCCGCCGTGAACGCCGCCAAGGCCCAGGCCGGTGAAGCTGCCACCGACGCGCCCTGGGAAGGCGATACCGACCCGGTGGTCGCCCAGGCCCTGGCTACCATGCCCAAGGTGCCCGACCAGGCCCTGGACACCCGCGAAGCACTGGCCCGCGCCGCACGCCTGTCGGCCGGCCAGGTCAAGATGATCGAAACCATCCAGGAAAAGGCCGCACCCGAAGTGGTCGCCGCCGTGCGCGCCGGGGAGCTGACGCTGAACGCGGCGGCTGTGGTCGCCACCCTGCCGATGGAAGAACAGCAGGCCGTGGCCGCCGAAGGCGCTGACGGTCTGAAACAGGCTGCCAAGCGCTTGCGCGACGCCAAGAAAAAGCCCAAGGCCGAAAAGCTGGAAGCCGAAGAAGGCGCCGAAGCTGCTCCGCAGGCATCGGCCGAAGAGCTGCAGGCCCGCGTGGCCGAGCTGGAAGCCGAAAACGAGCGACTGAAGCTGCAGGTCAAGACCTTGCAGGAACTGCTGGCCGAACAGGTCTGAGGTCTGAAGCCCCCCGTGCTCCGCATGCCACCCGGGTCTGCGGCATGCGGGTTCCATAGGCCATGATGGTCCATGGGCTTACGGCAGGACCACCACGGCACGCCGCGGCCCTGCCCCCTGGCGCTAAAAGCCCGCCTCGCGCCAGAACACGCTGGCCGCCGTGCGCACAAACTGCGCCCCCGGCGCTTCCCAGGCCCCCCGGATGCTGACCCGGCCACGCCAGCGGTGCTGGGCCGCCCAGGCGGGCAAGGCCTCCGCGTTCACCACATCCAGCACCACCCGGTACACCGGCTGCTCGGGGTACAGCACCCCCTGCTGATTGCGCACCGCCACATTGCCGCCCGCCTGTGCGGACAGCGCCCCTTCGTTCAGGCTGCGGCTGGCGTCCTGGTCAATGCTGCGCACGCGCACCGGCAGTGCGGCACCACCGGCACCCTCGGTGATGAACAGACCGCTATCGCCCGGCCGAATGCGGTGCAGTTCCTGCTCCGCCACATAGCTCACCACTTCCAGTTTCTGCAGGTCCACCACACGGCCCAACAGCTCCCTGCGGGCCACCCATTCGCCGGCCTGCAAGTCCGGGTCCACATCGCGCAGCACGCCGCTGCCGCCCGGCTGCAACTGGTAGCGCGCGGCATCCGTGTCCAGCGCCGCCTGCTGTGCCAGGGCCTCGGCCTGGCGGTCCTGCCACACCTGCCAGTCGCGGCGCAGTTCCCCGTCCATGCCGGCGGCTGCCGACTGCTGCACCACCTGTCGCAAACGCGCTTGGTTCTGTTGGGCGGCCGCCTGCAAGGCGGGTGAAGTCAGCGCAAACACGGCGGTATCGGCCGCCACCGCACTGCCTTCGGCCAAGGGCGCCTGCGCCAGCTGTGCGGCCTCGGGCGCATGCAGCTGCCACTGCGCACCGGACTGCAGCATGCCGCTGCTGAGCACCGGCACCGGCCAGGGCACCACCAGCAAGGCCAGCAACCCCACCGCCAGCGCAGCACTCCAACGCGCACGGCGGCTGTGCACAATCTGCGCCTTGCGTTCCCGCCAGGCTTTCACTTCCGACCACACCGGTTTGGCAACGAACCACACGATTTCCACCGCAAACAACAAAATCCCGACCGCCTTGATGAAGAAGTGATACACCAGGGCCGCAATCCCCAGAAACAGCACCAGACGGTAAATCCAGGTGGCCCAGGCAAAAGCAATCAGCATGCGCTGGCGCGTGGGGGCAAAGCGCTCGGGCGGGGCCTCGCCCAGCGCAAACAGCCGCTCGCGCAGATCCCAGCGCGCCAGGGCAAAGGCACGGCTGTGCAGATTGGGCATCTGCAGATAGTCCGACAGCAGAAAATAGCCATCAAAGCGCATGAAGGGGCTGGCATTGATCAGCACCGTGCTCACCCAGGTGGTGGTGGCCAGCAAGAAGGCCATGGCCTTGGGCCAGCCATCGGGCAGCCACAGCCAGGCCAGCAATGCCCACACGGCAATCACCAGCTCGGTGGTAATGCCCGCTGCCGCCACCTTCAACCGCTGGTCGCGGCGCGTCAGCTTCCAGACCTCGTTGGTATCGGTATAGGCCACGGGCCACAGCACCAGAAACGCCACCCCCATGGTGGGCACGCGGCAGCCATAGCGCTTGGCGGTGATGCCATGGCCCAACTCGTGCAGGCATTTCACCCCCAGCAAGGTGACACCATAGGCCAGCAGGCCCTGCAGGCTCCACATGTCCACCAGGGTGGCGTGAAACACTTCCCAGGAACGCACCACGCCCCACAGCCCCCACAGGAAGGCGGCCAGCGTCAGCCACCAGAAGCCAGGCCGAAACAGAAAATCCAGCCGGGGCGCCCAGCGTTCCAGCCAGCGGTCCGGGCGCAGCAGCGGCACCCGGAAGAACAGATAGTTGTGCAACAGCCATTGCGACCAGCCGCCACGCCGGCTTTGCCACTTTTCGGCCAGCGCAGGCGCACCATGGGGCGGCGGCTGCAGCAGCTCGTTGCCCAGCAGAAACTGCTGCAGCACCTGCACGTCCGCCGCAGTCACCTGCAAAGTGGTGTGCGCCGCAATATCGCGTGCCATGGCCTGGGCATCGGCCATGTCCCAGCGGCGCAGCACTTCAAAGCTGGCCCAGTCCAGTTGAAAGAACAGATTGCGCACCGGGTCGTGCAAGGTCCAGCTGGGCTGGCCGTCGGACAAGGCCGGACCGGGCAGCAGGTCCAGCTCCTCCCGCAAGGGCTGCCAGGGGGCTGGTGCTCCGATCACAGCGCCACCCACTGGCGGATGCTGGCCCAGGGCTTGCGCACCATCCAATAGGCCAGGCTGACCCGCTCGCCTTGCAGCTTGGCCGTGCCTTTGAGGCCGATGCGTTGCGTGCCCGGCTGCACCAGCTGTGCACGCACACGGTAGGCATACTGGCTGTCCGGGCGGGCCACGGCGTCATAGGCCACATAGCGCACCTGGGCCTGCACAGCCGCCAAGGGGTCGGCTGCCAGGTACAGCTGCACCGGCGCGCCAGGCTGCAGTGCAATGGCATCGCCAATCGGCAACCAGGCTTCCACCTCCACCGCATCGGGCTGGGCAATGCGCATCACGCGCTCGCCGGTCTGCACCGGCTTGCCTATCCATTCCGACGGTGCATCGAACAGCACCATGCCATCGTGCGGCGCCAGCACCTGGGCGCGCTGGCGCTGTTCGGTCAGAAACGCCTGCTCGGCGCGGCGCTCGCCAATCTTGCCGGCCAGCGCTGCCAGCTGGGATTTGGAGCGCACATCGCCCAGCGCCAATTGGGCAAACTGGCGGTACTCCGCCTCGGCCGTCTGCAAGGCCTGCTCCGACACTTCGAGCCGGCTGGCAAGCTGTGCCTCGTCCAGGTTGAACAGCAACTGGCCCTGCTTCACCATCTCGTTGGGCTGCACATGGATCTGCTCCACCACCCCATCCATGGGTGCGCGCAGCACGGCCGGCTGCGCCGCCACCAGCTCGCCGGGTGCCAGCACGGTCAGGTGCACCGGCCAGACTGCCAATACCGCCACGGCCGCCACGGCCCACACCGCAGGCCGTTTCCACCAGGCCGCTTGTGCCTGCTGCTGGCGCAGGTGCGCCCACCACTGCCGCAGCGACACCATGCGCCGACGCTGCAAGGCCCGCCACGCATGGCCCCACATGCTGCACCATTCGCCCAGTACCGGCAGCCGGTCTGCAGGAAACGGCTCCGCGCCCACCAGCAGCAGCCCGGCAGATGCCGCCTCACCCTGCGTGGAGCCCGGGGTACCCGGGGTGGCTTGCGACATCGGCAACCACACCGCATAAGCGGGCCACCACTGCGACCACTGCGCCGCCAGCTCGGGTGGCACATCGGCCGCGGTGAAAGCGCCAAGCCGTGGCTGGTGCTGCGCCATGTGCCGGCACACTTGCACCGCCCACTGGGCATAGGGCGCATTTGCATCCGGCTGCACCACCCCGGATAGGGTTTGCACCCCACCCTCCTGCGTCCACCATACGGCCTGGCGGTAGGGCAGCAGCAGGCGGGTGTCATTCACCAGCAGAAACTCCAGCTCCTGCACCGTCTGTGCCTGCCGGGCCCGGTGGCCCAGTTCCAGCAGCAGCACGGCGGGGTGCACGCTGCCCGACGTCATTGGTGCATTCACTGCAACATCCTCACTCTGTCCTTGTCAGTTTCTATTTTTAGGTGCTGCCTGTATCACAGATGCAAACGCTGGGCCGCCATGTGCCCAGCACGAAATTGGGCATGGCGCAGCAACTGCTCACCGACACCGGCGCGGGCTACAGTACCCGCGTCGGCGGCCTTGAGCTTGATGACCGTGCTCACCGTGTGCCCCTGGCTGTCACGCGCCGTCAAGCGCAGTGTGAGCTCCCCCTGGAAGCCGGCCGGCATCACGCCGCTAACCTGGCCCGTGCGGGCATCAAACTTCAACCAGGCCGGCAAGGGCTGGCCGTTGGCCAGGGTCATCGAAAACTGCACGCTCGCCAGCGGGTCGCTGTGGCCAAACATGGTGGGCGGTATTTTCCAGTCAACCTGGCGGTCTGCTGCGGCCACCACCGCATCGACCAGCTGCAGCAGCACCAGTTGATCGGCCGTAGCCTCCTGTGGGGCAACGCCGGCGAAGGCGGATGCGCCGATCACCCCGCTGTAGCCCCCCAAGAATCCCGACGATAGCTCGCTGGCGTCCGTCGCCACGCCACCGCCAAAGAACGAGGAGCCAGCCGGCGTTGCATAGCCGCTGCCCAAAAAGACATTGCCGCTGCCTCGTGGAAGCACCGTAGCATCTGCGTCAAAACCCAGCGGTGCCAGCCCAGCGGGTGCCACAGCAGCGTCCCAAATACCGGAACCAGCACCGGCGCTGCTGCCGCTAAAAATCCCCATCACCGGCCATTCGACACGCGGCGGTACCGCCTGCGGAGCCACGTCCACAGACAACACGCCCGCCTGGGACACATTGCCCGCAGCATTGGTCTGCCGCGCCTGCACGTCGTACAGACCGGGGCTGGAGATGGCCACCAGATTGCCCTGGCCGGCTTGCCAGCTCTGGCCACCATCCAACGAATACTCCCACGGTGCGCCAGCCTCCAGTGCATCCACACGCACCGTAGCGCTGCCCTCTTCATTGCTCTGCACCTGCAGCACGGGCTGGGCGGGCAGCACGGTGTTGATGGCGTAGCTAGCTGAAAAGCTGATGTTGGCGCCCGCATTGCCTGCCAGATCGGTGTAGCCCGCATTGTTCAATGCCACTTGCAGCCCGGAGTGCACCTTGCCGGTGACTGGCGTCAGCGTGGCGGTCCAGGTGAGGCCGCCATCGGCCGTAGACAAGCCACTCAACACGCCATCCACTACCGTGAAATCGCTCACATCCAGCCCGGTCACTGCTTCAGTGAAGGTGATGGTGACGGTGGTGCTTTGGCCGGCTTTCAGCGTCGTATCGGTAACCAGCACGGATATGGCCGTTGGGCGCTGGGTATCGATGGCGTAGTTGTTGGAGTCGGTGGGGGCACCTCCTGGGTTACCGGCAATGTTGGTGTAGCCGAAGTTGTCCAGGGTGATCAGGTTGGACACATCGGTGACGTTGGCGTCTGGTGTCAGGGTCGCCGTCCAGGTGATGTTGTCCGAAGTGGTCAGGTTGCTCAGCGCAGCGTTGGCGACGGTGAAGTCCGCCGTGGTCAGCCCTACCACCGCTTCGCTGAAGGTGATGGTGACGGTGGTGCTCTGCCCAGCCTTGAGCTCGATATCGGTGACCACTATGCTGGCTGTCGGACGCTGGGTGTCGATGGCGTAGTTGACCGAGTCGGTGGTGCCGCTGCCGATGTTGCCCGCCTGGTCCATCACACCGGTGTTGTTGAGGGTGATCAGGTTGGTGGCATTGCTGATGTTGGCGCTGGGGGTGAAGGTCGCTGTCCAGGTCAGGCCGCCGTCACTGCTGCTGAGGTTGCTGAGGCTGCCGTTGGCCACGGTGAAGTCGCCAGTATCCAGGCCACTCACTCGCTCATTGAAGGTAATGGTGACGGTGGCAGTCTCGCCGATGCGTAGAGCCGTGTCGCTCAGGGTAATGTTGGTGGCCGCTGGGCGCACACCGTCGACCACCAGAGCCTTGTTGGCGCCCAGAGAGCCAGTCGCGCCGGGGGCCGCCAGAGTGAGGACGGCGGCCTGGTTGGCGCCGTCCCTAATACTACCGCCATTGAGGCTCAGGGCCGAGCTGGAGACGTAGTCGAGGTCGGCAGAGATGTCCCCAGCCTGAACGGTGTAACTGAAGCTCAGGGTGTTAGTGCCCGAGCCGGACACGTAGCTAAGAACCCGGTCGGTGGCGCCGGTTTCCAGCGTCAGAGTCGGCGTGCCGGTCACGTTCACCGCCGAGTCGAACTGCACGTTGATGGTAATGACGTCACCGATCTTGTAGGTGCCGTTGGCGGTGCTGGACGACACGTTGGTGATGGTTGGGGCGATGGGCGTGGTCAGGGTCAGGTCGTTGCCGGTGCCACCGATATAGCTGGTGGTCAGTTCCGTGCTGTTACCAGCCGCATTGAATTTGCCACCTTCGCTGATGCCGCTGAAAGTGCCAGTCACCGCGTCGGCGGCGTCGTTGACGATCAACGTATAGCTGTCACCGCTGGCGGGCGCGTAGCCATGGCTGACTGCCAGAGTGGCGGCGGAGATGTCGACAGTGCCGTTGACCACGACCCGGTCGTAGCCGGTACCGGCGGTGACCCCGTTGATATTCAACGCCAGTGTGCTGCCCGAGTTCAGGGTCAGGTTGCCATTGACGGTCAGGGTGCCGACGCCAGCGCCGCCCGGGGACAGGGTGCCACCGTTCTGCACGGTGACGCTGCCGCCCAGAGTGCCTCTGCCAGCCAGGGTGGCGCCGCTGGCCACGGTGGTGGCACTGCTGGTGCTGCCGTCAACCACCAGAGTGCCGGCAGAGACAGTGGTGGTTCCGGCATTGGTGTTGCTGCTGGACAGGGTCAGTTCACCTGCTCCGGTCTTGGTCAGTGCACCGGATCCTGCGATGAGGCTGGAAATCGTTGCACTGTAGCCCGAGCCAACGTTGAAGACCTGCGTGGTTCCGCCAGCCAGGGTGATGGTGCCACCGGTCAGCGTCAGGCCGTTGGCCTGAGTCATGTCGAAGATCAGACTTTCGTTCAGGGAGACGGTGTTGAGGTTCAGTGCCTGGCCGGCCAGGTTGCTGGCGAAGACGATGGTCTGGCTACCGGTGGCATCGGCAGCGGCGATGGCGACGGCTTCGCTGAAGCTCACACCGTTGCTGAGGTCGATAGTCGCCGTGTCGTTGGTATTGGTGACGTAGATGATGTCGCTGCCGACCGTGACATTGGCAGCGACGGTGCTGGTGCCGTCATTCAGGCTGTAGCGGATGGTGGTGTCGCCGGCTGGCGTGTCATTGCGGTAGGTCACCCGTTGTGCCACATCGTTGACCAGCGCGGTGGTCGCTGCTGTACCGCTGCTGGTGAACGTGATGGTCAGTACGCCGCCCACATTGGTGAAGGTGGCGAAGGTCTGCCCGTTCGACTGCAGGTTGCTGCCACTGATGGCGAACAGGGCACCGATGGTGTTGAAACCCAGCACGTCGCTGCTCACCGCTGTGCCGTCACGCTGAATCGTCAGGCTGGCCCCGGCCCAGTTGCCGTTTCCACCGTTGAGTGCGCCGAACTCGGTGTCGCTGAGCAGTGCGTTCCCGCCTACATCCATTCCTACGGTGTTGCCAGCTCCGGCCCAGGCCACGCTGTCACCATTCAAGTTGCTAATAACAGGAGCTTGATTGACTGTGGATACGATTGACGAACTCTCAATCATCGTCAGAGCCCCTGATGTAGCTCGTAATGCGAGAGTGTTAGTGTTGCCGCTGTTGGTATACAAAATAGCTAGACCACTGTAGATGGCGATACCGCCCGACGGTGTCAGAGTAACTGTGGTGCTGCTGGCGTCCTGATCACCTGAAGTGACCGTAAAGTTGTTGACCGAGCCATCGACGACTCCATCATTAGGATCGGTGACCGAAAGCACGATATTGGTGGTGTAATCTTGGTCCACCATTCCATTCGCATCAACGGCCTGAACGACCGGTACAGTGGTGAAACTGGTGCTTTGCCCATTCTGGATGACGGTGGGGCCGGGCTGTGTGCTGAAGACCAGCCTTGTGGCGACCACATCTGGGTTGATGGAGGCCGAGGAGGCACTCACCAAGCTACCGGCTGCGGCGGTGAGTACAAAGTTGGCGTCTGCATCGCTGGCTGACGTGTATTTCACACCGCTAAAGGTGGCAGTACCGCTCGACGCGGTGACGGTGGTGGTGCCGGTGAGCGAACCACTTCCATTTTCGCTCAGCGTGACTGAACCATTGAAATCGCTATCTATGTTGCCGCGATCGTCCACAGCGATCACCACCGGCTGGGTAGTGAAGCTGATGCCGCTAACCACCGACGTGGACGGAGACTGGCTGTAAATCAGTTTGGTGGCGGCAATGTCAATGCTCGTGCCGCTGCCGTTGGTGACGTTAGCCTGGCTACTGGCGAAGATCGAACCGCTGGAGGCGGCGGTAAAGTTGCTTGCATTGACTGACAAAACAACGGTGTGGTGATCAATGAGATCGTTACTGCTGGTGTTGTCGTTGTAATACGCCTTGATGGTGTAGGTTTCGCTGCCACCATCAGCAATCGACAGGTTCAGCCCGGAGAAGGTGATTCTGCCAGTACTGCTGTCATAAGTGCCGACCACGTTGGTGGCGTCCGGCCCGTTGAGTAGGAAACGCATCTGCGCCAGTTCCGACGATGTTGCTGTTCCACTCACGGTCGCGTAGAACGCGCTAACGTTGGTAGCCAGGCCATCCGATGTTCCCGGGTCGGCTATCGTAAAGTCCATCAGTGAGACAGCGCTGGCTACCGAAGTCGCGGTGGTGGAGAACGTGGTGGCTTCACCAGACGGACCGGCGGTGACGGTGGAGGTCGCATTTGACGCCACGATGGCTTTGACGTCGGAAATATCAAAGTTATTGGTTCCGAAGTCGAACCCTCCTGTCCCGTTCGCGCTGGAAATCACCACCTTGATGATGTCGTTCGCGGAGGTGGGCAGGGCATTATTTGACGCATCGCGGAACACCGAGAAATTCGACAGCGTGATATTGGCATTCGCAGTGGCTATCAGCGTCCCGGTGACGGTGGTGTTGTTGGCATAAGTAAAGGTGACCGTAATCGTGTCATTCAGCGAGGTGTAGTAACTGAAACTGGTCAGATCGAAGGTATAGCCGGAGGCCACTGCAATCGTCAGTTTGGTAGCATCGCCGGTTGGGTTTCCGCTGCTGTCAGGGAAGACGTTGTAATTTGTGCCGTAGTTATTGGAAAACGAATACCCGTCCTGACCAGAAAAAGTGAATCCGACGGAGCTAACCGTTTTGTTGTATGCCCCGTTACCACTATTCAGATCCATGTTATCAAATACGACGATGGTTAGCAGTTCGTTGTAGTCATTGAGCGCCAGCGCATCCGCCTGGATCCCATCGCTGCCAACGCTTTTTTCCAGCGTCCAATTACCGCCTTTTTGCAGACTGCCTGTGAGATCACTGGAGGCAGCCACGTCCGCTCCTGTGATTGCCGCCAACTGCCCAAGAAAGTCTTGGCCTTTATCTCCTTGGGCCAAATTACAGCCGTACAACAGCAAATCCCCAGTGGCCTTCAGCGCCGTACCAATGCTCTGCAAGGCGGCACTGTGCTCGCCCAAATTGGCGCTGCTGAGCCAGACATTGCCCATCTGCACCGTGCCGTCCGCGCCGTGGGACAGCAGGTGGATGGCATCCAGCCCACTGCGCCCCTGCAGGTAGTCGGCCATCTGCTGCAGACCGTCTTTGCTGGCGTCCAGAATCACCACTTCGGCATTGCCGGACAAGCCTGCCAGCAATTCAGCCAGGTTGGCCACCTGGCTGTCCACAAACACCACTTCCTGGCGTGGGCTGGTGGCAGGTGCGGCCTCGGCCATCAGCGCATGGCGCAGCGCGCCGGCGGTGTCTGCCGCGGCATCGGTGGCCGTGGCACCGTCCGCCACTGCATGTGCAGCGTCTGCAGCGCCCGCGCCGTCGAACATGAAGCGTTGCTCCAGCGCCAGGGGGCGCATGGCGCTGACCAGCCCTGCGGGGACGGTGAGGTTTGGTGCAGCGGCTGCGGAAGCCGTAGGTTTGGCAGCAGCTTGCGCCAGGCGGCGCCAGAAGGGGCGGTTGTGGGCGGTCATCGAATCATCCTTCCTTTTGCCTGGGCGGCCCATTCAGGGGCACACGGGCGGCACTTGCAGGGGCACTTGCACGGAATACGGGGGGCTGAAGCCCGCTGCACACCGGTCACTTCGGTGGCAGCAGGCCCAGCCCGGATTTCTTTGTCGAAGCAAGCTGCTGGCTATCCACAAGACATGTGCACAGGCGGCTCCTTCAACGGCGGTCTTGGGTCTTACTTCTGCGCAGGCGGCGCCATCAGCACCTGCCCGCTCATGCCGGCAATCAATTCAGGGAACTTGCCGTGGATGGCGGCGTTGACCTTGATGGACTGGCTCACCGGGTCCACCCGCGCGGCCAGGCGCTGCACCTTGGCGGGGTAGGTCTTGCCGGTTTCGTCAATGCGCACCTCGAAGGCCGTGCCCTGCTGCA
>NZ_JAHUXB010000006.1:0-405100 GCF_019218715.1 Comamonas sp. CMM03 | reverse complement strand
GTCCGAATCGGGGTAGCCATCCAGTGCCACCGTGCCCGGTGGCAGTTCGGCGCCCCAGCCCACGGTGACGGTGCCCGTGGCAGCACCGGCTGCGACAGTGATGGTCACTTCCTGGCCGTTGCTCAGTGTGAGCTTGAAGTCCTGCGCACCTTGCGTGGCATTGTTCAGCGTCACCGTGTAGGTGATCGAGCCGGTATCTTCGTTGCCCTCACCTGTGCTAGTCAGCGTGGCCACAGTCTGGTCACCATCGTCCACCACATCCGTGCTGGCTGGGCTGCCGGTGTCAATACTGGTGTAGCCGCCGCCCGTTGTGCCGCCTACCTCGAACGTCAAGGTATCCGTGCCCTGTATGTGCGCTTCATCAGGACGGGTGGAAATCTCCACGCTCCCGGTGGTGGACCCCACAGGAATGATGATGATTTGGCCGGTAGTGAGCGTGATGACCAGGTCAGAGCCCACGGGCGGGTTGTTGACCGTAGCAGTCACCACGATCAGGTTGCCTTCAATCACCTGCGCCGCTGCGCTCAAGGTGATCTGCCCGGCGTAAGTGGCTGGTTCCGTTGGAGCCGCTGTATCCGCAGCGGCTGCCTGCACCGCAGCCGCCCCGCTGGTACGGTCCTGCACCTCTTCCGAAGTGCCGCGGGGGTAGGCCAGCGCCAGCGGGGATGTGACTTCCACCACACTGGACAGGCGCGTGAAGCTGCTGCCAGCACCACCACCACCCGCCAGCACTGCGGCGGTGGGTTCCAGATCTGCCAACGGATCCTGCCCCTGGTTGATGGCCGCAATCAGGCCATCGACCTGCGCATCAGCGGCAGCGGGCACGGCCGCTTCGGCCGCGGGAACATCCTCGAACACATCCTTGTTCAAGGCCACGTTCTGGTTCTCACCCACGGTCATGGGCGGCTGACCATCGGCTTGCAGCTGGACCGTACTGCCGGAGGCGGTCACGAGCTGTGCATCCACCGGGATACGCATGCCTGTGCGCAAGGGGGTAAGGTTGCCATCCGCATCGCGGATCCATGCTTGACCAGTCAGCTGCGTAACGAGAACGGTGGTGGTTGCCATGATTTGTCTCTCTGAGTGAATGCGTGAGAAGCCCTGTGCCTATGACCTTCATGAGGCATCTGGGAGGCATGGTAGGAAGCCACCTGCTTCGTTGCTATTGGCGGCGGCGCCATCGATTGGCTGCGCCGCCAAACGGTCGTTCTGAACGGATTTGATACGGCCCATGAACGCAAAAGGCCTGCCGAAACGGCAGGCCTTTTGCTTCTGGGCGCAGGTACCCCTGCTCCCTTCAGGACATCAAATTACATAGCAATCTATGCTTACCCAAGCTGCGTACACCGCACTCTTACTGCAACCCCATGTACAGCTCACGCAGGCGTTTTCTTGCCAATGCCGTGCACTTTCAGGGCCAGCATCAGGCGGTCGCTCACCTGCAGCTTTTCAAAAATGGCCGACAAGTGGGCACGCACAGTCCGCTCGCTGATGGACAAACGGTCGGCAATTTCCGCATTGCTGTCCCCCATGGCCGCAAAGCGTGCCACTTCCTGTTCGCGCTGGGACAGTGCATCGGCCCACTGCACCCCGGGTTCAGGCAGACGGGTGCCCACATCCTGCAGCAAGCGCTGCAGCAAGGAACGACCCAGCCAGATATTGCCGGTGGCAATGCTCTGCAAGATGCTGCCCAGCGTTGCCGGGGTGGAATAGGCATGCGCATAACCGCTGGCACCGGCCGCCAGCACCTGCCGGCCCACGTCATCACTGGGACGGCTGCTCAGCACCAGCAGCTTCATCTCGCCCAGCAGGCCACTCCAGCGTGCATCGCCCCATTGCGGCAGCTGCGGCAGGCTTGCATCCAGAATGGCCAGATGCCGGCCTTGCTGCTTCCAGCGTTCCAGATCCGCCAAGCTGGTGCCGCGTGCAGGCAGCCACTGCGGGCCTGCCACCTGCTGCCAGTGCTGCCACAGCGCAGCATCTTGTGTAAGCATCAAAACGGGCAGTGCATACATTCCAATTCCCCCCAGATCATTTCTTCGTTTTAGGTGAGCTAGCGTTCGGTCAAGGCATTCGACTTGGCACGCAGGATGGGCTTGAGCAGGTACTGCATCAGCGTGCGCTGGCCGGTGAGGATGTGCACCTCGGCCTGCATGCCGGGGATGATGGGGCGCGAATCGTCACCCACATGGGCACGCTCGGTACGCACCTTGCCGATGTAGAAGGAGTTGCCCTTCTCGTCGGTGATGGTGTTGGCACCGATCTGCTCCACCAGACCGCTCAAGCCACCGTAGATGGCAAAGTCGTAGGCAGTGAACTTGACTTCGGCCTTTTGCCCGAAGTGCAGGAAGCCAATATCACGCGGGTTGATCTGCACCTCCAGCAGCAAGGTGTCATCCGTAGGCACGATGTCCAGGATGTCCTTGCCGGGCTGCACCACACCGCCCACGGTATTGGCCATCAGCGTGTTGACTGTGCCGCGCACGGGGGAGCGAACCTCGGCCAGCTTCACACGATCTTGCAGCGCCAGTTGGCCCTGCTCCAGGGAGCTGAGCTTGGCGCGGGCGTCAGACAGCTCCACACGTGCCTGGTTGCGCACATTGAGCTCGGCTTCTTGAATCTTCTTCTCCGCTTCCTGAATGGCTGCACGGATGCGGTCGCTTTGGGCGCCGGCCGCCTTGGCCTCACCGCAGAAACGGGCCACGTCACGTTGCAAGCGCAACAGGTCCACTTCCGACACGGCACCGCTCTTGAGCAGCGGCTTGGTCACCGCCAGTTCTTCCGATGTCAGGCTGCAGCTGGAAGATGCCTGGTCACGGTTGGCCAGGGTTTCACGCAGCTCCTGCTGGCGTTGGCGCAACTGGTCGCGGGCGATGTTGATGGTGGTGTTGAATTCCTGCGTGCGGCTTTCCCAGACCCGGCGTTCCATTTCCGCCAGCTTGGGGGCTGCCGTCATGACTTCCTCCGGCATCTGCATCACCTCGCCCGAAGCCAGGGCTTCCAGGCGTGCAGCCTTGGCTTTCAGCGACAGCACTTCGGCCTTGTTCTCCCCCAGCGAAGCGCTGTAGCGCGTGGGGTCGATGCGCAGCAGCACCTGGCCTTCTTCCACATGCTGGCCGGGGCGCACCAGAATTTCTTCCACCACCCCGCCGTCCAGGCTTTGCACCACCTGCACCTGGCGCGAAGGAACCACCTTGCCCTGGCCGCGCACCACCTCGTCGATATGCCCCAGGCAGGCCCAGACCAGCAGGACCAGCACCACCACCAGCGATGCCCAGACCAGCAGGCGCGAGCCCTTGGCTTGCTGCTGGCCGGTGGCCCATTGCGCATCGGCCGCAAAGTCGGCCGCGTTGTGCTGGCTGACAGCTTCGCTGCCATCCATCAGCCATTGAATGCCGCGGCGCAGACGGCTTGCGATCTTGTCTTTGATATTCACAGTCATGCCCGCCCTGCCACGCTTCCGATACGACCTTGCTTGAGGGCCTGAACCACCTGGTCCTTGGGACCATCGGCCACAATCTTTCCGCCATCCACCACGATCAGGCGGTCCACCAGCTCCAGCAATGCGGTGCGGTGTGTCACCAGCAGCATGCTCTTGCCCTTGCCGGCCTCCATCAGGCGGCGGCGCAACATGGCCTCGCTCTGGTTGTCCAGGTTGCTGCTGGGTTCGTCCAGCAACAGCACCGCCGGGTCATGGATCATGGCGCGCGCCACCGCAATGGATTGGCGCTGACCACCCGACAAGGACTCGCCACGCTCACCAATGGGCATGTCATAGCCATCGGGGTGCTGGTCGGCAAATTCGTTCACACCGGCCAAGTGGGCGGCGCGCAGCATATCGTCTTCGCTGGCAAACGGCGCACCGATCAGCAGGTTGTGCTTGAGGCTGCCGTAGAACAGCATGGGGTCCTGGGGCACGTGGCCGATGGCGCGGCGCAGGTCGCTGGGGTCGATCTGGCGCACGTCCACCCCATCCACCAGCACCGCACCTTCGGTCGGCTGGTACAGGCCCAGCACCAGCTTTTCCAGGGTACTCTTGCCCGATCCAATGCGGCCGATGATGCCCACACGCTCACCGGCCGCCAACTTCAGCGACAGATTGCTCAGCACCGGCTGCTTGCTGCCGGGATAGGAGAAGCTGACGTTGCGGAACTCGATCGCCCCCTGCAGGTTCGGGCGGCTGACATATTCCTTGTCCTGCGAGCGCTCCACCGGCATCTTCATGTAGTTGTCGATGGAGTTCAGCGAGGTGCGCGCGTTCTGGTACTGCATCATCAGCCCCGCCACCTGCCCCAGCGGCGCCAGGCAGCGCCCTGCAATCATGGAGGCCGCGATGATGCCACCCATGGAAAGCGATGCGTCCTGCACCAGATAGACACCGATCACCACCACTGCCACAGACACCATCTGCTGCATGGTCTGCACAAAGTTCACCGTGGCCGAGGAGATCAGCTTGATCTTGCCGCCCATGTAGGCCAGATATTCGGTGGAGCTCTCCCACAGGCGCTGCACGCTGCCCTGGGCGTTCAGGGTCTTGACGGCTTCCAGATTGGTCAGCGACTCCACCAGCACCGCATTGCGCTGCGAAGCCGCCTGGAAGGTCTTGATGGTCATGGCTTCCATGCGTGCCTGGGCGGCAAACGACACGGCCAGCACGGCGGCAATCGCCACCACGGGCGGAATCAGCATCCACGGCGAGATCCAGGCCAGCACGGCCAGGAACAGCAGCACAAACGGCAGATCGACCAGCGTGGTCAGGCTGGCCGAGGCAATGAAGTCGCGCACCGATTCAAACGAGCGCAGGTTCGACGCAAACGAGCCCACCGAAGCAGGCCGCGCCTCCATGCGCAGGTCCAGCACCCGTTCCATGATCTGGGCGGACAGCTTGACGTCCACACGCTTGCTGGCGGTATCCACCACATAGGAACGCAAGGTGCTCAGCGCAAAGTTGAACAGCAGCACCAGGCCGATGCCGATCGCCAGCACCCACAGGGTTTCAAACGCATTGTTGGGTACGACCCGGTCGTACACATTCATGGAGAACATGGGCATGGCCAATGCAAACACATTGATCAGCACTGCGGCCACCAGCGCATCACGGTACAGGCGCCAGTTCTCCCAGATCACGGCCCAGAACCAGTGGCTGCTGCGCGCCTCCGTTCCGGCCTGGATGGAACGCTTTTCCAGCCGGAACTGCGGACGCACAAAGCACATCACGCCGGCGTACTGGGCCTGCAACACCTCCCGCTCCACCAGCACCGCGCCTTCAGACTCCGGGTACTGCACCAGCAACCGCCCATCGGCCTGCACCTGCAGCAGCAGGGCAGCGCGGTCACCTTTCAGCAATACGATGGCCGGCAGCAGCTCCGCCGGCAGATGGTCCAGGTGGCGGCGCACCACACGAGCCGTGCAGTGTGCACGCTGTGCTGCCCGTGCCAGCAATGATGGTGTCAGGCGCTGATTCACCAAAGGCAAGCCGCTGCTCAAGGCCTGCGCAGTCAGTGGATTGCCATGGATGCGCGTGATTTCGACCAGGCAGGCCAGCAAGGGATCGTCATGCACCGTATGGGGTGCCGGCATACCCTGGAGCGTCACCGAGGGGCCCGGTGACCGCACCGCATCGGCATCCATCTTTCCGGCAGCGGCCAGTACGGCTTGGGCTTCGGATTGGGCTGCGGATTGGGTGTGTGCATCCGCTTGCGGACGCACGGCCTCGGAGGCCACGGTATCTTTTTCTTGAAGCGACATGGATATCTCAGATCAACTCATCGTCGTCATTGATCAGGCTGTGCGTATCGCGCATGCGCTGACGGGCAGCCTTGCGGCGTTCCAATTTTTCCAGGGCCTGGGGGGGCAGATCGGTCAGGCGCAAAGTCCCGTTGCGCAGCAATGCATCAATCAAGTCTTCCAGCACGCGGATGAAACCGTCGTCCAGATCGCTCATCGCCTGCTTGCCACGTCCCGCAGAATCTTCCGGTGGCTGGTGTGGATGGTCCATGTCTCTTACAGGGACCAGCATCACGCCGGTCCCGTTTCGTTGCAAAGGTTGCCCCGTACTACTTGGTTTTCAGCACAGGGGGCTTGTCCCCGTCACCATACGCTACGACAGGAGCCAGATTGGTAGTGTCAGGCAATGGAGTCATGCAAGCTTGCAGTAGATCATCCGGCAGCACCAGGGACTGCTGCTCTTCAGGCAGATCCCCTGCATGCGGCTGTGCCAGACCCAGCGTGGTCAGCAGCTTGTTCGACAGCGCCAGCCACTGGTACTCCTGCTTCTTCAGGTCGTACTGCGCGTTGAGCAGCGAACGGCGTGCATCGAACAGCTCGTTCTCGGTATCCAGCAAGTCCAGCAGCGAGCGCTGGCCAATCTGGAACTGCTGCTGATAGGCCACTTTCACCTTGCTGGTGGACAGCTCGTGCTCACGCAGGAAAGGCAGTTGCTGGCGCAGACGCACGATGTTGTTCCACGACACCGACAGCTCCTGCTGGATGTTGCGGCAGGTGTAATCCGCCACATCGCGCGCAGCATAGCCCTGGGCAATCGTCTGGCGCACGCGCGCCTCATCGGCACCGCCGCGGTACAGGTTGTAGGTCATCAGCACCTGCACATTGGCGGTCTGCATGTCGCGGTAGATGCCGTCCGGCTGGGTGCGGTCGCGCCCCACGCCAGCGCGCAGTTCCACCAGCGGAGCGCGCGAGCCCTTGGCCGATTTCTCACCCGCCTGGGCGGCCTGCACCAGCGCCTGCTTGGACAGCAGGCTGGGGTTGCCGCGCAGGGATTCGACAAAATTCTGCGTCGTACCGGCATTGGGCAGCTGTGCCGTGATATCCGGCACCGGATCCAGATCGGCCACTGGATATTCCCCGATCACACGGCGGTAGCGCTGCGTCACATCGTTGAGGTTGTTGCTCTCGGTCATCAGATTGGTCTGCGCCAATGCCAGACGGCCATTGGCCTGCTCCAGGTCGACGCCACGGCCCACACCGGACTGCTGACGTTCGCGCAACTGGCTCAGCGTGCCTTCGTGCATGCTGTAGTTCTCGCGCGCCATGCTGCGCATTTCGCGGTAGCGCTGCACATCCAGATAGGCGGCCACCGCCTCGTTGGCCAGGTTGTTGCTAGTCGCCATCAGTTCGTAATAGCCCGACAGCTTTTCATAGCCCCACTGGCGGATGTTGTTGGTGGTGATGCCACCATCAAAAATCAGCTGGCGCAGATCCAGGTTCCAGCCCGGACGGTTCCAGTCATAGTTGGACTGGCCAGGCATGTGGCTGCGCCACTCCTTGCCCACCCAACCCTGGGCCGTCACCTGGGGACGCCAGCCGCCACGGGCGATGTTTTGACCTTCCAGCGAAGAAACAAAATCCTGATAGCGCGCGCGCACCTCGGGGTGCGTGGTCACGGCTTTTTCCACGGCTTTGGGCAATTGCAGCACATTGCTGTTGCTGGCGGTTTGCGCCGCGGCACCCCAGGCCAGCGTGGCTGCGCCCATGGTGATGATGAGTTGTGCGATGGGTTTACGTTGCATATTCAAATCTCCTCGTGTTGCTGTACTCACGCCCTCTCCTGCGTGATGGCTAGTCCTGTGGGCACTAGCTCCTCCCGGAACGAGACACTGCGCTCTGGGCGCAAACAGAATCAGTCTCTGGGTGGCGTTTGCTGGAAGCGGTCTGATGCCGCACGCGACCCCCCTGACGACCGTCTGATGAAGCCGGGCCTATTGCCCGTGCACACGACCGCCTTTCGGCAGCCAATGCGATGACGGCAAGCTGCGAGCTCACCGCTGTCGCCCGCGCATGTCTTGCATGCTTAAGTGACACAACCATGGTGGGAGGTTCCCCCTCGGCAAGGCGGAGCTACCGGTTTCCGGCCGGTATTCTTGAAGCATGACCTTGCGTCCTGACGGACCGTCTTCCATTTATGCGAATGGAAAATCGCGGCGAAATTGATCGGTCCTGAAAAAATTATAGTAATCACCTATTACAAAGGAAACAAGATTTACACAGATTGACAATCAATAAAAGGTACTTTCCGACGAAAGCGCATGCACACTTCGACTGTCGGCTTTTGGCTGACATAGCGCACAGCGGGCGATGCTGGTTTGCGCCAGCACAGAGTTCACCGCTTGTGCGCCAAAACAACATGGCCTCGGGATTCCCGGCACAAAAAAAGGAGCCCCAAGGCTCCTTTTTTTGTTGGCGTGTCAGCGCTGCTTACAGCGTGGAAACCATCTCCGGCACGGCCTGGAACAGGTCGGCTTCCAGACCGTAGTCGGCCACCGAGAAGATCGGTGCTTCCGGGTCCTTGTTGATCGCCACGATCACCTTGGAGTCCTTCATGCCTGCCAAGTGCTGGATTGCGCCCGAGATGCCGGCGGCGATGTACAGCTGCGGCGCCACGATCTTGCCGGTCTGGCCCACCTGCAGGTCGTTGGGGGCGTAGCCCGCGTCCACTGCCGCGCGCGAAGCGCCGATGGCCGCGCCCAGCTTGTCCGCCAGTGGGGTCATCACTTCGTTGAACTTCTCGGCCGAGCCCAGCGCGCGACCACCGGAGACGATGATCTTGGCGGCCGTCAGTTCGGGGCGGTCGTTCTTGGTCACTTCACGGCCCACAAAGCTGCTCTTGCCCGAGTCCGCCACGGCGGCCACGGTTTCCACGGCCGCAGCGCCGCCGGTGGCAGCCGCTGCATCAAAGCCGGTGCCGCGCACGGTGATCACCTTGACGGCGTCGGCCGACTGCACGGTGGCCACGGCGTTGCCGGCGTAGATGGGACGCTCGAACGTATCGGCGCTGTCCACCTTGGTGATGTCGCTGATCTGGCCCACGTCCAGCTTGGCGGCCACGCGGGGGGCCACGTTCTTGCCCGAGGCTGTGGCCGGGAACAGGATGTGGCTGTAGTTGCCGGCGATCGCCAGCACCTGGGCGGCCAGGTTTTCGGCCAGGCCGTCCTTGAGGCTGGCGCCGTCGGCATGGATCACCTTGGACACGCCAGCGATCTGGGCTGCGGCAGCTGCGGCAGCTCCAGCGTTGTCACCGGCCACCAGCACGTGCACCTCGCCGCCGCAGGCCTTGGCGGCCGTCACGGTGTTCAGCGTTGCGCCCTTGATCGAAGCGTTGTCGTGTTCTGCAATAACGAGTGCGGTCATTTCTATGATCTCCTTGTGCTGCCTGTCTTAGATGACCTTGGCTTCGTTCTTGAGCTTGTCCACCAGCGTGGCCACGTCCGGCACCTTCACGCCGGCACCGCGCTTGGCAGGCTCGGCCACCTTCAGCGTCTTGATGCGGGGCGCCACGTCCACGCCCAGCTCTTCGGGCTTGAGAACATCCAGCTGCTTTTTCTTGGCCTTCATGATGTTGGGCAGCGTCACGTAGCGCGGCTCGTTCAGGCGCAGGTCGGTGGTGATGATGGCCGGGGTGGTCAGGGCCACGGTTTCCAGGCCGCCGTCCACTTCACGCGTGACGTTGACCTTGTCGCCCACGACTTCGACCTTGGAGGCGAAGGTCGCCTGGGGCAGGTCGGCCAGGGCCGCCAGCATCTGGCCGGTCTGGTTGTTGTCGCCGTCAATGGCCTGCTTGCCCAGGATCACCAGGCCGGGTTGTTCCTTGTCCACCAGGGCTTTGAGCAGCTTGGCGATCGCCAGCGGCTGCAGCTCGGCATCGGTCTCCACCAGGATGCCGCGGTCGGCACCGATGGCCATGGCCGTGCGCAGCGTCTCCTGGCACTGGGCCACGCCGCACGAGACCGCGATCACTTCCGTGACCACGCCTTTTTCCTTCAGGCGCACGGCTTCTTCCACCGCAATCTCGTCAAACGGGTTCATGCTCATCTTGACGTTGGCGATATCCACGCCCGTGCCGTCCGACTTCACGCGGACCTTCACGTTGTAGTCCACCACCCGCTTGACTGGGACCAGTACCTTCATGGCTTTGCTCTTTCCACAAATAAGTGATTGAAATGGATGCCAGCACTTATACAGCAAGCACTGGCAGCTATGAATTCAGGAATTCAGAAATCTGTCTTCCAGATGTACGAATTCCGCTTTTGAAAAGCTGCAACTGCAGCATGCATGCACGGTGACAAGTTGCCGAAGCCCTTTTCCACTCAGTCGAGGCGGGCTTCCGCCAGCTCGATCAGGTTTTTCCACACCGGCATTTCGCGGGCATAGGCCTTGGCAAACTCCTCCGGGCTGCTGAACATGGGCAAAAAGCCTGCTCCGGCAATGCGTTCCTGCACCTTCGGGTCCTTGGCGGACTCCCGCACCTGGGCATAAATCTGGTCCACGATGTCCTTGGGCGTGCCTGCCGGTGCCGCCATGGCCACCCAGCCAGCAATGGCGTAGGCCTCATCGGTCACGCCCTGCTCGTGGATCGTGGGCAGGTTGGGCAGCACGGTCATGCGCTGGCGGCCCGTCACGCCGATGGCCTTGAGGCGGCCGGAATCGATGAAGGCCTTGGTGTTCTGCGCGCTGGAGAAGCACAGCTGGAGCTGGCCGCCAATCAGCTCCTGGATCATCGGCGCTTCGCCCTTGTAGGCCACATGCGTCATCTCGGCACCGGTGGTCTTGCTCATGTAGGCACCACCCAGGTGGGCGTACGAACCCACGCCCCAGGAACCATAGGACACCTTGCCCTTGTTGGCCTTGACCCAGGCCAGCAGCTCCTTCATGTTGTTGGCCGGCACCGAAGGGTGCACCACCAGCGTGACCGGCGCCGACGCGATCTGCGACAGCATCAGCAGGTCCTTCTGCGGGTTGTAGGCCATCTTGGTGTAGAGAAACTGGTTGATCATCAGCGAGGTGCTCAGCGACAAGGCCAGCGTGTAGCCGTCCGCTGCCGCCTTGGCCACCTGGTCCGTGCCCAGCATGCCGGCTGCGCCGCCCTTGTTCTCGACCAGGATAGGCTGGCCCATGCGCTTGGACATGGACTCCCCCAGCACGCGGGCCACGATGTCGGTCGCACCACCGGGGTTGAAAGGCACGATGAAGCGCACAGGCTTGCTCGGATAGGCGGTCTTGGCCCAGGCTGCGTGGGGCAACAAGCTGCTGCCTGCCAGGGCGGCCATGCCTTGCAAGGCGGTGCGGCGGTTGAAATTCGGGGTACCCATGTCGTTGTCTCCTTCGGCAGTCGGTATGGGGGAAGTGAAAGCGCTTCCCGGGCCATCGAGCTGTGGCCCTTGCGGGAATCGCGGTCCTGGCCGCCGTGGGGCGGCCTTCATTCAGGTCTGTGGCAGGGTCAGCACGCCCTTGGCTTGCAGGGCCTGCAGTTCTGCTTCGGGCAGCTGCAGCAGTTGCTGCAGCACTTCCCGCGTGCCTTCGCCCAGCGTGGGGGGCGCATTGCGAATGGGCAGGCGCTGGCCGTCCAGACGGTACGGGGGCGCAAACACCCAGGTCTGGCCCGCCACGGGGTGGGGCATTTGCTGGAAGACTCCGGCTTGCTTCGTGCGTTCGCTGGTCAGGGCGTCGTACAGACCGGCCACGCGGCCGCTGGGGATGCCGCAGGCGGCCATGCGCTCCAGCAGCACCTCGCGCTCGAACCCGGCAATGATGGCCATCATGATGGGCAGCAGTTCCAGGCGGTTCTTGGCACGCTCCACATTGGTGGCAAAGCGCGGGTTCTCGACAATGTCGGGGCGCATCACCACCTGGCGGCAGAACTTGTCGAACTGGCTGTTGTTGCCCACCGCAATGATCAGCGGGCCGTCCGCGGCCTCGAACATGCCATAGGGCACGATGGACGGATGGGCATTGCCGTAGCGCTGGGTGTCGTGGCCCAGCAGCATGGCATCCAGGGCGTAGTAGCCGTTGATACCCAGGCCGCAGTCGTAGAGCGACAGCTCCACCTGGCGGCCACGGCCTGTGCGTTCACGGCGGAACAGGGCTGCCAGCACCGCCTGCGCGGCGTACATGCCGGTCATCAGATCGACCACGGCCACCCCGAACTTCAGCGGCGGCGTGCCCGCTTCGCCGTTGATGGCCATCAGGCCGGCTTCGGCCTGGATCACCAGGTCGTAGCCCGGGCGCTTGGCTTCGGGGGTGCTGCTGTTGTAGCCGGCCACGCTGCAGTAGATCAGATCGGGCTTGATGGCCTTGAGCTGTTCGTAACCGATACCCAGTTTTTCGGCGCCGCCGTGCTTGAAGTTGTGGATCACCACGTCAAACTGCGGCAGCAGGTCATGGACCAGTTGCACACCTTCCGGGGTCTGCAGATCCAGGGTGATGGACCGCTTGTTGCGGTTCATGCTGTTGTAGTAGGTGGTCTCGGTCTTGCCGATGCGCATGCCCCAGTCGCGCGTATCGTCACCGCGGCCGGGGTGTTCCACCTTGATCACTTCCGCGCCGAAGTCGGCCAGCACCTGTCCGCACAACGGGCCGGCAAACACACGCGAAAGGTCCAGCACGCGCACGCCTTCCAGCGGGAAATCCATCTCTTGGTCCTGGGCCTGCGCCATCTTTTCTGTCATTGCTCTGTCTCCTTGGATCTGCGCGCGCTCAGTGCTGCTGGCGGCGCAGCTTCACAAAATCGGGGCTGCGTTTTTCCAGGAAAGCGCCAATGCCTTCGCGGGATTCGTCGGTCTCCTGGGCGCGCACCATGTACTGGGCTTCCAGCTCCAGCTGCTGCTCCAGCGTGTTCCGGGGAGCCTGGCGACACAGGTCCTTGATGCGGGCCATGGCCTGGTCGGGGCCGGAGGCAATCTGCTGGGCCAGTTGCACGGCCTGCTCCAGTGCCGCACCCGGCTCGGTCAGGCGGTTCACCGGGCCCAGCTGGGCCAGGCGTTCACCGCTGATGCGCTCGCCCGTCAGGCACAGCTCGGTCAGCACCTGGCGCGAGACGAACTCGGCCAGGAACGCTGTGGCGCCGCCATCCGGTGTCAGCCCCACCTTCACATAGGCCACGGAAAACACGCTGTTGCGGGCCGCCACCAGCATGTCGCAGGCCAGCGCCAGCGACAGTCCGGCACCGGCTGCCGCGCCTTCCACGGCCGCGATCACCGGCTTGGGGCAGTCACGCACGGCGCGGATCAGGTCGTGCAGGCCTTCCAGCTTGGCACGGCGTTCCTCCATTGGCAGCTCACGGCGCTTGGCCAGTTGGCGCAAATCGCCGCCGGCACAGAAATGACCGCCCTCGCCCGTCAGCACCACGGCACCCACGGTGGGATCGGTGGCTGCAGCCGTCAGCGCGGTGGCCACTGCGGCATAAAACTCCGGCGACAGCGCATTGCGCGCCGCCACGTTGTTGTTGGAGAGGATCAGTACCTCGCCCTCACGGCGGGTCAGCAGCGGTTCACTCATGTTCTTGTCTCCGTGTGCAATGAAAGCAGGCGCACCGCCCGGCCTGCACACCGGGGGGTGCACGGCAGGGCTGTGGCGCGGAAAAGCCGGCTTATAAGCGCAGGCCTCAGGCCTGCTGGCTCAGCGCCATGAAGCGCTCCAGATGGTGGTCTTCGTCGCCGAACTGGTGGTCCAGCAGCACCAGGCGCTTGGCATAGTGGGCCAGCGGCAGTTCCCAGGTCATACCGATGCCGCCATGCATCTGGATGCTTTCCTCGGCCACCAGCGCGCCCACATAGCCGGCGGTGTACTTGGCTGCCGCCAGCACTTTCTCACGGGCCACGCCTTCGGCGTTGTCGATGGCATCCGCAGCATTGATGACTGCTGAGCGCATCTGTTCCACTTCCAGCAGCAGATCGGCCATGCGGTGCTGCAGTGCCTGGAAGGTGCCAATCGCCACGCCGAACTGCTTGCGGGTCTGCAGGTATTCCCGCGTGCTTTGCTTGGCCACGTCCATGGCGCCCAGCGCTTCGGCCGCCAGCGCCAGCAGCGCATAGCCTTGAATGCGTTCCAGCACGGCATGGCCCTGGCCTTCGGCGCCCAGCAGCGCGTCGGCATCCAGCTGCACGTTGGTGAACGTCAGCTCGGCCGCACGGCCGCCTTCAAAGCGGCTGTAGCCACGCTTGGCGATGCCGGCGGCATTGCCGTCGACCAGGAACAGGCTGATGCCAGCCGTGTCGAACTGGCCGCCGGCTGTGCGGGCCGACACCAGCAGAAGATCGGCCTTTTCGCCGAACGCCACCACGGCCTTGGCGCCGTTCAGCGTCCAGCCCGTGGCCGACTTGGCGGCGGTGGCCGCCACATTGCTCAGCTCGTAGTGGCTGCCCGGCTCTTCGTGTGCCAGGGTGGCGATCAGGCCGCCGGCAACGATGTCTTCCAGCTTGGCCTTTTGCGCCTGCGTACCGGCAGCGATCAGGGCCTGGCCGACCAGCAGCGCGCCCAGCAGGGGCTCGGCCACCAGGCCGCGGCCCAGGGCTTCAAACACCACGCTGATGTCAAAGCCAGCGCCGCCAAAGCCGCCTTCGCTCTCGGGGAACAGTGCACCAATGGCGCCCAGTTCGGCGAATTGCGCATACAGCGCAGGGCTGTGGCCTTCGTCACCATAGGCCAGCTGGTTGCGGTGCTCGATGCCGTACTGCTCGGAGACAAAGCGGTTCAGGGTGTCCGCCAGCATGCGGCGGTCTTCGGTGTGTGCGAAGTTCATGTCCGTATTCCTTCTCTGATTTCTCTGTCTGCAATCAGAGACCCAGAATCATCTTGGAGATGATGTTCTTCTGGATTTCGTTGGAGCCGCCAAAGATCGACAGCTTGCGGTAGTTGAAGTAGTTGGCAGCGGCCGTGGCGGCTTCGTCCGGGCCGATCGGGGCCTCGGCATAGCCTTCGTACTGGGCTGCGTCGATATAGGGCACAGCGTACGGACCCATGGCACGGCGGATCAGCGACAGGATTTCCTGGCGGATTTCCGTGCCACGGATCTTCAGCATCGAGCTTTCCGCACCCGGCACGCCACCACCGGCCACCGCAGCGATCACGCGCAGGTTGGTGGTCTTCATGTTTTCCAGGTCGATCTCGACCTTGGCCATGCGGGCTGCGAACAGCGGATCCAGGTTCAGCGGCTTGCCGTTCTTGTACACCTTGGCGGCAATCACCTGCAGCTTGGCCAGGGCCGAGATGCAGAAGCCCACGCCGGCAATGCCGGTGCGCTCATAGGTCAGCAGGTACTTGGCGTAGGTCCAGCCCTTGTTTTCTTCGCCCACCAGGTTTTCCACCGGCACCTTCACATCGGTGAAGAAGACTTCATTGACCTCGTGGTCGCCATCCAGCGTGCGGATGGGGCGCAGTTCCACGCCTGGCGAGTTCATGTCGATCAACAGGAAGCTGATGCCGGCCTGCGCCTTCACTTCGCGGTTGGTGCGCACCAGGCAGAAGATCATGTTGGCGTGCTGACCCTGGGTGGTCCAGGTCTTCTGGCCATTGACGATGTAGTGGTCACCGTTGCGCACGGCCGTGGTCTTGACCGACGCCAGGTCCGAACCCGCACCGGGTTCGGAATAGCCCTGGCACCACCAGTCTTCCCCGCTCAGGATGCGGGGCAGCCAGTAGTTCTTGTGCGCTTCGCTGCCGTACTTGATCAGCACCGGCCCCAGCATGTTCACGCCGAACGGCACGATGCGGGGGCCGCCAGCCAGGGCGCACTCGGTATCGAAGATGAATTTTTCCACCGCACCCCAACCCGGACCGCCATGCTCCTTGGGCCAGTGGTTGGCATACCAGCCGCGCTCATTCAGGATGGCATGCCATTGCGCCTGGTCTTCCTTGGTCAGGCGTTGACCGGCCTTGACCTTCTTGGCGATGTTGGCAGGCAGCTTTTCCTTCAGAAAGGTCTGCACTTCGGCGCGGAACGCCTCTTCTTGGGGGGTGAATTGGAGATCCATCTCGATTCCTCGGCAAAACTAGATCAGAAAATTTCGAAAAGACCGGCCGCGCCCATGCCGCCGGCGATGCACATGGTCACCACGCCGTACTTGGCCTTGCGACGCTGGCCTTCCAGCAGGATGTGGCCGGCCAGACGGGCACCGGTCATGCCGAACGGGTGGCCGATGGAGATGGCGCCGCCATTGACGTTCAGGCGTTCCAGCGGAATGCCCAGCTGGCGTTGGCAATACAGGGCCTGCGATGCAAAGGCTTCGTTCAGCTCCCACAGGTCGATGTCTTCCACCTTCAGCCCATGGCGCTGCAGCAGCTTGGGCACGGCAAACACCGGGCCGATGCCCATTTCATCGGGCTCGCAGCCGGCCACGGCCATGCCGCGGAAAGCGCCCAGGGGTTGCAGGCCCAGGCGCTCGGCCTGCTTGGCTTCCATGAGCACGCAGGCGCTGGAGCCATCCGACAGCTGCGAGGCATTGCCTGCGGTCACAAAGTTGCCTGCGCCCTTCACGGGTTCCAGCTTGGCCAGGCCTTCGAGCGTGGTGCCGGGGCGGTTGCAGTTGTCCTTGGTCGCCACCACATCGCGGTAGGTGACTTCGCCCGTGTCCTTGTTCTTCTCGGCCATGCGCGCGGCGCAAGCGATGATTTCATTGGCGAACAGGCCTTTTTCCTGCGCGGCCGCCGTGCGCTGCTGGCTCAGCAGCGAGAAGGCGTCCTGGTCTTCGCGGCTGATGCCATAGCGCTTGGCCACCACATCGGCGGTGTCGATCATGGCCATGAACAGCTCGGGCTTGCGCTCCACCAGCCAGGGGTCCAGGTCGGCAGGTGTCCCCAGGGCGCGGGCACCCGAGATGCTTTCCACACCGCCGGCGATCATGGCATCCACCCCTTCGGCCACGATGCGGCCGGCCGCAATGGCGATGGACTGCAGGCCCGAAGCACAGAAACGCGTGACCGTGGTGCCACCGATGGACAGCGGCAGTTCCGCGCGCAGCACGGTCTGGCGGCCCAGGTTCTTGCCCTGCATGCCTTCGGGATTGCCGCAGCCCAGGATCAGGTCCTCGATCATGGCGGGATCGATGCCGGCACGCTCCACGGCGGCCTTGACCGAGTAGGCGGCCAGCTGGGGCGCCGGGGTGACGTTGAACTCACCACGGTGGGACTTGGCCAACGGAGTGCGGGCGGTGGAAACGATGACGGCTTCGCGCATGGTGTTTGTCTCTCTGTGCTTATAGGTTTGAATCGCTGCCTGTGTCTCTGGGGCCCGAATTTCGGATCTTTTGTTCTGAAATCCTTGCCTTCAAAGGCCAGGCAGCTCCGTTTTTTGCAGATTGGAGTCGCAGCCCTCCACACCGGCTCTGCCAAGGCAGCAGCCGGTGGGAGACTGCCAGCGGCTCTGCGAACCGCTGGAGGGGGGAGAAACCGAGGGGCTGGCGACAGCGTGCACGGCCGCAGGCCCGGAAACGCTCAGACGGCCTTGTTCAGGCTGTCGAAGTTCTTGCCTTCGGCCACCAGCTTTTGCAGCAGCGCGGCGGGCTTCCAGAACAGCGCGTCTTCCTTGGCAAACTCGTTGATGTCGGCCAGCACCTTGTCCAGGCCCACCATGTCGGCGTACTTCATCGGGCCACCGCGGAAGCGCGGGAAGCCGTAGCCGGACAGGAAGGTCACGTCCACGTCCAGGGGGCGCAGGGCAATGCCCTCTTCCACCACCTTGGCGCCTTCATTGACCATGGCAGCCATGTAGCGGCGCATGATTTCGTCGGCGCTGAACTGGCGCGGCGTCACGCCCTTCTTGGCGCGTTCCTTGTCCACAATGGCCAGCACTTCGGGATCGGCCTGGCCCACGCGGGCGCCTTGCGGGTACAGGTAGAAGCCGCGGCCGGTCTTCTGACCGAACCAGCCGTTTTCACAGATGCGGTCTGCCACTTCCACGTAGCGGGCCTTGGGGTCACGCGTGGCAGCACGGCGCTTGCGCGTGGCCCAGCCGATGTCGCCACCGGCCAGGTCGGTCACCTGGAAAGGACCCATGGGGTAGCCAAAGCCGCGCACGGCTTCGTCGATCTCGTACGGCGAAGCGCCGTCTTCCATGATGTAGTCGGCCGCCTGCTTGTACACGGCCAGGATGCGGTTGCCGATGAAGCCATCGCAGACACCGGCGCGCACCGGCACCTTCTTCATCTTCTTGGCCAGCTCGAAAGCCGTGGTCACCACATCGGGGGCCACCTTGGCGGGCACCACGATCTCCAGCAGCTTCATGATGTTGGCCGGGCTGAAGAAGTGCAGGCCGATCACGTCTTGCGGACGGCTGGTGGCGTCAGCAATGGCATCGATGTCCAGGTAAGAGGTGTTGGTGGCCAGCACGGCGCCGGGCTTGCAGACGCGGTCCAGCTCCTTGAACACGGCCTTCTTGACTTCCAGGTCCTCGAACACGGCTTCGATCACCAGGTCCACGTCGGCAATCTCGTCGTAGCTGGTCGAAGGGGTGTAGCGCGCCATGATGGCGGCCTTGGCCTCTTCGGTCATGCGGCCCTTGGCGATCAGGCCGTTGTAGACCTTTTCCACATTGGCCTGGCCACGGGCGATGGAGTCGGCATCGCGCTCGATCATGGTCACGGTGAGACCGGCGTCCAGCGCGGACACGGTGATGCCGGCGCCCATGGTGCCGCCGCCGATGATGGCGATCTTGGCAAAGTGGCGCGGTGCAGCGGCCTTGGCTTCGGGGATCTTGGCGGTTTCACGCTCGGCAAAGAAAGCGTGCACCAGACCGGCACGCTGCGGGCTGTTCAGGCATTCGGTGAACAGGGCGCGTTCCCTGGCCAGACCTTCGTCAAACGGCAGGTTCACGGCGGCCTGCACGCATTCGATGATCTTCAGCGGCGAGAACAGGCCACGCGCCTTCTTGGCGGTGTCCAGCGCCAGCATCTGCAGGTCGGCCAGGGCCATGGCCTTGTCGGTGATTTCGATGTCGCGGGTGCGGCGCACGGCCGCCTTGGCGGCCAGCAGCTTGTTGGCATACGCCAGACCGGCCGCCTGGGGGTCTTCGCCCTCGACCAGCTTGTCCACCAGACCGGCCGCCAGACCGGCCTTGGCCGACAGGTGCTTGCTGCTGAGCATCAGCTCGGTGGCGGCCTTCACGCCCATCAGGCGCGGAGCGCGCTGGGTGCCGCCAGCGCCGGGCAGCAGGCCCAGGCTGACTTCAGGCAGCCCCAGTTTGGCGGCGGGCAGTGCCACGCGATAGTGGGCCGACATGGCCACTTCCAGGCCGCCGCCCAGGGCTGCGCCATGGATGGCCGCGACCACGATCTTGTTCGAGGCTTCGATGCGGTTGCACACCTCGGGCAGCGACGGCGGCACGGGCGGCTTGCCGAATTCACGGATATCCGCGCCGGCGATGAAGGCCTTGCCTTCACCCACGATCAGCACCGCCTGCACGGCGGCATCGGCATCCGCCTGTTCCACTGCCGCCAGCAAACCGGCGCGCACGGCCTGGCCCAGGGCATTGACAGGAGGATTGTGGATGCTGACCACCAGCACCGCACCTTCACGGCGGGTCTGGACGGCGGGGATGAGGACTTCAGCGTTCATGGCACAGGTCTCCAATATTTTTCGATAACAGGAGCCGGCATTCTTTCCGCGACAAAGCTTCTTTACAATCCCCTGAATTATTGACAGACCGTCAAAAGTTATTTGACAATCATCCTTGAGCGATGCCGTCCTGCGCCGGCGCGGGCCAGACCTGCGTATACCTGGGCACAGCCGGGGATGCCCCGCAACGCATAGCCCCGACCGCACACCACACCTCCATGGACCTCAATGCCCTGACCCTGCTGGTGGAGATCATCGACAGCGGCAACCTGAGCCAGGCTGCCCGCAAGCTGAAGATGACCCGCGCCAACGTCAGCTACCACCTGACCCAGCTGGAAAAAGGCCTGGGCGTGCAGCTGGTCAAACGCACCACGCGGCGGGTGGAGCCCACCGAAGTGGGTCTGCGCCTGTACGAGCATGGCCGCAACATCCGCAACGAACTGGCCGCGGCCCAGGAAACCATCACCAGCCTGGGCGAGGAACTGCAGGGGCGCGTGGGCATCAGCGTGCCCAGCGGCTACGGGCAGATCGTCATGAGCGACTGGCTGATCGAATTCAAGCGCCTGTATCCCGGCATCGTGCTGGACGTGCTGTTCGAAAACCGGGCCGACAACCTGCGCGATGAGGTGGACATCGCCATCCGCGTGATCCAGGATCCCCCGCTGTCGGTGGTGGCACGCAGCCTGGGCAATGTGCGCTATGTGGCCTGTGCGTCGCTGGACTATGCCGCCCAGCACGGCCTGCCACAGACCTTGCTGGAGTTGCGCAATGCGCCACTGATCACCGCCGGGGTGATGGGCCGCCAGCTGCGCCTGTCCGCCTACCAGGGTCTGGAACGCCAGGAAGTGGTGCTGGAGCCCACCCTGATTTCCGAGCACTTCCCGTTTCTGCGCCAGGGCATTCTGGCCGGACTGGGCGTGGGCCTGGTGCCGGACTATGTGGTGCAGGATGCCGTGGCCAGCGGCGAGGTGTTGACCACGCTGCAGGAATACCGGCTGAGCATCTTCGGCACTCACCTGTATCTGCTGTACCTGCCCAACCGCCACCAGACCCGGGCGGTGCGCACCTGCATCGATTTCCTGCTGGAAAAGGCCCGCAGCCGGGGCGACACCAGCGCCAGCTGAAGCACCAAACAGCATGAAAAAAAGGAGCGCCTTCGGCACTCCTTTTTGGCCTCCGCAGAAGGAGGGTGAGGGTCAATGGCGACCGTAGCCACGGCCGTAGCCACGCGGCCCCGGCCCCCAGCCATGACCGCGAGGGCCCCAGTAACCGGGCCGCCAGTCATAGCGCGATCCGCCCCACAGCCAGATCCCCGGCGTCCAGACATAGGCGGCACTGGGTGCCACCGGCACCACCTCATAGCGTGCCGGTGGCGGCGAGCCATAGGTGGTGTAGCCGTAACCGGCATCCACCGGCGCCACAACGCAGCCGCCCAGCAACGCGGCGCTGCCCAGCAATGCCGCTCCCAGCGAACGGCGCAGGTTGTGATTCAACAAGGTGGTCATGGCCACTCCTTCCATACAGTGCCTGCAGGGCTGCAGGCGGAAACTCTCGGCAGCGGGACTCAATCCCGGTCGCGGTCCGGTCCATGGCGGCGATTTTCAGAACGCTCCCTGTCCGTGCGCCCGCCCGGTCCCGGCCGGGGTCCTGGTGCAGGTGACACCGCCTGGGGCGGCTGTGGGCGCGCACCTGGGGGCGGAGCCGGTTGTTCTGGACGCGGGCGATCGGGGCGCCCTCGCCATTCCGGTCGCGGCCCCGGAGCCGGGCTCGCTCCAGGCCCCGGACGAGGCGGTTGAATCTGCGGCCGCTCCGGCGGAGGCTGGGGACGCGGCGGCGGCTGAAAGCCCGGCCGCGATGGCGACGGCACGCCCCATCCCGGTCGTTCCGGCTGAGGCCGCGGAGGCGGTGGAGGCGGTTGGAAACTCGGGCGCGGTGGGGGTGGAACGCCCCAGCCCGGCCGTGCCGGCTCCCGCCACAGCGGTGCGCGGTGCGGCGGCTCCCAGCGCCCCGGGCGCCAGTCGTAGCGGCTGCCTCCCCAGAACCAGTCCCCGCCCACCCAGACATAGTCCGGGTACGGCGATACCGTGCGGTATTCCACGCGGGGTGGCGGGGGCGAACCATACTGGGTGTAGACCACGGTGCTGGAGTCGTAATAGCCCGCGCTGCTGTACCCACTGTCCACCGGCGGTACCACACAGCCAGTCAGTGCGGCAGCGCCGAACGCAGCCACCAAAACCGCCAGCACCCGGCCAGCGGGCCGTGCCGCATGGCGGGCAGGGCCAGCAGCAGAGGAAACAACGGTCTGAGTCATACAGTGGCTCCAGTAGATACACCTATAACGAACAACCCCGGTCATATGCTGACCGGGGTTGTCATCTGGGGCGTAAAGCGAGGGTAAAGACCTCGCTCGAATTGTTGCTGCCCGCCTGTTCAGGCGGCGCCCGCCCGCAAGCAGCGAGCGGCTTACTGGGCGCTGTTTTGCAGCGCAGCAATGCGCTCTTCAATCGGCGGGTGGCTGGAGAACAGCTTGCCGATATTGCCGGTGATCCCCATGGCCTGGATGCTCTTGGGCAGCTCGCCGGGCACCATGCCGCCCAGGCGGGCCAGGGCGTTGACCATGGGCTGCTTGCGGCCCATCAGCTGGGCGGCACCGGCGTCGGCACGGAATTCACGCTGGCGCGAGAACCAGGCCACGATGATGGCCGCCACAAAGCCCAGCAGGATGTCCATCACGATGGTGGTCACGTAGTAGCCGATGCCGGGCCCGGAGCTGCTCGATTCGCCCTTGCGCAGGAAGCTGTCCACGCCATAGCCGATCACGCGCGAGAGGAAGACCACAAAGGTGTTCATCACCCCCTGGATCAGCGTCATGGTCACCATGTCGCCGTTGGCAATGTGGGCCACTTCGTGGCCGATCACGGCCTCCACCTCTTCGCGCGTCATGCCTTGCAGCAGACCGGTGGACACCGCCACCAGCGCGTTGTTCTTGAAGGCACCGGTGGCGAAGGCATTGGGCTCGCCTTCGTAGATGCCGACTTCGGGCATGCCGATGCCGGCCTTCTGTGCAAAGTTCTGCACCGTCTGCACGATCCAGGCTTCATCGGCGTTGCGGGGCTGGTCGATCACGTGCACGCCCGAGCTCCACTTGGCCACGGGCTTGGAGATCAGCAGCGAGATGATGGCGCCGCCAAAACCCATGATGAAGGCAAAGCCCAGCAGGGCGCCCAGGTTCAGGCCATTGGCGGTCAGAAAGCGGTTCACGCCCAGCAGGCTGGCCGTGATGCCGAGCACCGCCACGACGGCGATGTTGGTCAGAAGAAAAAGTGCAATACGTTTCATGGGGGTTGTTGCTCCACGCGGGGGAAAACAGGACAAAGCCCTACAGCAGGTGAAATGGGGCCGGACCCTGCAATTTCAAGCGGTTGTCACCTCTGCAGGCCCCAAAGTTATCGTGGTATTGCTGGGACGCTGGCCGCGAAATACGAGGGAGTCATCATAGAAGGAAAAGTTCGTATTTTCCGGCCACCACCCCGGCACCCCCAGCACCGGCAGCGGGGCAAATGGCTTGGCCGCCAAGGCGGCGGCCTGCAGCAGGGGCTGGCGGGCCAGCGCAGCATCGCACAGAGCAGGCATGTCGGCGCAGCCGGGCAGCGCCTGCGTACCGTCTGTCGGCAGGCACAGCAGGTGGGCGGTGATGGGCTTGCGCGGTGCCACCAGCTTCTCCAGCAGTGCATGGCCCACAGGCAGCAGGCGACTGTGCACCCACAACGGGCGCAGCGCCACCATCAGGCGCTGCCAGTCGCGGGCATGCAGCGCATCGATCAGCGGCTGCGGCGCCCACCAGACGGCACCGTTCTCGTCCAGTACCGTGAGTGCATCGCGCAAAGGCCCACGCCGCGCTCCCACGCCCGCGCTGGCAATTTCAGCCGCCTGCAGCCGGTTCATCTGCAGCTTGAGCTGGGGCCAGTGCAGCCACACCAGTCCGTTGAAAAAATCGTGCAGGTTGTCCCGCGTGGGCACGCAGCGCTGCGCATGGATGAAGGCTTCATAGGCCATGCCCGCGGGCAGATCGGCCTGGGGCACAAAGCGCAGGCCGATGGCCTGCAGCGCAGGAGGCACCGCGCTGTTGAGCACGGCATGCACCGGCAGCCCTTGGCCCAGTTGCTGCGCCAAAGGCGCGCCCACGGCACGCAGGCTCTCCAGCCAGGGGCGGGACCAGTCGATGGCGCACCAGTCCGGGTGCAAGACAAGCGACGGGCCGGGTGGGCAGGCGGAAAAAGCGGCAGACATGGCCCCGATTGTCAGGCCACGGCTCAGTTGCCGACGGTGCGGTGGTTGCCGTTGCCGTTGCCGTTGCCGTTGCCGTTGCCGTTGCCGTTGCCGTTGCCAGCATTCGCCTTGTGCGCCCATTTGCCGCGCACCGCCACGCGCGAGGTGCCTTCGTCGCGCATCTCGAAGGCCTGGGTGGCAGCCAGCAGCTTGGACAAGGTGGCATAGCCATAGTTGCGGGCATCGAACGAGGCCTTGTTGGCAATCTGCGTGCCCAGTGCACCCACCGAGGCCCAGCCCTCTTCGTCCTGCATGGCCTGCACGGCATCGCGCAGCAGGTGCATCAGTCGGTGGTCCTGGCGCAGTTCACCGCCCGGCACACGCAGCCCTTGCTGGGGCAGCCTGGCAGGGGCCACCACCGCCACCGGGGGACCGGCATGGGCCGCCGGGGCCGGTGGCGGCGCCGGAGCAGGCACAGAGATCGCCCGCTCCGCCGGCTTCCCGCCAGCTGCCGCCGCCTCGGTGCGTGGCGGCGCGGGCCGCGGCTCCACCGTGCTGCTGCCGGTCCCACCCTCGCCTTCGATCTGGGTTTCCGCATCCTTGCCCGACAGGCTGCCCAGCGCCTCCAGGTACAGAAAGCGCGAGCAGGCGTTGACGAAGGGCTTGGGTGTCTGGGCCATGCCAAAGCCATAGACGGCCGCCCCCTTGGCACGCAGGTGCATAACCAGCGGGGTGAAGTCGGCGTCCGAGGAGACGATGCCGAACGCATCCGGCTTCTCGGTGTACAGCAGCTCCATGGCATCCACCGTCATGGCCATGTCGGTGGCGTTCTTGCGCTTGGAATAGTCGTACTGCTGCATGGGACGCAGCGCAAATTCCAGCAGCTTGGATTCCCAGCTCTTGAGCCCGGCCTTGGTCCAGTTGCCGTAGGCACGGCGGATGTTGATCACCCCCAGGGTGGACAGCTCGTTCAGGATCTCGTCGATCATCTCGGCCGGCGCGTTGTCGGCGTCGATCAACAGGGCGATGCGCAACTGGGTTTCTGCCATGGCTGCATGGCTCTCCTTCAGGAATCTGCCCACAGCCTACACGAGCCCCCGTCTCGGCGAAACCCAGCCAGCCCAGGGCCGTGCAGCCTAGCAGGCACCACGGACACCTTCGCAAGCGGGGCCGGCCACTGGGTGTGAGGGTGCTGGCCGTCAGGCCTTTGCCGCCCGTGCACCAGCCCCCAGCCATTCGCCCCCACCGCCGGATCCAGCCCGGCAGCAGGCGGCGCCATGCCGCTCAGTCTTGCGTCGACACCACGCGCCACGGCAGTGCGTCGCCGGCACGCAGCGGCTTGAGCTGCGCCTCACCGTAGGCAAAGCTGTCCGGCGGGGTCCAGCTTTCGCGGCGCAGCGTCAGCGTGCCGGTGTTGCGCGGCAGACCGTAGAAGTCGGCGCCATGGAAGCTGGCAAAGCCTTCCAGCTTGTCCAGCGCGCCGGCGTTGTCAAACGCCTCTGCATACATCTCGACGGCCGCATGTGCGCTGTAGCAACCCGCGCAGCCGGTGGCGTGCTCTTTCAGGTGGGCCGCGTGCGGCGCGCTGTCCGTGCCCAGGAAGAACTTGGGGCTGCCGCTGGTGGCCGCCTTGACCAGGGCCAGGCGGTGGGTTTCGCGCTTCAGCACCGGCAGGCAGTAGTAGTGCGGGCGGATGCCGCCCATGAAGATGGCATTGCGGTTGAACAGCAGATGCTGGGGAGTGATGGTGGCGGCCAGGAACCGGTCGGAAGCCGCCACATACTCGGCGGCTTCCAGCGTGGTGACATGCTCCATGACGATCTTCAGCTCAGGGAAATCACGGCGCAGCGGAATCAGTTGCTGGTCGATGAAGGCGGCTTCGCGGTCGAACAGGTCGATCGCGGGATCGGTCACCTCGCCGTGCACCAGCAGGATCAGGCCTTCGCGCTGCATGGCCTGCAGCGTGGGATAGATCTTGCGGATATCGGTCACGCCATGGTCGCTGTTGGTCGTCGCACCTGCCGGGTACAGCTTGCAGGCCACCACGCCGGCGGCCTTCGCGGCCACGATGTCGGCGGGCGAGAGCTTGTCGGTCAGGTACAGCGTCATCAGCGGCTGGAAAGCGCTGCCGGCGGGCAGGACGGACAGGATGCGCTCGCGGTAATCGGCCGCCATCTGCGCCGTGGTCACCGGCGGCTTCAGGTTGGGCATGATGATGGCGCGACCCATCTGGGCGGCGCTGTGCGGCACCACGGCGCGCATGGCTTCCCCGTCGCGCACATGCAGGTGCCAGTCGTCGGGACGGGTGATGGTGAGGGTGTCGAGTGGGGCGGTCATGGGGCCCTATTGTCCCATTACCGCCCCACTCTGCGGTGGGCAGCGCCAGCGCTTTGTATGTCCATTGACGGCAGCGGGGCAATGCCCCGCCCGCGCATCAGTTGTTGGTGATGTGGTTGTCCGCAATCACCTTGCCCCACTTGCCGAGGTCGCTGGCAATGCGTTTGTGCATGGCGGCACCGGGGGCAAAGGCCGCCGTGGTACCCACCTGCTGCAGCTTCTCCTGCACGCTCTTGTCGTCCAACGCCTTCTTCAGGGCGGCGGTCAACTGGTCCATGACGGGTTGCGGCGTGCCGCGGGGCGCCATCAGACCGCCCCATGCCACCGCGTCAAAGCCCGGGAAGCCTTGTTCGGCCACGGTCTTCACATCCGGAGTGAACACCACGCGCTGGGGCGAGCCCACCGCGATCGGGCGCAGCTTGCCCGACTTGATGTGCGGCAGCGCGGCAATCATGTCCGAAAACATCATGGGCACCTGGCCGCCGAGCAGGTCGGTCATGGCCGGGGCGCTGCCCTTGTAGGAGATGTGCAGCATCTCGAATTTGCCCTGGCTCTTCAGCAACTCGGTCGACAGGTGCCCGAAACTGCCGGAGCCGGCGCTGTTGTAGTTGAGCACCTGCTTCTTGGAGGCCGCAATCAACTGGGAAATGTCCTGCACATCCAGGACTTTGGGATTCACCACCATCACGATGGGCAGGTCGTAGGCCACCCCGATGTGGGCGAAATCCTTCAGCAGGTCGTAGCGTTTCTGTCCATACAGCTTGTCTCCCAGCACGGTGGGAGAGGCCAGCATCACCAGCGTATAGCCGTCCGCGGGGCTCTTGGCGGCGGTCTCGGTCCCCACCAGGCCCGAAGCACCGGCGCGGTTCTCCACCACCATGGGCTTGCCCAGGGTCTCACCCATGTGCTGGCCCAGAATGCGCGCGGCCGTATCCGTCGGCCCTCCTGGCGGGAACGGTACGATCAGCTTGATGGGCTGGTTGGGATAGGCCCCGGCATTGGACGCCAGCGCCGGCGCGCTCCAGGCGCCTGCCAGCAGCGCGACGGCTGCCATGCAGGCCGAACGACGGGCCATAAGAGAGGAAGTGATGGACATGGGAAAGTCTCCGAAAAATGGCGTACGCAATTTCTGAGGTGTCGCGTATCTGCCAAGCAGCATTAGATTGCGAACATTTGTTCGGAAATAATGCTATCGGACTTCCTTCCATTCCTGCGTCCAGCAGGTGACAGTTGCCAACCGCCCGCACCATGCCTTCACGCCCCCCATCCTCTGCCGCCGCGGACACATCGTCCACCTCTGCCTTGCACAGCGAACGCCTGGAGTCACTGGCCAACGGCCTGGCCGTGCTGCGTGTCTTTGCGGAGGGCACACCGACGCTGACCGCCCAGGAAGCCGCACTGCGGCTGGGCCTGACGCGTGCGGCCGCCCGGCGCCTGCTGATCACGCTGCAGCTGGAGGGCTATCTGTGCAACGAAGGCACCGAATACCGGGTCACTCCCAAAGTCATGGACCTGGGCTTTGCCTACTACGCCGCCATGAGCCTGCCGCAACTCGCCCATGGCACCTTGCAGGCTTTGGGTGAACAGGTCACGGAAGCCTGTTCGCTGGGGGTGTGGGATGAGGGGCATGTGGTGATCGTGGCGCGGCACGAACCGGCACGCATGCTGCGCGTCAACGTCGACATCGGCCGCCGGCTCCCGGCATCGGCCCACTCGATGGGCCGGGTGCTGCTGGCCGCGCAACCCGTCGCGGCACAGCAGGCCCACTTGCGTGCCCACCCTCCCCGGGCGTTCACCAGGGAGACGGTCACGGACACGGCCCAGCTGCTGCAGATCTTTCACCAGGTCGGCCAGCAAGGCTGGTGCCTGCTCACGGGCGAGCTGGCCGAAGGCTTTTGCGGCATCTCCGTCCCCATCCACGGCGCCTCGGGAAAGACCCTGGCGGCCTTGAGCATCACCATGGTGCAGGGACGCCACAGCGCGCACGACATCCAGTCACGCTTTCTCCCGCCCTTGCAAGCCGCAGCCCAGCAGCTGGAAGCCCTGATCGCAGGGCGAGAGCGCTTTCATGGCTTCACCTTCTGAAAGCGGTCCACGCCGCCTTTTTCTGGCGCCATGACAAAAAAAGGAGCACCCGGGGTGCTCCTTTTGTGCGGGACATGCGGCCCGGTCAGTGCTGCAGGATCTTGCTGAGGAAGTCCTTGGTACGCGGCTGGCGTTCGTCGGGCTTGCCAAAGAAATCTTCCTTGGTGCAGTCTTCCAGAATCTTGCCGCCCACGTCCATGAAGATCACGCGGCTGGCCACCTTCTTGGCAAAGCCCATTTCGTGCGTCACGCACATCATGGTCATGCCTTCGTTGGCCAGGCCCACCATCACATCCAGCACTTCCCCCACCATTTCGGGGTCCAGCGCGGAAGTGGGTTCGTCAAACAGCATCACGATGGGGTCCATGGACAGCGCACGGGCAATCGCCACGCGCTGCTGCTGACCACCGGAGAGCTGGCCAGGGAACTTGTCCTTGTGGGCGGTCAGGCCCACGCGGTCCAGCATCTTCAGGCCGCGCACCTTGGCATCGTCAGCCGAGCGACCCAGCACCTTGATCTGGGCGATGGTCAGGTTCTCGGTCACCGTCAGGTGGGGGAACAGCTCGAAATGCTGGAACACCATGCCCACCTTGGAGCGCAGCTTGGGCAGATCGGTCTTGGGATCGTGCACGGCGGTGCCGTTCACATAGATCTCGCCTTTTTGCACCGGCTCCAGCGCGTTGATGGTCTTGATCAGCGTGGACTTGCCGGAGCCCGACGGGCCGCACACCACCACCACCTCACCTTTGTTGATGCTGGTGGAGCAGTCGTTGAGCACCTGGAAGCTGCCGTACCACTTGGAAACGTTTTTGAGTTCGATCATGAGTATTCCTCAGAGTCTGGGTGATACGCCGCTCAGCGAATGATGGCGATCTTCTTGTGCAGACGCTTCACCAGCCACGACAGAGCGAAGCAGATGATGAAGTAGATGACGGCGGCAGCGATATAGGCCTCCATCGGGCGGCCATAGTTCTTGCCCGCCACTTCAAAGCCCTTGAGCATGTCGTAGGCACCAATGGCGTAGACCAGCGAGGTGTCCTGGAACAGGATGATGGTCTGCGTCAGCAGCACCGGCAGCATGTTGCGGAAAGCCTGTGGCAGCACCACCAGACGCATGTTCTGGCCATAGGTCATGCCCAGCGCCTGGCCGGCAAACACCTGGCCACGCGGGATGGACTGGATGCCGGCCCGCATGATTTCCGAGAAATACGCTGCCTCGAATGCCACGAAGGTGATGACGGCCGACAGTTCCGCACCGATCGGGCGGCCGATGACCAGCGGCACCAGCAGGAAGAACCACAGGATCACCATCACCAGCGGGATGGAGCGCATGCCGTTGACGTAGATCGTGGCCGGCACGATCAGCCATTGCCTGCCCGACAGGCGCATCAGCGCCAGCAGGGTACCGAAGAAGATGCCGCCCAGCGTGGCCACCACCGTCAGGGTGACACTGAACATCAGCCCCTTGAGGATGAAGTTCTGGACCAGGTCCCAGTTGTAGAACGAGAAGTCGAGTGCCAAGTTCATATCAGTGTCCTCCCGCACCCGATGCGCTGATCATGCCCGGCACGCGGGAGCGCTTCTCGATGAAAGCCATGATGCGGTTGATCGCAAAGGCCGAGATGACATACAGACCTGTCACCGCCATGTAGACCTCGATGCCCCGGCCGGTTTCTTCCTGGGCCTGCATGGCGAACATGGTCAGCTCGGTCACCGACACGGCAAACGCCACGGACGAGTTCTTGAAGATGTTCATCGTCTCGCTGGTCAGCGGCGGAATGATGATGCGGAACGCATTGGGCAGCAGCACATAGCGGTAGGTCTGCCAGGTCGTGAAACCCACGGCCATGCCGGCATAACGCTGACCACGCGGCAGCGCCTGGATGCCGGAGCGCACCTGCTCTGCAATACGCGCCGAGGTGAAAAAGCCCAGAGCCAGCACCACCAGCACAAAGCCGGAAACCGACTTCATCGCCGGGAACAGCGAAGGCACCACGTGGTACCAGAGAAAAATTTGCACCAGCAGGGGGATGTTGCGGAAAAACTCCACCCATGCATTGCCAAAGCGCACGACCCACGGGTGGTCGGGCAAAGTGCGCAATGTGCCGATCACGATACCCGCCGCCAATGCCAGCAGCAGCGCCAGCAACGAAACCGAGATGGTCCAGCCCCAGGCCGACAACATCCAGTCCAGGTAGGTGATGTCACCGTTCTTGCCGAAACACCCTTGCACCTGCGTGCGCTCCAGGGTGTCTTCGCAGAACATCTGCCAATCCCATGCCATAGGATTTCCTTCACAAAATTTCAACTACGGGCGCGGCCCACGGCGCCCGCCCAACAAAAAACGCCCCTGGCGATGCCAGGCACCGCAGGGGCGTCACCGGGCCGATTTACTTGTTGAAATCTTCCTTGGGCTTGTTGTTGGGGTGCAGCCAGGCGTTCTTGGTCGACTCCGACAGCGGCAGACCCACCTTCTGGTTGGCCGGCGGGATGGGTTGCATGAACCACTTGTCGTACAGCTTCTCCAGCGAGCCGTCCTTGACCTGGCGGGCGATGGAGTCGTTCACGGCCTTCAGGAAGGCAGGATCGCTCTTGCGCACCATGCAGGCGATGGGTTCGGTCGACAGGGGTTCACCCACCAGCTTGAAGTCCTTGGGAGCCTTGGACTTGGAGATGTTGCCCATCAGGATGGAGCCGTCCATCACGAACGCATCGGCGCGACCGGTTTCCAGCAGCAGGAAGCTGTCGGCGTGGTCCTTGCCCATGATGTTCTTGAAGTCGATGCCTTCGGCACGCTTGTTCTGGCGCAGCAGCTGCACCGAAGTGGTGCCCGTGGTGGTGGCCACGGTCTTGCCGTTCAGGTCCTTGATGTCGTTGATGCCGGAATTGGCCTTCACCGCAATGCGCACCTGCTCCATGTAGGTGGTGTTGGCGAAGTCCACGTCCTTCTGGCGGTTCAGGTCATTGGTGGTGGAGCCGCACTCCAGGTCCACCGTGCCGTTCACCACCAGGGGGATACGGTTCTGCGAAGTCACAGGCTGGTACTTGACGTCGACCTTGGCCACGCCCAGTTGCTTCTGGATGTCCTTGACGATGTTCTCGGCCATCTCGGTGTGGAAGCCCACGTACTTGCCGTCACCCAGCGTATAGGCCAGGGCGCCCGAGGACTCGCGCACGCCCAGCGTGATGCTGCCGGAGGACTTGACCTTGGCCAGGGTGTCATTGGCTTGCGCCATCGCGCTGCCTGCAGCCAGAGCGGCCACAGCAACGGCCAGCAAATGCTTCTTCATATCTGTATCTCCTCAATAGATAGGGTCCAACGCAGGACGGCAGGCCGCACCACCGGCGATGCCTGCCATGCTCACATCCTGGGAGCACATTGTGCAACCAAGCTTGCGCTGGATCGCAGTATGTGTCCACCACGTGACCGTGTCGTCAGGATTTGACCTGTATGCGTGTAAATCTCTAGGTAAGAAATTTTCATGCCAGGTTCTGCCCGGGCGCCGGGTTGCCGCATCATATGCAAGTAGGCACTCTCCGCCAATGCCGCGTTGTTTGGAAAGTATGCGCAGCCTGCATCAGGTGGGCAGTGTGCCTGCACCCTGCTCCTGCAGAAACGTCCACAGTGCATGGGCAACGCTGTTGCCCCCATCCTTGCCGACAGGTTTTTCCCTATAAGCCCTGACATCCATAGGCATTTGGAACTGGGTCAGCTCGGCCGGAGCCGCCTGCACCAGGCGCCCGCTCTCCAGTTCCTTGCGTACCGCACTGAAGGGCAGGAAGGCAATCCCATGGCCTTCCAGTGCCATGGCTTTCAGGCCTTCGGCCATATCCGTTTCGTACACCCGGTCCAGGTGGATGGGGATGCCCGCATCCTTCAGGATCAGCTCGGTCACCCGGCCCAGGTAGGCGCCGGGCGCATAGCCCAGGAAAGGCAGCGGCTGCCCCGCCGTGCCGGGCAGCGCGTACAGCGGGCGCCCCTGTGCGTCGGGTTTGGAGTACGGGGCCAGCAGTTCCTGGCCCAGGCTGACCATCTCGTATTTGTTGGCGTCCAGCTGCAGCGGCTGGGAAGAGTGGTGGTAGGCGATCAGCAGGTCACAGCCGCCTTCCACCAGGCGCATCACCGCGTCATGCACATTCAGCGCGATCAGGCGGCTCTTGAAGGGGCCGAACTGCTCGTGCAAGGCCGACACCCAGGCCGGGAAAAAGGTGAACGCCAGCGTGTGCGGGACCGCAAAACCGACCATGCCCTTGCCCGCGCTGACGTGCGAGCGCAGCATGGTGCGCGTGCTTTGCAGTGACTGCAGCATCTCCAGCGCCTGGTCGTACATGGTCTTGCCCGCGGGCGTCAGCCGCGTGGGATAGGAGCTGCGATCCACCAGATCGGTGCCTGCCCAGGCTTCCAGCGCCTGGATGCGCCGCGAGAACGCCGGTTGGGTGACATGACGCAGTTGCGCGGACCGGCTGAAACTGCGGGTTTCAGCCAGGCTGACAAAGTCTTCGAGCCATTTGGTTTCCATGCCCGCCATTATCCGCGAGCGCTATGCATGGAATGCATAGTTGGCATGCAACGCCCTCCCGCGCGCCAGAGAAGTGCGTAAAACCGTTGTATCCAGCGGCCCTCGCACGCACAACTCCCGCTTCCACATCGCCACGCACCGGCATGGTGCTGTAGGCACTGCCTGAAGCGAATGCCTGCCCCTGTCCTACGACATCTCGAGAAACTTCCGATGACTATCGAAGTGATAGCAGCATGATGCGCCATGTCGGTCTGGCACGGCACATCTCCCAACCAGGAGCAGCCGTGAGCTACACCACCCGCCAAGTCCAGAATCTGTTGACCAAGCCGGAGCTGGAACTGTTCCAGGCCAGCCGCATCGGCGCCATCAAGGCCTTCAATGCACGGCAGCTGGTGGGCAAGATTTCCCGTGCACGTGCGCTGCGCGACAAGTACCGCGACCTCTACCAGCGCCAGACCGTGCGCACCGCGACCGCCCCGGCCACCCCGCGCAAGGTGACGGGCACGGCCAATCTACGCACCGACGTCAAAGCCGATGTGATGCAGGAAGTGCTGGGCCGTTTCGAGGCCCAATTCGAGAAGGTGCAAAGCCCCCCCGGCCAGGCCAGCAAGAAAGCACCTGCTGCCAAGCGGGCGCCAGGCAAGGCCACAGGCAAGGCCGACATCGCCATGCGCGGGGTGAAAGGCACCACCCCCAGGCAGCTGGCGCGCACCCAACGCGCGGCAACCGATTTGGCGCAGGAGGTCGTGCAGTCGCGCGCCGCCACCCCCAAGCCTGCCGCCAAAAAACGCGCAACACCCTCTGCGGCAACCCAAACCGCCACCACCTCCGCCGCCAAGACGGGCCGCACCAAGGCAGTCGCCGCACCCGCCAAAACCCCGGCCAAGGCAGTGCGCGCCACCGCAGCCAAGAAATCTGCCGCAGCGAGCGCCCCCGCCAGGCGCAGCAGCCCCAAGGCAGGTAAAAAGGCCGCGGCGTGACGCCCTGCCGGTGATGTGGCACCCGGCGCTGCCACGCGGCGCGCGCCCCTGCCCATGCCCATGGGGCCCGGCGTGGCAACCGCGAACGCAGCGCCGCCCGGCCCCTCTGCACACAGGCCCTTGTGAGGGCCGGTTGCCGTTCAGGGGGTGAAGCCGCTGCCGTGCCCGCCGACCGCCGCAGGCAGCCGGCGATCGCGGCCGGCCTCTGACAGGCCTTGCACATTCGTTGCGCGGATGCTCCAAACCAAGGGAAATGCCTATTGTTTGGCGACAGGCCGTGCCGCGTTGTTCCTCGATAATGCCCCAGCGCACCCACCGGTGCGTTCTCCACTCCACACCTCACGGTGCACAACGCCGCGGCGGTAGAGGGACTGCATTTCAACCATGTGTGTTTTTCTGACTTCCCGCGTTCATGTCCTCCATTCCTCCCGAGACCGAAGGTGCGGCCGATGCCGGCGCGCGCCCGGATGAGCCTCGCTCCCTGCGCATAGAAGACTGGCTGACGGTGGCCATCATGGCCGCACTGGCCCTGATCACCTTTGCCAATGTGCTGGTGCGCTACTTCACCGACTCCTCCTTCGCCTGGACCGAAGAAATCTCGGTGTTCCTGATGATCCTGCTGGCCCTGGTGGCCGGCTCCGGTGCGGTGGCGCGCAACCAGCACATCCGCATCGAGTTCTTTGCCGACCGGGGCTCCGTGGCCCGCCGCCGTGCACTGGCGCGCTTCGGCACGCTGATGGTGGCCCTGCTGTTTGCGGTGATCGCCGTGCTCAGCGTGCGTGTGGTCTGGGACGATTACCGCTTTGAAGAGACCTCGCCCGGCATCGGCGTGCCGCAGTGGTGGTATTCGATCTGGCTGCCCCTGGTGTCGGCCCTGATCACGCTGCGCGCCCTGGGCCTGTTTGTGCGCCAGGGCAAGCCCGGCGCCTTCACCGAAGACGAGACCATCGAAGCCTCCGGCAAGGAGGCCCCATGATCGCCACCCTGCTGTTTCTGGCCTTTCTGGGCCTGATGTTCGTCGGCGTGCCCATTGGCGCCGCCCTGGGTCTGGCCGGTGCGGCCGCGATTGCGCTGGCCAATGCCGATACCCAGTGGTTCGGCCTGCTGGCCGTGCCGCAGAACTTCTATGCCGGCCTGGGCAAGTACCCGCTGCTGGCGATCCCCATGTTCGTTCTGGTGGGCTCCATCTTTGACCGCTCGGGCGTGGCCTTGCGCCTGGTCAACTTCGCCATCGCCATCGTGGGCCGCGGCCCCGGCATGCTGCCGCTGGTGGCCATCTGCGTGGCCATGTTCCTGGGTGGCATCTCGGGCTCCGGCCCGGCCAATGCCGCCGCCGTGGGCGGCGTGATGATTGCCGCCATGAGCCGCGCCGGCTACCCCAAGAGCTTCTCGGCCAGCGTGGTGGGCGCTGCCGCAGCGACCGACATCCTGATTCCGCCATCCGTGGCCTTCATCATCTACTCGGTGCTGGTGCCCGGCGCCTCGGTGCCGGCCCTGTTTGCCGCCGGCATGGTGCCCGGCGTGCTGGCGGGGATTGCCCTGATCGTGCCGGCCGTGTGGATGGCACGCCGGCACAAGATGGGGGCACTGGAAGCCACCCTGCCCCGCCCGGCTTTCTGGAAGAGCCTGAAGGAAGCCTCCTGGGGCCTGGCCGCGCCGGTGCTCATCCTGGGCGGCATGCGCGCCGGCTGGTTCACCCCCACCGAAGCCGCCGTGGTGGCCGTGTTCTACGGCCTGTTCGTGGGCATGGTCATCCACCGCACCATCCGCGTGCGCGACCTCTACCCCATCCTGCGCGAAGCGGGCGAGCTGTCCGCCGTGATCCTGATCGTGGTCTCGCTGGCCGGCATCTTTGCCTTCTCCCTGTCCACCCTGGGCGTGATCGACCCGGTGGCCGCCGCCATCGTGAACTCCGGCCTGGGCGAATACGGCGTGATGGCGCTGCTGATCCTGCTGCTCATCACCGTGGGCATGTTCCTGGACGGCATCTCCATCTTCCTGATCTTTGTGCCGCTGCTGCTGCCCATCATGAACCACTACCACTGGGACCCCGTGTGGTTCGGCGTGATCCTCACGCTCAAGGTGGCGCTGGGCCAGTTCACCCCGCCGCTGGCCGTCAACCTGATGGTGTCCTGCCGTATCGCCGGTGTGCGCATGGAGTCCACCGTGCGCTGGGTGGGCTGGATGCTGCTGGCCATGTTCCTGGTGATGGTGCTGGTCATTGCCTTCCCGCAGCTGGCGCTGTGGCTCCCGGCGAAGCTGGGCTATTGAGTGTTCCCCCGGTTCCGATTCCCAACCTATAAGGAGACAAAACCATGCAACTGCGCACTTTCCTGACCACCGCCGTGGCGGCCGCCGCCACCCTGGCCTTTGCCCTGCCTTCCGCCATGGCCGAGACCAAGTACAAGAGCGAATACCGCATGTCCCTGGTGCTGGGCACCGCCTTCCCCTGGGGCAAGGGCGGCGAGATCTGGGCCGACAAGGTGCGTGAGCGCACCCAGGGCCGCATCAACATCAAGCTCTACCCCGGCACCTCGCTGGTGCAAGGCGACCAGACGCGTGAGTTCAGCGCCATCCGCCAGGGCGTGATCGACATGGCCGTGGGCTCCACCATCAACTGGTCGCCCCAGGTCAAGGCGCTGAACCTGTTCTCGCTGCCCTTCCTGTTCCCCGACTACGCGGCCGTGGATGCCGTGGTGCAGGGCGACACCGGCAAGGAAATCTTCAAGACCATCGACAAGGCCGGCGTGCTGCCGCTGGCCTGGGGCGAGAACGGCTACCGCGAGATCTCCAACTCCAAGAAGGCCATCACCAAGCCCGAAGACCTCAAGGGTCTGAAGATCCGCGTGGTCGGTTCACCGCTGTTCCTGGACACCTTCACCGCCCTGGGCGCCAACCCCACGCAGATGAGCTGGGCCGATGCCCAGCCCGCCATGGCCAGCAGCGCCGTGGACGGCCAGGAGAACCCGATTGCCGTGTACATGGCCGCCAAGCTGCAGTCCGTGGGCCAGAAGCACATGACGCTGTGGGGCTACATGAACGACCCGCTGGTGTTTGTCGTGAACAAGGACGTCTGGGCCAGCTGGACGCCGGCCGACCAGGCCATCGTCAAGCAGGCCGCACTGGACGCGGCCAAGGAACAGATCGCCATCGCACGCAAGGGTCTGGTGGAGCCCGGCAAGCCCCTGGTCAAGGACCTGGAAGGCCTGGGCGTGACGGTGGTCGACCTGAATGCGGCACAGCGCAAGGTGTTTGCCGACGCCACCAAGAGCGTCTACACCAAGTGGAAGCCCCAGATCGGCACCAACCTGGTGGACATGGCCGAGAAGGCCATCGCCGGCAGCCGCAAGTAAACAGCGCCACGGGCACATCGCTGCCGCATGGCAGCGGCGTGCCCCGGCTGCGCGGGGCGCTGCTGCCCTGCCCCGCGTCTGCCGCCGCTCCCGGCGCTCCCAGCCGGGCACCCGCAGTGCGCCGCACTCACAACCCTTCGATCAGCGGCGCCTCCCCCATCAGCACTTCCATCTGGCGCGCCACGGCGTGGCCCTCGCCCAGCAGCAGCACCTGGCGCAGACTGGCCAGCATGCGCTGCGCAAACCCCAGATCGTTCATCAGCGAGCTCGCCACCAGGCCGGGCAAGGCACCGCTGCGGATGCCGGCGAACAGGTGCTGGCGAAACTGGTCGGCAAAGTTCTGGTTGCGGTCGTCCAGTGCCTGCAGCTGGGCCGCCCATTCGGTGTCTGGCGCATCGGAGCGGCCCAGTGCGCGCACATCGCGCAGTGCCAGCAGCACATGGTGGCGCAGCTCGATATAGCTGCGCCGCGCCGCACTCTCGGTGGGCTCCGGCAGGTAGCGGTGCATATTGCGCTGCAGGCGGTGGGCGTTCTTGACGGCATCCACCATCTGGAAGGCGGCCACCTGGCTGTCGTGCCAGAACTGTTGCTGGGCCGGGTCGGCCGGCAGGTCCACCTTGCCCATGAAGGCCAGCAGCTGGGCGTAGACGCCCTTGATGTGCAATTGGTAGAGCCGGTCGGCATCCACACGCTGCAGCTCCACCCGGGCGCGCAACTGGGCATCGTCGCGCGGCGGGTCTTCCAGCATGGCCAAGGGACAGTACAGCGCATGGCAGATCACTTCCAGACTCAGCCGCCCCATGTGCTGCAGCTCCTGGGCCACGGCACGTGCCGCGCTTTCGGTGGTCTGCAGCGCACTGGTCTGCAGGTAGCGGGCCTGCGTGGCTTCGGCGGCCTGCTCGGTCTGGGTGGCAATCAGCACGGCAGGCTCGGCCTTGTCCGGCAGCCAGCGGGTGAGCGCCGCCGCCAGCTGCGGCTGCCAGGGCCAGAACAGCAGCACCCCCAGCACATTGAACAGGGTATGGAACAGCGCCAGCTGGATCAGCAGATTGCTGCCCGCGCCAAACCACCCCGTGGCCTGCACCACCAGCCAGCTCAGCGGTGACAGCAGCGCAAAGCTGACCACGGCCGTGCTGCAGTTGAACACCACATGGGCAATCGCCAGGCGCTGGCCGCTGCGGCTGCTGCCGATCATACCCATCACGGCCGTGGACACGCTGGAGCCCACATTGGAGCCGATCGCGATGCACAGCGATTGCTGCAGCTCCAGCTGGCCGCTGCCCAGGGCCGCCAGCGTCAGCATCAGGGTGGCATGGCTGGACTGCACCACCACGGTGATCAGCGCCCCGACGGCCACAAACAGCAACGCGCCCTGCAGACCGTCGGCGCTGTAACGCTGCAGGTCCATGTCGCCAAAGCTGGTGAAGCCCTGCTTGATCTCGTCAATGCCCAGAAAGATCAGGCCAATGCCCAGCAACAACCGCCCGATGGCCGCGCCGCGGGCACCGGAAAAGCCCAGCAGCACCCCGAACACCAGCAGCGGCATGGCCAGTGGCGCCATGCTCAGGTTCTGGCCGGCCATGGCCAGCAGCCAGATGCCGCTGGTGGCTCCCAGGTTGGCGCCAAACAGCACGGCCAGGCTGCCCGCCAGGGTGATCAGGCCGGTGCTCAGAAACGCAATCGTCAGCAGCGACACCAAGGTGCTGGACTGCAGCAAGAAGGTGGCCACACAGCCGAATAGCAGACCTTTGCCCGGGGTGGCCGTGCTGGCAGCCAGCAGCGCCTGCAGCCGCCCCCCGGCCAGGCTTTTGAGCCCCTGTTCCAGTTGCTGCATGCCGAACAGGAACAGCGCCAGGCCGGCGCACAGCGTGAGCCAGCCCGGGCTGAACCAGAACGACCAGGCCAGCGCCCCGGCGGCCAGCGCAATCAGCGAATGTTTGGAATACGTGGAATACGCAGCGGCCAGCACGGAGGATCTCCCCTTGTCATACGGCGGTCATATGGAAGGCATATGGCGGGCATATGGAAAAGCGGCTGAGCTTAGCGGAAGCGGTCCATCTCAGGGCCTGCCCGCACTTGACCTGCATCAACCGCCTCTTGCGACGCCATTGCAGCACGCCCGCCGGCACCGCGCAATGCGACGCCTGGGCGACGGCACCTCATGGTTTCCCGGGTTGCCGCTGCGCTGCGCGCTTTGCAAGCTGGCAGCACCTCCGCTTCCCCCTTGCCACCATGTCCCACGCCCTGATTGCTCCCGCCACGCTGCACCGCTGGGTGCAGGACCTGTGGACCGCCGCCGGCTCCAACGCCCGCGAAGCGGGCCTGACCGCCGACCACCTGGTACAGGCCAACCTCAGCGGCCACGACTCCCACGGCGTGGGCATGGTGCCGCGCTATGTGCTGTCCTGGCAGGCCGATGCGCTGCAGCTCAACCAGTCGGTGCGCGTGGTGCACGACGGCGGCAGCCTGCTGAACCTGGACGGCCAGTGCGGCATGGGCCAGGCCGTGGCCGAGGAAGCCATGGCCCTGGCCATCACCCGCGCACAGCAGCACGGGGTGTGCATCCTGGGCCTGCACCACAGCCACCACATCGGCCGCGTGGGCCACTGGGCCGAGCAGGCCTGCAGCGCCGGACTGATTGCCATCCATTTCGTGAACGTGCTCTCCAGTGCCTTGGTCGCGCCCTGGGGCGGGCGCCAGGCCCGCTTTGGCACCAACCCCTTCACCATCGGCGTGCCGGTCGACGGCGCGCCACCGCTGCTGCTGGACTTCGCCACCAGCGCCATCGCCATGGGCAAGGTGCGCGTGGCGCTGAACCAGGGCCACGCCGTGCCGGCCGGCTGCCTGCTGGATGCCGACGGTGCCCCCACCACCGACCCGCAGGCCATGTACCCGGCCACCGGTGACGGCATGGGTGCGCTGCAGACCTTCGGCGGCCCGGTGGCTGGGCACAAAGGCTATGCGCTGGCTTTCATGTGCGAATTGCTGGGTGCGGCCGTGGCCGGTGGCCAGACCATCCGCCCCGCCACACTGCAGCGCAACGCCGGCGTGTGGAACAACATGCTGGCCATTGTGTTCGACCCGGCCCGCCTGGGCAGCAGCGCCACGCTGGGCCACGAGGTGCAGGCCTTCATCGACTGGGTGCGCTCCGCCGAATGCCAACCCGGCGTGCCAGGCATTGCCGTGCCCGGCGAGCCCGAGCAGGCCATGCGCCGTGCCCGCGCCCAGGCCATTCCCCTGGATGCCGCCACGCTGGCCGAGCTGGACCGTGCAGCGGCCCAGGTGCAGGCCGCACGCGGCAGTGGGCCGGGGCCGCTGTCCGCGCTGGTGCAGACTGGCTCCTGAGCAAGCCGCAGTTGCTCACTCCTTGACCCTGCGGCCTTGCATGCCGGCGCCATGCTGCCGGCAGAGACCGCTCAGACCGGCGAGACCAGCGGGCGGCCGGCCAGATGGGCCTGCACATTGGCCACAAAGCGGTCCACCGTGGCCTGCACCGATTCGGGCGACCAACCGGCCACGTGCGGCGTCAGCAGCACATTGGGCAGATCCAGCAGATCCTGGGGAGCGAGTGGCTCGCTCTCGTACACGTCCAGCGCGGCAAAACCCAGCTCGCCGCTGCGCAGCGCAGCGGCCAGGGCCTGGGTATCCACCACGCTGCCGCGGGCGATGTTGACCAGGTGGCCCTGCGGGCCCAGGGCGCGCATCACGGTGGCATCCACCAGGTGCAGGGTCCCGGCGCCGCCGGGCGTGGCCACGACCAGCACATCGGCCCATTCCGCCAGCGCCAGCAGGCTGTCGAAGTAGGTCCACGGTGCATCGGCCTTGGGCGAGCGGTTGTGGTAGCCCACCTCCATCTCGAACGCCTGGGCACGCAGCGCGATCTTGCGGCCGATGGTGCCCAGACCCAGCACGCCCAGGCGCTTGCCGGTGATGCCGGCGGGCAGCGGCAGCGTGGTGCGCCACACACCGGCACGCAGCTGTGCACCGTAGTAGTCCAGCTGGCGCACGCTGGCCAGCACCAGGGCCAGGGTGTGATCGGCCACGCAGCTGTCATTGGTGCCCGCACCGTTGCCGGTGGCAATGCCACGCGTACGGGCATGGGCCACGTCCACTTTCTCGTAGCCGGCCCCCAGCGCGCAGACCAGTTGCAGCGCCGGCAGCTGGTCCATCTGCACTGCACTCAGGCCCACGGAACCGATGGTCAGCACCACCTGCACGCGCGCAGCGTGCTGCTGCAGCGCCGCCTCGGCAGCGGCGGGTTCGGGCACGTAGACCAGTTCCAGACTGGGCAGACGCTGGGCAATCTGCTGCAGATCCTCGTCGGCAACGACGGTGTTGATCAGCAAGATGGGACGGGAGGCGGCGGCGATGGGAGCGGTAGCGGTAGCGGAAGTCATGAGAGTCTTTCAGGGGAACGCAGGAAACACAGCCCCGACCGTACCGCATTCCCAGCGTGTGGCCGTGCTGATGGAAAACATGAGGACAGGCTATGCCTTCAGCGGTGCAGCTTCCGTGCCACCTTCGCTGCCATCCGCCTCACCGCTTTGCTGCAAGGCCCACATCTGGGCATAGCGCCCGTTCAGCGCCAGCAGCTCGCTGTGGCGGCCACGCTCCAGGATACGACCGGCCTCCATCACCAGAATTTCGTGTGCATCCACCACCGTGGACAGCCGGTGGGCGATCAGCAAGGTGGTCTTGTTGCGCGCCACCTGGGCCAGCTCCGCCTGGATGGCCCGCTCGTTGGCGCTGTCCAGCGCCGAGGTGGCCTCGTCAAAAATCAGCACCGGCGGGTTCTTCAGCAGCGTGCGGGCAATGGCCACGCGCTGCTTTTCACCACCGGACAGCTTCAGCCCCCGTTCCCCCACGCGTGTGGCATAGCCCTGGGGCGTGGCCGCAATGAAGTCATGGATGCGGGCCGCCTGGGCCACGGCCACCACCTCGTCGTGGCGGGCACCGGGCCGGCCATAGGCGATGTTGTATTCCACCGTGTCGTTGAACAGCACCGTGTCCTGCGGCACGATGCCGATCGCGCACCGCAGGCTGTCCTGCGTGACATGGCGGATGTCCTGGCCGGCGATGGTGATGCGCCCGCCCTGCAGGTCATAGAAACGGAACAGCAGCCGTGCCAGCGTGCTCTTGCCCGAGCCGGAGGGCCCCACCACGGCCACGGTCTTGCCGGCAGGAATCTCGAAGCTCACATCCTGCAGAATGGGCCGCGCCGGGTCGTAGGCAAAGCGCACCTGTTCAAAGCGCACGGCAGGCTCTCCCGCCAGCTGCAGCGGCGCAGCATCCGGCGCATCGGCCACTTCGCGTTCCTTGTCCATCAAGGTGAACATGCGGTCCAGGTCCACCAGGCTTTGCTTGATCTCCCGGTAGAGCACGCCCAGAAAGTTCAGCGGGATGTACAGCTGGATCATGAAGGCATTGATCATCACCAGATCGCCCAGCGTCAGCGTGCCCGCCACCACGCCCTGGGTGGCGCGCCACAGAATGGCCACCAATGCCACGGCAATGACCAGTTGCTGGCCGCTGTTGAGCAGCGTCAGGGTGCTCTGGCTCTTGAGGCGCACCTTGCGCAGGCGCTCCAGGTTCTCGTCGTAGCGCGCCGCTTCGAAGGCTTCGTTGTTGAAGTACTTGACGGTTTCGTAATTGATCAGCGAATCGATCGCCTGGGTGTGGGCGGCCGAGTCATGCTGGTTGGCCGCACGGCGAAACTGGGTGCGCCACTCCGTCACCTTGACGGTAAAGGTGATGTAGACCACCAGCGCCGCCAAGGTGATGGCGGCGAACCAGGGGTCGAACTGCACGGCCATGATGCCCAGCACCAGCGCCACCTCGATCAGCGTGGGCACGATGCTGTAGAGCGAGTACGAGATCAGCGACTCCACGCCCTTCACCCCGCGCTCGATGTCGCGGGTCATGCCGCCGGTCTGGCGCTCCAGGTGGAAACGCATGCTCAAGGCATGCAGATGGAGAAAGGTCGCCAACGCGATGCTGCGTGCCGCGCCGTGGGTGGCCTTGGCAAACACCAGCTCCCGCAGCTCCGAGAACAGCGAGGTGCACAGCCGCAGCAGCCCATAGGCCAGCAGCAGGCCCACCGGCACCACCAGGATGGCAAGCGGGTCGCCAGGCTTCAGCGTCAGCGCATCCACCAGGTTCTTCAGCAGCACCGGCACGCCCACATTGGCCAGCTTGGCCCCCACCATGAACAGCAGGGCGGCGATCACCCGCCATTTGTATTCCCACAGATAGGGCAGCAAACGGCGCAGCGTGGCGGCGTCACGGCCAGAAGCCTGGGGCGTGGTCGTGGAAATGGGATCGGGGGGAGCGGCGTGGTGGCGCATGCGGTGACAATTTCGCAGTTTTGTTGTTTTGCGAGATTGTGCCCATGTCCACCCCCAACTCCCCCGCCCATGTCACCTTGCCCACAGACAAGGAGCTGGTGCTCAAGGTCATTCCCATGCCCGGCGACTGCAATGCCAATGGCGATATCTTTGGCGGCTGGGTGATGTCGCAGGTCGACCTGGCCGGCTCCGTGCTGCCGGCGCGCCGCGTGCAGGGCCGCATGGCCACGGTGGCAGTGAAGGAATTCATCTTCAAGCAGCCGGTGCGCGTGGGGGATCTGCTGTCGTTCTATGCCCACCTGTCGCATGTGGGCCGCACCTCGGTGACGGTGGAGGTGGAGGTCTATGCCGAGCGCATCCAGCGCCAGGGCCGCTACATCAAGGTGACCGAGGCCACGCTGACCTATGTGGCCATCGACGAAGCCGGCCGTCCCCGCGCCATTCCGCCCGAAGTCAGCGGCAACTGAGACGCCTGTGCAGCCTGAGGCGGCGGCACACCGGCCTGCAGCACTGCGGGAGAAAGATCCCGGCCTTCCGCAGTGGCCGCCCTCCCGCAGCACAGGAGGGCGTGGCCGGCTTACACGGCCAGCGAGGACGACGAGGACGACGAGGACGAGGTCTCGTCGGCCAGTTGCAGGCCGGTGCTGCTGGACGTGCCGCTGGAGAATGCGCTGCTGGAGCTGGAGGCGGTACCTGCCCCCACCTGGATGTCGCCGCTGAGCTGGCCGCCTTCTTCGATCACGATCTTGCCGTAGCGGATGGAGCCGCTCACCTTGCCGGTGCTGAAGATCACCAGCTTCTGGCGCACGGTCAGGTTGCCATTGAATTCACCGTGGATTTCGGCAATGTCGATCTCGGCGGAGCCACGGAACGCGCCCTGCTCGGCAATCTGGATCACGCGGGAATTCATGGTTGCCTCGACCGTGCCTTCCACCACCAGGGTGTCGCAGTCGGTGATCTCCACCCCTTTGAGCTTGATGTTGGGGCCGACGGTGAGCTTGCTGCCGCTGCTGTCACTGGATGCCGAAGAGGTGCTGGAGCGGGGGCTAGTGGAAGACATGCTGGTGCTGGATGTACTGGATGTGCTGCCGTAGCTGCTGGAACTGCCTGTGCCCAGCGCGCTGCCGCTGGTCGAGGTACGGGTGGAAAAAGTGTCGTTGTCGCGCTTGCCGAAAAAGGGGTTCTGCACTGCCATGGGTCCTCCTGCGAAAAGCTGCATCCTAGAAAGGATGTTGTGCAACGAAGACAGCAAGATCGCAAGAGTTGTAAGCAAAAATCGCACATGCAACATGCACTTGCAGTTCTTTCGTTTGCAAGTATTTTGAGAGCATGTGACGCTGGCGCAGCGCGCTTCGCCAGCACTTGGGCTTTGCACATCATGAAACCGCAAGGTGCGTACGGCAGTGCCGCGCCCGGCCGGCTTTGTGTCAGCCGTGGTTACGAGACGATGTAGGCCGCCGCACCGGCGGTCAGCAAGGTACCGTCCTCACCCAGGAATTCCATGCGCGTGGATGCCACGCGCGAGCCCAGGCGCAGCACACGCGCCTGGACACTGAACACCTCGCCAATCCCCTGGCGCAGAAAATCCACCCGCAGGTCGATGGTGCCCAGGCGCGCAAAACGCTGCATGCGCTGCACCACCGGCTCGTCCATGTGCTTGGCAGCAATGGCGGCCATCACCGCCACGCCCCCCATGGCATCCAGTGCAGCGCTGATGGCACCGCCGTGGAGGCGGTTGTAGCCAAAGTGGCCCACCAGCTCAGGCTTCATCACCATGCGGGCCTGGGCCTCCTGCGGGGTGACGGAGACCAGCTGCAGGCCCAGCACCTTATGGAAGCTGATCAGCTCTTCCGTCAGCTGGCGCATGGCGGCAATGAATTCCGGCTCGAACGCCGTGGGAACCGCGGGGGTCTGGGGCATGTCCATGTCCTGTCCAATCCAGGAACAGCCTGTGGCTATGCGGCCGCAGATTCCGGACCTTGCGCTTCGGAATCCGCCACCGCCGGAACACAGGACGCTCCTATTTTTAGTGTGCAAAAGTCCCACGAAAAAGGCCCGCAGCTGAAGCTGTGGGCCGTGGCACGGGGGATCGGGCACCGCGTCACCGGATGGCGCTGCGGGAAGCGGCCGGAGCCCCCGGCCTGCCGGTCTCAGCAGTGGCTGAAATCGGGCTTGCGCTTTTGCATGAACGCGGTGAAGGCTTCCTTGGCCGCAGGAGCCGTCAGCATGCGGCCGAAGCTGGCGCCTTCTTCGGCCATCTGTGCCTTCACGGCGGCCTGCTGGCCGCCCTTCATCAGGCGCTTGGTCTCGATCAGCGCGCTCACGGGCTTGGCCGCCAGCTTCTTGGCCTGGGCCTGGGCATAGGCATTGACTTCGGTGGGCGGCAGCACGCGGTTGACCAGACCCACTTCCAGCGCGGCTTCGGCCATGAAGGGCTCGCCCAGCAGCAGGGCTTCGGCGGCACGGTGGTAGCCCAGCATCTGCGGCAGCAGCAGGCTGGAGGCCGCTTCCGGGCACAGGCCCAGGTTCACGAAAGGCATGGAGAACGCGGCGTTGTCACCGGCGTAGACCAGGTCGCAGTGCAGCAGCAAGGTGGTGCCGATGCCCACGGCCGGGCCGGCCACGGCCGCCAGCAGGGGTTTGGGGAAGCTGGCGATGCCGTGCAGGAAGCGGAAGGTGGGGCTTTCCTGCGGCAGGCCCTGGCCGTCCTGGCGGTTCAGGAAGTCGCCGATGTCATTGCCGGCACTGAAGATGGTGGCATCCCCCTGGATCACCACCACGCGCACCGCGTCATCGGTGGCGGCGCTGGCCAGGGCATCGGCCATGGTGCCGTACATCAGCTGCGTGATGGAGTTCTTCTTGTCGACGCGGTTGAAGGTGATGGTGCGCACACCGGCTTCGGTGTGGACCAGGATATCGGTGGTGGTTTCGCTCATGGATAGGCTTCCTGGGGAGAAGGAAAAATCGGCACGCTGTGCAGCCTGGCTGCACACAGCGATGCTTCACTCTTTGTAGTACACGGTCTGGTGCGATGTGGCCAGCAACTGGCCTTTCGCATCCCAGACCTGGGCGCTCTGGTCGAAAAAGCCGTTGCGGAAAGCCTGGGCATCGGCCTGGCCCAGCACATGCTGGTCGCCCTGCGCAGCGAGCTGCGCACGGTCGGCATGGAAGTAGGTGGTGATCGACACCGTGCCCGCCGGCACCCGCCGCGCACGGCGCAGCCACACGCGGGGGAAGAACACGTCGCACAGCGCCGCCAGCGCAGGGAAGTCCAGCGCACGCGGCGGATTGTCGCGCACCCACAGCTGGCTCACGGGCTCATGCGCGCTGTCGTCCCACACTTTGGGAATGGCACCGGTCACCACGCGCATGTCGTAGCGCTGCAGCCACTCCATGGCGCCGGTGGTGTCGAAACGCTCGCAGGTGGCAGGGTCGGGCATGTGGGGCGGACGGCCGTCTTCGATGCTGAAGGTGTCGCGCCGCACTGCCGTCACGGCCGTCGCCGTGGTGGTGACCTGCTGATCGCCGTTCTCGTCATCCTGCAACAGCACCACCGTCCAGTGCTGGGTGGAGCGGTTGGTACGCACCGGAGTGGCTTCGATGCGGTAGGGACCTGCCGCCACCGGGCCGGCAAAGTTCACCGTCAGTGCCACCGGGTCGCCCAGGCAGTCCGGGTGCTGCAGGATGCTGTGCAGCATCAGCGCAGCAGTGGCGCCACCGTAGGGGCCCACCATGTTCCAGTAACCGGCGTGGGTATGGCCTTCGTAAACCCCGGGCTCGCGCGGCTGCAGCGCCAGCATGGCGTCCAGCGCATGGCCTGGGGGGGTGCTCGAATCTGTCATGTTGCCTCCGTGAACCGATCACCCTGCCCCGCCGCCATCGAGGGCGCAGCAGGGGGGCAATGCTTGGCCACCACTGTAGCGGGTTCCGCCAGCGTCGCCTGACTCGCAGGCGCCACCGCCGAACCGCCATGCGGTCGCCGCGGCAGCCCCTCCATGTCCCCCGCCGGGCCCAGCCACTGCTCCAGCACGGCCGCCGCACGCGGCCACAGCGTATCGGCCATGTCTCGGCGGAAAAACCCGAAATGCCCGATGCGCGGCTGACCGGCATCGGCAGGCCGCACCCGTTCGAGCACCTGGGGGGCGTTGCGGTACCAGCTCAGCAGCGAACGCGTGCTGTTCCAGGACATCATCTCGTCGTCGGTCATCGACAGCGCATGCAGCGGATAGCGCACCGCGGCATAGCTTTGGCGTGCACGCTCGCCTTCCACGCCCAGGCTGTAGCTGGGGTGCATGCACCAGCGCCGCCACTGCCAGACCACGCCCGCCGGCAGATCGCCAATCAGCCCCAGGCGCTTGCCCGGCAGACAGCCGCACAACGCCGTAATCACTGGCTGTATGCACCACCACCACAGCAGCGCCTTGCGCTTGGTCGGCGGAGCGTTGTCACGCCAGTAGCCGCTGCCGCTGGCAACGGTCAGCATGCCGTCCACCGGCAGCGCCGGCCGGCACAGGCCCGGTAGCTGGGCCCCCACGCTGTGGCCCACCCACAGCACCGGACGCTGCAGGCCCTCAACGGCGTCCAGCGCGCGCAGGTGCTGGGCCACGGCCAGGCAGTCCTGGGCCCAGTCCAGCAGGTCGGCCTTGGCCTGGCGCAGCGGGCCCTGCAGCGAGGCCGCATGGCCCCGGTAGTCAAAAGTGGTCACGGCCAGACCGCGTGCGGCCAGCCATTCGGCAAACGCCGCATAAAAGGTTTGTGGCACGCCTACGGCCGGCGCCAGCACCACCCGGCCGCGCACGGGCGCGTCGGTGGGCTGGCAGTGGCGCAGCGCCAGCCGGGCATCGCTGCCCGGCACGGCCAGCTGGGCTTCGGTCCACCCGACTGGTTGCAGAAGGGTGGTCATGGCCTCAGACGCTCTCAAAGATGCCAGCGGCGCCCTGGCCGGTGCCCACACACATGGTCACCATGCCGTACTTCAGCTTGTGGCGGCGCAGCGCGTGGACCACGGTGGCCGCACGGATGGCACCGGTCGCCCCCAGGGGGTGGCCCAGGGCAATGGCACCACCCATGGGGTTGACCTTGGCCGGGTCCAGACCCAGGCTGTTGATGACCGCCAGCGATTGGGCGGCAAAGGCTTCGTTCAGCTCGAACCAGCCGATGTCCTGGTGGTTGATGCCGGCATAGCGCAACGCGGCAGGAATGGCCTCGATGGGGCCGATGCCCATGATTTCAGGGGGCACGCCGCGGGCGGCAAAGCTGACGAAGCGGGCCAGCGGCGTCAGGCCGAACTGCTTGACGGCCTTCTCGCTGGCCAGGATCAGCGCACCGGCGCCATCGCTGGTCTGCGAGCTGTTGCCTGCCGTCACGCTGCCACGTGCGGCGAACACCGGGCGCAGCTTGCCCAGCGCTTCCAGCGTGGTGTCGGGGCGTGGACCTTCGTCCAGGCTGACGGTGCGGGCCCTGGTGATGACTTCGCCGGTGGCCAGATCGGGGCTGCGGTCGATGATGTCGATGGGGGTGATCTCATCGGCGAATTCACCCGCCTGCTGGGCGCGCACGGCACGCAGGTGGGATTCCAGCGCGAAGGCGTCCTGCATCTCGCGCGTCACCTTCCACTGCTGGGCCACTTTCTCGGCGGTCAGGCCCATGCCGTAGGCAATGCCCACGTTTTCGTCCCGCGCAAAGATCTCGGGATTGAACGAAGGTTTGTTGCCGCCCATGGGCACCATGCTCATGGACTCGGCACCGCCCGCGATCAGCACATCGGCTTCGCCGACACGGATGCGGTCGGCCGCCATCTGGATGGCCGTCACGCCCGAGGCACAGAAGCGGTTCACCGTCACGCCGCCGATGGGGTGGTCGAACGCCAGGCCCACGGCAATGCGCGCCATGTTCATGCCCTGCTCGCCTTCGGGGAAGGAGCAGCCGATGATGGCATCCTCGATCGCCTTGGGGTCCAGCGTGGGCACCTGGGCCATGGCGGACTTCAGCGTGGCCACCAGCAGGTCGTCCGGACGGGTGTTCTTGAAATAGCCCCGGCCCGAGCGGCCGATGGGCGTGCGCGTGGCGGCAACGATGTAGGCGTCTTGTACTTGTTTCATGGTTCTTGTCTCCTTGCCAATCAGTTGCGAACCGGCTTGCCGGTGTTCAACATGCCCAAGATGCGTTCATGGGTCTTGGGTTGGCCGATCAGGTGGCAGAAGGCCTTGCGTTCCAGCGCCAGCAGGTATTCCTCGGTCACCAGCGAGCCGGCATCCACGTCGCCGCCGCAGACGATCTCGGCAATCATCGAAGCGATCTTGAAGTCATAGGCGCTGATGAAACCGCCATCGCGCATGTTCACCAGCTGGGCCTTGATGGTGGCCATGCCGCTGCGGCCCGCCACCGGGAACAGGCGCTTGAGCGGCGCGCGCCAGCCACCGGCGGCCATGGAGCGCGCTTCGTTGATGGCGGTGAACAGCACCTCATCCTTGTGCGGCACGATCAGGTCGGAATCCAGCAGATAGCCCAGCTTGCGCGATTCGATGGCGCTGGTGCCCACCTTGGCCATGGCCGCGGCGGTGAAACCCTCGGTCAGGAAGGGCAGCACATCCTTGCTGGTGGACTGGGCCATGTTCTCGGCCGCACGGCGGGCGATATAGGTCAGGCCGCCGGCACCGGGGATCAGGCCCACGCCCACTTCCACCAGGCCGATATAGCTTTCCATGTGGGCCACGCGGCGGGCGCTGTAGACGGCCAGCTCGCAGCCGCCGCCCAGGGCCATGCCGTGGATGGCCGCCACCACCGGCACCTGCGCGTAGCGGATGCGCAGCATCATGTTCTGCAGCTCGGCTTCGATGCTTTCGATGGCGTCGGCGCCACCGATCACAAAGGCGGGCATGGTGGCTTCCAGATCGGCACCCACGCTGAAGGGCGCGTCACCGGACCAGATCACCATGGCCTCGAAATCGCTCTCGGCGGTTTCCACGGCTTCCACCAGGCCTTCCATCACCTCGGGGCTGATGGCGTGCATCTTGTTCTTGATGCTGGCGATCAGCACCTGACCGTCCAGCGTCCAGGTGCGCAGCGCCTTGGTCTCAGCAATGGTGGTGCCGGCCGTCTTCCAGTCCGGCAGGCTGTCTTCGCCCAGCAGCTTCTCGGGGAAGATCTGGCGTTCATAGACGGGCAGCACGCGGCGGGCGACAAACTTCTTCTGCGCCGGGCTCCAGGAGCCTTGGGCCGTGTGCACGCCGCCGGCTTGCGCCACCGGGCCTTCGAACACCCAGCGGGGCAGTGGCGCCGTGGACAGCGCCTTGCCGGCATCGATGTCCTCCTGGATCATCGTGGCCACCTGCAGCCAGCCGGCTTCCTGCCAGAGCTCGAACGGGCCTTGCTTCATGCCGAAACCCCAGCGCATGGCATGGTCCACATCGCGTGCGGACTCAGCAATGGTCTCCAGGTGGATGGCCGCGTAGTGGAAGCTGTCGCGCAGAATGGCCCACAGGAATTGGCCGGGCGCGCCTTCGGCATTGCGCAGCAGCGGCAGGCGTTCGGCTGCGGGCTTCTTCAGCATGCGGCCGTAGACCTCGTCGGCCTTCTGGCCGCCGGGCACGTAGTCCTCGCTGTCCAGCTCGAACTGCAGCACCTCGCGGCCCACCTTCTGGTAGAAGCCTTTTTTCGCCTTCTGGCCCAGGTGGCCCAGGTCCAGCAGTTTCTGCAGCACGGCGGGCGTGCCGAAGTTGCCGTAGAAGGGGTCGGTCTCCGGGCTCAGATTGTCCTGCAGCGTCTTGATCACATGGGCCATGGTGTCCAGGCCCACCACGTCGGCGGTGCGGAAGGTGCCGCTGGAGGCGCGGCCCAGCTTCTTGCCGGTCAGGTCATCGACCACATCGAAGGTCAGGCCAAAGTTCTCGGCCTGCTTCATCGTGGACAGCATGCCGGCAATGCCGATGCGGTTGGCGATGAAGTTGGGTGTGTCGTGCGCACGCACCACGCCCTTGCCCAGACCGCTGGTGACAAAGGCTTCCAGCTGGTCCAGCACCTCGGGACGGGTGGTGGGGGTGTTGATCAGTTCCACCAGCGGCATGTAGCGCGGGGGATTGAAGAAGTGGATGCCACAGAAACGCGGCTTGATGGCGTCGGGCAGCGCCTCGCTCAGCTTGGTGATGGACAGGCCCGAGGTGTTGGATGCCACCAGCGCATGCTTGGCGATGAAGGGGGCGACCTTGGTGTAGAGGTCCAGCTTCCAGTCCATGCGCTCGGCAATGGCTTCGATGACCAGGTCACAGCCCTTGAGCAGCTTCAGGTGCTCCTCGTAGTTGGCAGCCTGGATCATGTCGGCATCTTCGGCCACGCCGATGGGCGAAGGCTTGAGCTTCTTCAGGTTGGCGATGGCGCGTTCGGCAATGCCGCTCTTAGGGCCTTCCTTGGCGGGCAGGTCAAACAGGATGACCGGGACCTTGACGTTGACCAAATGGGCGGCGATCTGCGCGCCCATCACGCCGGCGCCGAGCACGGCGACTTTCTTGACGTTGAATCGGGACATGGTGTTCTGGGTGAAAAGACGCAGCCCCGGCCAGCGGCCGGGCTGCGTCGAAATAGGGGAGTAAGACGGGCAGGCGCGCGGTGCTTACTGCACGCGCACCCAGGTCTGGGTGCGGCCAAACGGGCCGATGGAGCCGCGCACTTCCAGCTTCTTGCCGTCGTCGATCGGGGTCAGGCGCAGGGTGTAGCTCTTGCCGCTTTCGGGGTCGAGGATCTTGCCGTCCTCCCAGACGGTCTTGCCCTCGGCCTTCTTGACACCGGTGATGATGGGCAGGCCCACCATGGGCTTACCCTTGAGGCCGTCCTTGCATTCGGTGCAGACCGCGGCAGGGTCGGCACCCTTGCGCAGCAGCTTGGTGACATGGCCGCTGAGCACGCCCGCGTTGTCACTGATCTGGATTTCCGATTTGGCTTCGCCGGTCTTGTCATCCACGCTGTGCCAGGTGCCCACAGGCGTCATCTGTGCCCAGGCGGCAGACATGCCACCAACCATCACCACTACGGCAGCTACCAGTACTTTTACGGTCTTCATATCCAGGTCCTTTCTGTTCGAACTTCAGGATTTGTCTCCACAGGCCGCTCCGCTGTTTGAGGGTGTTGCAGAGCGGCCTCCCCAGTGCATCAGGCCAATGCAGCGTCGCTGTCCATCAGAGTCTTGCCGCCAGCGCGGGCAGTGCGCATCAGCGTCGCGGTTTCCGGGAACAGTTTGGCGAAGTAGAAGCGCGCCACCTGCAGCTTGGCCACGTAGAAGGGATCGGTGTTGCCGTCGGCGATGGCGCGCAGCGACACCTGGGCCATGCGGGCGAACAGGTAGCCGAACACCAGGTGGCCGGCCACACGCAGGTAGTCCACGCTGGCAGCGCCCACTTCGTCGGGGTTTTGCATGCCCTTGAAGCCGATTTCGGTGGTGAACTTGGTCATCTGCTCGCCCAGCATGGCCACGGGGGTGATGAACTCGCTCATCTTTTCGTTGACGCCCTCTTCCTCAACCAGCTTGGCGATCAGCTTGCCGAACTTCTTCAGCGAGGCGCCCTGGTTGCCCAACACCTTGCGGCCCAGCAGGTCCAGGGCCTGCACGCCGTTCGTGCCTTCGTAGATCATGTTGATGCGGTTGTCGCGCACATACTGCTCCATGCCCCATTCCTTGATGAAGCCATGGCCGCCAAACACCTGCTGGCTTTGCGTGGTGGCGATCCAGCCGTTGTCGGTCAGGAAGGCTTTGACGATGGGGGTCAGCAGGGCCACCAGATCGGCGCTGTCGCTGCGCACTTTTTCATCGGGGTGGTTCAGTTCCTGGTCGATCAGCAGTGCGCAGAAAGTGGACAGCGCACGGCCGCCTTCTGCATAGGCCTTGGCGGTCAGCAGCATGCGGCGCACATCGGGGTGCACGATGATGGGGTCGGCCGGCTTGTCCTTGGCCTTGGCGCCGGACAGGCTGCGCATCTGCAGACGGTCCTTGGCATAGGCCAGCGCGTTCTGGAACGCCACTTCGGTCAGGCCCAGCGACTGGTTGCCCACGCCCAGGCGGGCGGCGTTCATCATCACGAACATGGCTTGCAGGCCCTTGTTGGGCTGGCCCACCAGCTCGCCCACGGCATCTTCCATCACGATCTGGGCCGTGGCATTGGACTTGATGCCCATCTTGTGTTCCAGGCCGCCGCAGTAGATGCCGTTGCGCGCACCCAGCGAGCCGTCGGCGTTCACCAGGTATTTGGGCACCACGAACAGGCTGATGCCCTTGGAGCCGGCGGGTGCATCGGGCAGGCGGGCCAGCACCAGGTGGACGATGTTGCTGGTGAAGTCGTGCTCGCCGGCGGAGATGAAGATCTTGTTGCCGGTGATCTTGTAGCTGCCGTCGGCCTGGGGCTCGGCCTTGGAGCGCAGCAGGCCCAGATCGGTGCCGCAATGCGGCTCGGTCAGGCACATGGTGCCCGTCCATTCACCGCTGGTCAGCTTGGGCAGGTACTTGGCCTGCAGTTCGGGAGAACCGTGGGCGTGCAAGGCTTCATAGGCGCCGTGCGACAGACCAGGGTACATGGTCCAGGCCTGGTTAGCACTGTTGAGCATTTCATACAGCGCGGAGTTCACCACAAAGGGCAGGCCTTGGCCCCCGTACTTGGTGTCGCACGACAGTGCCGGCCAGCCACCTTCGACGAACTGGGCATAAGCTTCCTTGTAGCCCTTGGGCGTGGTCACCTCGTGCGTGGTCTTGTCCAGGTGGCAACCTTCTTCGTCACCGCTGATGTTCAGCGGGAAGGTGACGTTGGCAGCGAACTTGCCCGCTTCTTCCAGCACCGCATTGATGGTGTCGGCATCCACCTCGGCATGCTGGGGCATGGCCTGATAGACGTCAGTCACCTTGAACACTTCGTGCATCAGGAATTGCATGTCGCGCAGGGGCGGGTTGTAGCTGGGCATGGGTCGGTCTCCTCGGGATGTAGGTATGGGTCTGGAATGGAGCAGCAGCTCAGGCCTGGGTGATGCCGTAGCGCTGCAGGATGTTGTCAAAGCCACGCTGGGCACGCGGCAGGGAGTCGGGCAGGCGCATGAAGCGCGCTTCGTAGTGCAGCACCAGGATCAGGCCATGCACTTCGAACAGCACCTGGGATTCATCGGTGTCGGCGCGCAGGTCGCCGCATTCCTTGCACTGGACGATGGCGCGGCGCAGCGCGGCATGCCAGGTGCTGACCGATTCAACCAGGGCATCGCGCACCGGGCCGGTGCGCTCGTCAAATTCAATGGCGCCGCTGATGTAGATGCAACCGGAATCCAGCTCGATGGAGGTGCGCTGCATCCAGTTGGCAAACAGCGCGCGCAAGCGCGGCAGACCGCGCGGCTGGCGGATGGCGGTGAAAAACACTTCCTGCTCGAAGCGGCGGTGGTATTCGACCACCACAGAGATCTGCAGCTCTTCACGTGAGCCAAAATGGGCGAACACACCCGACTTGCTCATGCCCAGTGCCTGGGCCAGTGCCCCGATGGACAGGCCTTCCAGGCCGATGTGCATGGCCATGTCGAGCGCGGTGTCGATGATGGCGGCCTTGGTCTGCTGGCCTTTGTGGGCGGCGCGTGGGCGGGCACCAGCGACCGGCGGCAGCGGTTGATCGCCGAGCGGGCGGTCATCGGAAACAGAAGTGGGAGCGGGCGCGGAAGCTGTCATGGCACAAATAAAACGAACGATCGTTCTATTTTGCGCAAACTTCCGGCTTTCGAAAAGCTGACCAAGGGTAAACACTCAAACCCTGGATCCGCAGACTGTCGCGTTTACCCGACAGAAAGTCGGCAGCTGGGGGCAGAGGAAAGCCCCACTCCTCTACGAAAAAAGCCCCCGTCCCAGCACGCGGACGAAGGCCAGGCGCCGCCTCCAGACCGCGCTTGTGCAGGCGGAGCGCCTTAGATCAGCATGGCCAGGCTGGCGTCCAGGTGTTCGGTAGGCAGGCGGCGGAAGCCCGTGCGCGCAAAGCGCTGCATGCGGCCCAGCATGAAGGCGGTCAGCACACTGGCGGCCACATTGGCATCCACCGTCGGGGTGGCAGAGCCCAGGGCGTCGGCAGCCGGACGCAGGCACTGGCGCAGCGTGGATTCGATGCGATCGAAGAACTGGTTCATGCGGGTCTGCAGGCGCTCGTGCTCGAACAGGATGGCGTCGCCCACCATCACGCGCACCATGCCGGGGTTGCGTTCGGCAAACTGCAGCACAACCCCCACGGCGCGGGCAGCACGGCGGGCACCGTCTTCGGGGGTGACCGTGCCCTCTTCCACTTCGCGGGTGACGATCTGTTGTACCAGGGCAAAGACCGACTGCTCGATGAACTCGATCAGGCCTTCAAACATCTGGGCCTTGCTGGCGAAATGGCGGTAGAGCGCCGCTTCGCTCACCGACAGGCTGGCAGCCAGCGCGGCGGTGGTGATGCGGTCTGCACCGGGCTTTTCCAGCATGGCCGCCAAGGCCTGCAGGATCTGCTCGCGGCGCTCGCCTGGCTTGGGACGTTTGCGCGTACGCGTGGTATCAGCGGCAACGGCCACAGGCTCTTCGGTTTCGGCGGGCGGGCAAATCACTTCAGACACTGACATAAGGCATTTAAATGTAACAACGCAGTCATTCTCGCACAGCACTTTTCAAAAGTAACCGCTTGTCATGACTCGCCAATTTCGTTTAGGGCACCATGCCTCCTTGCACTGCGCACAGAGCCATCGGTACCCCACGAGACCATGGACTCCAGCCTGCCGACACAGAGGCAGCGCTTGCAAAAGCACGCCATCTGCCGCATTCCGAATCCATGCAGCCAGCCGACACCAGGTGTCCAAAGACACCAGCTGCGCACTGCCAACGCTGCCCCGGCGGACATGCAATTCCCGTGCACAGCGGTCACAGCCGCCCATCCCCCTTCGTAACAACCATTGGGGACAGATAAAAAGTGTAGCAGCCCGTACATGCCGCGAGGGCATGAGGAAATATTGAAATTCTTACTCTGGAAACACCAGGGTGACTTGCAGCCCCTGCTGGCCGGCCCCCGGCGTCAGCCGCAGCGCGGCATGGTGGCCCTGGGCAATTTCGTGTGCAATGGCCAGACCCAGGCCCGAGCCTTCGCCCACCGAGCCCGGTAAACGGTAAAACCGCTCCAGAATGCGCCCGGTTTCGCCCAAAGGCACGCCCGGCCCATCGTCCTCCACCTGCAGAAAAGCCTGCGGCTGGCGCCCGCCCAGGCGACGGCGCCCACAGCGCAGCGTGACCTGCCCGCCCGAGGGCGTGTATTTGATGGCGTTGTCCACCAAATTGGAGAGCAGCTCACGCAGCAGCCAGGCCTGACCGCTGATGTACACGGCCTCCACCTCCAAGCCCAGGTCGATCTGCTTGGCTGCAGCGCTGTCCCAGAAGGCTTCCAGCAGGTTTTCGCACAGCTCCTTCAAATCCACCCGCTCATGTGCCTGGGACTGCACATGCCGTGCATCGGCGCGCGACAGGGCCAGCAACTGGTGGGCCAGCTGGGAAGTGCGGCGGGTGGCGTTGCGCAGCTTTTCGATCTGCTCGGTCTGCAGAAACAGGCCGGACTGCGGTTGATCGGCTTCGGCCCCAGCAGAGGCAGGCCCCAGCCGTTCCACCTGGGCGGCCATCAGTGCCCAGGCTTCCACCTGGGCCTGCAGCGCCGCCAGGGGTGTGCGCAGCTGGTGGGCGGCATCGGCCACAAAGCGGCGCTGGGTTTCGGACTGTGCCTGCACCAGGCCGAACAGCCGGTTGAGCGACTGCACCAGCGGCCGGACTTCCTTGGGCGAGGTGGTTTCGTCAATCGGACTCAAATCGCGGGGTGAACGGCTTTCCACCGCCTGGGCCAGGTCCAGCAGCGGTTTGAACGCCTTGCGCACCGACCAGTAGATCAACAGCGCCGCCACCACCACCAGCAGCATATTGGGCAGCAGCACATGGGTGAGCAACTGGTGGCGCCACTGCTGGCGCACGTCCGAACCATCCGCCAGGGCCACCACCATTTCACCGGCACCCGCCGTCATGGAGCGCTGCACGGCGACGCGGTAGGTGATGCCACCGAACTCCTGGCTGTGAAATTCCGCCGCCGGCGTGGTGGGCACGACCACACTGATCCACGGGTCGCCCGCCAGCACATGGCCGTCCAGGTCGGCCACGGCGAAGCCCGTGATGCCGCTGCGGTTGCGCACAAAGTCGTCGATGCTCGGAGACAAGGCCATCAACGGCTCCATGTCCTTGCCGATGGCCGGTGCCATCACCGAATCGGCCAGTTGTGGCAACAGGCGCAACAGACGCTGGTCATGCTGGCCGGCCGCAGTCTCGGCCGAGCGATAGCCCCACCAGCTGCCCGCCACGGCCAGCACGCACACCGGCAGCACCAGCAGCAGCAGCAGCCGGTTGCGCAAGGTGGTGGTCATGGTGCCGCGGGCCATGGCTCAGTGCTCCAGCACCACAGTCAATATCGCAGCATCCTGCGACGCCGGAGCATGTGCCGCCAAGCGTGTCAAAAAAACCGCGGTCAACGCCGTGTGTGCGCCTGCTGCGCCATCCTCAAACCTGAATCGCATGGAGTTCCTTGATGCACAGGGTGCCGCCGCCGATGGGTGGCCTTCGGATGGCTTGCCGATCGCCACGGTGATCGCCGGAGCAGATTCGCCCACGACGGCCACCATGCGAAGCGCCGACCACCACATGGCGCAATATGAACGCCGTCCGCCCCCACTCCGCACCGCCACGGCGGTGGCGCAGAAAGCACTACGTTGCAGAAAGCAGCCCACCTCAGGCGGCAGAAGAATCCACCGCCGCCAGCTCCAGCCGGTAGCCAAAGCCGCGAATCGAGCGCAGCGCCACACCGTGCGGCTCCAGCTTGCCGCGCAAGCGAGACACATAAACTTCCACCGCATTGGGGGTGATTTCCTTGTCCCAGCCGGTCAGTGCCTGCAACAGCTTGTCTTTGCTGGCGGGCTTGGGCGCGTGGATCAGCAGATATTCCAGTACCGTCCATTCGCGCGGCCCCAGGTCGATGGGCAGCAATTGCTCACCCAGCACCGGGTCCTTGCTGCGCACGCCGGCGCTGCGCCCGGCCGTGTCGAGCTCCAGCGGGCCAAAGCTCAACACCGCCGAAGTGGCCGCCTGAGAGCGGCGCAGCAGCGCACGCAGCCGGGCCAGCAGTTCAGGCAACTCGAAAGGCTTGACCATGTAGTCGTCGGCTCCCAGATCCAACCCTTGCACACGGTCCTGCAGAGCATCACGTGCCGTCAGAATCAGGACTGGCATGCCGCTGCTGGCCATGTCCTTATGGCGCAGCCGGCGCGTCAGCTCCAAGCCATCCATGCCAGGCAGGCCGATGTCGATCACCGCCACATCAAAGGTTTCGGCCGCCAGCACCTCCAGTGCCCGTTCACCGCTGCCGACCCAGTCCACGGCATAGCCCGCGTCGGCCAGACCCAGCTTGATGCCACTGGCCACCATCACATCGTCTTCCACCAACAGCAAACGCATGCTCTGCACTCCTGACTCGTCGCTCTGTATCTACGGGGTATGCAACCGCTTGGGCTGCATCCTGGAGCGCTGGCATGGCCGCCCAAAGAGCAACCATATGTAAAACAAGCAACCACGACGCGCCATGTCGGCAGCTTCGTTCCGGTTCGAAACGGCGCCACCCCCCACTCTGTAGCGCGCGAGTGTACGCGGCCAGCCCTGCATCTGCAGAGCGGCTTTCCTGATCCTTCCGATCACTGCAGCCCGCATGCTCCACGAAAAACGCCTGCCGGCGCAGCTCAACTGCACGGGCAGGCGTTTCCAAGATGGCAGCTTGCGGCACAGCGCAAGCCCGCGCTCAATGGCTGCGAATCATGGTGCCATAAGCCTGATCGGTCAGGATTTCCAGCAGCATCGAGTGCGGCACGCGGCCATCGATGATGTGCACCGCGTTCACCCCGGCCTTGGCGGCATCCAACGCGCCGCTGATCTTGGGCAGCATGCCGCCGGAGATGGTGCCGTCGGCAAACAGGCCGTCGATCTCGCGCGCCGTCAGGTCGGTCAGCAGGTTGCCGGCCTTGTCCAGCACGCCGGGGGTATTGGTCAGCAGCACCAGCTTTTCCGCCTGCAGCACGGTGGCCAGCTTGCTGGCCACCACGTCGGCGTTGATGTTGTAGCTTTCGTTTTCTTCGCCGAAGCCGATGGGGCTGATGACAGGAATGAAGGCATCGTCCTGCAGTGCCTTGACCACGCTGGGGTCGATGGCCACGATATCGCCCACTTGGCCCACGTCGTACTCCACGCTTGGGTCCTTGTTGTCCACCATCTTCAGCTTCTTGGCGCGGATCAGACCACCATCACGCCCCGTCAGACCCACGGCCTTGCCACCAGCCTGGTGAATCAGGCCCACGATGTCCTGCTGCACCTCGCCGGCCAGCACCCACTCCACCACCTCCATGGTCTCTGCGTCTGTCACACGCATGCCCTGGATGAACTCGCCCTTCTTGCCCAATCGGTTCAACGCGGTCTCGATCTGGGGCCCCCCACCGTGCACCACCACCGGATTGATACCCACCAACTTCAGCAACACCACATCTTCCGCAAAGTCCGCCTGCAGAGCAGGATCGGTCATGGCGTTGCCGCCATACTTGATGACCATGGTCTTGCCATGGAACTTGCGGATGTAGGGCAGCGCCTGGGCAAGGATTTCGGCTTTGTCGCGGGGGGCGATGTGGGAGATGGAGTCGGTCATGGCAATCAGTTACGCGTCACGTGGGACAATACAAGAAATGAATCTTCGCATTGTGCCGTAACTGCACCAACTGCATTTCGTAACCGGCAAGATTCAGAGACACATAAGATAGAACAAAGACTGTCCACTGGATAGATATCCACTCCTACGCATGCCCAATACTCCTTTATTTTTTACAGAACTGTTTAGATACGATGCTTTCATTGCAGGGGTTGCATCTCTTATCACCAGTCTTCTTCTCGTTTTTACCAAAAATTGGCACGGCAGTTTTTCAATGGACCACAACAGTGGCATTCAAAAAATGCATACCTCCCCCACTCCACGCATAGGGGGCATAGGCATCGCCGTAGGGGTTCTTGCAGGTTTTGCGGCCTCTAGCCATGGTATTGCTGCCGCAGAAAAACGTGCCATCCTCAGCACCATTTTGTTAGCGGGCATGCCCGCTTTTCTTTTTGGCTTGCTCGAAGATGTCACCAAAAAGGTATCTGTCAAAACCCGCCTGCTTGCCACCATGGCATCTGGCGTGCTCGGCTGGGGAATTACAGGCACTGCCATTACACATGTAGATATTCCAGGACTGGATTTCATACTGGGCTTCACAGTGTTTTCCGTCATATTCACTGCTTTTGCCGTTGGTGGCGTAGCAAATTCCATCAATATCATCGATGGATTCAATGGGTTGACGGCCGGAACCGCATTGATCATGCTGGCCGCATTCGGAATTATCTCTCGCCATGTCGGAGACATTCCATTGGCTTTTACGTGCATGATCATATCCGGCGCTGTAATGGGGTTCTTCCTTGTTAATTGGCCGCGCGGAAAGCTATTTCTAGGAGATGGTGGCGCCTATTTTCTGGGGTTCACGCTTGCCTGGATTGCCGTGCTCTTACCGGAACGCAATTCAAGCATCTCTCCCTGGACCAGTTTGCTTATCTGCTCATATCCCATCATTGAAGTCGGCTTCAGCATTTACCGAAGAAAATTCTTGCGCGAGGATGCATCGGCCACACAGCCGGATGCAGTTCACTTGCACACCTTGGCCAACAAACGATGGGCCAAGAAAATATTCCCGACCTTTTCCAAAACTGCCCAAAATGGCCTGACTTCACCTTTTTTGTGGTGTTATGCACTGTTGCCCTGCGTGTCCGCAGTTATCTTTCATACCAACAAATGGCTCACACTCGCGGCCTTGCTATTTAGCCTCATTATCTATCTGCTGATGTACAGCAAATTGGCTTTTTTCCGCTGGATTCCAAAGAACAAGAATGAAAAGTGAAATGAAAAAGGTTGCGATTCTATTGGCTGCCTACAACGGCGAAAGATATATAGCAGAGCAGCTGGATAGCATATTGGCCCAGACATGCGTATCCGTTCACATATTCATCAGCGTGGACAAGTCCAGTGATCAAACGCTGAATATACTAAATAATTTAAATAGCGAAAACGTCACCATCTTGCCTTACGGGAACCGGTATGGAAATGCCGCCCGTAATTTTTACAGATTGATTCAGGATGTTGATTTTTCAGATTACGACTTTATTGGATTTTCCGATCAAGATGATCGCTGGAAATCGGACAAATTATCCCGCGGCATAGATCTCATTGAAAAGACAGACTCCGATGCTTATTCAAGCAATGTGACGGCCTTCTGGGAAAATGGGAGATCCAAAGAAATCATAAAGTCCCAGCCACAAAAAAAATGGGATCACTTTTTTGAAGCAGCTGGTCCAGGGTGCACTTATCTATTTCGGACAGAAAATTTCACCCAATTCAAAGAATTTTATAAAAAAAATCAACAAGAAATCTCAGCCATCACACACCATGACTGGTTGATCTATGCCTGGTATCGAGCATCCGGATTTACCTGGTTGATCGATGAAAATTCTTCCATGTTTTATCGCCAGCACGGCAGCAACGAGCTGGGTGCCAACAAAGGGATAAAACAAAAATTCAATAGAATAAAAAGAATTAAGAACAAGAATTTCAGAGCAGAAGTTCTGAAAATATCAAAGCTGATCCACCGACAAAAACTCCCCACCCCTCCTGGAATTGTGGAGTCAGGCGGGGGAAATGTTGCATTTTTTCTCAAGAACTTCAATCAGACTAGAAGAAAACCTGTTGAGGCTTTTTTTCTTGCATTCTGTGCAGTCATTGGCATCTATTAAAAAATACATTTCTGGACCTTGCCAGCCGTTGTTTTGTCGCCCGGTGTTTGGCTACAGATAGGCCTGGACGGCGCGCAACGCCCAGCCCTGCGCGCTATGACCCCTATCCGTGGGATAGCATACAGAGCGGTGTTTGCAGCCCCAGTCTGGCAAGACCGCGTCAATCTGTCCGTGGCCAGCCAGCACAGGTTGACGCAGATGCAGCGGCTGTCAGCTCAGCCGGATCACCCAAATCCTGTTCGGCGTGGCTGTGCGAGGCCCCCCGGATATATGCGGTCCTTGCTCGCCTGGCCTCGCGGCGTTGGCCTGCGCCGGCTTTCCGCAGACCATGCTCCCTGGGGGGACTGGTGGCTTACCCGCCCCACAGCGTCTGGCTTCATGGGCATGATGCCCCAGAGCAAAGGCAACTGGGAACGCAAGAACCCGATGCGAATTGCCAGGTGCAATGCAGACTCACATTGTTGCCCACACGCACACGCATACGCAGAAGGGCCTTGCCTGCATTACACCTGCAACAACGCCAGCGAGTCTCCATGGGATAGCCCCATCACAGGCATATTTCCCTGCCCCCTCTGCAGAGCGGCACAGCGACAGCGCTTGTGGCCGACGGCCGTGCATGGCACCGCGACCAGAATCACCCAAGAAGGGTGCACAGCGGCGAAAAACCAATGCCGTTGTGAACCGGAAGCGGGCATCGCCACATGTCTGCGCCGTGGACCACCGACACAGGTGTCCGCCTGCTGCGTTGTCCGATGGGCACCAGCAGCATGCATTGCATCCAGCAACGAGCCAAGTAGGCGGAGCCCAGGACGTCTGAAGTCAATGGCCATGGGCTGCACACTGGGCTTGGGCAGTCGTGCTCCTCCGGTGCAAGCGCAGGACGCATAGACTGTCGGTGATGGCATCGCCACGCTTGGGCTTCGGTAAACCATGGCTTCAAGCTGATTTACCAAGCACACCGCATCCAAATTAATTCACGATATATGAAAGCAAATCTTTCCAATTATTTTTGAAAGGCTGTTGGGCATCTTTTGAAATTATCTTTTCGAAATGCAATTCGCCTTTTGAAAATGCGATTATTTTTTCTGCCAGTTCATTTGCATTTTTCGCCGAATAAAATGAAGCCGCGTCATATGAACCAATCGCTTCATGTGCATAGGGTAAATCAGCTGCAATGATGGCAAGGCCATGCTCTTTGGCTTCACTCAGAGGCAAACCCCAAGTCTCCAGCAAAGAGGGAAATATCACACAGTCCACATTTTTATATTTCTCTTGCATCTCGCTCTTGGGAATTATTCCCACAAAATCTACTGATTGCAGATGCTGAAATTTTTTTACCAAATGGCGCGAATATCTATTTTCATTTCCGTTCAGTGTTACGGTCAAATGTAAATCCGAAGCATCAGTTTTCTCTATGATTTCCCAGGCACTCAGCAGTGTCTCAAAATTCTTGAACGCCCTGGGAAATGATGGATAGAAAAATCTAACCCCACTCTTTTTCAGCAGTACATTGCTTTTATTTTCATGCAGGGGATGTGCAACGACGATTCTATTAAGATTGAATTTTGCAAAAAATTCATTTCGAACCCATTCTTGCTGAACAATCACACACTCATTGGAATGAATATTTATTCTGTAAAACAATCCATACAACCAAGAAAATAAAATCAGCTTCGGCTCATAAAACATCTCTTTCCAAGACATTGAATAAAAGCACATTGCATTATGGCAATATACCGATTGCCGCACATTACCGACACGCGGTGACATGTCATGCATGGCAAGCCAATAGTCAGGATTTATATCTTCAGCTATTTTCTTTGATTCAACGTATTCAAATAAAATTCTTCGAAACCAAGATTTTTTTATCTCAGGCCGTTCAATATAATTGATACCTTCAATACCTATCAAATCTGACTTATGTACAATAGCGGTAATATCCCAGTCTGCAGATAAATCTCGACGTGCAGAAGCCAGACAATCTCTCAATACCGTAAGAGTTCCGCCCTCAACCAGATTGACAGCAGAAATGACGAGGTGTTTACGCTTCATTTTTTTGGCACTTGATTGCATTTCGGAAATCTAATCCGATAACTGCGGTTGTTGCAAGAAAAAATCCTGTTGAAAAGTACCCTACACCTCTGACGAAAAGTTCAATCAGCAACGCCAAGACGCATGCCGCGAAAAATATATCTATCGCTTTTCTCGGGTTATCCCCATGTCGTAAAAATACGATACACCGCATGCATAGCAGCAAATAAAAAAATAATCCAGCGAATCCCCAAACACCCAACTCACCTATGATTTTCGCCGCGCTGCTGCCTCCGTCATAGAGGTTTTGATCACTTAATTTCAACGCCGCCAATTTATCCGATAGTTCACCACCCAACCCCAGCATGCCAAATTGCTGAAATCCTCCGCCCCACAACCCAGACTCACGAAAAGCCAGCAGAGCCATCTCCCAACCCCGCAGTAACACAACGACTGAAATATTATCAGACTCCGCGGAGATAGAAAATCTATCCGTGAAATACTGGCTTTTTGCGAAAAATAATACTGCAATACATATTGCAATAAATATTGGAACGAATGTCTTTAACCTAACTCGTGTGATGAGACTCAACGAGAGAATAATGACTATCATGGTGGTCAGATTCTGAACCAGTACTGCAAATACAAAAAAAACAAACAAAAAGAACTTGTACCACCGGTCCTTGATCACACAACTATAAATAATAAATGGCGCCAATGCCAAAGCGAAGTGGGATGGCTCGGAAAAAACACCCACGGGCTTGTGTGACATATGCGGGAACATTTTTATACCCAGAACACCACAGATGGCATTCATGAGCATAAAGAAAAGGATTGCCCTGATAATTTTTGACAGTTTGTCATCTTGCAGTTCAGAAATAACTGAATGAAAAATGAAACAACCGATCGCAAAAAACATCAGCGCAACATAACTCCAAATAAATCGACCGATGTCAAGCGGCACATCTCTAATATTGTTCAAAGAGAAATGCAACAGTAAAAAAATAAAAAAACAAACGAAAAATATTATCTTTTTAAAATTTATCTTTTTTCTTGAGGAAATATTCGAAGAGATGTAAAAAAAACCAAGGAAATATACAATCAAAATTGACAGGAGCAATCCCGATGCCAGAGAGCTTTGCCCCAGCGAAACCATGAGCAGCGAAGGAAAAAATAATAAACAAAAAAATAATGGAAGTATCATTATGTTATCTACAGATATACTTTATATAATCAATCCACTTCGCGCTCATTTTAAAAGCATTGGATTTATTTATTTTTCCAGTCCCCAGATATCTTGAAGAGTACTTTATATGCCTCTCCAATATCAGTGATATCTGCATGCTCACGTGGAGAAGAGAAAAATCTATAGTAAATGCGCTTCACTTGCGAGGACATTTCGTCAAGCAATGAATTCAAAATACGGACAACCGCTCCTTTACCACCGGCAGATTTCCATTTCTGGAATGCAATCTTAATTTGCCCCCAATGCTCTGGATAATGAATGGCACAGCGCACATAAAGCCCGGGGAAATCGAACGTATACAGCGGATCATTTATCTCTTCAAGCGCCTTGAGTTGGGAGTATGCCCACACAGTATGCGGGGCATAAAATGCAGGTATGCGCTCATCCCATCGCAAGCTGGGACCGAAGCGTTTGATATGGTCACGCTCGTGCAAGGCATCCGTATCCTCTCGGGCCGCTCCTTCCCCCGCCGTGCTTTTGGGAGATGCGCCTGGTATGACAAAAGGATAATCCACTGCACAGGCTTTTTTTACCTCATAAGACAGCAGGGTGGCACTAAAAATATCCGGGCTTACACCACCAAACAGATGGCCATATTTTTCTATGACCCGTTGTACCAAGGATCGACTGATCACTCCATGGTATGCGCGAACCATGCTACCGAGCCCGGTTCCTGGTTTTTTGAGCACGGAAGCAATTGCAGATTTTCCATTGATTTTTTCGATGCCACCGGAGTAACTTCGCAGAAAAAGCTTCCCCGCATACCCATCACCAAAATATTTCGACTTTATCTTGGGCCAAAAATAATTGGCAATGAATCTCTGTTTATAAGAAATTACTGCCTCAACATCGTGGTTCTTTGCCCATTGCACAATGTCCTCGATACCAGGGCCAACACAATCGTCGTCCCCAATGAATATCAAATAATCCCCTGACGACATATCAAGAGCCATCTTGAAATTACCGACAACACTCAACTTCTCTGTCGTATGCTGATAGATTACCCTTCCAGCATGGATAAATTCATCTACGGACTCATCTGCCAGCTTATTATCGCTGTTGTCGCAAATAATAATTTCTGCATTAGTCTGCTCCACCAACGTCTTAACGACAGGAATCAAATATTCATGTCTATTTCTGGTCGGGATGATTACTGAAAGCAAAGGATTCATGACAGCCATTTCAATTATTTTAATTCTTCATTGATATAAGAAAGCTTCATCAATAGCTCTTTAATTTTATGAACCGTCAATCTCTCTGTATTGTGAGATGTGTAGTCATCCACTTCATTGGCTTCAGGTTTGCCAAACAAAATGAATTTGTCATAATTCAGATCTCTATTATCCGCAGGGACTCTGTAATATTTCCCCATATCTTCAGACTTTGCCATTTCCTCTCTGGAAACCAAAGTCTCATAGAGCTTTTCCCCATGGCGAGTTCCAATAATTTTAATTGGTACGGAGGAATTAAAAAGCTCTTGAATCGCCTGCGCCAGGTCAGCAATAGTGGATGCAGGAGCCTTCTGCACAAAGATGTCGCCTTGCCGTCCATGCTCAAATGCGTGCAACACCAGATCCACAGAGTCCTCCAGTGACATCAGGAAGCGGGTCATCTCAGGATCTGTGATGGTCAACGGCATTCCTGCCTTCAGCTTCTCAACAAAGAGCGGTATGACCGATCCCCTGGATGCCATAACGTTCCCGTAGCGGGTTGCACAAAATACAGTTCCGCCATCCGGGACCGTACGAGATTTTGCGATCACAAGTTTCTCAGCCATGGCTTTTGAAATCCCCATGGCGTTGATAGGATAGACCGCTTTGTCAGTGCTCAGCACAACAACACGTTTAACTCCCCGATCAATGGCTGCATTCAGAACATTCTCGGTTCCTGTGACATTGGTATGTACAGCCTCCATGGGGAAAAATTCACAAGATGGAACTTGCTTCAATGCGGCGGCATGGAACACATAGTCGACACCAACCATTGCACGTGAAATGCTCTCGTAATTTCTCACGTCTCCAATATGAAATCTTACTTTCGGATTATTCAGTGCAATACGCATATCCTCTTGCTTTTTTTCATCGCGACTGAATATTACAATTTCTTTGATATCCGTATTCAGGAATCGATTGAGAACCGTATTCCCAAATGACCCTGTACCACCAGTGATCATTAGAACTTTATCTTTTAGCATATTAGACCGATAATTTCACGAGTAATAGATATTTTTTCCCAATGCTATTGCAGACAAGACAACAACAACGGAAAAAACCAGGAAAAAAGCATATGCAGCGGCACGCGCTGCATAAGGGATGTTCAATTCTGCTTTTAAATAAAAAACTCTGGCCCAAGAAATAAGCATGGAAATGCTATGGTAAAGCGTATACGCCCAGCAAATCGCCAAGATGTTATTTGTTCTGGCAAAGAAAGTCACCGCGGCAAGCGTGCAAACGGTCATGAAAACGGACATGAGCGCCAGCGCTCTGTAATCTTGTCCCGCCACCAATAAAGTATATGGGACATAGCCCAGGGCACCCAATGCGATTCCAGGCAGCAAGACTCCGGCATAGTGAGCCACTTCGGCAGAATTGGGCTGCCCATGCAGCCACGCATGGATTATTATCTCTCTATTTATCCACAGAATAGCCGAAGGCAGTGCCACAACTCCGATAAGGATTGTGAGCATGGATTTTATCTGCTGCTCCGACAGAAGAATATCTTTCGAAATGAAACTTCTAATGATTTTTGGCTGAAAATACTGTGCTACAGGTCCTGCCAGAACGCTGACAGGAACAAGGCACAACGTCATAGCTAAATAGTATGAAGCAAGAAGTTCTGGCTTTGAAAATGATCCGATGATGATTTTGTCCAACTGTAGAACCGCCGCTCCTGAAATACCAAAGAAAACGAGCGGTCGCCCTTTCATGAAAATACTCTTGGCGACCGATGTTATTTTTTCCACATCAATGCCAACAATGGATTCATGCAAGATCTTCCGGCAAGCTGCGGATGTGATACACATTTGAGCGATTGCAAACAATACTTGGACAAAAAGAAAAGTATTGATGTCTGCCTTGTAGTAATACAGTGCAGCCAGCGTGGCAATGGCCCGAGCCAGGACTCCGGCTGCTTGGATCAGCGCTGCAATACGATACTCTTTTCGAGCCAGCAACACCGACTGGCCTGCATTCTGAACAGTAAGCGACCAGAAAAAAATCAGACACAATGTCACTTGCAAGAAAGATAAATAAAAATCGAAAAATATATAAGCAACACTGCTAAGAAAAAATAATATCAAATACAGCGAATGCAGAACCCATTCTCCCGCCCGCCAGACGAGCTTGGGAGATTCTGCATTTTCACTGGCTGCGATGTCCCGCCCAACAATCGTTGATACGCCCAAATCCAGCATAATCAAAAATGTTTGCAGAGAAAAAATCAATGCAACCCATCCAAATGCCGATGCCCCCAAAAGCTGCTGGTACCAAGGCAGTATGAATACACCGACCACAATCGCACCTGATTTACTAATGTACAACATTAATAAATCAAGAATATTTGCTGATTTTAGTAGTGCGTTGATTTTTTGTTTTATCACGAATTCAATTAATTGCTGACTCTAATGTTTCCGCGATCTTCTCTATGTTTTCATCATTCAACCACCAGCCGCACGGCAAGGCCATGATTTTATCCATCACGAAATCTGTTCCAAGGAGGGAATCATTAATTTGATTAAATCCGGTATAAACATCATTGCGCTGATGCATTATTGATGCCAACACTCCATTGGATTTCAATTTCATCAAAATGGCATCACGATGCTCGGCATAGACCAGCATCCCCCAGTATGCTGAGATTCCATTTTCCACCACTGGAATTGGCTGGATATCTTTGAGATGGCTCAGTCGTTCTGTCAATTTCCTGGCATTTTCCCGCACCTTTGCTTGACGCGAAGAAACGGTTGGGAATTGAGAGAGTGCAACTGCGGCATTCAATTGACTGAAAGAGGCGGAATATCCAATACATTCAACATCCGAATCAGGATTGATTTCTCCACGGGAATCTCTAAAGGTTGAAAAATCAACCCCAAAACGTCGCAGTTTTTTCGCTTGCCGTGCCTGCCCCGCATCCGCGCAATATAGGGCACCACCATCCAATCCATTGATCTGTCTGTTTGGATAAAACGAAAACACCGAAAAATCGCCAAACGTACCTATCTGCTGATCATTGAACATTGCACCCAGTGCATTATTACAATCCTCGATCAACGGAATATTTGCTGCCCGGCAGATCGCAGAAATTTCGTCAACTTTTGCTGGATAGCCTGCAATGTGATAGAGCAGAACAGCCTTGGTTTTGGATGAAATCTTTTTCTCCAAATCCCTTGGGCACATGGAGATATTCTGTGGATCGATATCGATCCATTTGGCCTGAGCGCCAATGACGGCTATGGGAGAGTTTGAAGAAAGGCAAGAAAACGCCAACGTCGCAACTTCATCACCTGCGTTCACTCCCGCCAACTTAAGTGCAATGATCAAAGCACTCGTCATATCATTTGTACTAACGATATTTGTGCATCCGGAGTATTCTTGGAATTTTTTCTCGAATGCATCGACCTTGGGGCCGGCTGCAATTTGCCCAGACCTTATCACATCGACAGCGGCACTCTCCATTTCGGGGAGCCTGACAGGATAGAACAGAGGAATCAAACTCTCTTGTACGCTCATAGAATCTACCCTTTTTTCACCGTTTCAACGATAAGAGCACGATCCTCGTCGCTGACCCACCAACCGCAAGGCAGATGCAACAAGCGTTTATAGAACTTATCCAATCCAGGAAGATCAGTTTTAGATCCGTCAAAAATACTGTGATAATTATTGGGTCGGTGCAATTTGGAAGCGGAAATCCCGGCTGCGTTCAGGGCTTTCTCAAGATCTTCCGACTCATCGCTTAGCAGCGTATAGAGCCAATAACTTGGCTCAGCATTTGCGTCGCATTTGGCAAAATCAACCCCCGCCACTTTGGCAAACATTTCATCGAAATATTTACCATTTTCAATATGGCGCTGCAAAACATTTGCTATGTTTCTGAGCTGAATCTGACCAATGGTGGCTACAACATTATTCATATTGTATTTATAGCCAACACTAGAAATATTGACTTCGGTTCGAGGAACGCCTTTTAACATTCCAAACCATCTGAATTTCTTGGCTTCCTCCATTTTTTCAGGATTGGCAATGGCCAGTACACCACCATCGATCGTGGTCATGTGCTTGATTGCCTGAAATGAGTAGATCGCATAATCCCCCACCAAGCCCACATGCTTGCCTGCATACAATGCCCCCAGGGCATGTGCACAGTCTTCAATCAATGGAATTCCATGCTGATTAGCGATGGATTTCAACTCGGCGAGATTCACAGGATAACCTGCATAGTGCACGCAAAGTATGGCTTTTGTTTTGTCGGTTATTTTGGACCTGACTGACTCGGGGTCCATGCCACCCAACTGGGGATCGATGTCAGCCCATACGACTTTCGCACCACAATATAAAATCGACAGATTTGTGGGCTCTGCCGTCATTGGCGTTGAGATGACTTCGTCACCCGGCTCAACCCCACAGAGTTTCAAGGCCGCATGGAGGGCGGCAGTGCCGCTGCTCATGGCCAAAACATTCTTTATGTTGAATTTTTCAGAGAATTGCTTCTCAAATTCATAAACCTGCTCGCCCTCGGCAATTTGCCCGCTGTAGAGCGTTTTTTCCAGCGCAGGCATCAACTCATCTGCGGCAGGCAGTGCAACTTTAACAATAGGTAGCATTTACTCCCCCAGTTTATTGAATCTTGCTTTGTTCCCCGAAAGAAACTTCAAAACCTTATATTCCAATTCTGAAAATTTCTTATTATATGTTTTGTCCTCAACACAACAGACTGTGGAGAGCGACTTGAGCCTCATATCCATTGCACCATCTTTGTATTTTGAAAAAACGACTTCCCCACCATCGGTCGATTTTTCATTCCTCACATGTAGAAAATCCTCTGTGACGTCAAGCATCAACCCGCTGTCTGCACAATAGGCTTGCATCCATTCTTTTAGCAGATCCCATTTCTCATCCAGGGAAATATCTTTATAAAAACTTAAATTACTTTTTTCCTGGGCAGGGGACCCTGCAATCACCGCATTAGGAGGAAAGGACTTGGTTATATTGGAGCCGATCAGGGCAACCGTTCTTTTCCCAAGGGTCACTCCAGATGCAACAATACATGAACCAACCAGCCAGACATCGTCCCCAATATCAACAGGTCGTCTCCCGAAAAGGGTGCAGCCTTCAATTTGCTCGCCGGCAGCAACATGGGACCAGAGTTGCGAATACATTCCAACCCGCACACCACGCCCGATTGAAATACCACCACTACCATCGATTACCGAGTTCTGCCCGAACCAGCAATGCTCTCCAATCTTCACATACTCACCACTCAATACCAGACAGTTATCGTGCAGTGTGGTCCAGTCGTCGATGAAAATATCACCGCCTGAACATATGAATTTAACCCCATCACCTATCGAGCAATAATCTCCAATCGATATATTTCCTGGCGATTGGAATATGAATTGAACATCATTGCCTATCTTTGCAGACTTAGAAACATTAATATTTCCATTACCGGAAATTTTATATTCTTTCATAGATCCTCTATTTATAAATAGATTCAAATCAGGTTCGACAAATCAGCAACACGATTCATGGCCTGGTGCAGCGTGGCAAGCAAGCCCAGGCGATTGGCCTTGAGTGCTGCGTCTTCCGCATTCACCATCACATGCTCAAAGAACGCATCCACAGGAGCGCGCAATGCTGCCAAGGTCTGCAGGCTGGCGGTGTAATCACCTGCAGCAAACTGTTGCTCGGCTTTGGGGGCCACCTGTTGCAGCGCGGCATACAGATCTTTTTCGGCCGGCTCCACCAGCACCGCTGCGTTCACCTGGGGTTGAACCGCTTCTTCCGCCTTCTTCAGAATGTTGCTCACGCGCTTGTTGGCCGCGGCCAATGCAGGTGCTTCCGGTAGCGCCGCAAACGCGCGCACGGCTTCCAGGCGCTTTTGCACATCGGAGAGGCGCTGGGGGTGCAGTGCCAGCACGGCTTCGATTTCCTGGGCGCTGTAGCCTTGTTCGCGGAACATGTTGGCCAGGCGGTCGTAGACGAATTCGACCAGTTGGGACGTAGCGTCGGTGATTTTGTCGCCAAAGGCGGGCAAGGCACTGACCAGCAGCGTTTCCAGATCCAGCTCCAGATCCTTTTCCACCAGCATGCGGATCACGCCCAGCGCATGGCGGCGCAGCGCAAAGGGGTCGCGGTCGCCGGTGGGCAGGTTGCCGATACCGAACATGCCGACCAGGGTTTCCAGCTTGTCGGCCAGCGCCACCACCACACCGACATCGCCGCGCGGCAGTTCGTCGCCTGCAAAGCGGGGCTTGTAGTGGTCTTCAATGGCATCGGCCACGGCCAGGTCCAACTGGTCGTTCAGGGCGTAGTAGCGGCCCATGGTGCCTTGCAGCTCGGGGAACTCCCCCACCATGTCGGTCACCAGATCGGTCTTGGCCAGCATGGCGGCCTGATCAGCCAGGCGGCCCAGTTCGGGGTTGCCCAGTTGCTGGGCAATGCTCTTGGCAATGGCACGCACACGGGCGATACGCTCACCCTGGGTACCCAGCTTGTTGTGATAAACCACCTTATCCAGCAGCTCGACGCGGCTGGCCAGGGTCTTCTTACGGTCCTGGTCGAAGAAGAACTTGGCATCGGCAAGACGGGGGCGCACCACGCGCTCGTTGCCACCGACGACTGCCGATGCATCCTGGGGCTGGATGTTGCTGACAATCAGAAACTGATGGGTCAGCTTGCCGCTGGCGTCCAGCAGCGGAAAGTACTTCTGGTTGGCCTTCATGGTCAGGATCAGGCATTCCTGGGGCACTGTCAGAAATTCCTTCTCAAATTCGCAGACCAGCACATTGGGGCGCTCGACCAGGGCCGTCACCTCGTCCAGCAGGGCTTCATCCTCAATGGGACGCACGCCACCGCCGATGCGCTCGGCCGCGGCCTGCAATTGCCGGGCAATGTCTGCACGGCGCTCCGCAAAGCTGGCAATCACGGCGCCTTCTTCGCGCAGTTGCTCGGCATAGCTGTCGGCATTGCGGATCACCACAGGGTCCACGGCCGCTTCAAAACGGTGGCCGTGGGTGGCCGTACCGGCCGTCAGGCCCAGGGCCTTCACGCCGATCAGCACCTCGGTGCCATGCATCACCACCAGCCCGTGGGCCGGGCGCACAAAGTGCACGCTGGTCCAGCCATCCTGCAACTGGTAACGCATGACCTTGGGAATGGGCAGCTTGGCCAGCGCTTCGTCCAGCGCTTTCTGCACGCCGTCGGTCAGCAGCACACCCTTGGCCGTGGATTCGTAGAACAGGGCTTCGGCCTTGCCTTCGCCCTGGCGCTTCAGACCGGCCACAGCGGATGCGTCCGCACCCAGCGCGCTCAGCTTCTTGAGCAGCGCGGGCGTGGGCTTGCCATCGGCGTCCAGGCCCACAGCCACAGGCATCAGCTTTTGCGAGACCGCCTTGTCGTCGGCCTGGGGCAGCACTTCGGTGATGTGGGCCGCCAACCGGCGGGGCGATGCATAGGCCGTCAGGCGCGATTCGGTCGACGCCAGCAGGCCCTGGGCCTTGAGCTGGTCAAACAGCACGGCGGCAAAAGCATCACCCAGCTTTTGCAGTGCCTTGGGTGGCAGCTCTTCGACAAACAGTTCAACCAGTAGATTCGATGCGTTCATGATGATTTGGATAGCCGCTCAAGCTCACCAGATGGGCTCAAAGCAGCTGAAATTACGTGTAAGTGGACGGTCTGCAGTAGCGGCGCTTCAGGCCGCTTTCTTGGCGGCCTGCTCTGCGGCCTTGGCCAATTCGGCCAGCACTTCGTCGGCATGGGCCTTGGGCGCCATGGGGAAGCCCAGGCGCGCGCGGCTGTCCAGATAGCTCTTGCCCACCGCACGGGCCAGATTGCGGATACGGCCAATATAGGCGGCACGCTCGGTCACGCTGATGGCACCGCGGGCATCCAGCAGGTTGAAGGTGTGGGCCGCCTTGAGCACCTGCTCATAGGCAGGCAGCGCCAGCTGGGCATCGATCAGTTGGTTGGCCGTGCCTTCGTGCGCAGCAAAGGCGCTGAACAGGAACTCGGCGTTCGAATGCTCGAAGTTGTAGGTGGATTGCTCCACTTCGTTCTGGTGGAACACGTCGCCGTAACTCAGGCCATCGGTATAGACCAGGTCGTACACCGACTCCTTGCCCTGCAGGTACATGGCCAGACGTTCCAGGCCGTAGGTGATCTCACCGGTGGCGGGCTTGCAGTCGATGCCGGCCACTTGCTGGAAATAGGTGAACTGGGTCACTTCCATGCCATTGAGCCAGACTTCCCAGCCCAAGCCCCAGGCACCCAGGGTGGGGTTTTCCCAGTCGTCTTCGACAAAGCGGATGTCGTTCTTCTTCAGATCAAACCCCAGGGCTTCCAGCGAGCCGAGGTACAGCTCCAGGATGTTGTCAGGAGCCGGCTTGAGCACCACCTGAAACTGGTAGTAGTGCTGCAGGCGGTTGGGGTTCTCGCCATAGCGGCCATCCTTGGGACGGCGGCTGGGTTGCACATAGGCGGCCTTCCAGGGCTCCGGACCGATGGCACGCAGGAACGTGGCGGTGTGCGAGGTACCGGCGCCGACTTCCATGTCATAGGGCTGGAGCAATGCACAACCATGATCGGCCCAGTAGGACTGCAGTTTCAGAATGATTTGTTGGAAGGTCAGCATGACGGGCTATTCGGATCGGTGCAGACGACGGGCGGCTACACCCTCTATCTATCGTTATGGAGGCGGGTGCCCCACCGCCAGGAACAAACCAGCGGCACGGCTACGCGCGCGAAAGGAGTGATTTTAGGCCTGCCGCCCTGTATTCACGAAGCCAGACCGGGCTACGGTGTTACACGAATGAGCGGAACGCACAAATTAGGAGCGCACTACGCCCGTCTTTCTTGCATCTCCCAAATTAATCATTTTCAAAACCTTGTTACAGGGGCGCCAACAGCTACGCTTTTGATACTCGCAATCATCTCTGCCAACAGCCCAAGTTCTACAATGACCGCGCAATGGCCCACTTTCCCACCTGCCTGCGAGGTTTGGCATGAATCTGTTCAATATCATCAAAAACCAGCTGATCGAAATCATCGAGTGGACCGATGACTCGCGCGACACCCTGTCCTACCGCTGGCCGGATGAGGACAAGGAGATCAAGAACGGCGCCCAGTTGATCGTGCGCGAATCGCAGCAGGTGCAATTTGTCTCTGCAGGCCAGTACGCCGACCTGTTCGGACCGGGCAAGCATGCCCTGACCACGCAGAACATCCCCATCCTCTCGACCATCCAGGGCTGGAAACATGGCTTCCAGTCGCCGTTCAAGTGCGATGTCTACTACCTCAACACACGCCTGTTCACCGGCAACAAATGGGGCACATCCAACCCCGTCATGCTACGTGACAAGGACTTTGGCGTGGTGCGCATTCGCGCCTTTGGCACGTATGACTTCCGCATCGTTCAGCCGGCTAAGTTCCTGAAAGAGGTGGCGGGCACGGACCAGAACTTCCGCCTGGACGAATTTGCCGACACCATGCGCTCGCGCATTGTCAGCATCTTCACCGAAGCACTGGCCAAGGCCCAGGTGCCGGTGCTCGACGTGGCCACCCGCTACAGCGACCTGGGCGATGCGCTGCTGCAGATCATCAACCCGGCTGTCACCGACAAGTACGGCCTGGAGATCACCAGCTTCATCCTGGAAAACGTGTCCGTGCCGCCCGAGGTGGAGCAGGCCATCGACAAGCGCTCCAGCATGGGGGCCATCGGCAACCTGAATGACTACGTGAAATACCAGATGGGCCAGGCCATGGCGAACGGCAGTGAAGGCGCAGCGGCAGCCACCCTGCCCGCCACCATGGCCATGGGCTTCGGCATGGCGCAGGAGATGATGAAAAGCATGCAAGGCGGCGCAGCAGGGGCGCACGGGGCTTCCGGAGCAGGCGCTTCTTCTGCAGACCCTTTCTCACCTGAAGCTGCACAGGCGGCGCACACCCAGGCTGCCCCCGCACCAGCGGCCATGCAGGTCTTCACCCCGGCCCAGGCCGCCCAGGTACTGGGCGTGGCCGAAGCCGATGTACTGGCCGAAATCCAGGCCGGTCACCTGAAAGCGCGCCAGATCGGCAGCCAGTGGCGGATTGGCCAGGCGGCACTCGATGAGTTCCTGCGCGGGTAAATCAACGCCCTCTCAGCGGCTTGGCCGCGTACCACAACCCAGTGCTGCCCACTGAAGGGAAACCTGCCAGGCGGCCGGTGCGCGGCGCCCTGGCCAGAGTGCCAGCAGCAAGAGCCTGTGCAGTGCACCTGATATTTTTGCGCCGTGACCGACCACACTGCCCCCACCTCCTCCAGCCATGCCCCCGCTGCGCCAGCAGCCCCGCCGACCATGGTGCGCAAGCACCCCTGCCCGGAGTGCGGTGGCAATCTGGAATGGAATGCCAAGGCCCAGGCACTCAAATGCCCGTACTGCGGCACCACCGCGCCCTGGAGCGAAGCCACGCGCGAAGAGCTGGGCCGCGCCGTGGTGGAGCAGGATCTGGCTGAAGCCCTGCGCAACCCTGCCAGCGGTCGCGGCTGGGGCACCGATGCGCGCTACGAGGTGCAGTGCCAGAACTGCCGTGCCATCTCGGTCTTCCTAAACAAGACGGCAGCCCAGCGCTGCGACTTCTGCGGCTCGCCGGCCATCGTGGCACACGAAGAGCGCAACGATGCCATCACGCCGCAGAGCATCCTGCCGTTCCAGATCAGTGACGGGCAGATCCGCGACCGCATCCGCCAGTGGTATGGCAGCCGCTGGTTCGCGCCCAGCACACTCAAAACCGCAGCGCTGACCGATACGCTGCACGGCATCTACCTGCCTTACTGGACCTTTGATGCCCATGCCACTGCCCAATGGCAGGCCGAGGCTGGTTACTACTATTACAGAACCGAAACCTACCGCGATGCCGATGGCACGCAGCAAACCCGCGAGGTGCGCCATGTGCGCTGGGAATCGGCTTCCGGCCAGTTGCAGCATTTCTTCGACGACGCGCTGGTGCCCGGCACCGTCGGCGTGCAACCCGATTTGCTGCGCCAGGTGGAGCCCTTTCCGACCACCACCGACCTCAAGCCCTACACCCCTGAATTCGTCCGTGGCTGGACGGTGGAGCGCTACCAGGTCGACCTGTCCAAAGCCGCACAACTGAACGAGCAGGACATGGATGCCCAGCTGCGCAGCCTGTGCGCCCGCCAGGTGCCCGGCGACACCATGCGCAATCTGCAGGTGCAGCGCCAATACACCGGCAGAACCTTCAAGCACACACTGGTGCCCGTATGGCTGGTGGGCTACACCTATGGCCGCACCACCTACCAGATCGTGGCCAATGGCTATACCGGCCAGATTGCGGGGGAGCGCCCATACAGCTGGGTGAAGATCAGCTTCGCCGTGCTATGCGCTGTACTGCTGTTGCTGATCGTGCTGGGCCTGGCACAGAACAGATAACAGATGACAGATGAATAAAAAAAGAGCTGCCACTGGCAGCTCTTTTTGGGTGGTGCAATGGTGCCGTGCCTTATCCGATGAAGGTATCCGCATCCTGCAGCAAAGGCTGCTTCAGGTCTTTTTCCGACAGCAGCCAATCCATGCCCAAATCCGGCCAGGCAATGCCAATCTGCGGGTCATTCCAGGCAACGCCCCGGTCCGACTCGGGCGCGTAGTAGTCCGTGGTCTTGTAGAGGAAATCGGCCGACTCACTCAGCACCACGAAGCCATGGGCAAATCCTGGGGGAATCCAGAACTGCTTGTGGCTGTACTCCGTCAATTCCTCGGCCACCCATTTGCCAAAGGTTGCAGACCCCTGGCGAATATCCACCGCCACATCCCAGACGGCGCCACGCACCACGCGCACCAGCTTGCCCTGGGCATGTGGAGGCAATTGGTAATGCAGGCCACGCAGCACCCCTTTGCGGCTACGGCTGTGGTTGTCCTGCACAAACTCGAAATTGGTGCCAGTGGCGGCATTGAAAGCCTGCTGGTTGAAGCTCTCGTAGAAAAACCCGCGGGCATCCCCGAACACCTTGGGTTCCACCACCATCACGTCCGGGATCGCGGTAGGGGTGGCTTTCATCGCACACCGCCTTTGAGGCATTGCACCAGATACTTGCCATAGCCATTCTTGAGCAGCGGCTGCGCCAGCTTCTCCAGCTGTGCGGCACCAATCCAGCCGGAACGGAAGGCAATTTCTTCGGGACAGGCCACTTTCAAGCCCTGGCGTTGCTCCAGGGTGGCAATGAACTGGCCGGCTTCCAGCAGGCTGTCGTGCGTGCCGGTATCCAGCCATGCATAGCCCCGGCCCATCAGCTGCACATTCAACTGCCCCTGCTCCAGATACAGGCGGTTCAGGTCGGTGATTTCCAGCTCGCCACGAGGCGAAGGCTGCAGCGACTTGGCCATGTCCACCACCTGACTGTCGTAGAAATACAGGCCGGTGACCGCATAGTTGGATTTGGGCTGGGCCGGCTTTTCCTCCAGCGACAGCACCTGGCCCTGGGCATCGAATTCCGCCACGCCATAGCGCTCCGGATCCTGCACATGGTAGGCAAACACCGTCGCCCCGGCGGACTGGCTTTCTGCGTTCTTCAACAGCCCCTGAAAATCATGGCCGTAGAAAATGTTGTCGCCCAGCACCAAGGCACTGGGGGCGCCAGCCAGAAACTCCTCGCCAATCAGAAAGGCCTGTGCCAGGCCATCGGGGGAAGGCTGCACCGCATACTGCAGTTGCAGGCCCCATTGGCTGCCATCACCCAGCAGCTGTTCAAAACGCGGGGTGTCCTGCGGCGTGCTGATGATCAGAATTTCACGAATACCCGCCAGCATCAGCGTGCTGAGCGGGTAATAAATCATGGGCTTGTCGTAAATGGGCAGCAGCTGTTTGCTGATGGCCAGGGTGGCAGGGTGCAAACGGGTGCCGGAGCCACCCGCCAAAATAATGCCTTTGCGTGCAGATGTCATGGCGTTGAAGAAACGGAATTACAAAATTTCATGCAGCATGCGCGTCACGCCCTGCTGCCAGGAAGGGAGCTGCAAGCCGAATGTGGCTTGCAGCTTGCGGGTGTCCAGTCGTGAGTTGTGCGGCCGCTGGGCCGGTGTCGGAAAGGCGCTGCTGGGCACCGGGCGAACTTCCCTGGCCTGGATCGCCAGCGCAGGCTGCACCTGCTGGGCTTGCGCCAGCACATAGCGGGCATAAGCATTCCACGTGGTTTCACCCTGCGCTACCAGATGGTACAGGCCCGCGTCCTGCGGACAGCGGACCACCTGCCGGATGGTATGGGCCGTCACATCGGCAATCAGGTCCGCTCCGGTGGGGGCTCCCCACTGGTCATCGATCACCGTCAGCGACTCACGCTCCTGCGCCAGGCGCAGCATGGTCTTTGCAAAATTGCCGCCACGCGCCGCATAGACCCAGCTGGTGCGAAAGATCAGGTGTCTGCAGCCCGAAGCCTGGATGTGCTGCTCCCCTTCCAGCTTGGTGCGACCGTATACCGACAGCGGAGCGACAGCGTCGGTCTCAAGCCGTGGCACGGAGCCGCTGCCATCGAACACATAGTCGGTGCTGTAGTGCACTAGCAAAGCATCCACTGCCTTGGCTTCCTGGGCCAGCACCCCTGGCGCCAAGGCATTGAGTGCGCGTGCCAGCTCCGGCTCGGACTCGGCCTTGTCCACCGCCGTGTGGGCGGCGGCATTGACGATCACATCGGGCCGCAGCTGGCGCACCGTCTGCGCCAGGCCCTCCAGATGGCCCAGATCGCCGCACAGCCCGTCCGCAGCGTGCCGCCCCAGCGCCACCAGCTCCCCCAGCGGTGCCAGGCTGCGTTGCAGCTCCCAACCCACCTGACCGTCCTTGCCCAGCAGCAAAATCTTCATGTTCACTCTGCGGTGGCGGTGTATTGCTTTTGCACCCAGTCGCGGTAAGCACCGGACTGCACGTTGGCGACCCATTGCGGGTGGTCCAGATACCACTGCACTGTCTTGCGGATGCCGGTGTCAAAGGTTTCTGCCGGCTTCCAGCCCAGTTCGCGCTCCAGCTTGCGGGCATCGATGGCGTAGCGGCGGTCATGCCCCGGGCGGTCGGCTACATAGGTGATCTGCTCGGCATAGCCCTTGCCGTCGGCGCGCGGACGCAATTCGTCCAGCAGGGCGCACACGGTTTTGACAATGTCGATATTGGCCTGTTCGTTCCAGCCCCCGACGTTGTAGGTATCGCCCAGCTTTCCCGCTTCCAGCACGCGGCGGATGGCGCTGCAGTGGTCACGCACATAGAGCCAGTCGCGCACCTGCATGCCGTCGCCGTACACCGGCAGCGGTTTGCCGGCCAACGCATTGACGATCACCAGCGGGATCAGCTTTTCAGGGAAATGCAGCGGGCCGTAATTGTTGCTGCAGTTGGTGGTCAGCACCGGCAGGCCATAGGTGTGGTGCCAGGCACGTACCAGATGGTCGCTGGCGGCCTTGCTGGCCGAATACGGGCTGTTGGGCTCGTAGTTGTTCTCTTCCGTGAAAGCGGGATCGGAAGGCGACAGCGTGCCGTAGACCTCGTCCGTCGACACATGCAGAAAGCGGAAATCCGATTTGGCATTGCCCTGCAGCCTACTCCAGTAGCCCCGCACGGCTTCCAGCAGGCGAAACGTGCCCACCACATTGGTCTGAATGAAGTCTTCCGGACCATGGATGGAACGGTCCACATGGCTTTCGGCCGCGAAGTTGATCACCGCACGCGGCTGATGACGGGCCAGCAACACATCCATGACGGCGCTGTCCCCGATATCCGCCTGCACGAACACATGCCGCGCATCGCCATGCACCGAGGCCAGGTTTTCCACATTGCCGGCATAGGTCAGCTTGTCCACATTGACCACCGGCTCCTGCTGTGTAGCCAGCCAATCCAAAACAAAATTTGCGCCAATAAAGCCGGCGCCACCGGTGACAAGAATCATGGAAGGATTTTTTCTGAGAATGTGAACCGATTATCCCACTGCACTCTTCAGCCAGGGTAAGCAGCTTTTTCTGCCTCGCACGGCCTCATGCGGGGATTGCATCGACCCCAGATATTCTCCTGCAGCGCACGTGCACGCAGGCATTGCGCCGATGTCAGCCCCAGCGCCGTTGCGCCATCACCAGCAGGCCATCGAAAATCAGGTTGTCCAGCAACTGAAAGGGACGCGTCATGCTGGGGGCCATCTTCCAGCCAGCGCCCCCGGCCATGATGCAGGCAGGCTCCGCCCCGCAGTGCTGGGATAGATGCTGGTACATGCGCTCCACCGCTCCCGCAATGGCATAGGTCCCGCCGCTGGTCAGTGCATCGCTGGTGTTCTTGGGAAACAACCTGACTTCGCCGGTCGGCACATGCAGACCCGCCGTGCCGCCTTCCAGCGCGCGCAGCATGATGCCGTGGCCAGGGATGATCAAGCCCCCCAGAAAATTGCCTTCGGCGTCCAGCGCATCCACCGTCACCGCCGTGCCCACCATCACCACAATCAGCGGCCTGGCCGGCCCCTGCTGCAGCATCTGGTGGCGCGCACCGATCATGGCCACCCACCGGTCGGCCCCCAGGCGCGAAGGATGGTCGTAGCCATTGACCACGCCGGCTTCCTCCACCGACGGCACCACCCACTGCGGCTCCAGGGTCCAGCCCAGCATCAGCTCGATCTGGTCGTGCACCCGGCGTTTGGCGGTATCCCCCGCCACCACGCAGCCCAGCATGCGCGTGGGCGCTGGCAAGCCGGCCCAACAGCCTTCGGCCAGGCGCTCGATATGTTCCAGAAACTCCGCGCCATGGGCCAGCAGCGCAGCCCCGGGGCGGTGATCGTCGTACATGGCCCACTTCAAGCGGGTGTTGCCGATGTCAATGGCCAGAAAAGTCATGCGGCGGATTATCTGTATTTTTGTTTCCCAACCGGACAGCAACGTCTCATACAAGACACGCCACACGGGCAATTGTGAACAAATGGAACAGCCGCCGGCCCTGTCTTGCCAAGCGCGGATTTGCCGCTACAGTGGGGCGGTTTTCTTCCCTGTCCACCACTTCAAGGAGTCAATCCATGGGACTTTTCAGTTTCATCAAGGAAGCCGGCGAAAAGCTGTTCGGCGGCAAGGATGCCAACGCAGCCACCCCAGCGGACGACCTGAATGCCAAGGCCGCGCAGGCCATTGCCACGTACATCAATGCCCAGAACCTGGGCGTGAGCAATCTGCAGGTCACCTATGACGGCAGCCAGGGCAAGGTCACCGTGACCGGCGTGGCGCCCACCCAGGGAGCCAAGGAAAAAGTCACCCTGTGCTGCGGCAATGTTTCCAGCGTGACCAGTGTGGACAACCAGATGTCCGTCACCCACCCCGAACCCGAAGCCCAGTACCACGACGTGGTGCGCGGCGACACGCTGTCGGCCATCGCCAAGAAATACTATGGCGATGCCAACAAGTACCCTGCGATTTTCGAAGCCAACAAGCCCATGCTGTCGCACCCCGACAAGATCTACCCCGGCCAGAAACTGCGCATTCCGGCCCTGTAAGCCCTGTACCGCTGTCAAAAAGGCTCCCGTCGGGAGCCTTTTTTCATGGGTGCTTGGCGCTTCACTGGTGCCAGGGCAGGCCCTGCTTGCGCCAGCCGCTTTTCTGGCCACGCTGGTTGTGGGCGTCCAGATCGCCTTCAAAGCCTTCGAGGATGTTGTAGGCCTCAATGCCCAGCGCCGCCGCACGCTGGGCCGCTGCGACGGAGCGCACGCCGCTGCGGCACAGCAGCACGACCTTGCCACCGGGCGGTACCGCTGCGCGCAGCTGGGCATCAAAGTCGGGGTTGGCTTGCATGCCCGGCCATTGCTTGAGCGCCACGGGAATGGCTCCGGGCACCTGGCCCACCCAGGCGCGCTCGGCATCGGTGCGCACATCTACCAGCACAGCCTGTCCGGCCTGCACCCATTGCCAGGCCAGAGGCGCAGGAATATCGCCGGCATAGCCCGCTGCGGGAGTGACCTGAAGATCGGTGGCGGAGGCTGTCATATGTAGTCCTGAAGCAAAAAATCCGTCAAATCATGCCAAGGCCATGTGCGGCCTGGCAACGTTGGTGCGCATTGTGCGCGCTGCGGAGCTTGCTGCACAGCGGGCAGCACTGCCATCATGCGGGTTTCAGCCAGTTGCCGGCCCCAACCCATGCAAACAATGCGCGGCTGCCGCCCCCCGCTATTTGCCAGGGACTCCACCGCTCATCGGCGCCACCCACTTGCAGGGGCGGCGCTTTCCAACTACCTGACGCCGCCGCTCAGGCCCACAACGGTGAAGCGTGCTCGCGCAGTTCGGCCCGCAGGGCCGCATAGTCGGGGGTGACCTCTGCCACCGTGGCCCAGAAGCGCGGACTGTGGTCCATCACCCGCAGGTGGGACAGCTCATGCACCACCACATAGTCCAGCACGGCCATGCGACAGTGGAGCAAGCGCCAGTTCAGCATGATGCTGCCGTCGCTCTTGGCGCTGCCCCAGCGCGTGCGCGCGTTGGACAGGCGCAGGCTGCGCCACTGCACCCCCAGTTGCGGGGCATAGTGGCGCAGGCGTTCGGTGAACAGGTTGCGCGCATGGCGCAGCCACCAGGCGGCCACTGCAGCGCGCACCTGGGCGGCACCGGCGTCCGCGGCCACCGGCAGATGCAGCGCCCAGGCGCCTTCACCTACCGCCAGCAAACTTCCGCCGCGCAGTGCAGCCGGGTGCAGGTGCAAGGTGATCTGGCCGCCCAGAAAAGGCAGCACGGCGCCATCGGCCCAGGCGATGCGCTGGGCCTGTGCCTGGTCGGAACGTGCGCGCTGTTCCTGCAGCTTTTGCACAATCCAGCGCGCTTTTTCATGGATGGCAGCCTCCAGCTGCTCCAGCGAGATCCAGCGCGGTGCACGGATGGCCAGGCCTTCTGCGCCCACCTGAAAACCGATGCTGCGGCGCATGGCGCGCTCCAGCCGGTAGGCCACACGCGTGCCGTCCCGCAGCAGAATTTGGTGCGTGGCCGCGGGGTGTTGAAAGTCCTGCCCCCCCCACAGCAGCGCCTGGCCACCCACCTGCGGCACCTGCTTGGCGACAGAAGCCAGTGCCGCTGGCGCACGCCGGGCTGGAGTGGAAAAGCGATGGGGCATGCAGCCTGCCGTGGACCGTACGCGCGCGGTGGCTCAGCCCTGTGCAGGCGCAGGCAGCGGCGCAGGGACGGCCGGGTAGGCCTCCGGGTCCAGGCGGCGCATCTCAGCTTCGATCCAGGCCTGCACCTCGGCCATCAGCTCTTCATGCTTGCGGCCGACCGTGGGAATGGGCTTGCCAATGGACACGTCCACCACGCCGGGGGTCTTGACAAATGCCTTGCGTGGCCAACATTTGGCCGACGTCACCGCCACCGGCACCACCGGCTTGCCGGCCATGATGGCCAGACGGGTGGCGCCCGTCTTGTATTCCCCCACTTCGCCGCGCGCCATGCGGGTTCCCTCGGGGAACATGATGACCCATACCCCTTTTTCCAGCAGGCGCTTGCCTTGCTCCACCACCTTGTGGAACGCGCGCGAACCGTGCTTGCGGTCGATGTGGATCATGTCCAGGCTGCCGATAGACCAGCCGAAGAACGGAATCTGCAGCAGCTCCTTCTTGAACACATAGGCCAGCGGCCGCGGCATGATGGCCGGCAGCAGGAAGGTCTCATAGGTCGACTGGTGCTTGGACAGCAGCACCACGCCGTCGGTATCGCTGTTCGGCAGATGCTCCATGCCCTGCACACGGTAGCGCACACCGCAGAACCAGCCCGCCGCGTCCACGCACAGTGCCAACCAGGCCCGGGCCACTTTCCAGCGCGCGTCGGGCGAGGCCCCGCACAACCGCAGCAGCAGGATGACCAGGGTGTAGGGAATGACGGTGACGCACATGAACAGCATGTGCAACAGGGAACGGAGAAAAGGCATGGATGTCAGAAACAGTCGGTTGACACAGGCGTCAGACCCTAGAGGATAAGGCTTGCGCGGTTTTGCGTCAGACGGAAGGGGACGGTGCCGGCGCTTCGGTCGCCGCAGGGGCCAGGGCCTGGGCCAGTTCCGCCCAGTCGGCATAGTGCTGCACCGCCTGTGGCAGGGCCGGTGCCGGCATGGTGGCCACGCCACTGCCCTGCTCCACCCACACCAGGTGGGCACCGATGGCCGCTCCTGCCTGCAGATGGGCATGGTCCTGGCCAATCACCCATATTTCATGCGGCTCGGCCCCGTAGCGGATGGCAATCTGCTGCAGCAAACCTGGCGCGGGCTTGCGGCAGGCACAACCTTCATCCGGGGCATGGGGACAGAAGAACGCGGCCTCGACCCGTGCTCCGGCAGTGGCCAGTTCGCGCTGCATGCGCTGGTGCACGGCGTTGAGCTCGTTCACATCGAAGTTGCCCCGCCCCAACCCCGGCTGGTTGGTGGCGATCACCACATGCCAGCCGGCACGATTGAGCTGGGCAATCGCGTCCAGCACCCCGGCCTGGGGCTGCCAGTCCCGCGCGCCCACCACGGCGTCCTCCCCCTCGGGGTGAAGGGTGCCAATTCGGTCCAGGATCGCGAGCTTCATGGTGGATTCGGGCAAAACCCGCAGCGGTGGCAGACAAAACCGCCAGACCCGGCTTTGCGTGCAAAGCCGGCCCGGCGCCTGCACGCATTCTAGGGCGCCATGCCCAGCGTGCAGGTGCAACCGCCCGTGAGCACCCATCCAATGATGCAGCGCAGCAACTATTCGCTCGCCGCAGCAGTGCCTCCCGCAGGGAAGCCACTTCTTTTTGCGCAACATTCCAGCGCAGCGTGCGCTTTTCCGGATTGCCAACACCCGGGGTTTTGCGGTGGGTCCCGGTACCCGGTCGGACTCCAGGCCGCAGCAAGTAGCTTACCAGCCGCTCCACACCTCTTCGGCCAGGCCAAACGCCGTGCTGGCCCCCGAACCGCTGGTCACAGCCACCACCCGCGTCGCATCGTCAGGGGCCTTGACCAGGCAGGGCGCATCGGGCGACACCGGGTAGGTCCCCACCCAGCGCTCCACCACATGGTCGCCTTCCAGGCGCAATGCTTCGCGCAGATGGCGCAGCATCAGCCGGTCCACCGCCTCGCTGGCAAAAGGCGACGGCGCCGGTCCGTAGTGGTGGGAGTCCCCCACCACCAGCGAGCCATCGGCGCTTTGCACGGCGATGAGGTGGATGCCATGGGCCAGGCTTTCGGCCTCGTCCCGCTCCAGCTCGGCACGCAGTGCCGCCGCCTCCGGCAGTGCGCTATAGCCTTCGTAGCGGACCAGGCTCAGATCGCCCATGACCGAGCCCTGCAGCGCAAAACCGGCCTGCGGTTGCACCCGCAGCATCTGCAGCTGGCACAGTTGCACCTGGTGCTCCGTCCAGGCGTCTGCAAACAGGCCTCCGGGATCGGCGTTGTTGCAGACCACCACACGCTCGGCGTGGTAGCTGCCGCGTGACGTGGTAACGCGCGGCGTGGCCACTTGCGTCACGGTCTCGCTGAAGCGGAAATCCACCCCCAGCGCCTGCTGCAGCCACTGCGCCAGCATCGGAATGGCGGTGCGGGACTCCACACGCAGCTCGTGCGGGCTGTAGAGCACCGATTGCAGCCCCTCGGTGCGCAGTGCAGGGTGGCGCTCGGCGGCCTGGGCCGGCGTGAGCAGCGCACAGTCCACGGCCATGTCGGTGCGCATGAAGGCCTCCAGCACAGCCGCCGCCGCCGGGCGGCGTGCGGTCAGCCACAGGCCGGAGTGGAGCACATCGATCCCCGCCTGCGACGCCACATCGGCCCAGATGGCGCGTGAACGCAGGGCCCGCTGCCAGTGGTCACCGGCACGCTGGCCGGTGATGGTGACAAAGCCGAAGTTGCGGATGGAGGCACCCAGACAGGCGCTGTCGCGCTCAATCAGCAGCACGGACTTGCCGCGGACCGCCGCGGTATAGGCATGGGCCAGGCCGACGATACCGGCACCGACGACGATCAGATCGTAATTTTTCATAGCATGAACAGCCAAGAGAGGAAACAAAAGGCAAAGGAGCGCCCTGGCGCCCCACCAGAAGGCAGGGCACAGGGAAGTCCACGGGAGGAGAGTGGGGAACGAGCCGCGCGGCGCGGTCAGCGGTGGCGCCAGTGCTGGGTTCGTTGCTGTGTCCAGGCATCCAGTGCGGCAATCAGCACGCGCCCGACCGCCGCCGTGGCAAAGATCAGCGTGGCCATGGCGGCAGCGGGTGCAATGTCGCCGGCATCGTCCATGGCCAGCACCGCCACCGAGGCCAGCGAGGTTTCGGGTGCATACAGAAAGACGACGGCCGATACCGTAGTCATGGCATTCACAAAGAAGTAGCCCGCCACCTGCATCACTGCCGGCAGGCACACCGGCAGGTGCACACGCCACAGCACCGTCCAGAACGGCACGCCCATGGAATCGGCCACGCGCTCATATTCGGCATCCAGTTGCTGCAAGGCCGTGAGCTGGGTGATATGCGCCACCGAAAAGAAATGCGCCACCGAGCACAGCGCCAGAATGCCGAGCGAGCCATACAAAAAGTGCAGCGGATTGCTGGCGGCATTGAAGAACAGGATGTAACCCAGCCCCAGCGCCAGCCCGGGCACCGCCATCGGCAGCGTAGCCACGCCATGCAGCCACTGGCGCGCACGCGCCCAGCCCGTCGGTTTGGCCACCAGGTAGGCACTCAGGAAACTCAGGAGCGCGCCCACCACCGCGGTTGCCGCCGCCATCGCCAGCGAATTGCCATAGCTGGCCCAGCCGCCGCCGTCCATCATGTCGAACTGGTAGTGCCTGAACCCCAGACTCAGGTTGTAGGGCCAGAAGGTGACCAGCGAAGCCAGCACGGCCGTGCCCATCACCGCCAGCAGCCCCATGACCACCAGGCTGCAGTACAGCAGCAACGCACGGTCCCGCAGCGCCGCAGGCTGCGGCACCAGCGGTGTGGCACGCACCGCCATGGTGGCGGCCTGGCGCGCGCGCAGATGGCGTTCGGCAGCGAACGCCAGGCCGGCAGGCACCAGCAGCAGCATGGCCACCACCGCCCCCATGGACAGGTTGTGCTGGCCAATCACCTGCTTGTAGATGTCGGTGGCCAGCATGGGCGTGTTGCCCCCAATCACCTTGGGCACGCCAAAGTCCGTCACCACCAGCACAAACACCACGATCCAGGCAATCAACAGCCCGTAGCGGCTGGACGGCAGCGTGACCTGGCAGAAGCTGCGCCAGCGGCCCGCACCCAGCGTGGCTGCGGCCTCATACAGCCGCGCATCGCCCGACGCCAGCGTGGTGCACAGAATCATCAGTGCATGCGGAAAAGTCCACAGCACCGAGCCCAGGATGATGCCGAAAGGCCCGTAAGCCGAACCACCCAGCAACCAGCTTTTCAGCAGCCCCTGGGCGCCGAACAGGTAGATCAGACTGATGGCCATCAGCAGCGACGGCGCCAGCAGCGGCACCAGGGCGATGGCGCGGAACCATGCGGCCAGCGGCATGCAGCTGCGCACCACACCGTATGCATAGCCATAGGCCAGCGCCACACACAGCGTGCTGCTGGTGGCCGAGAGCCACAGGCTGTTGAACAGGGACTGCGCCACCCCCGGTGTTCGGGCATACGCCATGTACTGCGCCAGACCCGAGAACTGTCCGTCGGCCGACCAGAAACTGCGGCCCAGCAACGCCCCCACCGGCAAGGCAATCGCGATCAGCAGCACACCCAGCAGGCCCAGCACCAGCACCCCCAGCCAGAGCCTTTCCCCATGGAAGGTGCGGGATGGCCGCGGCGCGGCAGGACCTGCATCCTGGTGGCGCCGGGCAGTGTGCGGCACTGCAGAGGGGACCACCGGATCGGCCCCCAGTGGCAGGGCCGGTGTCGCGGCCGCCATCATGCAGCCCTCCGCAAGGCCTCTGGCGCCGCCAGCACCTGCAGCGCTGCGGCGGGCAGTTCCACCAGCACCTCCCCCTGCAACCAGTCGGGCAGCCGGGCATCGTGGCGCAGCGGCCATTGCACATCGATCTGGCATTGCAGCGTGGGACTGCACACCCGCACCAGCACCATCGAACCGAGGAACGAGGACTCCATCACCCGGGCGCGGAACAGATTGGCCAGTGCAATCGGCTGGGCCGGGTGCAGCACCACGCTTTCGGGCCGGACACCCACCAGCACCGCATCACCGGGTACAAAACCCGCCGTGCTGCAATCCAGCCGTCCTTCCCCCACGCGCACCATGTGACCCGCCTCCGCCGTCGCGGGCAGCAGGTTCATGCGCCCCACAAACCCGGCCGCAAAGTGACTGACCGGCTGGGCATAGAGCTGCTCGGGCGAGCCTTGCTGTTCGATGCGCCCCTGGTGCATCAGCACCACCCGGTCCGCCATGGACAGCGCCTCTTCCTGGTCGTGCGTGACCATGATGCAGGTGATCTCCAGCTGACGCTGCAGTCGGCGGATCTCGCTGCGCAGCTCGGTGCGTACCTGGGCATCCAGTGCGGACAGGGGCTCATCCAGCAGCAGCAAGCGGGGGCGGGGGGCCAGCGCACGGGCCAGTGCAACACGCTGCTGCTGCCCGCCGGACAGCTGTGCCGGGTAGCGCTGCGCCTGCGCGCCCAGGCCCACCAGGGCCAGCATTTCCTGCACACGGGCCTGGACCTGGTGCGCAGGCTGCCCCCGCAGGCCGAACGCCACGTTCTGCGCCGCCGTCAGATTGGGGAACAGTGCATAGCTTTGGAACACCACCCCGAATCCCCGGCGTGCCGCCGGCCAGCGCGTGATGTCCTCGCCCTGAAACAGGACTCGGCCCTCGTCCGCCTGCTCAATGCCGCACAGAATGCGCAGCAGCGTGGTCTTGCCGCAACCAGAAGGCCCCAGCAGGCTGACGAACTCGCCGCCATCGACCGCCAGGTCGATGCCGCGCAGCACGGGCGTGTCCTTGTACTGCTTGGCAATATGGTCAATGCGCAGCATGTATCTCTTTCAACGTCAAAAACAACAGACAGCCCACCCGCCCGGCCACGGCGCCATGGCCAGGCCGTTCTGCAGAGCGTGCCCACCTCCCCTCCATGCACCATGGGCCACAGAGAGAAGGCACCAGCGGTGGTTACTTCTTTTCCGCCTTGGCTTCATAGCGGCGCGCCCATTCGGTCAGGATGCGCTCGCGGTTGGCGGCCGACCAGTTGAAGTCGTTCTTGGCCAGGCGCTTTTCCAGATCGGCCGGAATGAATTCATGCTTTTCCTGGGCCTCGGGCAAGGCCAGCACGGCAAAGTTGGCGGCATAGAGCTGGTTGGCCTCGGGCGTCACGGCCCAGTCGGCCAGGGCCTTGGCGGCCTCCTGCTTTTTGCTGGTCTTCATGATGGCCGTGGCTTCCACGTCCCAGCCCAGGCCTTCCCTGGGGAAGACGATGTCGATGGGCGCACCGTCCTTCTTGGTCTTGTTGGCCCGGTACTCGAAACTCAGGCCCACGGGGAACTCACCCGCACCGGCCTGGCGGCAGGGTTTGGAGCCGCTGTGGGTATAGACGCCTATGTTCTTGTGCAGCGCGTCCATATAGGCCCAGCCCTTGTCCTCACCCATCATCTGCAGCCATGCCGCCACCATCAGGTAGCCGGTACCGCTGGAAGCCGGGTGGGGCATGGTGATCGTGCCCTTGAATTCGGGTTTGGTCAGATCGGCCCAGCTGGTGATGGCAGGCAGCTTGCGCTTGGCTGCCTCCACGGTGTTGGCACACACGGCCGACGACCACAGATCCATGCCCACCCAGGTGGGCGTGGCTGCCGGGTCACGCATGGTGGCGCGCACCTTGCCCAGGTTCTTGGGGGCGTAGGGAGCCAGCATGCCCTGCTTGTCCAGCAGCATCAGCGACGTGGCCGCCACCCCCCAGATCACGTCGGCCTGGGGATTGGCCTTCTCGGCCAGCAGGCGGGCCGTGATGATGCCGGTGCTGTCGCGCACAAACTTCAGCTCGATCTCGGGGTGCACTTTTTCGAAACCGACCTTGTAGGCCTTGATCTGGTCGGCTTCCAGGGCCGAATAGACCAGCAGCTCGGTCTTGGCGGCCAGCGCCTGGCCGGCTGCACCCAGCAGCGCCCAGGCGGCAGCGGTCAGCAGGGCAAGGCGGCGGGGGGGGGAAACAAGGGCATGGCGCATGGCAGATTCCTGAAAAATGGTGGGAATGGAAACCTTTGCGGAGCCGACCCACACGGCCAACTCCCTGCCCTGCACTCTAGAAATCGCATGTGAAATCTGCGTGTCACAGAACCGAAATCTGCCGAAGCGCCTATTGGCAAATTTGGGTCCCCATCGCAGTGGGAGATGCGCCACGGTCCAGGCCGCCATGGTGAAATGCGGCAGCCGTCCCTGCCGGACGGCGCCACACACCATGTTTGTCACGCAACTGCAATCCTTTTTCTGGGTGGCCCGGCTGGGCAGCATCACGCTGGCGGCACGCCACCTCGGGCTGAGCCAGCCCACCGTCACCACGCAGATCCGCGCGCTGGAGGCGCATTACGGCGTGGAGCTGTTCCACCGCCAGGGCGGGCGGCTGACCGTGTCTGGGGAAGGCCTGCAGTTGCTGCCGCAGGTGGAGTTGCTGCTGCTGCGCGCCGTGGAGGTGGAGTCGGCGCTGCGCCACGCAGGCGATGGCAGCCAGGGCGGGCAATTGCGCATCGGGGCCACGGCACCGTATTACGTGCTGGACATCGTGCAGCGCTTTGCCCAGCAGTACCCGCGCGTGCAGGTGTCGATGGTCAGCGGCAATTCCCAGCAGATGGGCCAGGCACTGGCGGCCTACCAGGTGGATCTGGCCACCTCGTCCACCCCGGAAAGCGATCCACGCCTGCTGCGGCTGGAACTGGGCCAGGACCCGCTGGCCCTGCTGGTGCACCGCAGCCACCGTCTGGCACGCCGCCCGTCCGTGGACGTGGCGGATCTGGCCGGCGAAACCTTGATCCTGCGCGAGCCCGGCTCGGTGACCCGCCGGCTGACCGAGCAGCTGCTGGCCGACGCCGGCGTGCCTCCGGGCCGCGTGCTGGAGATTGCCAGCCGCGAGGCCATACGCGAGGCCGTGATTCGCCAGATGGGCATCAGCGTGTTTGCCCGGCATGAGGCCTCGGCACACCCCGACCTGGTGGTACTGGCCTTTGCCGGCAGCGTGCCCCACCTGCCCGAATACCTGTACTGCCTGCACAGCCGCAGCCAGGCGCCGCTGATTGCGGCCTTCCTTGCCGCCAGCCGGGAACGCCCACATTGACCACGCCCTGTGCGTCGGCAGCGCCTGTCATGGGCTGATGGGCCAACCGGCCACAAGAAAAAAGCCCTGTGTGTGCACACAGGGCTTTGTCATGGAGGCCACTCCGGTCCGCAACCGGTTGGGCTGCAATCGGCGGGGCCGCAGTCGGCTTACTGGCCGTCCCAGCGCTGGAGCAGCAGGGATGCGTTGGTGCCACCGAAGCCAAAGCTGTTGGACAGCACGGTCTTCAGCTGGGCATCGCGCGTGGTCGTGACCAGAGGCATATCGCCCAGCAGCGGATCGGGCGTTTCCACATTGGCCGAACCGGCGATAAAGCCCTTGTTCAGCATGATCAGGCAGTAGATCGCTTCCTGCACGCCCGTCGCACCCAGCGAGTGGCCGGTCAGTGACTTGGTGGACGAAAACGGAGGCACCTTGTCGCCGAACAGCTCGCGCATGGCACGCACTTCCTGCATATCGCCCACCGGGGTCGATGTGCCGTGCGTGTTGATGTAGTCCACGGGCGCGTCCACGTTTTCCATGGCCTGCTTCATGCAGGCAATGGCGCCGTCACCCGAAGGAGCCACCATGTCCTCACCGTCGCTGGTGGCACCGAAGCCCACCACTTCCGCCAGGATGTGGGCGCCGCGGGCCAGGGCGTGGTCCAGGCTTTCCAGCACCACCGCACCGCCGCCGCCGGCAATCACAAAACCGTCGCGGTTGGCGTCATAGGCGCGCGAGGCTTTCTCGGGCGTCTCGTTGTACTTGCTGGACATGGCACCCATGCCGTCAAACAGCAGCGACATGCCCCAGGACAGCTCTTCACCGCCGCCGGCGAACATCACGTCCTGCATGCCCCAGGCGATCTGCTGGGCCGCCGCACCGATGCAGTGGGCCGAGGTCGAACAGGCCGAGGTGATGGAGTAGTTGATGCCCTTGACCTTGAAATTGGTCGCCAGGCAGGCCGACACCGTGGAGCTCATGCAGCGCGTGACCTGGTACGGTCCCACGCGGCGGATGCCCTTCTCGCGCAGCGTGTCTGCCGCCTCGATCTGGTTGGCCGGCGAGCCGCCGCCGGAGCCCATGATCAGGCCGGTGCGCGGATGGCTCACCTGCTCGGGCGTCAGCCCGGCCTGCTTGATGGCGTCTTCCAGCGCAATTTGCGAGTAGGCCGCAGCGTCGCCCATGAAGCGCAGCTGCTTGCGGTCAATGCGTGCTTCGATGTCGATTTCCGGCACACCGCCCACCTGGCTGCGCAAGCCCAGTTCGGTGAACTTGGCCACGGCCTTGATGCCCGAGCGGCTGGCACGCAGCGACGCTTCGACCGTCTCCAGGTCGTTGCCAATGCACGAGACGATGCCCGCGCCGGTGATGACTACCCGCTTCTTGCTCATGCTGCCGTTCCCTGGCCGTCCCCTTCGCGCAGAAACAGACCCACGCGCAGGTCATTGGCCACGTAGATTTCCTTGCCATCGGCCAGCAGGCGTGCATCGCCAATGGCCATGTTCAGCTTGCGCTTGATCACCCGCTTGATATCAATCTCGTATGTCACCAGTTTGACGTCGGGACCGACTTCGCCGGTGAACTTCACTTCGCCGGCACCCAGGGCGCGACCGCGGCCGGGCAGGCGCAGCCAGGTCAGGTAAAAACCGATCAGCTGCCACATGGCGTCCAGGCCCAGGCAGCCTGGCATGACAGGGTCGCCCTGGAAGTGGCACTTGAAGAACCACAGATCGGGGTTCACGTCGAGTTCGGCCACGATCTTGCCCAGGCCATGGGCACCGCCATCTTCCGAGATATGGGTGATGCGGTCGAACATCAGCATGGGAGGCAGGGGCAGGCGGCCACTGTCGGCGCCAAACAGCTTGCCTTCACCGGAAGCGATCAGTTGTTCGTAGGAAAAAGATTCGGCCATTGTCAAACTTACTCCAGCGCGGCGGATTGCCAGCGCGTTTTTATGTTGTGCTCGCCGCTGAGTGTACGGGCGCCGCAGGCGGGCATTATCGAAGCTCTTTGTTGTCCGTGCACCACAAACCCTGTGACCCAGGTCGAACTTTCTATTTGCTGCGGCGCAGCAGCCACCCCGCCAGCGCCAGCACAGCGGCGCACAGCAGGCCCAGCGGCCACAGACCGGCCGCAGCCACCCAGCGGGCATAGGGGGTCAAATGTTCCCTGCCCTGGGTGGTGGCCAGCAGCACGCCCCGCTCGAAAGCCGGCAGTTGGTGGGTGACCACCCCGCGGTGATCGATCGCCACTGTAGCGCCGGTGTTGGTGGCGCGCAGCATGGGGCGTTCGAATTCCAAGGAGCGCATGCGGCTAATGTGCAGATGCTGGTCAATGGCCGGGCTGTCACCAAACCAGCCAATATTGCTGATGTTCACGAACACCGTGGGCGCCTGGGCCGGGTCGGCAAAGCGTGCGCCCAGCTCCTCGCCGAACAAATCTTCGTAGCAGATATTCGGCGCCAGGCGCTCGCCCTGCCACAGCATGGGAGGCTGGGCGACGGCGCCCCGGGCAAAGTCGCCCAGCGGAATGTGCATCATGCGCACAAACCAGTGAAACAGCGGGGGAATGAACTCGCCAAACGGCACCAGATGGTGCTTGTCATAGCGGTAGCTGCTCCCGGCACCGGGCTGCCAGCCCACCACCGCATTGGCATAGCCGTGCTCTTCGTCGCCCAGCGGCATGCCCACCAGCGCCGCATGGGCGCCGGTTCCAGCTTCCTGGTAGCGGTAGGGCGCGGTGACGGCATCCAGATAGCCTTCGGGCAGCTGGCGCGGCAGCAGCGGAATGGCGGTTTCGGGCGCCACCACCAGCGGCGCGGCCGGCTGCAGCAACTGGCGGCCGTACCAGTTCAGCGACAGCGCAATGCCTTCGCCGGGCTCGAACTTCACATCCTGTGGAATATTGCCTTGCAGCAAGGCCACGTCCAGCACCGGGCGGCCTTCGGCCAGGGCCTGGGCATCGCCTTCGGCCAGCGCCCGTTGCTGCCAGACCCCTAAACCGGCGACGGCACCGGCCGTCAGGACCAGCGGGGCTGCCCAGCGCAGCGCACGGCGTGCCGGCGTGGCCAGCATCTGGGCCAGCAGCATGGCCGACCAGGCCGCGACAGCGCCCGTGCCGTAGACGCCCACCCAGCGTGGGAGGGCCGCCAACGGCCCGTCCACATGCGCGTAGCCGGCAGCGCCCCAGGGAAAACCGGTCCACAGCGTCCCGCGCGCCAGCTCCGCCAGCGTCCAGCAGGCGGCAAACACCAGGGCAGCCCAGGCAGGCTGCATGGGCCGCAGCCGCACAAAGCCCCAGGCGGCAATCGCGTAGTACGCGCCCAAAAAGGCCGCCAGCGCCAGCACCGCCAGCACCGCCAGCGGCGCCGGCAGGCCGCCATAGGTGTGCATGGAAATGAACAGCCACCAGAAGGTGCCTGCCAGCCAGGCCGTGGCAAAGACAAAACCGCGCCAGGCCGCGCTGCGCGCCGTGGGCGCATGCAGCAGGCCGGTCGCCAGTGCCGCCAGGCTCAGCAGCTGCAGCCACCAGAGGGCCTGGCCCGAACCCGGCCAGGCCAGAGACATGGCCTGCAGCTCACCGGCCAGCAGCATGCCGGCGGACCAGCCCCAACCCAGAAAACGGTGGGTGGCAGCGGTGTGTGAAGAAGGGGCAAACACGGAAGGCATGGGCGGGTGAAGTCAGGGAACAGCGGGCACGGCGCGGGAGGCACCCGGCGGCAGCTCCCTGGTTCCAGGATCAGGACGCTCTGCCACCGCAAGGGCTGCGCCACAGCGGCGCGGGCCCCGCAGATTAGCAGTTAATCGCCCGAGCCCAGGCGCGTGACCTTGAACCAGTGCACCGCGCCGCCCTTGGCGTGCAGCACTTCAAAGCGCAGACCGGCACTCTCCCAGTGCTCGCCGCGGCGCGGCATATGGCCCAGCGCATGGGCCACCAGACCGCCGATGGTGTCAAATTCCTCTTCCGGGTCGCGGGCCACCAGCGCCACGCCGAAGAATTCGGCCACGCGCTCCACCGGCGTGCGGCCGGCGACACGGTAGGTGGCATCGGCCAGCGCAAAGATGTCGCCCTCTTCCTCCGGAATGTCGAATTCGTCCTCGATCTCGCCGACGATCTCTTCCAGCACATCCTCGATGGTCACCAGACCGGCAGTGGCACCGAACTCGTCGATGACCATGGCCAGGTGGTTGCGGTTGCTGCGAAAAACGCGCAACAGATCGTTGAGCGGCTTGCTCTCCGGCACAAAAATGGCCGGTCGCAGCAGCGCGCGCAGGTTCAGGCCCGGCGAGCGCTGCAGCTTGAGCAGGTCCTTGGCCAGCAGCACGCCAATGATGTTGTCCCGCTCGCCCTCGTACACCGGAAAGCGCGAGTGCGCCGTGGTGATCACCTGGTGCAGCAGGGCTTCGTAGGTTTCGTTGATGTCCAGAAAGTCGATGCGCGGCGCGGCCACCATCACATCACCGGCTGTCATGTCGGCCATGCGGATGACGCCTTCAAGCATCACGCGGGAGTCGGCGCCAATGACTTCGTTGTCTTCGGCATCCGCCAGGGTTTCGATGAGTTCACCGGGACTGTCGGGACCGGGATTGATGAACTCGACGACTTTCTGCAGAAAGCTGCGCTTGTCTTCGCGGTCGGAAGAGCGCTGCGGGTGGGGGTCTGACACAGACAGAGGTGCAGGACGTGCGGTAGTGAAACAGGCTCCTAGGATAGCGGATTCCCCCGCACAGGCCCCATGCACCCCGCAAGCCCATGCCCCAGGCACTGCTGCGGCATGGTGCACGCCGGCCCACCGCAGGCCCCCAGGGCAGGCATGGCCTGCCCATGAAAAAGGGCCGCCCAGCATGGGCAGCCCTTGGGGATGACAGAGAGTCAAACCTTACTCGCCGGCCTGGTGGCGGCCTTCCTGCACACCTTTGCGGATTTCCTGCACATCGGCCAGGATCTCCCAGAACTGCTTGGCCTGCTTCTTGAACTGGTAGTCCACGGCGGCCACATGGGTCTCCACCATCTCCGCCATGCGCGAGTCGAAATCGCCCGGCGGCAGCTGCAGATAGGCTTCCGACTCGGTGCCGTCACGCTGCACCTTGGCCCCGGCGCTGCGGGCAATCTTCAGCATGGGCGTGTTTTCGGACAGTGCATGGATGAACATCATGTCCACGCCATGGTTGCGCGCATGCAGCGCCGCACGCTCGAACAGACGGCCACCCAGTCCCTTGCCCCGGGCGCTCTTGAGCACGGACACGCCGAACTCGGCGCAGTTGCTGTGGTTGGCCAGGTCCACATACGCCAGATGGGCCATGGCCACCAGCTCCAGGCGGCGGTTAAAGATGCCGAAGATGTCGTCGCGCTCGAAATCGAGCTGTTCCACATAGCGCTTGACCTGCTCGTCATTGGCGGCGTAGCCGAAGCGCAGATAGCGGTCACCGGTGTCCAGCTTCAGCAGGTGGGCCAGGATGCGGTCGCGGTGGCGCGGTGCCAGCTCGCGGATGGGCACCAGACTGGGCAGGCGGTTCGAGGCGAACCGGGGCAAAAAGATGCTCGATCCTGCTCTCAACGAGGCAGACAGCCATTCACTGCTCATGACACTTCCCCACTCTTTCCGTTTAGGGCCCCTCGGGGCACGTTGACCAACCTGTGGCCGGAAAGTGCCGGCCTGCACGAATTGCTGCATTGCAACATAAATAAGGACATTCCGCCGTTCGGTGGCAACATTGCCACAGGGTTTACCCGGGATCTACCCCTGCACCGCCCTTGTTTGCGCTGCCACAAGCAGCCCCTTCGGTCGGGGCCGCAGTTACAGCGGAATTGCCGTAGTGCCCTTGACACGGTCCAGCACAAAGCTGGTCTTGCAATCCGACACACTGGGGTGCTTAAGCAGCGTATCCATGATGAAGCGGCTGTAGTGCTGCATATCGGACACCACCACGCGCAGCAGATAGTCCATTTCTCCGGTCAGCGAAGCACATTCCACCACTTCAGGCCAGGTCTGCACACTGGCCTTGAACAGGTCCATGGGGTTGCGCTTGTGCGTCTCGGTGTTCTTCTCCAGGCGCACGTTCAGATAGGCCGTCAGGCCCAGGCCCACGCTTTCGGGCGGTACCAGGGCCACATAGCGGTCGATGACGCCGCACTCCTCCAACCGCTTGACCCGGCGCAGCACGGCACTGGGCGACAGGCCCACCTGCTCGCCGATGACGTCATAGGTTTCGCGCCCGTTTTCCATCAACCGGCGCAGGATGGCGCGGTCAAGCTTGTCTATTGCGTGGAGTGAACTCATGACGCAGGATTTTATACCAAACAGCTAAGTATTAACCCTAGAAGCTTGGGAAATATGCAGCAAAACCACATTCGGCGCATTTTTCCTGCCACCCACCACCTGCCTTCCGCACAGGACGCAGCTTTCTTGACGCGCAGCAAATCTACATTGGTGACCATCACTGCCCCACAGCACACAGGAGACCGCCATGAACGCCCCCCTGCCCGCCGCCGCTTCCGACAGCACCTCCGCCTGGGACAACCCCATGGGCACGGACGGATTCGAGTTCATCGAATTTGCCGCCCCCGACCCCCAGGCCATGGGCAAGGTGTTCGAAAGCATGGGCTTTCGCGCCGTGGCCCGCCACCGCCACAAGAACGTGCTGCTGTACCGCCAGGGCGAGATCAACTTCATCGTCAACGCCGAGCCCGACAGCTTTGCCCAGCGCTTTGCCCGCCTGCACGGCCCCAGCGTCTGCGCGATTGCCTTCCGCGTGCACGATGCCAAGGCCGCCTATGAGCGCGCCATCGCCCTGGGCGCCTGGGGCTATGCCGGCACGGCCACCCCGGGCGAGCTGAACATCCCCGCCATCAAGGGCGTGGGGGACAGCCTGATCTACCTGGTGGACCGCTGGCGCGGCAAAGGCGACGCACAACCCGGCGATATCGGCAACATCGGCTTCTTTGACGTGGACTTTGTGCCCCTGCCGGGCATCAGCAGCCAGGACATGCTGCACGTACCCGGCCATGGCCTGACCTATATCGACCACCTGACGCACAACGTGCACCGCGGCCGCATGGTGGAATGGGCCAGCTTCTACGAGCGCCTGTTCAACTTCCGCGAGATCAAGTACTTCGACATCGAAGGCCAGGTCACCGGTGTCAAGAGCAAGGCAATGACCAGCCCCTGCGGCAAGATCCGCATCCCCATCAACGAGGAAGGCAAAGAAAAAGCCGGCCAGATCCAGGAGTACCTGGACATGTACCAGGGCGAAGGCATCCAGCACATCGCCATGGGCTCGGACGACCTGTACACCACCGTGGACCACCTGCGTGCCAGCGGCGTGCGCCTGCTCGACACCATCGACACCTACTATGAACTGATCGACAAGCGCCTGCCCGAGCATGGCGAGCCGCTGGCCGAGCTGAAGCGACGCAAGATCCTGATCGACGGCACGGGCCAGAAGCTGCTGCTGCAGATCTTCAGCGAGAACCAGCTCGGGCCGATCTTCTTCGAGTTCATCCAGCGCAAGGGCGACGACGGCTTTGGCAACGGCAACTTCAAGGCGCTGTTCGAGAGCATCGAACTCGACCAGATGCGCCGGGGTGTGCTCTGAGCGGGGACACCAGAACTTCCAGCCACGTTGCGATATCCAATCTGTCAGGAGAGCCACCATGGAAGTCCGCCCTGTCGTCTACGGCCAGTCCAGCCGCCCGCCGCGCGGAGACTACAGCCGTGCGGCCAGCGACTACACCTGCACGCAGAACTATGCGGCCTACACCGAGGTGGAGCACGCCACCTGGCGCCAGCTCTACGCCCGCCAGCGGGCGCTGCTGCCCGGGCGGGCCAGCAGCGACTTCATCGCCTGCCTTCCCCTGCTCGGGGCATCCGAGCGCATTCCACACTTCGAGGACATCAACACCCGCCTGCAGGCTGCCACCGGCTGGCAGCTCGTCGGCGTGCCCGGGCTGATTCCGGAAGTGGATTTCTTCCGCCTGCTCAGCCAGCGCCGGTTTCCGGTGACCGACTGGATCCGCACCCGGGACGAGCTGGACTACATCGTCGAGCCGGACATCTTTCACGACCTGTTCGGCCATGTGCCGCTGCTCTTTCATCCGGTGCTGGCCGACTACATGCAGGCCTATGGCGCGGGGGGGCTCAAGGCGGCCGATCTGGGCGCCACCGAGCTGCTGGCGCGCCTGTACTGGTACACCATCGAATTCGGACTGGTGCGTGAAGCCGACGGCATCAAGGCCTATGGCGCGGGCATCCTCAGCTCCGCCGGCGAACTGGCCTACAGCGTCACCAGCCCCATTCCCCAGCGCCTGCCACTGCAGCTGGAGCGCACCATGCGCACGCGCTACCGCATCGACGACTACCAGCACACCTATTTCGTCATCGACGACCTGCAGCAGTTGCTGGACTTTGCCAGCAACGACTTTGCACCGCTGTATGACCGGCTGCGTCAGCTGCCGGAGATCGCGGCCGATGAGCGGCTGCCGGGCGAGGCCAGCATTTCGGTCTGAGGCGCGCTCAGCGGCACATGCCGCTGGGAGCAGTCTGTTTTTCATAGCAGCTGCTGTGCGATCGTGCTTCATTTGGTGTGCATTTGCATCACCAACAGCCCGCACAACCCCACCGGCAGCTCCCCTTTTGCAAGCAGCAGGCCTGCGCGCCGCTCCCGCCCGTACGCCGCACAAGGCCGGCCGCTGCGCACCTGGGAGCTGCCGCAGCGGCGCCGTCCCGTCCAGGCGTCACACGCCGAAACCGCTATGCACGTACAGTGCCTATAGTCACGACCATCGGCTTTTCTGCGCAGGCCGGCACGGCTGTGCCGCGCGCAGCGCCTGTGTCCCATCCACCGCACCCCTTGTTTTTCACCGCTTTGACTGTGCCGACTTCCATCCTGTCCTTTTGCCCCACCCGCCTGCTGCGCTGGCTGCTGGCCCTGCATCTGGCCCTGCTGGGCTGCATGGGTGTGGCCCATGCAGCCGACGCGCTGCTCCCTCCCGAACCCCAGGTCACGCCACAGGCACAGATCCAGGCCGCCGCGGCCTCGCTCGACAAGGTGCGCAAATCGCTGGACGACGCCGAGACCTCCGACACGCTGCAAGTCCTGGCCGATCAGGCGCTGAAATCCAAGCGCGACGCCGATGCCGCCGTCACCGCCCTGGAGCCGCTGCTCAAGCAGCTGGACCAGCGGGTGGAGCAGCTCGGCACCAAGGTCGAAGGGGTGGAGGAAAGCACCGACCTCACCCGCCAGCGCAAGGAGCTGGCCCAGGAACACGGCGACCTGGACTCCGCCATCAAGCGCGGCAAGCTGCTGTCGGTGGAAGCTGCGCAGACGGCCGAATCCATCGAGAAGCTGCGCACCCAGCAGTTCAACGCCCAGATCGCCAGCAAGGCCTTGTCGCCGCTGTCGCCCGCGCTGTGGAAGCAATTCTCCGAACAGCTGCCGCTGGACCTGCAGCGCATCAGCGGGCTCACCCGCCTGGGCCAGGCCAGCTTCCGCGCGGCGATTGCTGAACATGGCTGGGCCATGCCGCTGCGCGGCATCGTGCTGGCCTTGCTGCTGCTGTTCCCGCTGCGCATGGGCCTGCGCCACCTGGGCTACCGCTATGCCGCGTCGGAGCGCGCCCCGGACGGCCGCCTGCGGCGCACCGGCTTGGCCGTGTGGCTGCTGCTGGTGGGCACGGTGCTGCCCGGCCTGGCCAGCCTGGTGTTCATCGAACACCTGCGTGCCATCGATGCCATCACGCCGCGCCTGCAAAGCGTGGCCGACGCCTGGATCCAGGCGGCCTTCGTGGCGGCCTTCTTCCTGTCCATCAGTGCCAGCACGCTGGTGCCCAAGCGCCCCAGCTGGCGCCTGCTGGCGATCGACGACATTGCCGCCCCCACCCTCACCCGCTACGCCTGGGGCGCCGCCTTCCTGACCTGGTTCGCCATGATGCTAAATGCCGTGGATATTGCCGCACGCACCAGCGCGGTGAGCACGGTGGCGCTGGACGGGCTGATCGCGCTGACCTATGTGGGCCTGATCCTGTCGGTGCTCGTCACCATCACCCAGCAGCGCCAGCGCCTGGCCGCGCCCGCCACCAAGGGCGAACATGGAGACGCCGGCCGTCCCGTGCAGCGCAGCAGCTGGCTGATGTTCGCCTGGCTGGGCGGGCATCTGACGGTGCTGGCCGCCCTGGTGGCGGCCCTGCTGGGCTATCTGAACTTCTCGGTGTTCGTGGCCACGCAGATGGTGTGGATCACCGTGGTGGTGCTGGCCACGTCGCTGCTGATGAAGTTTGCCGACGACCTGTGCACCTGGTTCTTCTCACCGGAAAGCCGCCCCGGCCGCGGTCTGGCCCAGGGCATGGGCCTGCGCCCCACCCGGGTGGAACAGGTGGGCGTGCTGCTGTCGGCCCTGCTGCGCGTCAGCCTGCTGCTGCTGGGCCTGGCCGCACTGACTGCGCCTTTTGGCAATGCCAGCAGCCTACTGGGCTGGACGGCCAGCGCCGCCCAGGGTGGGCTGCCGGTGGGAGACACCGTGCTCAAGCCCATGGCCATCGGCCGCGCACTGGTGGTGCTGGTGATCGGCCTGACCGTCTTCCGCGTGCTGCAGCACTGGCTGGTGGAAACCTATCTGCCCAAGACCGATCTGGACATCGGCGCGCGCAACTCCATCAGCACGGTGGCCCGCTATGTGGGCATCATCCTTTCGGGCCTGTGGACGCTGGCCGCACTGGGCATCGGCTTTGAGAAAGTGGCGCTGCTGGCCAGTGCGCTGTCCGTGGGTATCGGTTTCGGTCTGCAAGCCATCACGCAGAACTTTGTCTCCGGCCTGATCCTGCTGGCCGAGCGCCCGGTAAAGCTGGGCGACCGCGTGCGCATCGGCGACCAGGTGGGCGACATCCGCCGCATCAGCGTGCGGGCCACCGAGATCCAGACCGACGACAAGTCCACGCTGATCGTTCCCAACTCCGAGCTGATCACCAAGTCCGTGCAGAACCTGACGATGGACGGCGCCTTGGGCCGCATTTCCATCGCTTTTGCGGTGCCGCTGAGCACCGATGTGGTCCGCCTCAAGGAACTGCTGCTGGGCATTTACCGCAGCCACGAAGCCGTGCTGGAGGCCCCGGCTCCGTCGATGTACGTGGACTCGCTCAGCGGCAGCGTGATCAACATCACCAGCTTCGGCCATGTCTCCAGCCCGCGCCAGGTCTACAGCACGCGCAGCGACCTGCTGTTCGAGCTGCTGCGCCAGACCGCCGAGCAAGGCATTGCGCTGTCCTCGGCCACGGACATCCACCTGGTGCGCAACCGGGCCGATGCGGCGCCGGTGCCACCGACCACGCCCGCTGCGCCTGAGCCCGCCAGCCATACGCCAACCGCCTGACCCCGCACCGCCTTGCGCACAGGCAGCGCCGGGTACAGCCGTCTACATGATGGACCGGGCCTCGGCCTGCGCATTCCCGGTCTCTATCCCACCCATCGGGCGCCCCGCTGGCCGGGCCTGTGGCTCCTGCGCCACCAGTTGGCGCACCAGCGTCCACAGCGCCGGGGCCTGCAGCATCTCCACATGGGCCATGCCGTTGAGCCACAGCGGCGTGGCGCCTTCCAGCAAGGCCGTGGTGCCGGGGAAGACCATATTGTCCGTATCGGACAGCGCACAATGCCATTGCACCCGGCTGGCCGTGCTGCCGGGCCGTGCCTCGTCCCGCTGCAGTTGCTGCAGCCAGGCGTTGCCGGGGCGCATCTGCGCCACATTCGGCCCCAGTGCCCAGTAAGCCATCCAGGTGCCGTGGTGGGGGCTGCCCGCCGTCACCACCTGCTGCGGGCGGTGGGGGGCATCGGCATCCGTCAGGCTGCGCAGCCAGTCCCGTACCACAAGCCCGCCCATGCTGTGCGCCACCACCACCGGCGCCCGGCCCGTGGCCGCCTGCATGCACCGGACCGCACCGTCCAGCACCGCCCGGCCCGTGCCCACACGGTGCAGCAGCAACGGCATGCTGACGGCGATGCAGGGCACCCCTGCGGCACGCAGCTGGTGCAGCGCATCGGCCCAGATAGCACGGTTGCAGAGCCAGCCATGCACTAGCACCACGCCAGCGCTGCCCACGGGCCGGCCCGGCGGACGGTCGGGCACATAGTCCGCCTGGGCGTGCTCGGCCCAGGGCATGTCCCAGCCAAAGGCGCGCAGCGACACGCGGCATTCCGCATTCCAGGCCCGCAACAGCGTCGCCAACGGCAGCGGCGGCTCGCCTCGGCTGCGCCGCACCAGGGCCAGGCAGACAAACTGCTGCCCCAGCCACCAGCGCCCCGCCAGCGCCCACAGCAACGCCCCGCCCAGCGCCCATGGCACCGATTGCGGCCAGGCCCAGGCCAGCCAGACCACCAGCACTGCCAGATTCAGCAGTGTCATTCCCCGCAACCACCAGGCCACCATGGGTCAGTTCCTCCTGCCTGCATTGTGACCATGCAGGCCTGTGCCGCCCCGCGCGCACTTTGCGGACCTTCCCTAATCCCTAGGACAAGCCCGATGGCGCAGCCCAGGCAGCCACACAGAATGGACACACTTTTTGTCACCCATTTCCCCGCAACAGGAGAAAGCATGGACCGCATTTGGCTGCAGCACTACCCCGAAGGCGTGCCCTCTGACATAGACACCACCCAGTACCGCTCGGTGGCCGATTTGCTGGAGGAGTCCTTCAAGCGCCATGCCAGCCATCCGTTTTCGGTCTGCATGGATGTGTGGATGGACTATGCCGAACTGGACCGGCTCTCCGCCCGCCTGGGCGCCTGGCTGCAAACCCTGGGACTGGAGCCCGGTGCTCGCGTGGCCATCATGCTGCCCAATGTGCCGCAGTTCGCGGTGACCATGGCCGCCGTGCTGCGTGCCGGCTACACCTGCGTGAATGTGAACCCGCTCTACACCCCGCGCGAACTGGAACACCAGCTCAAGGATTCCGGCGCCACGGCCATCGTGATTCTGGAGAACTTTGCCCACACGCTGGCCCAGGTGCTGGAGCGCACCCAGGTCCGGCATGTCTGCCTGACCTCCATGGGAGATCTGCTGGGCCCGGTGTTCGGCCGCTGGATCACTTTTGCCGTGCGCCACCTGGCCAAGATGGTGCCGCCCTTCGATCTGCCGCTGCAAGGGCGCACGCTCACCCACTTCCGCGATGCGCTGTCCCAGGGCACCAACCGCACGCTGCAGCCCAGCCAGGCCACGCACGACTCCATCGCCTTCCTGCAGTACACCGGCGGCACCACCGGCCTGTCCAAGGGCGCAGTGCTGACCCATCGCAACATCATCGCCGCCACGCTGCAGGCCGAAGCCTGGTTTGCCCCCGCGCTCAAGGGCCTGCCAGACCTGTCGAAAGTCCACAGCATCGCCGCACTGCCGCTGTACCACATCTTCGCGCTCACGCTGTGCCTGCTCGCCATTCGCCAGGGCTCCAGCCTGAGCCTGATTCCCAACCCGCGCGACATCCCCAAATTTGTCGATGTGCTGGCCAAGCGTCCATTCCACATCCTGCCGGCGGTGAACACGCTGTTCAACGCCCTGCTGCAAAACCCCAAGTTCCGCACGCTGGACTTTTCACAGCTGCGCGCCTCGCAGGCCGGTGGCATGGCCGCCAGCGAAGGCACGGCCAAGCAGTGGCAGCAGGTGACGGGCTGCCCCATGATCGAAGGCTGGGGCATGAGCGAGACCTGCGCCATCGGCACCAACAACCCGGTGACATCCCAGCATTTCACCGGCAGCATCGGCCTGCCGCTGCCGGGCATCGACATCACCATCAAGGACGACGAAGGCAACGACCGCCCGCTGGGCGAATCCGGCGAAATCTGCATCCGCGGCCCCAACGTGATGGCCGGCTACTACAACCAGCCCGAGGAAACTGCCAAGACCTTCACCGCCGACGGCTTCATGCGCACCGGCGACATCGGCGTCATGGACGAGCAAGGCTATACCCGCATCATCGACCGCAAGAAGGACATGATCTTGGTCAGTGGCTTCAACGTCTTCCCCAATGAGATCGAGAACGTCATCTCCCTGTGCCCCGGCGTGGTGGAATGTGCGGCCATCGGAGTGCCTGACGAACATTCGGGCGAAGCCGTGAAGGTGTTCGTGGTGCGCAATGACCCATCGCTGACCGAAGAAGCGGTGATTCGCCACTGCCACGCCCACCTCACGGGCTACAAATGCCCGCGCTTCGTGGAGTTCCGCGACGAGCTGCCCAAGACCAATGTGGGCAAGATCCTGCGGCGCGAACTGCGCAGTCCGGCTGCGCCAGCGCCGCATTGATCCTGCCCGCTGTGCCTCCTCTATGCCCCGCACCCCGCTCCGGTGGCGCGGGGTTTGCTTTGCTGAGACTGCATGACTGCTGCCCCCCTGCTCTGGCCTGAAATCACTGTCCTCGAACGCGGCTGGCTGTCCGCCAACAACTACCTGTTCCAGGCGAGCGGGCCTGACAGCGCCGCCGCGCTGGTGGACACCGGCTACTGCCTCCATGCCGAGCAAACCGTGGCCCTGGTGCAGGACAGCCTGGGGGCCCTGCCGCTGGCGCGCATCCTCAACACCCACCTGCACAGCGACCACTGCGGCGGCAATGCGGCGCTGCAGGCCGCCTACCCGGACGTGCAGACCTGGATCCCCCCAGGCGAAGCCGCCGCGGTCCGCGTCTGGGACGAAGAGAGGCTGAGCTACCGCCCCACCGGCCAGGACTGTCCGCGCTTTCGTGTGGAGGGACTGCTGCAGGCCGGTACCGAGGTCATGCTGGGCAGCCGCCCCTGGCAGGTGCATGCGGCACCGGGCCACGACCCGCATTCCGTCATTCTGTTCGAGCCCGAGCGGCGCCTGCTGATCTCGGCCGATGCATTGTGGGAGCACGGCTTTGGCGTGGTCTTCCCCGAGATCGAAGGCATCCACGCCTTTGCCGAGGTCGGTGCCACGCTGGACATCATCGAGGCACTGCAGCCCGCCGTGGTGCTGCCCGGCCACGGCGCGCTGTTCACCGATGTGGCTGCAGCCCTGACCGAGGCACGACGCAAGCTGACCGGCTTTGTGGCCGATCCGCGCAAACACGCGCGCTACGCCGCCAAGGTGCTGCTGAAATACAAGCTGCTGGAATGGCAGCAGATTGCCGCGGCCGACGCCCTCCGGTGGATGCTGGCCACCCCCTACTTCCGCACGCTGCACACCCGCTACTTTGCCGCCGACACGCCCACCGCCTGGGCACAGAGCCTGGTGCACGAGCTGGAGCGCTCCGGCGCCGCCGCCGTGCAGGGCGGGGTGCTGCACAACCGCTGACGGCTTGGCACCCCATGAAAAAAGCCGCCTCCCCCGTCTCACGGCATGGAAAGCGGCTTGCGGTCCACCACAGGTTGCTTAGCTCAGGGCTTTCTGGCGCGCCAGCCCAGCACCAGCGTTGCGGCCAGCGCCAGCAGCGTGCCGGTGGACACGAGGAGTCACGGCAGCTCGGCGTTGTCGGCCGGTGCCTCCACCGGCTTGGGACCGACGGTGCCCAGGCGTGCGCGCAGGCTCTGGGGCTGGCCGGTGATCAGTGCGGCGTAGTTGGTGGTGTTGGCCAGTACCTTCTTCACATAGTCACGCGTTTCGGTGAACGGTACGTTCTCGGCCCAGATTGCACCATCCAGCACCGGACCGTTGCGCCAGTTGCGCGGGCGGCCGGGGCCGGCGTTGTAGCCGGCAGCGGCCATGGCCATGGAGCCCTGGAAATCGTCCAGCGCCAGCTTCAGGTAGGCGGTGCCGATCTGGATGTTGACGTCCCGGTCATTGATCATGCCGGGCGTGAAGTCGTTCATGCCGATCTTGCGCGCCGTCCATTTGGCGGTGGCAGGCATCACCTGCATCAGGCCGGAGGCGCCCACACCGGAGCGCGCATCCATGATGAAACGGCTCTCCTGGCGGATCAGGCCATAGACATAGGCAGGATCCAGCCCGATGTTGCCCGAGCGCGCCAGCACCGTCTCCTGGAAAGGCATGGGGTAGCGCTGCTTCCAGTCCATGAAGCCGCGGGTGCGTTCGCTGGTGTTGATGCAGCGGTCCCACACCTGGGCGCGGCAGGCGCGGTCGGCGGCGGCGTACAGCGCACGGTCGCCCATGCCACCGCTGTCGTGCAGGTTGGTGGCGTAGTTCCATTCGCGCACGCCTTCGCTGCGCAGCCCCATGCGGATGGCGTACAGCGCGCGGCTCAGGCTGGGGTTTTTCTCGGCCGCCTCTTTTTCCGCCGGCGTCAGCGGCTGCGGGGCCGGCGGCACGGTCACGCGCTGGCCCAGCTCTTCCAGTGCCAGCTGTTCGTAAAAGCCGTCCACGCCGGCAATGCGCTCGAACAGGGCGCGCGATTCGTTCTTTTCGTGCTCGGTCACCACGCGGCCGGAGGCGATTGCCTTGGCCTTCCAGTAGACCCAGCTCGGGTCGGCCTGGGCAGTGCTGCTCATGCCGTCGATGGCCTTGCGTGCCAAGCTCCAGTTGCCGGCGCGCAGCGCGGCACGGGTCTTCCAGGCAAGGGCGTCGTCGTCCAGATCGCTGCTGCGCGTGACCTTGTCAAAGTAGGTCACGGCCGTGGGGTCCAGCTTGCGTGCGGCCATCTTGCCGATCAAGCCCCAGGCCCAGTTGCGTTCCTCGGTGCGCAGCTGGTTGGCCCAGCGCGCGTTCATCTGGTCGGCGGCCTGGGACGGGTCGTTGGCGGCCATGCGGATGATGGCCAGCAGGGCCAGTTCGCGCCGCACATTGCCGCGCGCGTTCTTGCTGGTACCGCTGAGGTATTTGATGGGCGAGGCAAACACATCGCCCACCTGGGATTGCATCTCCGGCGCGACGATGCCCACGGCACGGCTGGCCTGGCCCTGGCGGTTGAGTTCTGCGCCCAGGCGCGCACGCTGCCAGATGACCTCTTCCTTGAGCTGCTTGTTGGCGTACAGCGTGGCGGCCAGGTTGGCGCAGCCGTCGTCGTTCGCGCCCTGCGTGTGCCACAGCCGCACTGCCTCTTGCGCGATGTTCTGCGGTGCCTTGCCCTGCAGCAGATCCGCTGTCAGCGCGTAGCAGCGCACCTCGCGGTCGTCCTGCATGCGGAAATCCGCGTGCTGCTGCGCGAAGGTGGTCCAGTCGCGGTTCTTGCCCAGCTGCAGCAGCCAGTCGTTGCGCAAGCGGTCTTCCTGGTAGGTACCGCGCCAGCGCTGCAAAAAGGCCTGGACCTCCTGCGGTGTGGCGGAATCCAGACGCACGCGCAGCTCCCAGTACGCGGCCCAGGGCTCCAGCGCATGGCCTTGGGCGGCTGGCAACAGCCGCGCCAGCGCGGCTTTGTCGCCCTTGCGGAAGGCTTGCTGCATTTGCAGTAGCACATCATCCCCGGTCGTCTGGGTAAAACCCAAAGAGGGAACGACGGAAAGCAGGGAGGCCGCGCAAAGCGGTGTCAGAATCTTCAGCCAATGCATGGGGGAATTATGTGATGGACAAAACAGCCCTACGCCGCCGATTGGTGGAACAGCGCCGGAATATGGAAGATCGCCTACACCGCAGCGACCTGCTGCAGCAGGTGATGCGCATCTGGTTGGTGGATCGCCCGGACACCGTGATCGGCGCCTACTGGCCCATCAAGGGCGAATTCGATCCGCTGCCCATTCTGCACCGCTGGAAAGAGGATGGGGAATTGCTGGACAAACCCCTGCGCCGCCGCATCGGCCTACCGGTGATCAACAAGGAACACAAGACGCTGACCTTCCACGTCTGGTATCCGGGCTGCCCCATGGAGGAAGACGCCTACGGCATTCCCAAGCCCAAGGACACCGAGGTGATCCAGCCCACGCTGCTGTTCGTCCCCTGTGTGGGCTACGGCACCGGCGGCTACCGCCTGGGCTATGGCGGTGGCTTTTACGACCGCACCCTGGCCACGCTGCGGCCCAAGCCCTTCACCGTGGGACTGGGCTTTCGCGAAGCCTATGTGGACGACTTCGAGCCCGAGGCCCACGACCAGCCGCTGGACGCCTTGCTGAACGACAACGGTGTGGTCTGGCCCCTGCCGGATCTGCCCACCCGCTGAGGCCCACAATGGCCCGGCCCACCCGTCCCGCTGCCAACGACGCCCGCGCCGCCAGCGGGCCGGGCATGGACCCCACGCGCGACCTGTTTGCCGACCTGGATGCGGAGCCTGCGGCTCCGCCTGCTCCCGTCTGCGCTGCGGAACCCTTCCCCTCCGGCGCTGCCACCCCTCCCCTGGAGGAAGGCCGTCTTGTAGAGGATGCCCCTGCGCCCCCCGTCTCCGAGTCACGCATCTCCTACGCCGAAGCACAGCGGCTGATGGCCATTGGCCGCAGCCAGGGCCCGCAGGCGCTGACACCGGACCAGCACCATGCCCTCTGGGACTGCCTGCGGGACCTTCCCGAAAGCCAGGCCTGGCTGGCCGCCCAGCTCACCGCCTTGCAGGGCGAGCTGCAGGAACGTGGTCTGCGTCCCCGGCCAGGCACCCACACGGCGCGTTGAGCCGCATGCCCAAGCAGGCCTGCAGGCAGACCGCAAGGAAGTACCCACTCTGAGCTGAAGACAACTGGCGAGCGGGCCATGGGCTGCGGGCTTGCCGCGCGGCAGTCGCTCAGTCTGTTGCCGCCGCCCGCCAGCGCTGCCAGCCCTTGGCGCGCAGCTCGCAGGCCGGGCAGCTGCCACAGCCGTAGCCCCAGTCGTGCAACGCATCGCGCGTGCCCTGGTAGCAGGTGTGGGTGTCGCGCACGACCAGCTCCACCAGCGCGTCTCCTCCCAGGTCCTGTGCCATCTGCCAGGTCTGGGCCTTGTCGATCCACATCAGCGGCGTCTCGATGCGCAGCCGCCGCTCCAGGCCCAGGTTCAGCGCCAGCTGCATGGCCTTCATGGTGTCGTCGCGGCAATCGGGGTAGCCGGAGAAATCGGTCTCGCACACGCCGGTGACGATGACCTGCAGCCCGCGCCGGTAGGCCAGTGCACCGGCCAGGGTCAGAAACAGCAGATTGCGCCCGGGTACAAAGGTGTTGGGCAGGCCGTCGGCCTGCATGGCAAAGGCCACATCCTCGGTGAGCGACGAGCCGCCGATCTGCTGCAGCACATCCAGCGTCAGCACATGGTCTTCGCCCAGCCGGGGGGCCCACTGCGGAAACTGGGCGCGCAGCCGGTCGCGCACGGTGTGGCGCGCCTGCAACTCCACCCGGTGGCGCTGGCCGTAGTCGAACCCCAGGGTTTCGACGCGGTCGTACTTGGAAAGGGCGTGGGCCAGGCAGGTGGTGGAGTCCTGACCGCCCGAGAACATGACAAGGGCCGAGGTATGCATAGCGCCCGATTACACACCGCAAATGTAGCGCTGCGGCTACAGTAGGACATCATGCGCTCCCCCGCCCCCTGCACGCATTCTCGGCACAGAAAGGTCGGCCCATGCTTCAGCTGTACATAGGCAACAAGAACTACTCATCTTGGTCGTTGCGGCCCTGGCTGGTGCTGCGCCAGTTGGGCATTCCATTTGAAGAGATGAAGGTGCGCTTCGACAGCTTTGCCCCGGATTCGCACTTCAAGCAGACGATGCTGGGGCTGACCCCCACCGGCAAGGTGCCGCTGCTGGTGGACGACGGGCTGGCCATCTGGGATACCCTGGCCATCACCGAGTACCTGGCCGAACGCTTTCCGCAGGCGGGCGTCTGGCCCACCCCGGTGGCCGACCGGGCCCGCGCCCGCAGCCTGTGCGCCGAAATGCACAGCGGCTTCACCGCGCTGCGCAGCCACTGCCCCATGAATGTGGAAGCCCATCTGCCCGAAGTGGGCGCCCGGATCTGGGCCGAGCAGGCTGGCGTGCGCGACGATGTCTACCGCCTGATCGACATGTGGGGCCAGCAGCTGTCCACCCACGGCGGACCGCTGCTGTTTGGCAACTTCTGTGCAGCCGACGCCTTCTTCGCCCCGGTCTGCCTGCGGCTGGACCGCTACGCCTTGCCGCTGCCCCAGCACATCCAGCCCTATGTGCAGCGCGTGCTGGCCCTGCCGTCCGTGCGCGAATGGACCCGTGCCGCACTGGAGGAAAAAGACTTCCGCGAGTTCGAGGAGCCCTACCGCACCGCCAGCGGGATGCTGGCCGAGCGCAGCCTGCCCCAGCCCTGATACCCGGCACGCCATCCCGGGGTCCAGCAGCGGCGCCCGGGTACCGGCTGCAGGGCATGGCGCCCCCGCCTACACTTCGGCCATGAAGATCTATATGGTTGGCGGCGCAGTGCGCGACCGCCTGTTGGGGCGGCCTTTTCACGACACCGACTGGGTGGTGGTGGGCGCCACGCCCGAGGACATGGCGGCCCGGGGCTACACCCCGGTGGGGCGGGACTTCCCCGTATTCCTGCACCCCGATACGCACGAGGAGTATGCGCTGGCCCGCACCGAGCGCAAGAACGGCCACGGCTACCGCGGCTTTGTGGTCCACACCGCCCCGGATGTGACGCTGGAGGAAGACCTGGCGCGGCGCGATCTGACGATCAATGCCATCGCCGCACCCGCGGATTGGGACAGCGCAGACGCCCTGTGCGACCCCTATGGCGGCCAGGCCGATCTGGCGGCCCGGGTGCTGCGCCATGTGACCGATGCCTTCCGCGAAGACCCCGTGCGCATCCTGCGCGTGGCACGCTTTGCGGCGCGTTTCACCGATTTCACACTGGCCCCCGAAACCCTGCAGCTGATGCGCGAGATGGTGGACGCCGGCGAGGTCGACCACCTGGTGCCCGAGCGCGTCTGGCAGGAGATCAGCCGCGGACTGATGGAAGCACAGCCCTCGCGCATGTTCGGCCTGCTGCGCGACTGCGGCGCGCTGCAGCGCCTGCTGCCCGAGCTGGACCGCCTGTGGGGCGTGCCCCAGCGCGCCGAATACCACCCGGAGGTCGACACCGGCGTGCACGCCATGCTGGTGCTGGACATGGCAGCCCGGCTGGACGCCCCGCTGACGGTGCGCTTTGCCTGCCTGTGCCACGATTTCGGCAAGGGCACCACGCCGGCCGATGTGCTGCCGCGCCACATCGGCCACGAGCAGCGCAGCGCCCGGCTGCTGCAGGCCGTGTGCGAGCGCTGGCGCGTGCCCAATGACTGCCGGGAACTGGCCGATGTGGTGGCGCGCGAGCACGGCAACATCCATCGCAGCAGCGAGCTGAATGCCGCCGCCGTGCTGCGCCTGCTGGAACGCTGCGATGCCATCCGCAAGCCGGCGCGCTTTGCCGAAGCCCTGCTGGCCTGCGAATGCGATGCCCGCGGGCGCACCGGCTTTGAGAACGCGGCCTACCCCCAGCGCCCGCGCCTGCAGGCCGCGCTGGATGCTGCCCTGGCCGTGGAGACAGCCCCCGTGGCCCAGGCCGCCGCCCAGCGGGGGCTGAAAGGCAAGGCCATTGGCGACGCCGTGGCCCAGGCCCGGGAACAGGCCGTGGCCGCCGCGCTGCACGCCCTGCACCCGGCGCACTGAACCCGGCACACCGGGGCCTGTGCTGCGCTGCGGGAACACCCGCAAGGGAAAACCGCCTCTCCCGGGGGCAGGACGACGGAGGAATATGAAGGGGTTGGGTCCCACAGCCTCGTGGGAACACGCCCACACCCATCCACCCCCTGTGTCCTTTTGTTGCTGGAGATTTGCCATGGCCTACGCCCTTCCCGGTCAGTCCGGTGCGCTGCACAAATACCAAGACCGCTACGACAACTACATCGGCGGCCAGTGGGTGCCTCCCAGCAATGGCGAGTATTTCGACGTGGTCACGCCCATCAACGGCAGGGTCTACACCAAGGTGGCCCGCAGCACGGCCGCCGACATCGACAAGGCGCTGGATGCCGCCCATGCGGCTGCCGATGCCTGGGGCAAGACCTCGGCCACCGAGCGCAGCAACATCCTGCTGCAGATTGCCGACCGCATCGATGCCAACCGCGAGTTGCTGGCCTATGTGGAAACCATCGACAACGGCAAGGCCATCCGCGAGACGCTGAATGCCGACATCCCGCTGTCGGCCGACCATTTCCGCTACTTTGCCGGCGCCATCCGCACCCAGGAAGGCGGCATCAGCCAGATCGACAACGACACCGTGGCCTACCACTTCCACGAGCCGCTGGGCGTGGTCGGGCAGATCATTCCCTGGAACTTCCCCATCCTGATGGCCGCCTGGAAACTGGCGCCTGCGCTGGCCGCCGGCAACTGCGTGGTGCTGAAACCCGCGGAATCCACGCCCATCTCCATCCTGGTGCTGGCCGGCCTGATCGGCGACCTGCTGCCGCCGGGGGTGCTGAACATCGTCAACGGCTTTGGCCGCGAAGCCGGCATGCCGCTGGCCACCAGCAAGCGCATTGCCAAGATCGCCTTCACCGGCTCCACCAGCACCGGCCGGGTGATTGCCCAGGCAGCGGCCAACAGCCTGATTCCGGCCACCCTGGAGCTGGGCGGCAAGTCGCCCAACATCTTCTTTGCCGACGTGATGGACCAGGACGACAGCTTTCTGGACAAGGCCATCGAAGGCCTGGTGCTGTTTGCCTTCAACCAGGGCGAGGTCTGCACCTGCCCCAGCCGTGCGCTGATCCAGGAATCCATCTATGAAAAATTCATGGAACGAGTGCTCAAACGCGTGGCCGCCATCCAGCATGGCGACCCGCTGAACCCCAGCTCCATGATGGGCGCACAGGCCAGCAAGGAGCAACTGACCAAGATCCTGTCTTATCTGGACCTGGGCAAGCAAGAAGGCGCCGAGGTGCTGATCGGCGGCGCCCAGGCCCAGCTGGGCCCGGAGCTGGAAGGCGGCTACTACGTGCAGCCCACGATCTTCAAGGGCCACAACAAGATGCGGATCTTCCAGGAAGAAATCTTCGGCCCCGTGCTGGCCGTGACCACCTTCAAGACCGAGGAAGAAGCCCTGGCCCTGGCCAATGACACCCTCTACGGCCTGGGGGCGGGCGTGTGGAGCCGCAACGGCAATGTGGCGTACCGCATGGGCCGCGCCATCAAGGCCGGCCGCGTGTGGACCAACTGCTACCACCACTACCCGGCACACGCTGCGTTCGGCGGCTACAAGGAATCGGGTGTGGGACGGGAGAACCACAAGATGATGCTGTCCCACTATCAGCAGACCAAGAACCTGCTGGTTTCCTACTCCGAGCAGAAACTCGGCTTCTTCTGAAGCCCTGTTTCCTGCTGTTTCCTGCTGTTTCCTGCTGTTTCCTGCTGTTTCCTGCTGTTTCCTGCTGCAGGTCAGACAAGGCCTGCAGCAGGCACCTCCCCAGCCTCCCCGCACTTGACACCCATGCCGATGGTGCGCAAGCTGCACCATGGCAACCTACCTTTTATCGGTTTCCACGATGGATGCCGCACCGGGCAGCCTGGCCCGGGGGCCCTATGCCCTGCCATACCAGCAGACACAGACCTGGAATGTGCAGGCTCTTGCCCTGGGCGTATCCGGCCTCATGGCGGCTGCGCCCCTTGCTTCAAGGAGATGTTCGGATGACGCTTCCCCTGACCATGCAAGCTGCCGTGGTGCGCGCTTTTGGCAAACCGCTGACCATCGAAGAAATGCCGGTCCCCCGCCCGGCCGACGACCAGATCCTGGTGAAGATCGCCGCCTCGGGGGTCTGCCACACCGACCTGCACGCCGCCGAAGGCGACTGGCCAGTCAAACCCCACCCGCCCTTCATTCCCGGCCACGAAGGCGTGGGCCATGTGGCAGCGGTGGGAAAGAACGTCAAGCACGTCAAGGAAGGCGACCGCGTGGGCGTGCCCTGGCTGCACAGTGCCTGCGGCTTCTGCCGGCATTGCATCGGCGGCTGGGAAACGCTGTGCGAATCGCAGACCAACACCGGCTACTCGGTCAACGGCGGCTTTGCCGACTATGCGCTGGCCGACCCCAACTATGTGGGCCACCTGCCGTCGAATGTGAGCTTCATCGAGATCGCGCCCGTGCTGTGCGCCGGCGTCACGGTCTACAAGGGCCTGAAGATGACGGAAGCCAAACCCGGCGACTGGGTGGTGATCTCCGGCGTGGGCGGGCTGGGTCACATGGCCGTGCAATACGCCAAGGCCATGGGCTTCAATGTGGCGGCCGTGGACATCGACGACACCAAGCTGGCACTGGCCCGCAAGCTGGGCGCCACGGTGACGGTCAACGCCAAGAACACCGATCCGGCGGCCTATCTGCAAAAGGAAATCGAGGGGGCGCACGGCGTGCTGGTCACGGCCGTGTCACCCAAGGCCTTCGAGCAGGCGCTGGGCATGGTGCGCCGCGGCGGCACCATTGCGCTCAATGGCCTGCCTCCGGGCGACTTCCCGCTGCCCATCTTCAGCATGGTGCTCAAGGGCATCACGGTGCGCGGCTCCATTGTCGGCACCCGGCTGGACCTGCAGGAGTCGCTGGACTTTGCCGCCCAGGGCAAGGTGAAAGCCACGGTCTCCACCGACAAGCTGGAAAACATCAACGACATCTTTGCCCGCATGCACCAGGGCCAGATCGAAGGCCGGGTGGTGCTGGACATCGCCACCTGAGCCCCGGCTGCAGCGCCTGCACCGCCAGCAGCACCCGCTGGTGGCGGTGCATTCACAGGAGACAACCATGGTCGAGCGTGTCATTGCCACCCCGGCGACGCTGGAGCTGATCGAACTGCTCCGGGCCAAGCACGGGCCGCACCTGTTCTTTCACCAGTCTGGCGGCTGCTGCGACAACAGCGCGGCCAACTGCTATATCGAAGGGGAGCTGACCATCGGCCCCGGCGACGTGCAGTTGGGCACGATCGGCGGCCTGCCGTTCTACATGAGCGTCTCGCAGTTCGCCTACTGGAAACACACCCAGCTCATCATCGACGTGATCGAGACCCACGGCGGCGGCACCTTCTCGCTGGAAGGGCCCGAGGGCAAGGCCTTTCTCACCCGGTCGCGCGTGTTCACCGACGCGGAACTGGCCACGCTGCGGACGTCCGAACCCGGCTGACGCCTGCGCCATGCCACGGTACCGCGCGCACCATGGAGGGTCTTGTTCCACCTCCACACCACCATGCCCTCTCTGCACGCTGTGATCCTTGGCATTGCGCTGGCCCTGGGCCTCGGCGGCAGCCTTGCGGGCAGCCTGGCGGTGGAAGACGCACGCCTGCAGCTGCTGTACCGCCCGGAATCCGCCCCTGCCGCCCAGCCCTTGCGGCCCGTGGCGCTGTCGCCCAACCTCAACCTCACCCCTGAACAGCTGGCCATCGCGGCACGGCGCAGCCAGCTGTCCTTTGCGGCCAAGCTGGAATGCAGCGCCCTCGATACCCGCCTGCCGGTGCTGGAGCGCGCCGTCCGACGCGCCAAACCCGACGTCAAGGCCGAAGCCGAGCACACCCTGTCCCTGGCCCGCCTGCGCTACACGGTGCTGCGCTGCTGAACGCCCCTCCGCATCTGTTCCGCGATTCATCCAATATTCATGTGTGCGCCGCACCATACGCGCAGTCTTGGCAGCCGCGCCCCCATTCTGGAGGCGTGCTGCCCCCGCAATCACGTCCGCAGACCATCGCTGCGGGCAGGAGAAAACGATGTATCCCGTAGGCTTTCCGCTGTGGCGCTGGTGCGGCCGCCAAGGTGCAGTCCTGTTGTTGCGTGTGCAGGTTCAGCGGAATTCCGATACCGGCTGTTACAGCGCCACCAGCAGCTGCTTGCCCGGCCTGTTGGTGCGCGCCCGCACGCGCGAAGGCCTGATCTCCCGCGTCTACGCCTGCGCCGAACTGCTGCTGGCCGACGAACTGGGCCAGCCGCTGCGCCAGCAAGCGCTGATTGCCTGGGATGGAGTGTTCCAGCACGGCGTACCGGCGCCGGCAGGCTGGCAGCAGCGGGGCTCCCGCAGCTCCTGGAACTGAATTACGCACGGGCACGTCCCCTGGGGCTGTCCGGCCATCCAGGGCGGCAATGCGCACCCTGCCCAGAAAAAGCGGTCAGCGCACCGCCACGCGGTAGCATGGAGGCACAACCTGCCACCTGGGCAGGCCAGCCCACCACCGACTCCATGCACTACCTGAACCAAGCCGCCGGCGGTCTGATGCCGGACAGCGTGCTCCACGCCGTCTCCCACTACATGCAGCGCGAGCAGGCGCTGGGCGCCTACATTGCCTCCCAGCAGGTGCAGCCCCAGCTCCAGCAGCTCTATGCCCGGCTGGCCGAACTGCTGCACTGCCAGCCCACCGACATCGCACTGACCACTGGCAACACCCACGGCTGGTGCGCCGTCGTGGGTGCGCTGCCGCTGGAGGCCGGTGACCGCGTGCTGGTCACCCCCGGGGAATGGGGCGGCAACTACGCCATGCTGCGCCAGTTGCAGGCGCGCACCGGCTGCGTGGTCGAGGAAATGCCTTGCACGCCCGGCGGTGCACTGGACATGGCGGCGCTGCAGGCCTCGGTGGATGCGCGCGTCAAGCTGGTCGCCCTCACCTGGGTTCCCGCCAACGGCTGCACGGTGTATGACGCCGTTGCCCTGGGCCAGCTCTGCGCCCGCCACGGCATTCCCCACATCGTGGACGCGGCCCAGGCACTGGGCCATATCCCCGTGGATGTCCAGGCGCTGCAGTGCGATGCGCTGACGGCCCCCGGCCGCAAATGGCTGTGCGGCCCACGCGGCACGGGGCTGGTGTACCTGAAACCCGGTTTTGCTGCCCGGCTGCAGCCCATGACGGTGGACCATGTGTCCTGCCCCATCACGCCCACCGGCCCGGTGCTGCGCCAGGATGCGCGGGTGCTGGAGCAGTCGGAAGCCTCCATGGCCCTGCGGCTCGGCCTGCTGGCCGCACTGGATACCGCACAGGCCCAGGGCTGGCCGCAGCGCTTTGCCGCCATTGCCCAACGCGCCACCCAGTTGCGTGCTGCCCTGGCGCAGGTACCGGGATTGCGCTTGCACAGCCTGCCGGATGCGCCTGCGGGCTGCGGCATCGTGCCTTTCACGCTGGAGGGCTACACCCCGGCCCAGGTACAGCAGGCCCTGCTGGCCCAGGACATCCAGGTGGCCGCCAGCGGCATGGGCTACACCCCGCTGGACATGCAGGCCCGGGGCCTGACCGCCGTGGTGCGCGCCTCGGTGGCCTGGCACACCAGCGAAGCAGACATCGCCGCGCTGGTGTCGGCCTTGCAGCGACTGGCGGCCTCGCACACCGTACCGGCCTGAGCGGCTGCGTGGTCTGGCGCCCGCCGGGCTGCAATCCCTGGACGGCCCCCCGCCAGGGGCCTACACCACCGACTGCACCCAGCGCATGATCTCGCCCGGCGGCATGGCGCCGGAGACGCGGGCGACTTCCTGGCCGCCCTTGAAGACGATCATGGTGGGAATGCTGCGCACGTTGAACGGTGCGGCCACATGGGGGAAGGCCTCCGTGTCCAGCTTGGCAAAGCGCACGGCCGGCTCCATCTGCTGGGCAGCCTGGGCATAGCCCGGGGCCATCATGCGGCAGGGACCGCACCAGGGTGCCCAGAAGTCCACCACCACCGGAATCTGGTTGCGCCCCACCTGCCGGGCAAAGCTGTCGGCGTCCAGTTCAACCGGAGCGCCGGTGAACAGCGGCTGGTGGCAGCTGCCGCAATCGGGCGCGCTGGTCAGTTGCTCCGCCGCCACCCGGTTGGTCTTGTGGCAATGGGGGCAGACGATGTGCAGGGTCTCGGGCGTGGTCATGCGGTTCCTCGTTCCGTGGTCGAAAGCAATGTCTGTAGGTGACGCCGGATGCCGGTTTTGCAAGCCGGGTGGGGCCCAAGCTGCCTTGGACCTCCTCACATCAGCCAGGCCACCAGCTTGACCAGGCTGAACAGCCCCACCGTCAGCAGCACCGAACTGGCGCAGGGCAGAAAAATCTCACGTCCCAGCAGACGCAGGGTGACATCCCCCGGCAGCCGGCCCAGGCCGATCTTGCGCACCCAGCCGGTGGCGCTGTTGACCAGCACCAGCACCATGAACATCAGCAGCATCCAGCGGATCATGGGAGGGGGCTCTCTCTCGCCGTCACAGGCGGTGGGTGCGGTCACCCTGGGCAAAACCGCAGGCCTCCCAGGCCTGCACACCCTTGACCAGTCCGATCACCTTGAACAACTCGCCCATTTCGTGCTCCAGCATCAATTTGAGCGCCGGAGCGCGCTGCGCCAGCGTGAGCTGCTCCAGTTTCTGCTGCAGGCCGCAGTTGATGAGGAAATGCGCCTGGGTGGTGTAGCCCAGCACGTCAAAACCGGCGTCCTGCGCCGCCACGGCGGTGCCGGTGAAGTTGACGTGGGCGGTGATGTCCTTCAGGCCCACCTTGTCCAGCGGATCGCTGTCCACCTGGTGCAGGTGGTGGCAGACCAGCGTGCCCATGTGGCGCTGCGGGTGGTAGTACTCGCTCTCGCCGAAGCCGTAGTCGATGAAAAAGGCCGCACCACGCTGCAGCCGCTCGCCCAGCGTGCGGACAAAGGCATCGCCCTGGAGGTGGATCTCGGTCAGGTAGTCGTGCGCGCCCTCGATCTCCAGGGGTGGGCGCAGCTCGGTCAGCCGGTCCTGCCAGGCAAAGCCGGCGCCATCCGCCACCACGCCGCGCTCATGCCAGCGCCCCTGGGTGCGCTGCAGCAGCTGCACCGGCATGGCGTCCAGCACCTCGTTGCCCAGCACCACGCCGCTGAACTGTGCGGGCAAGGCATCCGCCCAATGCACCAGACCGGCAAATTCGGCCAGCGTCTCCTGCTGGCGCGCCCGCAGCGTGCCGGACAGATCGACAATGGTGTAGCGGCGCACGGGCACGCCCTGCGCCCGCAAGGCCAGCAGCAGCTGCAACGCCAGCGCGCCGGTGCCGGCACCGAATTCCCACAGTTCGTCGGTACCGGTCCTGACCAGCGCCTCGGCCAGCTGTACGGCCAGCAACTGGCCGAAAATGGGGGACAGTTCGGGCGCGGTCACGAAATCGCTGCCCGACTGGGGCATCTGGCCGAACTTGGCGCGGTCGTTGGCGTAATAGCCCAGGCCCGGCTGGTACAGCGCCAGCGCCATGAACCGGTCGAACGGCAGCCAGCCGCCCTGCTGGGCCATGGCGTTTTGGATGTGCGACGCCAGGGCGCCCGGTAAACTTTCGGAGCTTTCCATCATGCAGGTCTCTTCCCGACGGAAGACCTGGGTCTTCCACCTTCAATGTATGCCTTGTGAGCGACGCTGCCTCTACCAACCAACTGGGTCTTTCAAGTGAATTGCTGCGCTGGCTGCGCCTGCTGGTGCTGCCGTTGTGGGCGCGCGTCGTCATCTTCGGGTTGATGATTGTCGTCGTTGTCGGCGGCCTGACCATGCTGGCCTACGGGCTTTGGGCACAAAAAGACGATATGGCCTCGCGCGCCATGCAGCTCATCACCCTGTCACTGCCGGTGCTGGTGGTCGTGCTGGCCCTGGTTTTCGGCCAGAACAGCGACGCCAAGCTGCTGGGCCTGACCCACCAGCTGCTGGGCAAGGATTTTCCTCGCACCCTGGGCCAGCAGTTGCATGAGCGCGTGCAGCTGGGCGACCCTGTCCTGGGCCCGCTGTCCCACACCCTGCAGGGCGCCGAAGCCGAGGGCTACCTGCTCAACCCCAGCCCCGGCAAGCTGCAGTGCGCCGACGGCAGCGACTGCCAGGCGCTGATCCTCTACCGCAGCCTGCCCAAGGATTTCCTGCTGGAGCCGGCACAGCGCCTGTATTTCATCCAGGATCTGTCCTTCTTCATGGCCGGCGTCTGGCACGCGCTGCACACGAAAGCCCCCCGCACATGACACCCTGGGTTCTGATCACCGGCGGCGGCCTGCGCCTGGGCCGCGAATTCTGTCTGGCCTTTGCCCGCGCCGGCTGGAACGTGGCCTGCCACTACCTGCGCAGCAGCGAGGCGGCCGAGGCCACCTGCACCGAGCTGCGCGCCCTGGGCGTGCAGGCCGTGGCCCTGCAGGCGGACCTGGCCGACCGCGCCGCCCTGCCCGCCCTGCTGGATGCCTTCACCGCTGCCACCGGCACCCTGCCCACGGCCCTGGTCAACAGTGCCTCCACCTTCGAACCCGACAGCGCCCAGGACTTCCACCTGGACTGGGGCCGGGTCGACCGCCAGCTGCACACCAACACGCTGGCACCGCTGTCCCTGGCCGGCGAATGGGCGGTGCGCCTGGGCCGGACACCGCTGGCCGGCCCCCACAGCCCGGTCGCCATCCATGTGCTGGACCAGAAGGTGCACAACCTCAACCCCGACTACTTCTCCTACACCCTGAGCAAGCTGGCGCTGGAGCGGGCCGTGGTGCTGCAGGCCCAGGCACTGGCGCCCGCCGTGCGGGTGGTGGGCCTGTCACCGGGACTGATGTACCCCAGCGGCCCGCAGAGCGAAGCCAATTACCAGCGCGCTGCCCGCGTCAACCTGCTGCGCCGCCCGCTGGCGGCAGCCGATGTGGCGCGCACGGCGGTATTCCTGGCCGAAAACCCGGCCATCACGGGCGTATCCCTCAGCGTGGACAATGGTCAGCATCTGGTGCCGCTGGAGCGCGACGTGATGTTCATGGTCCACAACGGCGCCTGAGCACCGCCAGAGGCACCCACGCCCACTTTTTCACTATTTCCCCATGACCTCGCCATTTCCCAGCCCGCACGCTGTTTCCGCCTTGCTGGCACAATGCCGCCGGCTGTTTCTGCGCGGCCTGCAGGTGCAGGCGTCCATCGGCATCCACGGTTTCGAACGCGAAGCGCCCCAGCGCATGCGCTTTGACATCGATCTGTACGTGCCGCTGCACACCAGCACGCCGCAGCGCGATGCCATCGAGGAAGTGGTGGACTACGACTTTGTGCGCCAGGTGGTGCACCGGGCCGTGGGCCAGGGACACATCGGGCTGCAGGAAACCCTGGGCGATGCCATCCTGGACGCGCTGCTGGCCCACCCCGGTGTGGTGGCCGCCCGCGTGGCCACCAGCAAACCCGATGTATACCCCGACTGCGAGGCCGTGGGCGTGGAGACCTTCCGTCTGCGCCCGGACGCTGCAGCGCTTTTAACCGAAGCACAACCATGACCCACGCTGCGACAGGCAGCCAGACGCTGACCCTCACCGGCCTGCGTTTCAACGCCAATCTGGGCATTCTGGCCCACGAGAAAACCGCGCCCCAGCCGATTCAGGTGGACGCGGAGCTGAACCTGGGCCCCCAGCCGCTGCGCCCGCAGGACGATGACATCACCCATGTGCTGGACTACCGCAAGGTGCGCCAGATCATCATCGACGAGTGCACCGCCGAGCATGTGAACCTGCTCGAGAGCCTTATCGGCAAGCTGGCCCAGCGCCTGATGCTGCTGCCCGGCGTGTACGGCGTGCGCGTGAAGATTGCAAAACTGGAAATTTTTGACGACTGCGAAGTGGCCATTCGCATCGAAACCGGACAATGGTGAACCCCATGAATGCTGTGACTGACAACCCCTGGATTGCCGAAGAACCCGCGGCAGACGAAACCACCGCCGCCGACGCCAAGCCCGGCAAGATCAAGATCGAACGCGAACAGATCAAGCTGGAAAAGCGCCTGTGCCGCGAAGTGGGCAAGGCCATCACCGACTTCAACATGATTGAAGAAGGCGACAAGATCATGGTCTGCATGTCCGGCGGCAAGGACAGCTACACGCTGCTGGACATCCTGCGCAAGCTGCAAAAGCGCGCGCCGGTGAAGTTCGACCTGGTGGCCGTGAACCTGGACCAGAAGCAGCCCGGCTTCCCCGATCACATCCTGCCCGAGTACTTCAAGTCCATCGGCGTGGACTACCACATCGAAACCCAGGACACCTACAGCGTGGTCAAGCGCGTGGTGCCCGAGGGCAAGACCACCTGCGGCCTGTGCTCGCGCCTGCGCCGCGCCATCCTGTACAAGGTGGCCGACGAGCTGGGCTGCACCAAGGTGGCGCTGGGCCACCACCGCGACGACATCGTGCAGACACTGATGCTGAACATGTTCTACGGCGGCCGCATGAAGGGCATGCCCCCAAAGCTGGTCAGCGACGACGGCAAGCATGTGGTGATCCGCCCCATGGCCTATGTGCCCGAGAAGGACACCACCCGCTGGGCGCAGTACCAGAACTTCCCCATCATCCCCTGCAATCTCTGCGGCAGCCAGGACGGCCTGCAGCGCGTGGCCATCGGCGAAATGCTGCGCGAGTGGGACAAGAAATTCCCCGGCCGCATCGAGAGCATGTTCCGCGCCATGGGCAACATCGTGACCACGCACATGATGGATCCCCAGCTGCACAACTTCAAGGACGCCAAGGCCACTGGCATTGCCGACCCGAACGGCGACATGGCTTTCGACCACGAAGAGCTGCCGACCGCCTCCGCCCTGCCCGGCGGCCTGCAGGTGGTGCAGCTGGGCTGACCGCCCTGTGCCCTCTGGGCATGGCCCTCGCCTGCCCCGGCATCCAGCCCCGCTCTGCGGGGTTTTTTTGTGCCCGTCGGCCTGCACCTGCGCAGCGGCCCGGAACTTGCCAGGCCACAAACGGGTCACAATCTGCATGAAGGCGGCCTGCACGGCCGCCGCACCGACCGGGAGCTTTCTATGTCGCACCACCTTTTGACATCCCGCCGCCTGGCACTGGCCGTCGCAGCAGCCGCCGCGCTGGCACTGGCCGGCTGCGCCTCCGGCCCGCGCGAGATCACCAGCAGCGTCAGCAGCTACTCCACGCTGGCCCAGTTGCCCGTGCCCCCCACCTACCGCATGGAGCTGCTGCCTTCCATGGCCCAGCAGCAAAGCTTTGCGCTGATCGAGCGCCAGGCGGAACAGTCGCTGCAGCGCGTGGGCCTGACCCGCGACGAAACCCCGGGCAAGGCCAAGCTGGTGGTCCAGGTGATGGCCGCAGCCAGCTACGGCCGGGCCAACAACTGGCCGTACTACGGCCCGCCCGGCCCGATGTTTGGCTGGGGCCTGGGCTATGGCGGCCGCTGGGGCGGCGGCATGGGCATGAGCTGGATGATGGACGCGCCCCCCATGGTGTACTACCGCTCCGTCAAGCTGGTGATGCGCGACCAGCAGACCCAGAAAATCGTCTACGAGACCTCGGCCGCCTATGACGAGGTCTGGACCGACGACCGCGTGATCTACAGCGTGCTGTTCGACGCCGCGCTGACCGGCTTCCCCCATCCGCCCCAGGGCGACCGCGCGGTGCGCTCCACCATCCAGCAACTGCCAGCCAACCAGGCCCCGGGGGCAACCGGGGCTGCCGCCACACCGGCAAGTGCTACACCCGCCACCGCGCCGCGCAGCACACCGTGAACGCGCGCGGCGCACAGGGAGTCGATGAGGCCCCGGACGTACTGGCTGCCGACGCCGCCACCGCAGCCTGTTCCGAAGCATTTGCGGGCTACCGCCTGCCGGGTCAGCTGCGCCCCGCCGGGGCGGCAGCCGACTGCCCGCTGCTGGCCCTGCACGGTGCGCGCTCCAATCTCCAGCGCCTGAACGGCCTGCTGGCACCGCTGCAGCAGCTGGGCGTGGGCAGCATGGCCCCCAGCCTGTCCGGCCACGGGCCGGATTCGCCGATGCCGGTAGAGCAGACATCGCTGGCCCACAACCTGCAGGAAGCGCTGCGCTTTGCCGCGCGCTTGGGACCGCAACTGCGCATGGTCTACGGCTCCAGCATGGGCGGCGCACTGGCCATGCGCGTGGCCGAACACCATGCCGACCAGATCCAGGTGCTGGCCCTGTGCGGCCCGGCGCTGTACCCGGAAGCCGCCTGGAGCGCCCCCCACTTTGGCGCCCCGTTCCGGGAGGCGATCTCCACCCCCTTCGGCTTTCTGCAGTCGCGCTCGCTGGACTTTGTGCGCCGGTTTGCCGGCCGGCTGCTGCTGGTCCAGGGCGAATGGGACGGCCTGCAGGCCACGGCCCACGGCGCCCCGGCCGGCCGCGCCGCCGGAGAAACCACGCTGCAGCGGCCCGATGGCAGCCACCACACCGTGTGGAGTCCCATCCCCGCCGAGGTGTTCAGCGCCCTGGCCGATGCCGCCGGCGCCCGCCTGCAGCACATCGTGCTGGAAGGGGCCGACCACCGCGTGGCCGCCCACCTGGAGCAGCACCCGGCCGTGGCCCGCACCCTGGCGGGCCTGATGCAGCAGGCGCTGCACGCCCCGCAGCCCCCCCAGGGGCCGCGCAGGCTGCGCATCGACCTGCACGGCCAATTGCGGCCCGCGTGATCGCTGCCGGCGGCGCCGGCAGGAGGCGCTACCAGCCGCACGGTTGCGCGGTGCACGCCACGCACTCGGCTACCATCCACCGCCATGCCTCTGGACACCGCCGACTTCCCCGCCGATCTGCTGGCCCTGCTGCGCCAGCCCCTGTCCTGCGCCGATGCACAGGAAACCATCGCCACCTTCTTCGCCCGCCCCGCGCTGGCCACGCTCTACCAGCGGGCCCGCGATCCCTTGCACACCGCATCCATCCTGCAAGGCTGCGCCACCCTGCTGCCCGAGCTGCCGCCCCAGCGCGCGGCCATGCTGGCCCTGATGTGCGGCACTCTGGTGGAGGACGATGCCGACCCGCGCGTGCTGTTCCCGGTGGCCCTGGACCTGCTGTACCGCTGGCTGCAGCAGTTGCAGCCCTACTGCGCCGAAGCGGTGGAAGAGGACGACACAGAGCCCCCCGACCCCGCGGCGCTGCAGGCCTGGGAAGATGCCCAGGCACAGATGGCCGCCGTCCCCCGCGACCAGCGCTGGGAAGTAGAGCTGCTGCACCAAGCGGCCGACCTGCTGGTGCTGCCGCTGATGACCATGGTGCTGCGCGATCGGCGCAACCATGCCGATTTTCTGGCCCACAGCGCACTGCAAGCACTGCTGGCCACCCTGCACCGCAGCGACAGCCTGCCGTTCGAGCAGCTGTACTACCTGGTGCTGGCCGCCGACATCAGCTACGAGGACGCGCTGGCCGTGGTGCTGCCAGCATCGGGCACGGGCTTCATCGCCCGCGTGCATGCCGCCAACAACGGCTTTCATGCGTTTTCGATGCTGCAGCGGCTGATCCGCCACCACGGCCAGGCACTGCGCGTGCGCCCGGAGATCTGGGACGCCGCAGACGCTGCATCCGACGCATCCGATGGCGCCCCGACTGCCGATATGGACAGCGATGTAGACGGCGATGTGGACGACGACGCCGACTCGGACACCGCGGCCTTCCAGTGGCTGCAGGCCACGGCCTATGCCGGGGGCCAATTGGTCAATCCCATGGCCTGGGCCTGGGGCGAAGCCCCGTTGCGCAGCTTTGCCTCCCGCCAGGGCCTGCGCGTGCTGATCGCGCTGGACGGCGAAGGCGGCTGCAGCCGCCGCTGGTCCGGTTTCACCAGCGCCTGTCACGCCGCGCAGGATCCGCATGTGGAGTTCCAGCGCTACCTCACCCCCCAGGAAGTGGCAGCCCTGCTCGACTGAGCGGCGGCCGTCCGGGGCCAAGCACCGCTGCGCCCGGCCCTGGCGTGCCCGGACACCCGCGCGCGCGGGGACACACAAACTGTGACAACGGCGTTGCAATCTTCCACATTTGCGGCATGACGTCGCCCTGGCAGCGTGCTACCTTGCAGTCCTCGCCCGCGCCGAGCCTCCGCTCCCACCACCTTGCCGGGCGCTGCTGCAAAGGACACACCATGAGAACCGCATTTGCCACCGCCTTGCTGACCGCCACCCTCGCCGCCGCCACCCTGCCCGCCCAGGCCGCAGGCTGGGGCGATGCACTGCGCGACGGTGCCTCCAAGCTGGGCAGTGGCTCGGGCAGCGCAGCCAGCGAAGGCAGCAGCTCCGGTCTGGGCGGGCTGCTGGGCGGCAACAGCGGCAGCACTGGCAGTGCGGCCGGACTGTCGGCCCTGGGGCTGGGCGGCCTGACCGGATCGGGCACGGCCAGCAATGCCGCCGGCGTGATCACCTACTGCATGAAGAACAACTACCTGAACGCCGACAAGGCCAGCCAGGTGAAAGACCAGCTGCTGGGCAAGCTGGGCCTGGGCCAGAAGGAAGAGCCCAAGGACCAGGGCTACCAGAACGGCCTGATGGGCATGGTCACCGGTTCGGACGGCAAGAGCTTCAGCCTGGACAAGGTCAAGAGCAACGTGAAGGAAAAAGCCTGCGACTTTGTGCTGAACAATGCCCAGTCACTGCTCTGAATCTCGCAGCGCTGGCGCAGACCACAGCGCCAGCGCTGCCGGATGGCGCCAGAGGAACCAAAGGCTTGCCTACGGCAAGCCTTTTTTCATGGCCGCGTACCGCCCCGAGGCTCAGCCCGGGTAGCGCCCCAGCACCAGCGAGGCATTGACACCGCCAAAGCCAAAACCGTTGAGCAGCGCATGCGCCATGGCCACCGGCCGTGCCTGGCCACGCACCAGGTCCATGCCCTCAGCCCAGGCATCGGGCTGCGCCAGATTCAGCAGCGGTGGCACGGTCTGGTCGCGCAGCGCGAGCACGGTGAACACACTGGCCACGCCCCCAGCCGCCCCCAGCAAATGCCCGATGGCGGATTTGGTGGCGGTGATGGCCGGCCCCTGGCCTTGCGCCATGGCGGCGCCAAACAGGGTCCGGATGGCCGCCAGCTCGCCCCGGTCCCCCACCGGGGTGGACGTGGCATGGGCGTTCAGGTGCTGGATCTGCCCAGGCTGCAGACCGGCCTGGGCCAGCGCCGCCTGCATGGCCCGCAACGCACCTTCCCCGCTCTCGGGGCCGGCGGTGATGTGGTACGCGTCGGCCGAGGTGCCGTAGCCCAGCACTTCGGCCAGCGGCTGGGCACCACGGGCCAGTGCATGCTCCAGCGACTCCAGCACCAGCATGCCGGCACCCTCGCCCATCACAAAGCCGTCCCGTGCTGCATCGAAGGGGCGCGAGGCCTTTTCAGGCTGGTCGTTGAAGCCGCTGGACAGCGCCTTGGCCGCCGCAAAGCCGCCCAGGCTGACTCGGTCGATACAGGCTTCGCTGCCGCCGCACAAGGCCACATCGGCCTCGCCCGCCCGGATCAGCCGCGCCGCATCGCCCACGGCCTGGATGCTGGCCGCACAGGCGGTGACGGGCGCGCCAATCGGTCCCTTGAAACCATGGCGTATCGACACATGACCGGCCGCCAGGTTCACCAGAAACGACGGCACCGTGAAGGGCGACAACCGCCCCGGTCCCCGGGTGTCGGTGGTGCGCACGGCGTCGGCAATCGCCCCGAAGCCGCCAATGCCGGATGCAATCACCGTGGCCGTGCGCTGCCGCGCCACCTCGTCCTGCGGGTGCCAGCCGGCCTGGGCCAGCGCCTGGTCCGCCGCCCCGAGTGCGAACGTGATGAAGCGGTCCATGCGCCGCTGGTCCTTGGCCGACACCACGGCATCGGCGTTCCAGCCCCCTTCGGGGTCTTCTTCCAGACCCGGGACGCGTCCGCCGATGCGGGTGTCGATGCCGTCGCACACGGCCGCATCCAGCGCACGGATGCCGGACTGCCCGGCCTGCAGACGCTGCCAGGCCAGCTCCACGCCACAGCCCAGGGGCGAGACCAGCCCCAGGCCGGTGATCACGACGCGGCGGCTCATGCCCGGCCTCCGGCCAGCATCGGCGCCACAAGCGGCAGGGCAATGGAGAGGGAAAACTGCTTCATGGTAGGCAGCCGGGAAGCCCGGCACTTATGATGAGAGGCATCATCATAATTGTTTTGATGATTAGCATCATCTAAAACCATGAAAGTATCCAAGGCACAAGCTGCAGAGAACCGCGCCGGCATCGTCGATGCCGCCGCCCGCCTGTACCGGGAGCACGGGTTGGCCGGCGTCGGCGTGGCCGACATCACCCGCGACGCCGGCCTGACCCACGGCGGGCTGTACCGCCATTTCGAGTCCAAGGATGCCTTGGCGCGCGAGGCCTGCCTGCGGGCCTTCGACTGGACCATCACGCCGTTGGAGGCGCTGGACACACCGCGCGCTGACGCCGGGCCCGAGCAGTTGCTGCAGTCCCTGGTGGACAGCTACCTGTCCACCACCCACCGCGACCACCCTGGCAACGGCTGCCCTGCTGCGGCGCTGGCCGTGGATGCGGCCCGCGCCGGGCCGGAGATGTCAGCGGTGTTTGCCCAGGGCGTGGAGCAGAACATCCAGCGCTTTGCCCGCGCCCTGATGCCTGCCAGCGCACGCGACCAACGCCCTGCCACGCCCGAGGAACGCGCACGCACCATCACCATGCTGTCCAGCATGGTGGGCGCATTGGTGCTGGCACGCGCCACGGCGGCCGGCAACCCGGCGCTGTCCGAAGAAATCCTGACCACGCTGCGCACGCAGCTCGTCAACCCCGAGGCCGCCACACAGGACAGGGCACAGGACTGACCCCGCGCGGCGCTGCAGCCGCAGGCCGGTGCCTCGTTGGAGGGGGCTGGCAGCGGTGCCCGTCCATGACGGGCACCGGGTTCAGGCATGCACGTGGGCAATGTCCGGAATCGCCGCCATCAGCTCGCGGGTGTAGGCATGCTGCGGGGCGTCGAGCACGGCAGCGGCCTCACCGGCTTCCACCAGCTTGCCGCGCTGCATCACGCCGATGTCGTCGCACATGTGGCGGATCACCGCCAGGTTGTGGCTGATGAGCAGATAGGTCAGGCCGAACTCGTCCTGCAGATCGCGCATCAGGTTCAGCACCTGGGCCTGCACCGACACGTCCAGCGCGGACGTGGGCTCATCGCAGATGATGAATTCAGGCTGGCTGGCCAGGGCACGCGCCACAGCGATACGCTGGCGTTGCCCGCCGGAGAACTGGTGCGGGTACTTCTTGGCGTCGTCCGGCTTCATGCGCACGCGGCGCAGCGCCTCCTGCACGCGTGCAGCGGTTTCGTCCTTGTTGCGGGTGATGCCCAGCACCTGCAGTGGCTCGGCAATCAGCTCCTCCACCGTCCAACGGGGGTTCAGGCTGGCATACGGGTCCTGGAAGATCATCTGGAAACGCCGGCGCATGGCCACGGTCTGGGCCGCGGGGCTCCACTTGTCCACGCCGTCGAACAGGATGGTGCCGCGCGTGGGCGGCGTCAGCCCCGCCACCATGCGTGCCACGGTGGACTTGCCCGAGCCGGACTCCCCCACCAGGCCAAACGTCGTGCCCTTGCGGATGCTGAAGGACACACCGTCTACGGCCTTGAGGATCTTCTTCTCCTCGCGCGCCAGCAGCCGGGCCAGCCAGCCGCTGGACAGGTCGTAGTCCTTGCCCAGGTTCTGCACCTCCAGCAGCGGCTTCGCACCGGCCCCCTGGGCCTCCGCAGCCGTTGCCTTGGGCGTCCACGGCACGGCCGCCGGAACGGGTCCGCCCCCCACTTCGGGCACCGGCAGGCGCACCACGCGCTGGTGCACGCTGGGAATGGCCGCCATCAGCACCTGGGTGTAGGGCTCGTGCGGCGCATCCAGCACCTGGCGCACGGGGCCGGTCTCCAGCACACGGCCCTGGTACATCACCATCACACGGTCGGCCGTCTCGGCGATCACGCCCATATCGTGGGTGATCAGCATGGCTGCGGCACCGCGCTCCTTGCAGACCTTGCGCAGCAAGGCAATGATCTGTGCCTGCACGGACACGTCGAGCGCCGTGGTGGGCTCGTCGGCAATGATCAGCTCGGGCTCGGCGCACAGCGCCAGCGCAATCGCCACCCGCTGGCGCATGCCGCCGGAAAACTGGTGCGGGTACTGCGCCAGGCGTTCCTTGGCATGGGGAATCTCCACTTCCTCCAGCAGCGCCAGCGCGCGGGCCTCGGCCTCTTTCTCGCTGACGGGCAAATGGGTGCGGATGGTTTCCACCAGGTGTCGGCCCACGGTGTAGACCGGGTTCAGGCTGGTCAGCGGGTCCTGGAAGATGGTGCCGATGCGCTTGCCGCGGATGCGCCGCAGGTCTTCGCCGGTGAGCTGGTCGATGCGCTGACCAAACAGCTCGACCGTGCCGCCGGAGATGCGGCCCGGCGGTTCGATCAAGCCGGTGACGGCCGAGCCGGTCATGGACTTGCCTGCGCCCGATTCGCCCACCACGCCCAGGATTTCGCCGCGCGCAATGTCGAAGGACACGTCGTGCAGCACATGCACCGGGCCCTTGTAGGTATCGAAGGTGACGCTGAGGTGGCGCACCCGCAGCACGGGCACATCACCGTCAGCCACGGTAGGGATGGTGTCAGTGGTCATGGTCATTGCAGCTTGGGGTTCAGGGCGTCACGCAGCCAGTCGCCGACCAGGTTGACGGACAGCGCCAGCGCCAGCAGCACCAGCGAGGGGAACAGCAGGATCCACCACTCCCCCGAGAACAGAAAGCCCTGGCCGATGCGGATCAAGGTCCCCAGCGAAGGCGAAGTGGGCGGCAGGCCCACGCCCAGATAGGACAGCGTGGATTCCGCCACGATGGCGTGGGCAAAGCTGATGGTCGCAATCACCAGGATCGGCGCCAGCAGGTTGGGCAGGATGTGCTTGGTCAGGATGGCAGTCTGCGAACGGCCGATCAGCTGGGCGGCCAGCACATAATCCTTCTGCTTTTCCACCATTACCGCACCGCGCACGGTACGGGCGTACTGCACCCAGTCCGACAGGCCGATGGCCACGATGATCACGAACACCGCCATGTCGTCGCGGTAGCCCTCGGGCAGCAGGCCGCGGGCAATGCCGAAGATCAGCAGGGCCACCAGGATCACCGGGAAGGTGAGCTGGATGTCGGCGATGCGCATCAGCAGCGTGTCGAACCAGCCGCCGGCGTAGCCGGCGATCAGCCCCAGCGGCACGCCGATGATCAGCGACAGCGCCACGGCGGACACGCCCACAAAGACCGACATGCGCAGGCCATACAGGATGGCGCTGAACACATCGCGGCCCTGGTCGTCCGCGCCCAGCGGGTAGAAGGCCTCGCCCATGCCCTGGCTCCAGGGAGCGGTGAAGGCATCCATCAAATCCAGGTTGGCCGGATCGAACGGGTTCTGCCAGGCCAGCAAAGGCGCAAAGATGGTGGCCAGCACGATCAGCAGCAGCGTGCCGCAGGCCACCTGCACCAGGCGCGACTTGGCAAAGGCGCGCTTGACCGGCGAATCGCTGGCCTTCCAGCCGCGCGGCAGCGGCTGCGCCACTTCTTGTTTCACGGTGTCAGTCATGCTGCCCCCTTATTTCTTTCGCAGGCGGGGGTCCACCAGCACGTACAAAAAGTCCACCAGCAGATTGATCACCACGTACAGCAGCGCAATGAACATCAGGTAGGCGGCGATCAAGGGCACGTCCACGCCCTGGATGGAGGAAATGAACAGCAGGCCCACACCCGGCCACTGGAACACGGTTTCGGTGACGATGGCAAAGGCGATCAGCGAGCCGATCTGCAGACCGGCAATGGTGATGACGGGAATCAGCGTGTTGCGCAGCGCATGGCCGAAATACAGATCCCGTTCCTTCAGGCCGCGTGCACGACCGAAGCGGATGTAGTCGGAGCGCAGCACCTCCAGCATCTCGGCCCGCACCAGCCGCATGATCAAGGTCATGTTGTAGAAGCCCAGCGTGATGGCGGGCATGATGATGGCCGCCAGGCCGGAGGCGGTCAGCAGCCCGGTTTCCCAGCCGCCGATCTTCACCGTCTCGCCCCGTCCGAACGAGGGCAGCCAGCGCAGCTCCACCGCAAACAGGTAGATCAGGCCGATGCCGATCAGGAAGGTGGGCAGCGACACCCCCACCAGCGACACCGTCATGATGGCGCGGCTGAAAAAGCCTTCACGCCGCAGCGCGGTGTACACCCCCAGCACCACACCGATGAGCAGCGCAAAGACCGCCGCGGTCAACGCCAGCTCCAGCGTGGCGGGCAGACGCTCGGCAATGATGTCGGCCACCGGCCGCTTGAGCCGGTAGGAAATGCCCAGATCGCCCTGCAGCACCTTGCCCACATAGTGCAGGTACTGCAGGGGAACGGACTTGTTGAAACCCAGCTCTTCGGTGAGCGCTTCGCGCTCTTCGAGCGTTGCGTCCTCGCCCAGCAGGCTGATGGTGGGATCGCCGATGTGGCGGAACACCATGAAGGAAATAAAGGAGACGGCCAGCAGTACCAAGACTGACTGGCCCAGCCTGCGCAGCAGATGGACCAGCATAGACTTTTACTTCACGAACTTGACGTCTTTGAAGTGCAGCACGTTGTCAGGGTGCACCGGCACGTTGATCTTCTTGACCGACGCGAAGTGGATCACCTGGTCATGCAGCGGAATGTAGAAACGCTCCTTCTGCACCACGTCCCAGATCTGCTTGATCGTGGCATCGCGCCTGGCCTTGTCGCTTTCGGACGAGAGCGAGATGATCTTGTTGTCCAGCTCGGCATTGCTGTAGTGCGTGGCATTCTGGGCGCCACGGCCTTCCTTGCCGCGGGTGGCGACCAGGAAGTCGAAGATGTAGGCCGAGTCATAGGTGGGAACGCCCCAGCCGTACAGGTAGAAGTCGCTTTCCGCCTTCACGATGCCCACACTGTGCATGGCGATGGGACGGGCCGAGACTTCGGTCTTGATGCCGATGCGGCCCAGGAAGCCGGCCACGGCCGTGCTGATGGCTTCATCGTTCACATAGCGGTCGTTGGGGGTGTGCAGCGTGACGGTAAAGCCGTTGGGGTAGCCGGCTTCGGCCAGCAGGGCCTTGGCCTTGGCCACATCCGCCTTGGGATAGGCGGCCATGGCCTTTTCATAGCCATTCACGAACGACGGCGCCATCACGCCCGAAGGGATGGACAGGCCGCGCATCACCGAGCGCTTGATGGCGTCGCGGTCGATGGCCAGCTCCACCGCCTGGCGCACCTTGGGGTCGGCAAACGGGTTCTTGCCCTTCACATTGCTGCTCTTGAGCTCGGGCGCACCCACATTCAGGCCCAGGAAGATGGAACGGTTTTCCGGACCTTCGTTGATGCGCAGCTTGCTGTCCTGCTTCAGGCGTGCCACGTCCTGCGCAGGAATGTCCTGGGCAAAGTCGACTTCACCCGACAGCAGCGCGGCCACACGGGTGGCGGGCGACTTGATGGGCAGATAGACCAGCTCGGTCACCTGCAGCGGGGCCTTGCCCTTGCCCCAGTAGTTGGGGTTGAGCTTCATCACCGTCTTGGAATCGACTTCGCGGCTGGCCAGCACATAGGGGCCGGTGCCGTTGACGGCGCGCGTGGCACCGTTTTCGGTCTTGCTGGTGGCGTCCTGCGTATCCACGGCGCCGTTGTCCTTGGACCACTTCTCGCTCATGATGAACAGATTGGTCAGGTTGTTCGGGAAGATCAGGTTCGGGCCCTTGGTCTTCACGTGCACCGTCAGGTCGTCCACGGCCTTGATGTCTTCGACCGAAGCCAGCAGCGACTTCACCTGCGCATTCGGGCCCCGTGCACGGTTCAGCGAGAACACCACATCCTTGGCGGTGAACGGCGTGCCGTCATGGAACTTCACGTTCGGGCGCAGCTTGAACTCCCACACGCTGGGGTCGCTGGTCATCTTCCACGACAGCGCCAGCGTGGGCTCCAGCTTGCCGTCGGCGCTGCGGTTCACCAGGGTTTCATACATCTGGTGCATCAGCACGAAGTTGGTGCCGGTGTTGAACACATGGGGGTCCAGCGTGGTCACGTCGGCCGAACGTGCCCAGCGCACGGTGTCCGCTTGGGCCAGGCCCACCGAAGTCAACAGGCCAGCGGCCAGCAGGGCAGTGCCCAGGGTCTTCAAGGTCATGAAAGTCTCCGAGAAAGGTCAGTGCCCGCAACGGGCAGTCGAGAGGGAATGCAGCCGGCAGCAAGATGCGTACCCGGCCAGTGCAACATATAACCAGAATGATGTTATATCTTGTTTTTTATTCGAATTAGTAGTTAGCTTTTGGGAGTTTCCCTAGGCCGCTGCACGCTTTTTTATTTGTAGCAGGCTTGGCTACCGTACCGTCCGTGCAAGCTGACCACCGGCTGACAGCATCGCAGGCCACGAAGGCTGGCAGCGCCGCCAAAGATGTCAGACAAGGCTAGCGGAAAGGTCTGCATGCGGGCTATTTCCCTACACGGCGCTCGCTCATGCAGTGCAGCAAAACCGCGACCGCAGCCCCCCTGCCGCTTTTGCGTGACAATGGTTTGACAGGCCCATGGGCCGAACGCCGGGCCGCCCTTGCGGGTGCGCACCGATCCTTGGTTTTCCCGCCTCGGCGCAGCCTGCTGTGTGCCAGGGCTTTTCCGCATGCAAGCCACCCGCATCATTGCCATCCGCCACGGCGAAACCGCCTGGAACGTGGACGCCCGCATCCAGGGCCACCTGGACATTCCGCTCAACGACATCGGCCTGTGGCAGGCGGCACGCGCCGGCGAGGCACTGGCGGGCGAACGGCTGGACGCCATCTACAGCAGCGACCTGGCCCGCGCCCAGACCACCGCCCAGGCCGTGGCCGGCACCACCGGCGCGCCCCTGGTGCTGGACAGCGGTCTGCGCGAACGCTGCTTCGGCAGCTTCGAAGGCCGCACCTTCAAGGAAATCGAGGCCGAGCAGCCCGAGCAGGCGCTGCGCTGGCGCAAGCGCGACCCGGACTTCGTGCCCGATGGCGGGGGCGAATCGCTGGCCATGCTGAAAAGCCGCATCCAGCACACGGTAGAGCGGCTGGCCGCCCAGCACACCGGCGGCCAGATTGCCCTGGTGGCGCACGGCGGCGTGATGGACGTGCTCTACCGCCTGGCCACCCACCAGGACCTGCAGGCCCCGCGCACCTGGGAACTCGGCAACGCCGCTATCAACCGCCTGCTGTGGACCCCGGGCGGCCTGAGCCTGGTCGGCTGGGGCGATGTCTCCCACCTGGCCGACAGCGCCCGCGACGAAGTCTTCAGCTGAACGCGAGCGGCCGCCACCCGGCGTGCACTACGCACAAAAAAACAGCCGGACTGGATCCTCCAGCCCGGCTGTCTGCCATGGGCCGCCCGGTGCAGGGCGGCTGAACCGATCCCTTACGCCGGACGGGCGTAGGTCGAGGTGAACGACGCCTTGGCGATGGTGGTGGCGTTGACCATGAAACCGGTCAGCGCGGCCGTGGCGTCGTCCGGGATGTCCAGCTTGGGCACCGACAGCGCGTGCACGGTGAAGATGTAGCGGTGCGGCTTGTCACCGGGCGGGGGGCACATGCCGCCCCAGGCAAAGGCACCGTAGTCGTTGCGCATCTGGCGCGCGCCAGCGGGCAAGGTGCTGCTGCCCTTGGCGCCGGCATTGGCCGACAGTTCGCTGGTGCCTGCGGGCAGGTCCACCACCAGCCAGTGCCACCAGCCGCTGCCGGTGGGTGCGTCCGGGTCGTACACGGTCACGGCAAAGCTCTGGGCGTCGGCCGGGGCACCGGTCCACTGCAGCACGGGCGATTCGTTGCGACCGCCGCAGCCAAACACATCGGCCTCGAAGTGGGCGGGCACGCTGCCGCCAGCGGGAATGTCGGGACTGCTCAGGGTGAAAGTGGTCATGCTTGGAAACTCCTCATCACAAGCGCCTGAGTATGCCCGCCCGGCCTGCGGCGGCCAACCGCCTGGGCGACGGGTCCGGGCAGCGCCGCCATGGTCGCTGGCGCACACGGCATGCCCGCTGCAGAGGCCTACCGCCGCGCTGCCGCCCCAGCTGCAGCGCCATCGCCGGCCGCTCACGCTCTTATTGCGAATGAATATCAAATACACTCCGGCGGATGCACGGCATCTGCTGCCGTGCGCCCGTATTTCGCTCTTGCCGTGATTGCTCTCCATGTCTGAATTGTCTGCCTCCAGCCCGTATACCCCTTCCCGCCGTGACTGGCTCACCGGCGCCCTCGCCGCCCCGGCCCTGGCATTGGCGGGCTGTGCCACCCAGGCGGAATCGACAGCATCCATGACGCCTTCGTCCAACGCGCAACACTGGCAGCCCTGGTCCATGCCGGGGGTGCGCAGCTTCGACCTGCCGGCCGCCCCGCTGCCGGGCAGCAACGCGGCACGCCAGCACCGCGTGCTGGTGTATGTCCCGGAGGGCACGGCACCGGCTGGCGGCTGGCCGGTGATCTATGTGCTGGACGGGAATCTGATGTTCCCCTTCATCGCCCAGCTGGTACACAACCGCAGCGCCCGCGGACCGGAAATGCGCAGCGGCAGCGCCGTCGTCGTGGGCCTGGGCCATGCACTGCCGGAGCACAGCGGCGAGGTGCACGACCGCACCGCCCGCACCTATGACTACACCCTGCCGTACAACGGCGTGGGCCCCGACAGCCAGGGCCGCGCCCAGGGCGGGGCCGATGTGTTCCTGGACTTCATCGCCCAGCAGCTGCAACCGCTGCTGCGCGCCGCCCTGCCCCTCCATCCCCAGCGGCAAACCCTGGTCGGCCATTCCTATGGCGGACTGTGCACGCTACACGCCCTGCTCACGCGCCCCGGCATGTTCCAGCGCCACGTGGCAGCCAGCCCCTCGCTGTGGTGGGGCGATGGGGTGGTGGTACAGGAATGCCAGCGCTTCATTGCGCGCTACGGCCAGCAGGGCCAGGCGCTGCCCGGCGCCCTGAGCCTGCACCTGAGCCAGGGCAGCGAAGAGCTGGCCGGCCGCCGCCCTGCCAACCACCCGGCCAATCCCGAGCGCGAAGCCGCCGCCCAGGCAGCGCGTGCGCTGGGCCTGGGCAACACAGCCGATCTGCCTGCGGCCCTGGCGGCCGTGCGCGGTCTGGACTGCAGCTACCAGGTCTGGCCCGGCGCCAACCATGGCGGCACCCAGCTCTACGCCTGCATGCAGGCCGCGCAGGTGGGCACCGCCTGGGACACCGCCCAGGGATGACCTTGCGCCGGCGGCGCACCCCGCCGCTGCCGATAATGCGCAGCGGTGGCCGCACCCTGCGGCCCCTTTGCCCCTTCGACCCGACTGAATACGCCATGCGACTGCTTCTGGCCCTGCTGCTGCCTTTCTCCGTGTTCTTCACCATCGGCCGTCCGTTTTCCGGCCTGCTGTGCCTGATCCTGCAGATCACGGTGATCGGCTGGATTCCTGCGGCCATCTGGGCCGTCTACGCGCTGAGCCAGTACAAGACCGACCAGAAGATCAAGGACGCGCTGGGCAAGCGCTGACCCTGGCGCTGCGGGCACGCGCAACCGCGACGAAGCCGGCGGTGAGTGGAACACCAGACCATCGCCCGGTATGCGGCGTTCCTGCAGACTGCAAAGATTTTTTCAATCCGCGCATGCCGTGCGACGCTGCTCGCATCGCCCCAAGGATGGACGTACCGCCGGGTTGAAAAGATTTTTTCAACCCCTCTTCGACAACCTGTCACAGGAACCGCCGCCGCACCGCCACGGCATGGGCCGTTGCGGCCAGGGTGCATGCGCCGGACCGCGCCGTGGAGTCCCTTTTCGAGGGCGCCGGTGTGGACAGATTGTCCACGCCCACACCAAGCACCAATGCAGCCCGGTAAAATTGCGGCACATCAAACAACGCGCAGTTTTTTGGTGCCGCCGTGCCGTGGATGGTGCGGCTTTGCCGTGTCCGGGTTGCCACCACCTTCGTCCCAGAAGGTGCGGCCGTGGCGGGGTTGCCCCCAGCACACAGCCTGTCGGGCCCACGCCATGATGGGTGCATGCCACCTTTCTCTGCGACACCCCCCCGGCCCTCACCGGCCACCCTGGACCGCTGGCCGGTTGGGGCGAATTTTGTGCTGCAGGTCTGAACCACCTGCAGTTGTAGCTATCAGGCAAGGAGCATTGATGACCGAGCAGGCACTCTACGATCTGGCACCCGTGCTGGAGTTGATGCTGCTCGGCACCCTCATCGCCTTGGTGCCCCTGCTGTGGGTCTGGCGCCGCAACCGGCATGCCGGGGCCCAGCGCCGCTGGCAGGCGCTGGCGGTGCTCACGCTGTTCCTCACCTTCGATCTGGTGCTGTTCGGCGCCTTCACCCGGCTGACCGACTCCGGCCTGGGCTGCCCCGACTGGCCCGGCTGCTACGGCAACGCCAGCCCGTTGGGCGCACACGCGGAAATCACCGCCGCCCAGACCGCCATGCCCACCGGCCCGGTCACCCATGGCAAGGCCTGGGTGGAAATGATCCACCGCTACCTGGCCACCGGCGTGGGCGTGCTGATCATCGCCCTCACCGTGCTGGCCTGGCGCCAGCACCTGCGCAGCCCGCTGCGCGGGGCCATGCACCCGGCCTGGGCCTCGTTCACGCTGTTCTGGGTCTGCCTCCAGGGCGCATTCGGCGCGCTGACGGTGACCATGAAGCTCTTCCCCGCCATCGTCACCCTGCACCTGCTGGGTGGCACGGTGCTGCTGATGCTGCTGTGCGTGCAGGCCGTGGCCCACCAGCAGTTCGGCAACGCCATCCCACCCGCCCCGCTGCCAGCCGCCCTGCGCCACGGCGCCATGGCCTGCCTGGCCCTGGTGTTTCTGCAAGCGGCCCTGGGCGGCTGGGTGAGCACCAACTACGCCGTGCTGGCCTGCACCACCTTCCCGCAGTGCCAGGGCAGCTGGTGGCCGGCCATGGACTTCAGCCAGGCGTTCGAGCTGTGGCGCCCGCTGGGCCTGCAGGCCAATGGCAACCCCATCCACTTCGAGGCGTTGACCGCCATCCACTACGTCCACCGCCTGCTGGCCTACGCCGTGGTGGTGGCCCTGCTGACCCTGGCCTGGAAGCTGCGCCAGCAGCCCGTGCTGGCCGTGCAGCGCAAATGGCTGCTGGGCCTGCTGGCCCTGCAGGTGGCCACCGGCCTGTCGAACGTGGTGCTGGACTGGCCCCTGGTGGCCGCCGTGCTGCACACCGGCGGCGCCGCCGCCCTGGTGCTGGTGCTGACCTGGTCGCTGGCCGCCACCCGCACCGCCCCTTCTGTTTCTGTTTTGCATGCGCCCCAAGGCGCCCGGAGAGCTCGCGCATGAATGCCGAAGTCCTTACCTCCCCGTCGCGGTGGACCCAGTTCTACGCCCTGACCAAGCCCCGCGTGGTGCAGCTGATCGTGTTCTGCGCCTTCATCGGCATGGTGCTGGCCGTCCCCGGCCTGCCCACCGCCGCCCAGTGGGTGCACATGGCCGTGGCCTGCATCGGCATCTGGCTGGTGGCCGGCGCGGCCGCCGCCTTCAACTGCCTGGTGGAACGCCATATCGATGCGCGGATGAAGCGCACCAGCTGGCGCCCCACGGCCAAGGGCGAGCTCTCGCCGCAGCAGGCACTGGCCTTCTCGGCCCTGCTGTGCACCGTGGGTGCGGCCATCCTGCTGGCCTTCACCAACACGCTGACCATGTGGCTGACATTGGCCACCTTCATTGGCTACGCGGTGATCTACACCGTGGTGCTCAAGCCCGCCACCCCCCAGAACATCGTGATCGGCGGCGCGTCCGGTGCCATGCCTCCCGTGCTGGGCTGGGCCGCCATGACCGGCGATGTGGGCCCCGAAGCGCTGATCCTGTTCCTGATCATCTTCCTGTGGACCCCGCCCCACTTCTGGGCCCTGGCGCTGTACCGCGTGGAAGACTACAAGAAGTCCGGCCTGCCCATGCTGCCCGTGACCCACGGCCCGCGCTACACCCAGCTGCAGATCCTGCTGTACACGCTGGTGCTGTTTGCCGGTTGCCTGCTGCCGGTCATCTTCGGCATGAGCGGCTGGCTCTACCTGGCCGTGGCCAGCGTGCTGTGCCTGGGCTTCAGCTGGTATGCGCTGCGCCTGTGGATGAACTATTCCGACGCGCTGGCACGCAAGACCTTCCGCTTCTCGCTGATCCACCTCAGCGGCGTGTTTGCCGCCCTGCTGATCGACCACTATCTGGTGGGCACGGTGTACTGACACGCCGAAAAAAGGTCTCCGCCCGACAGACACCCCAGCCCGCTGTACCCGCAGCGGGCTTTTTTGTGGGTCGCCAGCTTCAGCCTCGGTCCCGGGGTGGCCAACGCGCAGGCAGGGGGATTGTGCGGCAAACCGCCAACACCTCCCGGCGCGGGCCCGATCCACCCGGGCAGACCGGCATCGCCTCAACGGCGATCTGTGCTGTTGTGCTGTGCGCTGCGAAGCGCAGGCCAGCAGCCTCAGCTCACCCTGCGTTTTTCCAGCTTGCGGGCGAGGGTGCGGCGGTGCATGCCCAGCCGGCGTGCGGCTTCGGAGATGTTGAAATCCACCTCGGCCAGGGTCTCGTGGATATGCTCCCACTCCAGCGTCTTGATGCTGGTGGCCCGCGCCGTCAGCTCCACCTCGGCATCGCCTTCCAGGCGGCCGAACGCGGCTTCGATGTCGTCGGTATTGGACGGCTTGGCCAGGTAGTGGCAGGCACCCAGCTTCACGGCCTCGACGGCGGTGGCAATGCTGGCAAAGCCCGTCAGCACCACGATCAGCGCCTCGGGGTTGTGCTGGTGCAGCATCTGCACGCAGCTCAGGCCCGAGGCATTGCCCGCCAGCTTCAGGTCCATCACCGCATACTGCGGGCGGTGCACCTGCAGCAGCTCGGCCACCTCTTCCGCGCTGGAGGCCTGGATCACCTGGTAGCCGCGCCGCTCGAACGAGCGCGCCAGCGTACGGGCGAAGGCGGCATCGTCTTCAACCAGCAGCAATTGGCGTGGGGTGTCCATGGTCGTTCTCCAGAGTGATGGATGCCAGCGGCAGGCGGATGCGCACCTCGGCACCGCCGTGCATGCGGTTGCCGGCCTGCACGCTGCCGCCCAGGGAGCGCACCACGTTCACCACCAGGAACAGCCCGACGCCCCGGCCCGGACGGCCTTGCTTGGTGGACTGGTAGGGTTTGCCCAGGTTGGCCAGGATGGCCTCGGTGAAGCCGGGGCCCAGGTCGCGCACCACCAGTTCCAGCTGGTCGTCGCTGCGTTCCAGGTGCAGGTGCACCTCCTGCGGCGATGCCTCGAAAGCATTGTCCAGCACATTGCAAATCACCTGCTCCAGCGCGGTATCCGAGAGGATGGGCACATCGCGTTCGAGCTGGTGGGTGAAGAAGAATTTCTCGGGTTCGTGGTGCTGGCGCCAGCGCGCCACCAGTTGCTCCAGGAACTGCAGCAGCGTGGTCGATTCCAGCCCGGCCGCCCGCGTCTCGCCCGCCGACAGCAGCACGCCGTTGACGATGGCCTTGCAGCGCAGCAGTTGTTCCTGCATTTCGGCCAGATCGGCCATCATGTCGGCATCCTCGCGCACCTGGCGCATGTGCTGCCAGTCCCCCAGGATCACCGACATGGTGGCCAGCGGCGTGCCCAGCTCATGGGCCGCGCCGGTGGCCAGCAGGCCCATGCGCACAATGTGCTCTTCCTCGCTGGCGCGCTGGCGCATGTCGGCCAGGCGGCTGTCGCGCTGGCGCAGGTTGGACACCACCTGGGTGATGAACACCACCATCAGGATGGTGGTCAGCGCAAAGCAGATCAGCAGGCCCAGGGTGTACAGATTGGGCAGCCCCCCGCCCAGCACCACCGGCAGCGGCTGGTAGCAGAACGCCAGCGCCACCACACAGACGGCGGTGATGCCCACCATGGCCCAGGCGTACTGCGGGCGCAGCAACACCGTGCCCAGAATGACCTGCAGCAGGAACAGATAGATGAAGGGGTTGTTCACCCCCCCGCTCAGGTACAGCTGCAGCGCCAGGGCCACCACATCGGCCAGCAAGGCCCCGAACAGCACCCGGGGCGTGACGGTGGCCGGGCGCCACTGCAGCCACAGCATATAGCCCAGATTGGTCAGCGCCAGGGCCGAGACCACGGCCATCATCGGCAGCAGCGGCAGGGCAATGCCCATGCCCGAATGCACCAGCGAGATGGTGATGACCTGCCCCACCACGGCCAGCCAGCGCAGCTGGATCAGCAGGCGCAGGTTCTTGCGTTCCGTGTTGCGTTCAACGCGGGAGGAGGAAGGTTCGGCAGCAAACAGCACCCGATGATTGTGCCCAGGTGCGCCGCGCCCCGTTGTCCCTGCGCCGGGTGGGGGCGCTGTGCATACGGCTATTGCGCCAGTACCTCAAAAAGAAGCGCTGCCTGTGCCCTTGGCACCACCCCTGCCGTTGGGAATCCCCTCGGCAGGACGGTAGAAAGCCGCAGGCAGCCCACGTTCTTACGCAGCGGCGTCCTCGCGCGCGCGGCGCTCATGGCGCACCACCAGCCAGGCGGCCAGCAGCACCATCAGCGCCAGGCCGTACCAGGTCAGCGCGTACACCGCGTGGGTGTTGCTGAACTGGATCACCGTCATGCCGGGGCGGGGCCACTGGTTCTCGGCCACGGCTTGGCCGGGCAGGCCCTGGTCGATGAAGAACGGCGCGGCCTGCGCCAACCCCTTGGCAGCGGCAATGGCCGCCACATCGCGCGAATGCCAGCGGTCTTCGGCCGCAGCGTTCTCGCGCATGAAGCCGCCCTTGGGCTCGCTCAGGCGCAGCAGGCCGGTCACGGCCACCGTCTCGGCGGCGGCACCGGCGGTACCGGGGGCAGCGGCCGCAATGCGGTCGGCAAACGCCTTGCGCTCTGCGGTCGGCACGAAACCGCGGTTCACCAGCACCTGGGAGCCATCGGCCTGCTGCAGCGGCGTCAGCAGCCAGAAGCCGGCACCGAGCTCGCTCACGGCCTGGGTCAGCACGCTGCGCCCTTCCAGCCACTGGCCTTGCGCGGACACCGGCAGGTATTCGTGGGTTTCCTTGCTGACCCGGGGCCAGTCGGCCGGTGACGGCACGGCCACCGGCTGGGCATGTACGCGCTGGTCGATGCGCTCGATGAGATCGAGCTTCCATGCGCGCCGCTGCACCTGCCACGTCCCCAGGCTGAGGAAGGAAATAAAAAGGGCGATGCCCGCTAACGCGAGCACCGCCTTCGTGAAGGTGGAGCGGGTGCGCTTGCGCGCCCCCGAAGTTTCAACCGTCATTAGTTGCTGCCATGGGCACCATGGGCAGGCTGCTCGGCAGGAGCCGGTGCAGCCGCTTCGCTTGCGGCAGGCGCTTGCACCGCAGGCGCAGCCGTTTCCGCCGCGGCGGGCTGGCTGACTGCCGGAGCGCTCTCGTGCGTCGGCATCATGTGGGCGTTCATCTGGTACATCACCCACAGCGTACCGGCCACGGCGATGGCCAGGAAGACCGCGGTGAAGACGGTGGACAGCATGGTCCAGCCACCCTGGATCTTGCCGTTCATGTGCAGGAAGTACACCATGTGCACCACCACCTGAACGATGGCAAAGGCACCCAGCACCACCAGACCGGTGGCGCGATCCTCGATGGCACCGCTCATCACCAGGTAGAACGGAATCACCGTCAGGATCACCGCCAGGATGAAGCCCTTGACGTAGTCACCCATGGTGACGTGCAGATCATCGTGGTCATGATGGTCGCCATGACCGGCGTGAAGGTCGTGTGCGCTCATTTACAGCACCCCCATCAGATACACAAAGGTGAACACACCGATCCAGACGACGTCCAAGAAGTGCCAGAACATCGACAGGCAGTTGATGCGACGCACATTGGCTTCGATCAGGCCGTGCTTGCTGATCTGGATCATCAGCGTGACCAGCCAGATCAGGCCGAAGGTCACGTGCAGGCCGTGGGTGCCCACCAGCGTGAAGAACGACGACAGGAAGGCGCTGCGCTGGGGCGTGGCACCTTGGTGGATCAGGTGGTGGAACTCATAGAGTTCCACGCCCAGGAAGCACAGACCCAGCACGCCGGTGATGGCCAGCCAGGTCAGCGTGCCGCTGACGTTCTTCTTTTGCTTTTGCAGCATGGCAAAGCCGAAGGTGATGGACGACAGCAGCAGGAAGGCCGTGTTGATGGCCACCAGCGACAGGTCGAACAGTTCCTTGCCCGTGGGGCCGGCGGCATAGTTGCGACCCAGCACGCCAAAGGTGGCGAACAGGGCAGCGAAGATGAGACAGTCGCTCATCAGGTAGAGCCAGAAGCCCAGCGAGGTGCCGTTCTCTGGATGGGGCTCGTGCGCGAGGTGGTATTCCCGCGGAGCCAGGGCGCCTGCGGCGCCTGCGTTATGACGGATATCAGACATGGCGAGCGAGCTGCAGAGTGCGGGCTTCTTCCGTGGCGACCACTTCGGCGGCCGGGATGTAGAAGTCACGCTTGTAGTTGAAGGTATGGATGATCGAAGCCACGATCACGGCTGCGAACGACACGCCTGCCAGCCACCAGATGTGCCAGATCAGCGCAAAGCCCAATACCAGCGACAGGCCCGAGATCACCACGCCGGCGCCGGTGTTGGCGGGCATGTGGATGGGCTGGAAGCCCGTCAGCGGACGTTGGTAGCTGTGCTTCTTCATGTCCCACCAGGCATCGATGTCGTGCACCACGGGAGTGAAGGCAAAGTTGTACTGGGGAGGGGGCGAGGAAGTGGCCCACTCCAGCGTACGGCCACCCCATGGGTCGCCGGACTCGTCACGCAGCTGGTCGCGCTTGAAGAAGCTGACGACGAGCTGGATCAGGAAGCAGCCGATACCGGCGGCGATCATGGCGGCGCCCAGCGCAGCGATGATGAACCAGATCTGCAGCGACGGATCTTCAAAGTGGTTGGCACGGCGGGTCACACCCATCAGGCCCAGGATGTACAGGGGCGTGAAGGCCACCCAGAAGCCCACCAGCCACAGCCAGAACGAGCACTTGCCCCAGAACACATCCAGCTTGTAGCCGAAGGCTTTGGGATACCAGTAGTTGATGGCGGCGAACACGGCAAACACCACGCCGCCGATGATCACGTTGTGGAAGTGCGCGATCAGGAACAGCGAGTTGTGCAGCACGAAGTCGGCCGGAGGCACTGCCAGCAGCACGCCGGTCATGCCGCCGATGGCGAAGGTGCACATGAAGGCCACGGTCCACATCATGGGCAGATCAAACTTGATGCGGCCCTTGTACATGGTGAACAGCCAGTTGAAGATCTTGGCGCCCGTCGGGATCGAGATGATCATCGTCGTGATACCGAAGAACGTGTTCACGCTGGCGCCCGAACCCATGGTGAAGAAGTGGTGCAGCCACACCAGGTAGGACAGGATGGTGATACACACCGTCGCGTACACCATGGAGGTGTAACCGAACAGACGCTTCTTGCTGAAGGTGGCCACGATTTCCGAGAACACGCCGAAAGCCGGCAGCACCAGGATGTACACCTCAGGGTGACCCCAGATCCAGATCAGGTTCACGTACAACATGGCGTTGCCACCGAAGTCGTTCGAGAAGAAGTGGGTACCCAGGTAACGGTCCAGCGACATCAGCACCAGGGCCGCGGTCAGCATGGGGAAGGACGCCACGATCAGGGCGTTGGTGCACAGCGAGGTCCAGACGAAGACGGGCATCTTCATCAGGTTCATGCCGGGGGCGCGCATCTTGATGATGGTGACGATCAGGTTGATACCCGACAGCGTCGTACCCACACCGGCAATCTGCAATGCCCAGATGTAGTAATCCAGACCGGTGCTTCCGCTCTGGTTGCCCAGATTGGACAGTGCCAGCCAGCCCGAGGTGGAGAACTCGCCCAGGAACAGGGAGATCATCACCAGCACGGCACCGGCCGTGGTCATCCAGAAGCTGAAGTTGTTCAGGAACGGGAAGGACACGTCACGCGCACCGATTTGCAGCGGCACCAGATAGTTCATCAGGCCGGTCACAAAAGGCATGGCCACGAAGAAGATCATGATCACGCCGTGGGCGGTGAAGATCTGGTCGTAGTGGTGCGGAGGCAGGTAGCCCAGGTTGTCGCCGAAGGCCATGGCCTGCTGCAGACGCATCATGGCCGCGTCGGCAAAGCCGCGCAGGAACATGACCAGACCCAGGATCATGTACATGATGCCGATCTTCTTGTGGTCGATCGAGCAGATCCAGTCGCGCCACAGAGGGCCCCAGAGGCGGAACTTGGTCAGTGCCGCCATCATCACCAGGCCACCCAGGACCACGGCGATGAAAGTCCATAACACGATGGGCTCATGCGCCATCGGTACGGCGTCCCAGCTGATCCGCCCGATGAGCGGATCGTTGGGCAAGGTTGTATTTCCAGACATATCGAGTCTCTTGCTAAGTGGCGGCCCCGCTCGCAGGCGCAGGCCAGACCGCCGTCAATGCTTACTGCTGTGCCACAGCACCCGGTTGATCGCGTTGGTCCAGGAGGGCCACCACGCGGTCAGCGTTCTGGACCGTGCACACGTCCTGGGGCAGGTTCAGACCTGCGGCCTTCATGTAGGCTTCGCCGCCGGCAGCGTCGATGGCCATCATGTGGTGCATGCACATCTTTCCGTCTTCCACGCAACGGTTCAGCACCTTGCTGTAGAGGCCGTCTTCCACGCTGGAGAAGCGCTTCACGGGATCCCGCTCGCTGGGCTTGGCCAGGTCGAGGTAGGCGTCACGGGTCAGGGGCTGGCCTTCGGCCTTGGCCTTGGCAACCCAGGCGTCGAAGCCTTCGTTGCTCAGACCGTGGAACTTGAAGGTCATGCCGGCAAAACCGGCACCGCTGTAGTGCGATGCCAAGCCGTGGAACACGCCTTCCTTGTTGATCACCGCATTCAGCTGGGTTTCCATGCCGGGCATGGCATAGATCATGCCGGCCAGGTCAGGCACATAGAACGCATTCATGGTGGAGGTGGCGGTCAGCTTGAAGCGGATCGGGCGATCCACCGGTGCAGCCAGCTCGTTCACCGTGGCGATGCCTTGCTCGGGCAGGAAGAACAGCCACTTCCAGTCCATGGCCACCACTTCCACTTCCAGGGGCTTGATTTCGGGCGCCAAGGCCTTAGTTTCAGACACACGGTCCAGCGGACGGTAGGGGTCGAGCTTGTGGGTGCTGATCCAGGTCAGCGCGCCCAGGGCGATGATGATGATGAGCGGAACGCTCCAGATCACCAGCTCCAGGGCCGTGGAATGGTGCCATTCGGGATCGTATTCGGCTTCGGTGTTCGACTGGCGATACTTCCAGGCGAACAACAGCGTCAACAGAATCACCGGCACGATGATGATCAACATCAGCAGGGTGGCAGTCACCACCAGCTGGCCCTGCTGGGCTGCGATGTCACCTGCGGGATTGAGTACGACGGCCTTGCTGCAACCAGTCAGACTGGCTATCAAGGCGGCCGCCGCGAGCCACGCGGGCCCACGGATTTCCTTGGATTGAAACATGCTATAGACGCAAAAAGACACGCACAGACGGATGTCGGCGCGGATTACAAGACGTTGCGAATTTACTTCGATCAAGGTTTTTTGCGATTGGACATTTTGTCCACCGCAGCCCTGCGCTGGGTCATTGCAAGGCCGAAGCACATCAGTTAGGCGTTTTATGCCCCTCGCGGCAAAAAGTCCTTAACTCTTTGTTTCCACGGCATTTTTTTCTGCTTGAACGGCACGGGTTAACGCTTACACACTAACCCCAGGACGCGCCTTACCCTCCGCCGGGGCAGCGCACTTTGGCCACTAACCCTGCTGACAGCCGGGTCTTGACCGCCCTCCAGCTGCCGCCCGTCGCCACTTGATGGCCGTCAAGATCGGGAACTTCCCCTAAAAAGCCGTTTATCCGATTGCGAGCCCCTGCCCAAGGGCGTAGAAGGGAGGCACACCAACCTCATAGGAGTGTGTTTCATGAGTGGCCTCGCTTATCCGAACATCGCACCTGCTGGCGGTTTCCATGGCTCGGAAGACCTGTCCGACGCCGACACGCACGAAGAGGCTTCTCCCGGCGAAATCGCTGCCGGCGTCATCATCGGCCGATCGTCCGAGTATTTCGACTTCTTCGTCTTCGGCATTGCCTGCGTGCTGGTGTTCCCGCACGTGTTCTTCCCCCACTACACCCTGCTCAACGGCATGCTGGCGTCGTTTGCCGTGTTCTCGCTGGCCTTCATCGCCCGCCCCATCGGCACCGCCATCTCCATGGTCATCCAGCAGCGCTGGGGCCGTGCCACCAAGCTGACCATCTCGCTGTTCCTGCTGGGAACCGCCACGGTGGGCATGGCACTGCTGCCCGGCTATGTTGACCTGGGCCGCTATGCCATCGCCTTGCTGGTGCTGTTCCGCATCCTGCAGGGGCTGGCCCTGGGCGGCTCCTGGGATGGCCTGCCGTCGCTGCTGGCACTGAGCGCCCCACCCGAAAAGCGCGGCTGGTATTCCATGATCGGCCAGCTGGGCGCCCCGTTGGGCTTTGTGGTGGCAGCGGCACTGTTTGCCTACCTCTACAAGGCGCTGAGCCACGAAGAGTTTGTGGAATGGGGCTGGCGCTACCCCTTCTGCGTGGCCTTCGCGATCAACGTGGTCGCCCTGTTCGCACGCCTGCGGCTGGTGGTGGGCCAGTCCTACACCCGCCTGCTGGAAAAGCTGGAACTGGAGCCCGTACCCACCTTCGAGCTGACGCGCAGCGGTGAAGGCCGCAACGTGCTGATCGGCGCCCTGGCGGCCCTGGCCAGCTTTGCTCTGTTCCACCTGGTCACGGTGTTCCCGCTGTCCTGGATGACCATGTTCGGCGAAGACAGCGTCACCAGCATCCTCTGGACCCAGGTGCTGGGCGGCCTGCTGGCCGGCCTGGGGATTCTGGTGTCGGGCAAGCTGGCCGACCGCTTTGGCCGCCGCAACACCCTGGGCACCATGGCGGTGCTGATCGGTCTGTTCAGCTTTGCTGCCCCCTTCCTGCTGGATGGCGGCAGCGCCGGACAGAACACCTTCATCCTGGTGGGCTTTGTGCTGCTGGGCCTGTCCTACGGCCAGTCCTCCGGCACCGTGACGGCCAATTTCTCCCGCCGCCTGCGCTATGTGGGCGCAGCCTACTCGTCCGATCTGGCCTGGCTGCTGGGCGCCGCCTTTGCGCCGCTGGTGGCGCTGGGCCTGTCCTCGCGCTTCGGCCCGGTGGCCGTGGGCCTGTACCTGCTGTCCGGCGCCATCTGCACACTGGCGGCCCTGGGCATCAACCGCGCCATCGAAGCGCGGGGCAGCGACAGCTGAAGGCGACCGCGCCACACACAGGCTGCTTCGGCAGCCTTTTTCATGCCCGCGCCCACCGAGAGCGGACCGAGCGAGCTGTGCGGACTGCCGGCACGCGTTGCAGCGGCGCACCACGGGGAAAGCACCCCATGCCGCCCCCGCCGTTGCGCGGCACACTGCGGCCAATGCCACTTGCCTTGCCCACCATGCGCACCATCTTCATGCCCCCTGGCCGCATCCATGTCTGGCAATGGGTTCTGCTGGCGGTGGGGGCTGGCGCCATGCTCACGGCCCAGGCCGGCTGGGTGGAGCTGCACCGGTTGTTCAAGCCGCTGGCCATGGTGGCGGCGCTGCTGGCGGTCTGTGCCCCGCGTTTTGCCCCGCGCAGCGCCCGGCGGCTGCGGGCGCGCCACTGGCTGCTGGCGGCCCTGGCCTTCAGCCTGGCGGGGGATGTCTGCCTGATGCTGGACGGGCTGTTCATCCCCGGTCTGGTGGCGTTCCTGTGCGCCCATGTCTGCTACATCCGGCTGTTTGCGCTGGATGCCCCCTGGCTGCCGCGGCGCACCCCGCTGGCGGCCTGCCTGCTGCTGGCCGCCGGGGTCTACAGCATGCTGTGGGACCATCTGCCCGCGGAACTGCGCCTGCCCGTGGCCGCCTATGTGCTGGTGATCGCGCTGATGGCCGCGCAGGCCGTGGGCCGAGCCCTGGTGCGCGCCAGCCGCGCGGCGCGCTGCGTGGCCTATGGGGCGCTGCTGTTCATGCTCAGCGACACGCTGCTGGCCGTCGACCGCTTTGTGCACCCGCTGGCCTGGGCGGGGCTGGGGGTGCTGGGCACCTACTACGCCGCCCAGTGGCTGATCGTGCACGGCATGCTGCAAACCAGCCAGCAGGCCTGAGGCACCGGCCGGCACCGCCGCCGAGGGCGCCCAGTGCAGCCCCCTCGAGCGCCCGCCAGCACTCAGTCGCCGAACAAGCCGCCCGCCACCGACGGCGGCTGCACCAGGCCCAGATGGGCGTAGGCCGCCTTGGTGGCAATGCGCCCGCGTGGCGTGCGCTGCAGATAGCCTTGCTGGATCAGATAGGGCTCGATCACGTCCTCGATGGTGCCGGCATCCTCGCCGATGCTGGCGGCAATGTTGTCCACCCCTACCGGGCCACCATCAAAGCGGTGCACCACGGCTTCCAGCAGCTTGCGGTCCATCACGTCAAAGCCGCGTGGGTCCACATCCAGCATGGACAGCGCCTTGCGCGCCATGTCCTGGGTGATGCTGCCGTCGCCCTTGACCTCGGCATAGTCACGCACCCGGCGCAGCAGGCGGTTGGCGATACGCGGCGTGCCGCGTGAGCGGTTGGCGATCTCCTGTGCCCCCGGCACATCAATGGGCGCGCCCAGCAGACCGGCGCTGCGGGTGACGATGCGCGCCAGCTCCTCCGGCGTATAGAACTCCAGCCGCGCCACGATGCCGAAGCGGTCCCGCAGCGGGTTGGTCAGCATGCCGGCCCGCGTGGTCGCGCCCACCAGCGTGAAGGGCTGCAGGTCCAGCTTGATGCTGCGCGCCGCCGGGCCTTCACCGATCATGATGTCGATCTGGTAGTCCTCCAGTGCCGGGTAGAGAATTTCTTCCACCACGGGGCTGAGCCGGTGGATTTCGTCGATGAACAGCACATCGTTGGCTTCAAGGTTGGTCAGCAGGGCCGCCAGGTCCTTGGGCTTTTCCAGCACCGGACCGCTGGTCTGGCGCAGGTTCACCCCCAGCTCCGCCGCAATGATGTGGGACAGCGTGGTCTTGCCCAGGCCGGGCGGTCCGAACAACAGCACGTGGTCGAGTGCCTCGCCGCGCTTGCGGGCCGCGCCGATGAAGATTTCCAGCTGCTCGCGCGCCTTTTGCTGGCCCACGTACTCCTCGAGCATCTTGGGGCGCAGGGCGCGCTCCAGCTGCTCCTCGCTCTTGGAAACAGCACCCGCCGACACCATGCGCGGCGCAGGCTCCGATGCCGGGCCCAGATCTTCAACAACAATGGTCATGATAGGGATTGTGCCGTGTCTGCACCACCCTGCGCCGCCGTGGCGGGATTGGGTCACTGCATGGCCCTGCCGCCCTGCAGGGCGTGCGGTCTGCGCTATGCCAGCGTGGCCGGCCGTGGCATGCTGGCAGCCCCTTTGCACTCTTTTTCAGGAACTGCCATGACCTTTCCCCGCGTGCTGAAGACGGCGGCCGCACTGGCCTTGCTGTGCGCCGCCCAGGCCCAGGCGGCCCTCCAGGTGGGCGACGCCGCGCCCGCATTCACCACGCCCGCAGCCGTGGCAGGCAAGCCTTTTACGTTCGACCTGGCTGCCACGCTGAAAAAAGGCCCGGTGGTGCTGTACTTCTTCCCCAAGGCCTTCACCCAGGGCTGCACGCTGGAGGCCCATGCCTTTGCCGAGGCCACGCCCCGGTTCGCCGCGCTGGGAGCCACCGTGGTGGGCATGTCGCACGACGACATCGCCACGCTGCAGCGCTTCTCCACCGAAGCCTGCCGCGACCAGTTTGCCGTGGCCTCCGATCCCCAGGCCCAGACCATCCGGGCCTACGACGCCGCAGCCGCCGCGAACCCGGCGCGTGCCGACCGCATCTCCTACGTGATCGGCCAGGACGGCAAGGTGAAGTTCGTGCACATCGGCTCCGACCCCGAGGCCCATGTGGCGCAGACCCGGGCCGCAGTCGAAAAGCTGCAGGCCGCAGCCCGCAAATAAGCCCAGCCGCCCCTCGGCGCTCCCGCCACGGCGGGCATGGCCGGGCAGCCGTGCCTACTTGGTCAGGCCCTTGAGCGCCAGCTTGATGCCTTCGGAGACACCGACATCGGCCGGCAGCGCCTTGAGGCTGGCGGTGGCCTCCTTGTCGGAATAGCCCAGCGCAACCAGGGCCTGCAGGATGTCCCCCTGGGCATCGCTCTTGATCTGGGCCGCCGCACCGCTGCCGCCGATCGCGTCGCCCAGCTTGCCCTTGAGCTCCAGCAGCAAGCGCTCTGCCGTCTTCTTGCCGATGCCAGGCACCTTGACCAGGCGACCGGCTTCCTGCAGCGTCACGGCCTGGGCCAGATCGTCGGCCCCCATACCCGACAGCACCGACAGCGCGGTGCGCGGCCCCACGCCGCTGACCTTGATCAGCTCGCGAAAAGTCTGACGCTCCTGCGGGGTGGCAAACCCATACAGCAGCTGCGCATCCTCGCGCACGATAAAGTGCGTCAACAGGCTGACTTTCTCGCCCAGCCCGGGCAGGTTGTAGAACGTGCTCATGGGCACCTGGACCTCATAGCCCACGCCATGCACGTCCAGCAGAACCTCGGGAGGGTTCTTCTCGATCAGGGTGCCCGTCAGTTTGCCTATCATTGGTTTCCTTAAGCCGCTGCTTTTACCGCTACTTTCGCCGCTGTGGTAGCGGCACATTGGATGGAATTATCCGCGTGATACTGCGCCACACCTTCACACCCCACAACAACCTGCGCCTGGCCAATCTCTGCGGCCCGGCCGATGCCCACCTGCGCACCATCGAAGTGGGGCTGCAGGTCAAGATCGCCCACCGCCACGAGCAATTCAAGGTGGACGGCCCCAAGGCCAAGGCCCAGCAGGCCATGGAGCTGCTGCAGGCCCTGTATGAAATGGCCGACGCCCCCATCTCCGACGACACGCTGCAGCTGATGCTGGCCGGCGACGCCGAGATGCTGGAGCCCGACGCCACCGCCGTGCAACTGACCACCCGCCGCGCCGACCTGCGCGCACGCACGCCCAACCAGGCCATGTACCTGGAAAACATCGGCAAGCACGACATCACCTTCGGCATTGGCCCGGCCGGCACTGGCAAGACCTACCTGGCCGTGGCCTGCGCCGTGGACGCGCTGGAGCGCAGCGCCGTGCAGCGCATTGTGCTGACCCGTCCGGCTGTGGAAGCCGGCGAGCGCCTGGGCTTTCTGCCCGGTGACCTGACACAGAAGGTCGACCCCTATCTGCGCCCGCTGTACGACGCGCTGTACGACCTGATGGGCTACGACAAGGTGCAGAAGGCCTTCGAGCGCAATGCGCTGGAGATCGCGCCGCTGGCCTTCATGCGCGGGCGCACGCTGAACAACGCCTTTGTGATCCTGGACGAGGCGCAGAACACCACGCCCGAGCAGATGAAGATGTTCCTCACCCGCATCGGCTTTGGCGCCAAGGCCGTGGTGACGGGCGACGTGAGCCAGATCGACCTACCCAAGGGGGCGATGAGCGGCCTGATCGACGCCGAACGCGTGCTCAAGCGGGTCAAGGGCATCTCCATCAACCGCTTCACCAGCGCCGACGTGGTGCGCCACCCGCTGGTGGCGCGCATTGTGGACGCCTACGACGCCAACGGGACCGGCCGCGCCCGCTGACCTCCCGCACCGCTTCGCGCCCTGGCCTCAATCGACCCGGCCGCCCTGGCGGCGATCCGGCGCTGCCGGGCGTCTGCCCCACGGCATGGGCGGCGCCAGGCGCCCGGACGGAGCGCGCACACTGGACATTTGATATGGCTCTCAACCAACTAGAACTCTCCTTGCAGTTTGGCAAGTTCGACAACCTGGCCGCCCACCGCGCCCTGCTGACCCGCAGTCTGGTCACGAAATGGATCCGCCATGCGCTGGCAGTGGATGCCGAAATGACGGTGCGCATCGTCGGCACCGAAGAAGGCCAGCAGCTCAACCGCGAGTACCGCCACAAGGACTACGCCACCAATGTGCTGACCTTCGACTACCAGCAGGAACCCACGGTGATGGCCGACCTGGTGATCTGCGGCCCGGTGGTGGAGCGCGAGGCGCAGGAACAGAACAAGACCCTGGAAGAGCATTACGCCCACCTGCTGGTGCACGGCACGCTGCACGCCCAGGGCTGGGACCACGAGACCAGCGAGGCCGATGCCGACGAGATGGAGGCCTACGAGACCGACATCATGGCCGAGCTGGGCTACGCCGACCCGTACGCCAAGTAGGCACGGCGCTGCGCGCCACACAACCTCGGGCGGCCTCCTCCTGGCCGCCGCTCACTCCAGCTTCAAGCCGATCGCCTGCACCAGCTGTGCGTAGCGCACATAGTCGCCCTGCACCTGCCGGGCAAATGCCTGCTGCGTCTCGCCGGTGGTCTGAATGCCTTGCTGGGCCAGCTGGCTGCGCAGCTGGGGATCGGCCAGGGTCTGGCCGGCATCGCGCGCCAGCTGTTGCAGCACCGGCTGGGGCGTGCCCTTGGGGGCGAACAGGCCGAACCAGGTGGCCGACTGGTAGCCCGCATAGGTCTCGCCCACGGTGGGCACCTGGGGCAGCAGCGGATTGCGCTGCGCACCCGACACGGCCAGCGCCACCAGCTTGCCGCTCTGGATATGCGCCAGCGCCGGCGCCACGGCAATGAACATGGCATCCACCTGCCCGGCCAGCACATCCTGCAGTCCCTGTGGGCCGCCCCGGTAGGGGATGTGGGTGGCAAAAAAGCCCGCGCGCTGCTTGAGCAGCTCCATCGACAGGTGCAGGGCGCTGCCCGTACCGGCCGACGCGTAGTTCAACCCGCCCGGCCTGGCTTTCGCGGCCTTCACCAGGTCCTGCACGGTCTTGAAACCATGGCGCGGGTGGGCCACCAGCACAAAATCGACCTGGCCCAGCTTGATGATGGGCACCAGATCCTGCTTGACGTCATACGGCAGGTGCTGCTGCAGGTGGGGCATGATGGTGATGGCTCCGTCTCCGCCCACCAGCAAGGTGTGGCCGTCCGGCGCGGACTTGACCACGGCATCGACCGCCGAGACACCGCCGGCCGAACCCTTGTTCTCCACCAGCACCGGCTGGCTCCAGCCTTTGGACAGTTGCTGGCCCACCTGGCGTGCCAGGATGTCCGGGGCACTGCCCGGGCCGTTCGCCACCAGCAGCTTCACCGCGCGGGCGGGGTAGTCCGGCCCCTGCGCCAGGGCAGTCAGCGGCACGGCCACCATGGCGCAGGCGGCCCAGGCGGTGCAGAAAAGATGGCGGTGCAGGTTCACGGGACACTCCTTGAAGGCAGGAGCCGCATTCTGCGAAGTCTTTTTTATTCCTCAAAAGAATATTTAACAACTTCTTTATTTCCAAATAAGCTTTTAAGTGGTTCGCGCAAAACTGCTTTGCTGCAGCCGAGCCAAACCGCGCCGCACCTCCCCCTAAGATCGCGCCACGGGGTACTGGCTGCAGACCGCCCCGGAGCACCGACCGCACAACAACACCGATAGGGAGACAACTGCATGGAAGCTCTGGGCCTGGGCCCTGCGAGCCATATCGCACTTTTGCTGGCCGCCGCTTTTGTGGCCGGCGCGCTGAACGCCGTGGCAGGCGGCGGCAGCTTTCTGACCTTGCCCGCTCTGGTCTTCACCGGCGTGCCGCCCGTGGTGGCCAATGCCACCGGAACCGTGGCCCTGTTGCCCGGCTACGCCGCCGGGGCCTGGGGCTTCAAGGACGACATGGCCCCGCCCCCCGGTCTGTCCATGCGGCAGGTGGTGGCACTGTCGCTGCTGGGCGGATCGGCCGGCGCCGCGCTGCTGCTGTTCACGCCCGATGCGACCTTCCGCAAGGTGGTGCCCTGGCTGCTGCTGGCCGCCACCGCCCTGTTCGCCTTCGGTCCGCAGTTGCGCGCCTGGGCCGCCGGCAAAAACGCGGCGCACGCCGCCCCGTCCGCCGGCAAGGCCGCCCTGGGCATGCTGGCCGTGGCCATCTACGGCGGCTACTTCAACGGTGGCCTGGGCATCTTGCTGCTGGCCCTGTTCGGCCTGCTGGGCCAGACCCAGCTGAACGCCATGAACGGCATGAAGAACGTGGTCTCCGCCCTGCTGACGGCCATTGCCGTGGCCATCTACGCCGTCGGCGGCATTGTGGAATGGCCGCAGGCCCTGCTGATGATGGTGGCGGCCACCGCCGGCGGCTATGGCGGCGCCCGCGTGGCGCGCCGTATCCCTGCGCCCGTGCTGCGCTGGGGCATTGTGGCCACCGGCCTGGTGATGGCCGGCCTGTTCTTCGCCAAGGGCTGACCCGGCCGCATCCGCGCGCCCGGGGCCACGGCGGCGCGGCGGGCATGGACGCCCCCACCGGTGCCGGAGGATCCTTTCGGATGCCACAATCCGCGCCATGAACTGGAAGCGCCCATGGCTTGGATGGCTGCTGGCCTGGGCACTCGCCGCAGGCGGCGGCGCCGCGTGGCTGGCCCAGCAACGCCTGCAGGAACTGCACGAAACCTTCACCACCAATGCCCGCGTGGCCCACCGGCTGCTGAGCCAGCAGCTGGCGCAGCACGATGCCATTCTGGCCACGCTGTCGCTGCTGCAGCCGGCCCTGTCCGGCGATGCCGCGGCCAATGCCGGCAGCAGCGGGCTCTCCACGCTGTACCCCCAGGTGCTGGGCGTGGCCCAGCGGCGCAACGACCAGCCCTGGCCGGCCCATTGGCCGGCGGACCTGCAGGCGCTGGAGCAGCAGTCCGCCGCCAGCGGCCATGCGCAGATGGACGCCAGCCGCCTGGCCCAGGGCAAGCTGTTTGTGGTCCAGGCCGGCCAGCCCGCCAGCTACGCGCTGAAACTGGACTTGCACGCCACCGTGCCCGCCGATGAATGGCCCTATCCCGCCAGCCACAGCCCGGTGCGCATCTGGCTGGCACAAGGCGCGCAAAGCCTGGTGCTGCAGCACGGCGCGGACGATGCCCAGGCGCCCGGCTGGGCCCTGTCCGTCAGCAAGACCCTGTCCTCCCCCAGCCAAGTGCTGGAGCTGCATGAACGCTACAAGCTGCACCCGCGCCTGCTGCCGTGGCCCAGCATGCTGGTCTGGGCACTGGCCTGGGCACTGGCAGTGGCTGCCTTGCGGGCCGCCTGGCAGCAACGCGCCGCCCGCCAGCGGGCCGAACAGCTGCTGCAATACGGCCAGATTGCGCGCCTCAACACCCTGGGCGAACTGGCCGCCGGCATGGCCCATGAGCTGAACCAGCCGCTGACCGCCATCCTCTCCAACAGCCAGGCCGCACGCCGCCTGCTGGACGACGCCGAGCCGGATGTGGACGCCGCGCGCCAGGCCATGCAGCAGGCCGCCGAGCAGGCCAAGCGCGCCTCGGCCGTGATCGGTCGGCTGCGCCGTCTGGTGGAACGGCCCGATACCGCCACGCAGTCCCAGGCCGTGCCGCTGCCACAGGCCGTGGCCGATGCCCTTCACCTGCTGGAGCCCGAACTGCGCCAGCGCCAGGTGCAATGCCAGGCGCCGGTGCCGACGCCGCCCCTGCCGCCCGCCCAGGCCGACCCGATTGCCCTGCAGCAAATCCTGCACAACCTGCTGCTGAACGCCCTGCAGGCCATGGAGCAGGTGCCCGCGGCCGAGCGGCAGCTGCTGATTCAACACCGCCCGCAGGGCCGGCACCTGCTGCTGACCGTGCAGGACAACGGCCCCGGCATTGCCCCGGAGCTGCGCGAGCGCCTGTTCACCCCTTTTGCCACCACGCGCGCCCAGGGTCTGGGCCTGGGGCTGACGCTGAGCCAGGGTCTGGCCGAATCCATGGGCGGCCAGCTGCGGCTGGCGGACGGCGGCCCCTTGTGCGGCGCCTGCTTCGAGCTGCAGCTGCCTGCCATGCCCACCCGCGCCGCGGATACCCCTTGATGTCTTCCATGCCCGAATCCGGTGACCACCAACACTCCCCACTGATCCACCTGGTGGACGACGACCAGGCCGTGCGCGACAGCCTGGCCCTGCTGATCAGCACCGTGGGCCTGCGGGTGCAAAGCTGGGCCGACCCAGTGCTGTTCGCCGCGCACTTCGACCGCCAGTCCATCGGCGCCATCGTGCTGGATGTGCGCATGCCTGGCGTCAGCGGGCTGGCCTTGCTGGCGCAGCTGATGGAGCAAGGGGTAGACCAGCCCGTCATTCTGCTCACCGGCCATGGCACGGTCGATATGTGCCGGCGGGCCTTCAAGGGCGGTGCGGCCGAATTCCTGGAAAAGCCCGTCGATGACGAAGTGCTGCTGGAAGCCCTGCAGACGGCGGTACGCCAGCACGTGCGCCTGCGCGCCCGGACCCAGGCCGACCGCGCGGCCCAGGAGCACTACGCCCAGCTGTCGCCCCGGGAGCGCGAGGTGCTGGCCCTGATCGTGCAGGGACTGACCAACAAGGAAATCGGCCGTGCGCTGGATGTGTCGCCCCGCACCGTGGAAACCCACCGGGCCAATCTGTTCGCCAAGCTGCAGGCACCCTCGCTGGCCTGGCTGATTCGCCGCTATGCCCCGCTGACGGAGCTGTAGCGTGCGCGGCCTGCAGCCGCCGACGCCGCTCGCTCCGTAGTTCTACGCAGGCCCGGGCGTAGCCGCACGAATGGCGCCTGGCTGCTGCAATTTTTACAGTGACAACCGAGCGCTGCACTGTCTGCGCGCCACTTTTCACTGAGGAAAAATTGCTATGCGCCGCACCTTCTCTTCCGCACTCGTTCTGGGCCTGGGCCTGATCGCCAGCGCCTCCCATGCACAGGCTGTGCGCGTGGAAAAAAACATGTCGCTGGAACTGGCCAACCAGATCGCGGCCCAGAGCGTGGCCGCCTGCGCGGCCGATGGCTATGCCGTCACCGCCACCGTGGTCGACCGCGCCGGCACCGTGCGTGCCGTACAGCGTGCCGACAACGCCGGCCCCCACACGCTGGAAGGCAGCCGCCTCAAGGCCTTCACCTCGGCATCCGCCAAGAACAACACCCTGGCGATGATGGAAGGCGCACAAAAGAACCCCGGTGCCGCCAATCTGGTGCATATCCCGGGCTACCTGCTGTTGGGCGGTGGCCTGCCCGTCAAGGCCGGTGACGAAGTCATCGGCGCCGTGGGCATTGCCGGCGCCCCCGGCGGCCACCTGGACGACAAGTGCGGCCAGGCCGCACTGGCCAAGGTGCAAGGCCTGCTGAAATAAGCCATCCGGCAGCACCTGCCGTGTCCCCCAGGCCTGGCCGTGCTGCCAGGCCTTTTTTGCGTCCGGCCTGCGCGCACCACCCGCCTCCAGGCGGTCCAGAGCACATGGGGCCAGGGGATCAGAGCAGGCGCGCCTTCACCGTCTTGCCCTTGACCTTGCCCGCATTCAGCTTGGCGCAGGCCGCCGAGGCGATATGGCGGTCAACTGCCACATAGGTGGAAAAGTCGTTCACGCTGATCTTGCCGATCTGCTCGCGGGTGTAACCGAAGTCGGCGCACATGGCGCCCATCACGTCGCCAGCGCGGATCTTCTCCTTGCGTCCGCCGATGATCTGGATGGTCACCATCGGCGGCAGCAGCTCACCGCCGGCGGCCGGCGTGAGCCCCTCCAGCGGGAAGAACTCCGAAGCGCGGCCTTGCAGCTGCTCGATCTTGCCCACGCTGCCCATTTCGTCCATGGACACCAGATTCAGCGCCAGGCCTTCCGCGTCGCCCCGGCCGGTGCGGCCGATGCGGTGGATGTGCACCTCGGGATCCGGGGTCACATCCACATTGATGACAGCAGACAGATCGGCAATGTCCAGGCCCCGTGCCGCCACGTCGGTCGCAACCAGCACGCTGCAGCTCTTGTTGGCGAACTGCACCAGCACCTCGTCGCGCTCGCGCTGCTCCAGCTCCCCGAACAGCGCCAGTGCGCTGAAGCCCTGGGCCTGCAGCTCGGCCACCACCTCGCGGCATTGCTGCTTGGTGTTGCAGAAGGCAATGCTCGACTCGGGGCGGAAATGCGCCAGCAGCTTGGGCACCGTGTAGATCTTGTCGTTGGCATCCACCTCGTACCAGCGCTGGACGATCTTGTTGGCACTGTGCTGGGTGGCGACCTTCACGGTCTGCGGGTCGCGCATGAAGCGGGTGGCCAGGCTGGCAATGCCGTCCGGGTAGGTGGCCGAGAACAGCAGCGTCTGGCGATCGGCCGGGCACTGGCGCACCACGGTCTCGATATCGCCAAGGAAGCCCATGTCCAGCATGCGGTCGGCCTCGTCCAGCACCAGGGTCTTGAGGTTGCTGATGTCGAGCTTGCCGCGCTCCATCAGATCCATCACCCGGCCGGGCGTACCGACGACGATGTGGGCCCCGTTTTCCAGCGAGGCGATCTGGTTGCGCGACGGCACGCCACCATAGACGGTGACGATCTTGATGTTGTCCTGGGCGCGGGCCAGGCGGCGCACCTCGGTGGCCACCTGGTCGGCCAGTTCGCGCGTGGGGCACAGCACCAGCGCCTGCACGGCAAACCAGCGCGGATTGAGGCGGTCCACCATGGGCAGACCGAAGGCGGCGGTCTTGCCGCTGCCGGTGCTGGCCTGGGCAATCAGGTCCTTGCCCTGCAGTGTCAGCGGCAGGCTGGCCGCCTGGATAGGCGTCATCTGCGCATAGCCCAGCTGCTGCAGATTGGCGAGCATCTCGGGGGACAGGGGCAGCGCCGAGAAAGCGGTGGGTGCGGTGGCCTGGGCGGCGCTGGAGGAAGTGTTCATGCCGCGATTATCCCGGGCACCCGGGCTTTGTGCAGGGCCGCCATGCAGTGAGCCGGCACCCCGCCCGGGTACGCCAGCGCCGGCAGCGGCCCGGCTCAGTGGCCGTTTGCGGCCACCGCCGGCGCTATGCGCAGCGGAATGGTCACCGGCCCGTCGTTGACCAGGTGCACCTGCATGTCGGCGGCAAAAATGCCGGTCTGGACCACCGGGTGGCTGCCTTGCGCCTGTGCCACGAAATAGTCGTACAGGCGCTGACCCTCGGCCGGAGCGGCCGCGCCGGTGAAGCTGGGGCGGTTGCCGCCCCTGGTGTCGGCCGCCAAGGTGAACTGGCTGACCACCAGCAGGCCGCCTCCCACATCCTGCAGGCTTTTGTTCATCTTGCCGGCATCGTCCTGGAAGATGCGCAGCTTGAGCATCTTGGCCAGCAGCTTGTCGGCCTCGGCCTCGGTATCGCCCTGTTCGGCGCACACCAGGGCCAGCAGGCCCTGTTCAATCTGGCCGGTGATCCGGCCGTCCACTTCCACCCGCGCCGTCTTGACGCGCTGTACCACGCTCAGCATTTCCGTATCTTCCTTGCTCCATCCGGCCTGCACCCGTCCCCTGACCGGCCATGGCCTGGCCTGCGTGCGCAGGTCGGCGGCTGCATTGTGCCGCGCCGCCGGCCCTGCCGTGGACCATGCGGACAGCGGACACGGCCGTTGTCGGCACGCACCGCTGCGCCAGCCCAGCCACGCAGCTGTCACACGAATGTCGCACAATAAGGTATGCCCTACCCTGCCCCAGACACTTCTTCTGCGGCGCGCATGCGCCGTTTTGACGACCCGCTCGCTGCACTGGCCTGCGTCCAGGCGCTCTACCAGGAGCAGGTCGATACCCTGCGCGATGCCATGCGCCGCTTTGTCGCGGGAGAGCAGCTCTCCGCACCGGTGCACGCCTACTACCCGCTGGTGCGCATCGAAACCCATACCGTGGCGCGCGCCGACACCAAGCTGGCCTACGGCTTTGTCGAGGGCCCGGGCCGCTACGACGCCACCATCACCCGCCCCGACCTGTTTGCGCGCTACCTGCAGGAGCAGTTCCGCCTGCTGCGCAAGAACCATGGGGTGGACATCCAGGTGGGGCTGAGCCAGCAGCCCATTCCCATCCATTTCTCGTTCGCCGACAACGACCATGTGGAAGGCAGCCTGTCCCCCGAACGTCGCATCCTGATGCGCGATGTGTTCGACCTGCCCGACCTGGAAGCCATGGACGACGGCATTGCCAACGGCACCTGGCGCTCCCAGCCGGGCCAGGCGTTCCCGCTGTCGCTGTTCACCGCGCCGCGCGTGGACTATTCGCTGCACCGCCTGCGCCACTACACCGGCACCGCGCCGGAATGGTTCCAGAACTTTGTGCTGTTCACCAACTACCAGTTCTACATCGACGAATTCATCCGCCTGGGCCATGCCGAAATGGCCAAGGAAGACAGCGAATACATCGCCTTCATCGAGCCCGGCAACGTGGTCACCCGCCGGACGGGGCTGCCAACCCAGGCCATCGACGAACTGGGTGCCGCACCGCCCCGCCTGCCGCAAATGCCGGCCTACCACCTGGTGCGCGAGGACTACAGCGGCATCACCATGGTCAACATCGGCGTGGGCCCGGCCAATGCCAAGACCATCACCGACCACATTGCCGTGCTGCGCCCCCATGCCTGGATGATGCTGGGCCACTGTGCCGGCCTGCGCAACAGCCAGGAGCTGGGCGACTATGTGCTGGCGCACGCCTATGTGCGCGAGGACCATGTGCTGGACGAAGAACTGCCGCTGTGGGTGCCGATTCCCGCCCTGGCCGAGATCCAGCAGGCGCTGCAGCAGGCCGTGGCCGATGTGACGGCCATGGAAGGGCCCGACCTCAAGCGCATCATGCGCACCGGCACCGTGGCCAGCACCGACAACCGCAACTGGGAACTGCTGCCCGACAACCTGCCCCAGCGCCGCTTCAGCCAGAGCCGCGCCGTGGCGCTGGACATGGAAAGCGCCACCATCGCCGCCAACGGCTTCCGCTTCCGCGTGCCCTATGGCACCTTGCTGTGCGTCAGCGACAAGCCGCTGCACGGCGAGATCAAGCTGCCGGGCATGGCCAACCACTTCTACCGCGAGCGTGTGGACCAGCATCTGCGCATCGGCATGCGCGCGGTAGAACTGCTGCGCCAGGGCGGCTCGCAACGCCTGCACAGCCGCAAGCTGCGCAGCTTCGACGAAGTGGCGTTCCAGTAAGCAAGAACCTGCCGGACCGGGCGCCTGGCGCCCAGGCTGTCAGGCCTCCCCGTCGGGCGGCGCAGCGGGCGCTGTGCTGCGCCATCCGCTGCGCACGCTGGCGCGCATGGGCCCCCGCGGCCCCTCCGCACGGTGGGGCATGCCGCTTCAGGCCACGGAAGCCGGTGCCAGCGACGGCGTGGTCTGGCCACCCGCCTTCAGTGTCTGCAGCAGCTGCGCCGCTTCGCGCGCCGCCACACGGCCTTCATCGGTGGGAATGACCCAGATTTCGACGCGGCTGTCGGGCGCATGGATGGCGTAAGCCGCCTTGCCATCGGCATTGCGGTTGCGCTCTTCATCGATGCGCAGCCCCGTCCAGGCCAGGCGGTTGCAGACCTGCTCGCGCAGCACCGCATCGTTCTCGCCGATGCCGCCACTAAAGGCCAGCACATCCAGACCGCCCAGGCAGGCCATCAGCGCACCGCTTTCGCGGATCACGCGGTGGGTGAACTGCAGGATGGCACGTTCCGCATCCGGGCTGTCGCTGGCGCGCAGCGTGCGCATATCGGCCGAGATGCCGGACACCCCCAGTAGGCCGCTTTGCTTGTAGAGCAGCTTTTCCATCTGGGCATGGGTCCAGCCCTGCTCCATCAGGTACAGCAGCACCCCGGCATCCAGCGAGCCGCTGCGCGTGCCCATCATCAAGCCGTCCAGGGCCGAAAAGCCCATGGTCGTGGCCACGCTGGAGCCGGCCAGCGCCGCGCACAGGCTGGCACCGTTGCCCAGGTGGGCCATCACCACGCGGCCACGGCCGCGCAGGGTGTGCTCCAGCAACATGCCCATGATGTACTGGTAGGACAGGCCGTGAAAGCCATAGCGGCGCACGCCTTCTTCCTGCAGCGCCTTGGGCAGGGCAAAGGCGTAGTCCACCTCGGGCATGGTGGCATGGAAGGCGGTGTCGAAACAGGCAATCTGCGGCAACTGCGGGAAGGCGGCCTGAAAGCGGCGTATGCCTTCCAGATTGTGCGGCTGGTGCAGCGGTGCCAGCGAATTGAAGCAGGCCAGGCGTTCCAGCACCTCCTTGGTGACCAGCACGCTTTCGGTGAACACGCCACCGCCATGCACCACGCGGTGGGCCACCGCTTCGATGTCGGGCGCGGCTTCGAGCTTCTGCACCAGGGCGCGCAGGCTCTCTAGTGCGGCAACAAAAGGGGCGGTGCCGGCAGGCACCACCAGGGCTTCCTGGTGCTTTTTGCCCAGATAGGTCCACCCCATGGCCGGCGTGCCGCCGGGCTCCAGCCCCTGGATGTTGCCCGAGAGCACATGGGGCTGCACCTGTCCGCCCTGCAGCGGGTGCAGCGAGAACTTCAGCGAGGACGATCCGGCATTGACGGCAAGAATGGCCATTGTTTTCTCCTTGGATGGCGGTCGGGCGGCGGCTCAGCGGCCGCTTGGCCCCATCAGTCAGCGGTTCAGTGTCCGCTCTTCCACGCGTCGGCTTCCTGCTTCTTGCGGCTGTCGTGCGCGGCCAGCACGGCCAGCACGGCAGACGCCACGCGGGCCGTGGGGCCGTCGGCACGGCTGGTCAACGCAATAGGCACGCGCGCGCCCAGCACCAGGCCCGAGCCGGAAGCGCCGGCCAGGTACTCCAGCTGCTTGGCCACCATGTTGCCGCTTTCCAGGTCCGGTACGGCCAGGATGTCGGCCTGCCCGGCCACGGCCGAGTCAATCCCCTTGATGCGCACGGCCTCAGGTGAAATGGCGTTGTCGAAGGCCAGCGGGCCATCCAGCAGCCCGCCCTTGATCTGGCCCCGGTCGGCCATCTTGCACAGCGCCGCCGCGTCGATGGTGGACGGAATGGTCGGCGTGACGGTTTCCACGGCCGACAGCACCGCCACCTTGGGCGCTTCCGTGCCCATGATGCGGGCAAAGTCGATGGCGTTCTGGATGATGTCCGCCTTCTCCGGCAGCGTGGGGCGGATGTTGATCGCCGCGTCGGTGATCAGCAGCGGCTTGGCATACAGCGGCACATCGAAGCGGAAGACATGCGACAGGCGGCGTCCGGTGCGCAGCGCAGGCTGACCCAGCACGGCCTTGAGCAGCTCGTCGGTGTGCAGACTGCCCTTCATCAGCACTTCCACGTCCTTGTTGGCGGCCATCTCGGCCGCCAGCTGGGCCGCCGCATGGCTGTGCTCCACATGCAGGATCTCCACCCCTTCCAGGCTCAGGCCGGCTTCTTCGGCCACGCGGCGGATACGGCCTTCGGGGCCGATCAGCACCGGCACGATCAGGCCGTGCTGTGCCGCGTCCAAGGCACCGCTGAGCGAGCCTTCATCACAGGGGTGGACCACGGCGCAGCGCACGGCGTCCAGCCCTTCGGTGCGGGCCAGCAGCGCCTTCTGACGCGCTTCAGGGTCGAACAGCTGAATCTGGGGGGCGTTGACCCGGGGCACACGCACCTTCTGCGTGGGCGGCATCAGGCGGGCCACGCCCTTGAGCACCACCTCGCCCTTCTGGTTGCTGACCTGGCAGTCCACGGCGATGCGCTTTTTCTCGTCGTCCTTTTCCGTCACCGTGGCCAGCACGGTCAGCGTATCGCCAATGCGCACCGGCTTGGTGAACTTCAGCTCCTGGCCCAGGTAGATGGTGCCGGGGCCGGGGAACTGCGTGCCGAACAGGGCCGAGATCAGTGCCGCACCGAGCATGCCGTGGGCAATGACGCCGTGGAACATGGTGGCATCGGCGTATTCGGCGTTCAGGTGAGCGGGGTTGATGTCGCCCGAGACGGCAGCGAAGGCCTGGATGTCCTCCACCGTCACCGTGCGCACCAGGCGGGCGCTCTGGCCCACGCTCAGCTCGTCATAGGTGACGTTTTCCATCCATTCGTCGATGTGCGGGTTCTGCATGTTCATGGGATACCTCGGTCAAACTGTACGAAAAAGGCGGCGCGGCACCCGCGCTGCTGGCGGTGGGGACGCGCTCAGTCCATGGCGTGGACGCCGGCGTCCACATAGATCGTCTGGCCGGTCATGCCCGACGCGGCGTCGGTGCACAAAAAGGCCGACAGGCTGGCAATTTCCTCCAGCGTCACCAGGCGCTGCAGCGGCGCCTTGTCGATGGCGGTCTGCATCAGCTTGTCGAACTCGGCAATGCCCGAGGCCGCACGGGTCAGAATGGGACCGGGCGACACCGCATGCACGCGGATGTTCCGCGGCCCCAGCTCCATGGCCATGTAGCGCACCATCGATTCCAGCGCCGCCTTGACCGGCCCCATCAGGCCGTAGTTGGGCACGGCTTCGCCGGAGCCCAGGTAGGTCATGGACAGCATGCTGCCGCCATTGGGCATGTGCGGCGCGCACAGCTTGGCCACTTCGGCGAACGAGTGGCAGGACACGCTGACGGCGCGGGCAAAGCCTTCGCGCGAGCTGTCCACCACATCGCCGTGCAGGTCCTCCATGGGCGCCCAGGCGATGGAATGGATGACGAAGTCGATCTGCCCCATGGTCTTGACCGCATGGTCCACCAGGGCCTGCAGCTCGCCTTCGGTTTCCACATTGCAGTTGACCAGATCAATCCCCAGCGGCTGGGTCAGCGGCTCCACATACTTGCGGGCCTTGTCGTTCAGGCAGGATGCCACCACCTGGGCGCCCTGCTGCACGGCCATCTTGGCGCACCCCCAGGCGATGCTGTGGTCGTTGGCAATGCCCAGAATCAGGCCTTTTTTGCCTTGCAGAGTGAAGGAGGAAGACGCTTGTGTCATGGTCAGAGGATCTTTCGGGGTAAAGCGGGGCCGCAGCGCTCTCTGGCGCTTTGGTGGTTTTTCGCCTTGCACGCCGCTTGAGTGCGCGCAGGCCGCTATCAAAAATGGGGAATCAGGCCGCTTCTGCTTCGAGCGCGCGCAGATCGATGCCGTCGGCGCCGGGGCGGAAGCCCTCGCGCAGCAGCTTTTCTTCGGCGTAGATGAAGAGGTCGCGCGTCACTTCCGCACCCAGCTTCTGGGTGAAGCGCGTGGTCACGCCGTAGCGCAGCACCAGCAGGCCGCGCAGCTCTTCCCGCATGCGGTGCTGGCGGGTATCGCCGGGCGCACTGGTTTCGCGCTGCAGCACCCGCTCCACCTCGCTGTCCTTGTCCAGCGACACATCCAGCGCAGTGGCCAGGCGTGCAATGCGGGCGTTCAGCCGCTCGATGGAGGCACTCAGGCGCTCCACATGTTCCTGCAGGGCCAGTTCGGTTGTCGTGTTTTCAGTCTGCATAGCGCACCATCACATAGTCACCGGGTGCATCACACACCACGTTTTCCGCCGCAATGGCGGGAGGTTGGATCGCCGCGCCGGAGCGGGCACTGATCCAGGCGTGCATGGCTTCCCACCAGGAACCCTGGATCACCGGCGCCTGGGCCACCCAGTCGTCGGGATCGATCCATCCCTGGCCGTCTTCCACGCTGGCGATCTGGTAGCTGCGGCGCGGGCGGCCGGGCTCCGACACAATGCCCGCGTTGTGGCCGCCGGCGGCCAGCACAAAGGTCACATGCGTATCGGTCTGCAGGTGGATCTTGTAGACCGACTTCCAGGGCGAGACATGGTCGCGCGTGGTTCCCACCACCATCATCGGCGCGCTGATGTCCATCAGCGCCACAGTGGCCCCGGCAAAGCGGTACTGGCCGTTGGCCAGCGCGTTGTTCAGGAACAGCGAGGTCAGGTACTCGGTGTGCATGCGCGCCGGCAGACGGGTCTGGTCGGCATTCCAGCTCATCAGATCGAAGCTGCTGTCTTCCTCGCCCAGCAGATAGCGGCTGGTGTTGCGCGACCAGACCAGGTCCTTGGAGGCCAGGAACTGGAAGGAGCCGCCCATCTGCCGTCCCGACAGATAGCCTTTTTCCGCCATGGAACGGCGCAGGCTCTCCAGCTGGTCGTCGTCGATGAACACCCCCAGCTCGCCGGGTTCGGAGAAATCGGTCTGCGCCGCCAGCAGCATGACGGAGGCCAGCTCCGGCAGGTCGGCAGGCACCAGGGCTTTTTCCTTGGCGCTCCAGGCGCCGGGCTTCTTGCGCGCCAGGCGGCCCAGGGTGGCCGCGACGATGGCCAGGAAGGTGCCGCCCAGGCAATAGCCCATGGTGTGCACGCGTGCCGCACCGGTGCGGGCCTTGGTGGCTTCCAGCGCCGCCAGCACACCGCTGGAGAGGTAGTCCTGCATCTTCAGGTCGCGGTCCGAAGCATCGGGGTTGCGCCAGGAGACGATGAGCACCGTGTGGCCCTGGTCCACCAGGTACTTGACCATGGAGTTGCCGGGCGACAGGTCCAGGATGTAGTACTTCATGATGCACGACGGCACGATGAGCACCGGCTCGGCCTGCACCTTGGCCGTGGTGGGCAGGTACTGGATCAGCTCGATCAGGTGGTTGCGGAACACCACCTTGCCGGGCGTGCAGGCCACATCCTTGCCCACGGCAAATTCCAGCGGCTCCAGCGCTTCGGCCGGCGTATCGGCCTTGGCCTTGCGCAGGGCCTTCAGGTCCTGGGTGAAATGCTCAAAGCCCTTGCGCAGGCTTTCGCCCTGCGTTTCGCGGGCCTTGGCCAGCACCTCGGGATTGGTCACCGCCCAGTTGGACGGGGACATCGCATCCAGGCCCTGGCGGGCAAAGAAATCCACCATGTGGCGGTGGTGGCGGGTCATGCCGTCGACCTTGGTGGCCTCGCGCCACCAGGCATCGCTGGCCTTGAAACCTTCCTTCAGCGCGCTGTACGGCCACTGCGACCAGGCGGAGTCCTTGAAACGGGTGTCTTTTTCCGGGGTCTCGGGATTGGCGGGCGTCAGGCTGCGCTGCACCGCTTCGCGCGACAGTTCCACCGCCTTGTGTGCCAGCGCCATCTGCTTGCCGGGCGACGCCGCCAGGTGCATGGCCCAGTCGGCTGCCGCCAGCCCCAGGGCAATGGGCGACAAGCCCATGCACAGGCGGCTCAGTTGCGCCTGCACCTGGTCATCAAGCTGTTTGCTGGGATCGATCGCCGGCACGGCGAAGGGGGTGTTCTCCATGAAATGGCCTCAGTGTCTCGGGTTTACAAATGGATGCACAAGCACCAATTCTCGGCAATAAGCCCCGGAAAACCAAAAGCAACTCCGCCCTGCTTGACACAAGTCAAAGCTGCGCAAAACGACTATGACGCTTTATACCCCGATAAATTATTGCGCTGCAACAATTCCGGCCACCCCCGCCAGCCCTGCACCCCAAGCAGGCGCTCACCTCGGCGCTTCACGCGGCGGCGAAATGGCGCAATAGCGCAGCGGCACGCTCGGCAATCATCACCGTCGGGGCCTGGGTGTTGCCGCTGGTGATGCGCGGCATCACCGAGGCGTCGACCACCCGCAGCCCCTGCACGCCATGCACGCGCAGCTGGCTGTCCACCACATCCTGCGGACCCACCCCCATGCGGCAGGTGCCCACCGGATGGTAGATGGTATCGGCCCGCTTGCGTACCCAGTCTGCGATGGCGCGCTCGTCCTGCACCGCGTCCAGCTCCGCCATCTCCCGTCCGCCCAGCTGCGCCAGCGCCGGCTGGCGCAGTATCTCCCGCACCCGCTGTACCCCGCGCACCAGGCGCGCCATGTCGTCGGGATGGGACAGAAACTGCGGGTCGATCAACGGCGCCGCCATCGGGTCCGGGCTGGCCAGCCGCAGCTGGCCCCGGCTGGCGGGTTGCAGCACACAGACATGGCAGCTGAAACCATGCCCCCAGGGGTGACCCCGGCCATGGTCAGCCTGCTTGCCGGGCAGGAAATGCAGCTGCAGGTCCACTTCCGGCTCTGCAGGCCGGCTGCGGATGAAGCCACCCGCTTCCGCCAGATTGCTAGTCAGCATGCCGGTGCGGTGCTGGCGCCACTCCCATGCGCCCCGGGCAATGCGCTGCAGGCCGGGCAGCGACACCCCCACGCCCAGCGCCGTGCCCGGCAGGCTGTGCACCACCGTCACATCCGGGTGGTCGTGCAGGTGCGCCCCCACGCCGGGCAGGTCCACCTGCACCGGCATGCCCAGTGCGTGCAGATGCGCCCCCGGGCCGATGCCGGAGAGCATCAGCAGCTGCGGCGACTGCAGCGCGCCGGCGCACAGCAGCACCTCGCGCCGGCAGTGCAGGGTTTCGCGCCGGCCGCCGCACAGCACCTCCACCCCGCAGGCGCGGCGGTTTTCGTCCAGCAGAATGCGCAACACCTGGGCGCCGGTGCGCACTTCCAGATTGGGGCGACTGCGGTGCGGCGCCAGATAGGCCTGGTAGGCGCTGCAGCGTGCGCCCTGGCGCTGGAACACCTGGTAGAGGCCCACGCCCTCCATGCTGTGGCCATTGAAGTCCGTGTTGCGCGGGTAGCCCGCCTGCATGCCGGCCTGCACAAACGCCTGGCTCAGCGCGTCGGGCGACTGCAGATCGCTCACCTGCAGCGGCCCCTCTGCGCCATGCCAGCAGTCTGCGCCCCGGCTGTTGCCTTCGGCCTGCAGAAAATACGGCAGCACGTCATCCCAGCCCCAGCCCGGGTTGCCTGCGGACTCCCAGAAGTCGAAATCGGACGGCAGCCCCCGGATATAGATCATGGCGTTGATCGCGCTGGAGCCGCCCAGCACCTTGCCCCGGGGCTGGTAACCGCGCCGCCCGTTCAGACCGGACTGCGGGGTGGTGGCGAACCCCCAGTTGTACTGCCCCGTCTTGGGCAGCAGCGCCAGGCCTGCCGGGCAGCGCAGCAGCGGGCTGGCGTCTTCCGGCCCCGCTTCCAGCAGGCAGACCTGGGTGCCAGGCTCCTCGCTCAGCCGCGCGGCCAGCACCGAGCCCGCAGCCCCTCCCCCGATCACGATGTAGTCTCGCATTGGATATGTCCCATCCGTGCCTTGTCGAGCAGCACAGTGGGCTACACATTAACGGGGATGCCACGGAATTTCGATACCATCTCGCCCGAGCTTTTTTTCTTTCTCAGGAGACTTTTCATATGGCAATCCAGACAGTGGGCATCGTGGGTGCAGGCACCATGGGCAACGGCATCGCACAGGCATGCGCCGTGTCGGGCATCAACGTGGTGATGGTGGACATTTCCGAAGCCGCCGTGCAAAAAGGCGTGGCCACCGTGTCCGGCAGCCTGGACCGCCTGATCAAGAAGGAAAAGATCACCGCCGCCGACAAGGAAAAGGCCCTGTCGCTGATCAAGACCTCCACCAGCTATGACGACCTCAAGGGCGCCCAGCTGGTGATCGAAGCCGCGACCGAAAACTACGAGCTGAAGGTCAAGATCCTCAAGCAGCTGGACGCGCTGCTGGATGACGACGTGCTGGTGGCCACCAACACCTCGTCGATCTCCATCACCAAGCTGGGTGCCGTCACCCAGCGCGCCGACAAGTTCATCGGCATGCACTTCTTCAACCCCGTGCCCATGATGGCGCTGGTGGAAATCATCCGCGGCCTGCAGACCAGCGACGCCACGCACGACGCCGTCAAGGCCCTGTCGGAAAAGCTGGGCAAGTCGCCCATCACCGTCAAGAACGCCCCCGGCTTTGTGGTCAACCGCATTCTGGTGCCCATGATCAATGAAGCCTTCCAGGTGCTGAGCGAAGGCACGGCCTCCGCCGAAGACATCGACGCCGGCATGAAGCTGGGCTGCAACCAGCCCATCGGCCCGCTGGCCCTGGCCGACATGATCGGTCTGGACGTGTGCCTGGCCGTGATGGAGGTCTACCTGGAAGAGTTCGGCGACAGCAAGTACCGCCCCAGCTACCTGCTGCGTGAAATGGTGGCCGCCGGCCGCCTGGGCCGCAAGACCGGCCAGGGTGTGTACACCTACTAAAGCGACCCTGGCCGGTGTGCGCTGACGCAGCGCCACCGCCGGTTTTCGCTGCCAAGCCCGCGACACCTGCGAGACAGGTCGCGGGCTTTTCGTCTTCTGGGCGACTGCGCCCGGCCGTGGGGCACCCTAAGGTGCGGCGCAGGAGACCTGTCATGCCCCTTGCCATCGAAACCCCGACGCCCCCACCCGAGGGCAGCATCCACTGCGAAGTGCGCGGCCATGTGCTGCTGATCGGCATCAACCGCCCGGCCAAACGCAATGGCTGGACGCCCGCCATGTTCCAGCAGCTGGCCGAGGCCTACACCCGGCTGGACGACGAGCCGGCGCTGCGCGTGGGCGTGCTGCACGCCTTTGGCGAGCACTTCACCGCCGGCCTGGACCTGCCCATCATGTCGGCCTATCTGAAGGGCGGCAAGAAAGCCATCCCGCCCGGGCTGGTGGAGCCACACGACTATGGCCTGGTGGGCTACCGCCGCCGCGCCAAGCCCATGGTGGCCGCGGTCAAGGGCATCTGCTTCACCGTGGGCATCGAGCTGATGCTGGGCGCCGACATCGTGGTGGCGGCCGACAACTGCCGCTTTGCCCAGCTGGAAGTGCAGCGCTGCATCATGCCCACGGGCGGTGCCACCTTGCGCATGGCCGAACGTGCCGGGGTGGGCAATGCCATGCTGCACCTGCTGACCGGGGACGAGTTCGACAGTGCCGAAGCCCTGCGCTGCAACTTTGTACAGAAAGTGCTGCCCGCCGGCCAGGAACTGGCCGAAGCCCTGCGCATTGCCGAACGTATTGCCCAGCAGGCCCCGCAGGCCGTGGTGGCCACGCGCCAGAACGTGCTCAAGGCCATCGAGCTGGGCCAGGCTGCGGCCGTGGCGGACTTCATCCCCGTGCAGCAGCGCCTGGCCCACAGCGACGACGCGGCCGAAGGCGTGCGCTCCTTCATCGAAAAGCGTCCGGCACGGTTCACCGGAACCTAGCCGCAGCCATGCCGGCCGCAGCGTGGCGTGGCGTGGCCGGCATTCCGCCCTGCTGGCAGCATGGGCATCGCAATTAAATTGCACACAATTTAATTGCAGGCAATAATTTACCCATGCGTTCCGACTCCGACCTCCTCCCCGACAGTGCCCGACTGCTGCAGCTGGACAACCAGGTCTGCTTTGCGCTGTACTCGGCATCGCTGGCCATGACCAAGCTCTACAAGCCCTTGCTGGAAGACATCGGCCTGACCTACCCGCAGTACCTCGTCATGCTGGTGCTCTGGGAAGGCGACCAGCTCATGGTGTCGGAACTGGGCGAACGCCTGTACCTGGACTCCGGCACGCTGACCCCGCTGCTCAAGCGGCTGGAATCGGCGGGCCTGCTGACACGCCTGCGCGATGCGCAGGACGAGCGCCGCGTGCGCATCGCGCTGACCGACGCCGGCCGCGCGCTGCGCAGTGCGGCAGAAAAAATCCCCGCCTGCGTGCTGCAGAGCACGCAGTGCACCTTGCCCGAATTGCAGGCGCTCACCGGCCAGCTCCACGCCCTGCGTGCGCAGCTGGTGCCGCGCCGGTAATGAAGAGAGACGATTTCCTCCACCCGTCCGCACTGCCGGACACTCTTGCATAGGAAGACACCATGGCACAGCTCGACAAAGTTCTCTACACCGCCCACGCCCACACCACGGGCGGACGTGATGGCGCTTCGCGCACCGACGATGGCCGCCTGGACATTGCCCTGTCCTCCCCCGGCGGTGCCGGCCAAGGCACCAACCCCGAGCAGCTGTTTGCCGCGGGCTATTCCGCCTGCTTCATCGGCGCGATGAAGGCCGTGGCGGCACGCCAGAAACTGGCACTGCCCCAGGACCTGGCCGTGGACGCCGAAGTGGACCTGGGCCCCGTGGGCCAGGCCTATGGCATTGCCGTGCGCATGACCATCCACCTGCCCGGCATGGACTCGGCCCAGGCCCAGCAACTGGTGGACACTGCCCACCAGGTCTGCCCCTACTCCAACGCCACGCGCGGCAACATCGACGTGACGCTGAAGATCGCCTGAAGATTGTTTTGAGCCGCCCCTCTGCGGTCCTGCGCCGCAGAGGCTGTGCGTAGCAAAGGGCATGGAGTGTCTGCCACTCCGCAACCCCACCGGGCCTGGCGCCCGGTTTTTTCATGGGCGCCTCAGCCTGCTCCCCACAGTGCACCGGGCTGCGGCAGATAGCGCTGCTGCTGCAGATCCCACAGCCCTTCCAGCACCAGCGGGCCGGCAATGTCATGGCTGGCATAGCGCACCAGCGCCAGCTGCTGCACCTCCAGCGGCAGCAGAGGCTGGCCCACGCCCACGGTGTGCAACTGGTCCACGGCCCACAGCAGCGGCAGGGCCCGTGCGTAATGTCCCAGCGTCACATGCGGCACGTAATGCCAGCCCGGCGCCGGCGGCCAGGGCACCAGCGCATCGTGCAAGCGCGCCAGGATGTCCGCACCCTGCCCCACACCCAGATAGGGCACGGTGGTGAAGCTGCCCACGCCCTGCAGCTGGACGGCAAACGGCGGCTGGGCCAGCGCCTGCAGGGCCGCCAGATCGGCCTGCAGCTGGGCAGGGCCGAATTCGGCCGCCACATGGGCCATTTCGTCGCACAGCCCGCGGTAGGCCACCGTCAGGTGGGGCTGGCGGGCATAGCGCGACAGCAACGCATCGCCCAGCGCGTGGCGGGCCGCCTGGATGGTGGCATCCACGGCCTCGGAGGCAATCCACACCACCCACACGGCGCACCAGGGGCAGTTCTGGTGCCAGTCCGTAAAGTCGCGGTCTTCGCAGGGCTGGGACAAAGGGAAAGCATCGGACATGCCCGCAGTGTGCCAGTGCAGGCCCCGCCTCACACAGCAGCCTCCTGGATCCGTTGCGCCCGCCCCCTAGGTCAAACCCGTAGACCGCTTGCAAGCCCACCGCCAGCTTGGGCGCCCAAGATGGGCGGCATGAAGCTCGCACTGATCTCCGATGTCCATGCCAACCGCCAGGCCCTGACGGCCTGCCTCGCGCACGCGCGGGCCCAGGGCGCCACGCGCGTCGCCTTTCTGGGCGATCTGGTGGGCTATGGCGGCGAACCCGCGGCCGTGCTGGAACAGGTGATGCAGGAAGTGGCGCAAGGCGCCTGGGCCGTGCAGGGCAACCACGATGCCATTGCCGTGAACCCGCCCGAACAGGTGACCCATGTAGGGGCCCAGGGCGCGCAGTGGACCCACGACCAGCTCAGCCCCGCGCAGCGCCAGCTTCTGGGCGCACTGCCGCTGACCTTCCAGGCCGGCCAGGTGCTGCTGGTGCATGCCAGTGCCGACGGCCCGCAGCGCTGGCACTACGTGGACAACAGCGCGGCGGCCGAGCGCAGCATGAGCGCCGCCACCCAGCTGGATCCCAATATCCGCTATGTCTTCAGCGGCCATGTGCATGAGCAGGCGCTGTACTTTCTGACCCCGACGGCCAAGCTCATGCGCTTCACGCCCCAGCCCGGCGTGCCCGTGCCGGTGCCACCCTACCGCCAGTGGCTGGCCATCGTCGGCTCCTGCGGACAGCCCCGCGATGGCGACACCCGTGCCATGTACGCGCTGTTCGACGAAATGGCCTTCACCCTGACGTTCCACCGCGTGGCCTACGACCACGAGGCCGCCGCCCGCGCGGTGCGCGCCACCCCCTTGCCCGAAGCATTTGCCCTGCGCCTGCAGGAGGGACGATGAAAAAGCTCGCACCCGGCACCGAAGTCGACGGTTTCCGCATCCTCGACTGCATCCACGCAGGCGGCATGGCCCACATCTATGCCGTGGAATACGCCAGTGCGCGCCAGGCCGCCAGCAGCCCCGGCTTTCCGCTGGTGATGAAGATCCCGCGCATGACGGCGGGGGACGGGGCCGAGAACATCGTCAGCTTCGAGGTCGAGCTGCAGATCCACCCGGTGCTGACCGGCCCGCATGTGCCCCACTTTGTGGCCGCCGGCGATCTGCTGCGCCTGCCCTACATCGTGATGGAGCAGGTGCACGGCCACACGCTGCAGCACTGGCTGGACCAGCCCGAGCGCCCCAGCCTGCACCAGGTGGCCCAGCTGGGGGCGGCCATGGCCCAGGCCGCCCACAGCCTGCACCAGCAGAATTGCTGCCACCTGGACCTGAAGCCCGGCAACGTGCTGATCAAGGAAGACGGGGCCGCCGTGCTGCTGGACTTTGGCCTGTCCTGCCACGCCCACTACCCCGACCTGCTGGCCGAAGAGCTGCGCAAGGCCGTGGGCTCGCCCGCCTGGATGGCCCCCGAACAGATCGTGGGCGTGCGCGGGGACCTGCGCAGCGACATCTTTGCCATCGGCGTGATGCTGTACGAGCTGGTCACCGGCGAGCTGCCCTTTGGCAACCCGGCCACCAGCGGCGGCCTGCGCCAGCGCATGTGGATGGCGCCCGAGCCGCCGCGCGCACTGCGCCCCGACCTGCCGGAATGGATGCAGGAAATCATCCTGCGCTGCCTGGAGCCCGAGGCCGCCCAGCGCTACCCCACGGCCGCCCAGCTGGCCTTTGACCTGCAGCACCCCGAACAGGTGCCGCTGACCGAACGCAGCCAGCGGCTGCACGGCCTGTCCCTGGGTGCCAAGCTGCGGCGCTGGGTGCGCGCGGCGGGCATGGAATACCGACCCAGCCCCTTGCCCAGCGAGCAGATCGGCGAACGCCCCATCCTGATGGTGGCCGTCCCCCACCAGGACGTGACGGATGCCACGCTGTACTCGCTGCGCCAGGCCGTGGCCCGTTCGCTGGGCATACGCCCCGGCGCCCGGCTGGCCGTGGTGACGGTGATTTCCCCCTCGGCCAGCAGCAGCACCGATGCCCAGCGCAGCGAAACCACGCTGCACCGGCAGCACCGCTCACGCCTCAAGCAGTGGGCACAGCCGCTGGACCTGCACGGCCATGGTGTCAGCTACCACGTGCTGGAAGCCACCGACGTGGCCCAGGCCCTGGTGCGCTATGCCGAAGGCAACAACGTGGGGCTGATGATCCTGGGGGCCGCCACACACGGCCTGCAGATGCAGCGCCTGGTGGCCACCGTGCCCATGAGAGTGGCCCGCGATGCCCCGTGCACCGTCATCCTGGTGAAACAACATCTGCCATTTGCGGCACTGAACGCACACGACAATGTGGCCGCATGAGCACCACCGAATCCACCCACCCCTATGCGCAGCTGACGCCCGACTGCGTGCTGGACGCCCTGTCCGGCACCGGACTGTGGCCCGACGGCCGCCTGCAGGCCCTGGGCTCCTACGAAAACCGCGTCTACCAGGCCTGCCTGGACGATGGCAGCAAAGTCGTGGCCAAGTTCTACCGGCCCGGGCGCTGGACGGCGGCACAGATCGCCGAGGAGCATGACTTCTCGCGCCAGCTGGTGCAGGCCGAAGTCCCCGTGGTCGCCCCGCTGGAGCTGCAGGGCCGCACCGTGCACCAGCATGCAGGCTTTGCCTTCAGCGTCAGCCCCTGGCGCGGCGGGCGCACGCCGGAGCTGGATGACTGGGACACGCTGGAATGGATTGGCCGCTTTCTGGCCCGCCTGCACAGCGTCGGCGCCCAGCAGGACTTTGTCCACCGTCCGACGCTGGACGCCCAGCAGATGGGCGCCGCCCCGCTGCAATGGCTGCTGGCCCATGGTGATATCCCGCCCCATGTGCGGCCGCGCTGGCAGGCGGCCTGCGAGGCCGCACTGGCCATGGCCCGCGACGCACTGGCGCAGACCCCGGTGCGCGCCATCCGCCTGCATGGCGACTGCCACCCCGGCAACATCCTGTGGACGCCGGTGGACGACAACGGCCAGGGCGGCCCCCATTTCGTGGACCTGGACGATGCCCGCATGGGCCCGGCCGTGCAGGATCTGTGGATGCTGCTGTCCGGCGACCGGCGCCAACGCAGCCAACAGCTGTCCACCCTGGTGGAAGGCTATGAGCAGCTGCGCGACTTCGACCGGCGCGAACTGCGCCTGATCGAGCCGCTGCGCACGCTGCGCCTGATCCACTACAGCGCCTGGCTGGCCCAGCGCTGGCAGGACCCGGCATTTCCCCGCGCCTTCCCCTGGTTTGGAACCGAAGCCTACTGGCTGGAACAAACTTCTATCCTGCTGTCCCAGGTCCTGACCATGGAAGAAGAACCATTGGCGATTTGAATGGCGGATATTGAAACATTTTGTTTCAACGTTCCCCAGACAGCGGTACGCTCTGGGCTTTCCATCCGAGGACACCATGCTGATAGCCATAGTGGATGACGACAGCAGCATGCAGTGTCTGCTGCAGGCAGCACTGGAACACGCGGGCCACCAGGTGCGCCTTTTCCCCGATGCCCATTCCTTCCTGGAGCCGGGCTGCAACCCGGATCTGGGCATGCTGGTGGTGGACTGGCTGCTGCCCGACATGCAGGGCCCGGAGCTGGTCCGGGCGGCACGCCAGCACTATGGCGCCCAGCTGCCCATCCTGTTTGCCACCCAGCGCCAGCAGGAGCGCGACCTGGTGCAGGCCCTGGAAGCCGGTGCCGACGACTTCATGTCCAAGCCGCTGCAGCTGCCGGTCTTCATGGCCCGGGTCCAGGCCTTGCTGCGCCGCTCCTACCGCCCGGGCCGCCCGCACACGCCGCAGTTCGGCCCCTACCGTTTCGACCCGGATGGCCGCCACGTCGAATTCGGCGCCCAGCGTGTCGCCCTCAAGGGACGGGAATACGCCATCGCCCAGCACCTGTTCAGCCACTCCGGCCAGCTGGTCACCCGCCAGCAACTGCACCAGCTGTTCTGGCAAGGCAAGCCGGCGGTGGAAACCCGCTCGCTGGACACGCACATCTCCCAGCTGCGCAGCAAGCTGCAGTTGGGCCTCAGCCATGACCTCCAACACCCCTGCCGGTTCGCCCTGCAAATGGTCTATGGCACCGGCTACCGCCTGGAACGGCTGTAAGCACGGCAGAATCGGCCGGTACACCCGCACGGTACTGCCACCGGGGTGCCCCCACCCTTCCCCCCCCCCTTCGCACCGCATGAAAGCCCCGGATCCCATGGCCTTGCCAGAGCGCGCTGCGCAGATGCGGTGGTCGGCAGGCCAGCGCCTGGGCCGGTGGCTGGCCAATCTGCCCCTGGCCACCAAGACGGCGGCCCTGGTCGGCCTGACGGGCACGCTGTCCGCCGTGATTGCCATCAGCGCCATGCTGCTCTGGCAGAAGGTGGACGCGCGCTACTACACGCGGCTGAACCAGGAGACCCAAAACACCCTGCAGTTGGCCACCATTGCGGTCTACCTCAGCGATGCCACACGCGAGATCCTGAGCGCCCCTGCCGCGCAGGAGCTGTTCGACCTGTCGCAGATCCGCCAACAGCTGCTGCAGATCCAGATGGACCTGCGCCACGAACTCAGCAGCATTGCCCGCCGTTCCCCGGAGCTGGCCCTGGAAATCGAGTTTCTGGACCAGCGCTCCCAGCGCCTGTTCCTGCTGGGCCATGCCGTGGTGGATGCCGCATCGGCCGACGACCACGATCTGACCCAGGGACTGATCGAATACAACTTCACGCCCGCCATGCGCATCCTGCGCCAGGACATCGAGCGGCTGCAGTACCTGACCCAGAAGCTCTACACCGATCTGGGCAAAGCCCAGCGCGTGGCCCGCCAGGAAGCCATCGTGCTGATCATTCTGGCCGTGGTGTCCGCCATCTGCCTGGTCAGCGCCCTGTCCGCGGCCTCCGCCGTGCGCTGGATTTCCCAGCCGATTGCGCAGATGACGCGCAGCATGCAGCGCCTGCTGCGGCGGGACTACCACCTCCCTCCCCTGCCCCAGCAGCGCCAGGATGAAGTGGGCACCATGGCCATGACACTTCAGGGCTTTCGCGACAGCATGCTCCACAACGAGATGCTGTCGGCGCAGGTGCTGCAGGCCCAGGCCTCGCAGCTGCTCTCCGAGCAGTTGCTGGAGCTGACCGGCGCGGTGCCGGTGGCCATCTTCCAGCTGCACCTCACGCGGGAGGGACACAGCGACCTGCGCTTTGTCACGCCGCGCTGGGAAGCGGTGGTGCGCCACGCGCTCACCCCCCACCAGGAACCGGCGCTGTGGGAGCAGTTCATGCGCAGCGTGCACACGCTGGAATCGGTCACGCACGACCTGCTGGTGACCCCGCCACGGCTGCCCGGCGCCACCTGGTTCAAGATCCTGGCCAGCACCCGGCGGCTGCCGGATGGCAGCGTGCTGTTCAACGGCGGCTGGCTGGACATCACCCAGGAAAAGAACCAGTCCCTGGCGCTGGCCCAGGCCAAGCAGGCTGCGGAAACCGCCGCGCTGGAGCAGTCCCGTTTTCTGGCCACCATCAGCCACGAGATCCGCACCCCCCTGAATGCCATGCTGGGCATGACCCAGTTGCTGCAGCGCGCGTCCCTGCCCCAGGCACAGCAGCAGCAGCTGGACAACCTGGACCGCGCCGGCCGGCTGCTGCGCAGCCTGGCCAACGACGTGCTGGATTTCTCCAAGCTCGACGCCCACCGGGTCACGCTGGAGCACACGGTGTTCGCGCTGGACCAGGTGATCGACGATGTGCGCCGCATGTGCCAGGAAGACCTGCATGCCAAAGGCCTGCAGCTGGACTGCAAGGTCGCGCCCCAGGTCCCGCCCTGGCTCTGCGGAGATCCGTACCGACTCACCCAGGCCCTGCTCAACCTGGTGCACAACGCCATCAAGTTCACGGCCCGGGGCCGCATCCGCATCCGGGTGGCCGCCCTGCCGACCGCCTCCACTGCCAAGGTGCTGCTGCGCTGGAGCGTGTCCGACACCGGCCCTGGTCTGAGCCGTGCCGATGCGGCGCACCTGTTCCGCCCATTCTTTCAGGTGGATGCCTCCATCTCCCGGCGCTTTGGCGGCACCGGCCTGGGCCTGGCCATCGTGCACCGGCTGGCACAGCTGATGCATGGCAAGACCGGCCTGCACAGCCGCCCCGGCCAGGGCAGCTGCTTCTGGTTCACCACGGTCCTGGCGGTGGCCATGGCCCCGGACACCGCAGCGGCCACCTCGGCCTTGCCCTCCATTCCGGCACTGCAGGGGCGGCGCATGCTGCTGGTGGATGACCACGCCCTGAACCTCGAGGTCTTGCAGGGCTTTCTGCGTCCCAGCGGGGCACAGCTGGACTGCAGCAGCGATGGCGAATTCGCCTGGGAGCGGCTGCTGCAGCATGCCTCGGACCACTACGACGTGATCCTGATCGACTTGCAGATGCCGCGGCTGGATGGCTGGAGTTTCTGCCGCCGCCTGCGTGCCCACCCGCTCTACCGCCATGTGCCCGTGCTGGCCATGACGGCACACACCCGCCCGGAAGACCTGCGCCACTGCCAGGACGTCGGCATGAACGGCCTGGTGGCCAAACCCATTGTGGAAGCCACGCTGTGGGAGACCCTGGCACGCACGCTGGGGGAAAGCGCCACGCCCTTGCAGCAGGGCCTTGGTGCCTCCGCGCTGGCGCCGCAAGCGCTGCAGCCCTGCGGCGTTGCGCCCGCCCCCGACTTTGCTGCGGCGGCCGTCGAAGTCCTGCGCCGCCATGTGCCGGGCGCGCGCCTGGCACCCCTGGTGCAACAGTTCAGCGCAGACCTCGAACACCGCCTGGACACCCTGGAGCAGGCCCGGGGCGATCTCGCCCTGCTGCGCCAGCAGGGCCACCTGGTGGCCGGCAGCGTCGCCACCTTCGGGCTGGAGCGGCTGGGCCAGCTCGCCGCTCAACTGGCCGATGCGACCGATCTGCCATCGGCCATCGCGCTGCTGCCGGCGCTGCAATCCAGTGCCCGCAGCGGCCTGGCCCAGCTGCACGCCCAGTTGCAGACCGACACCCGCTGACCCGAGCGGCTCAGCAGCGCCCTTCGACGCGGCAGGTGGGCACCACCTGCCCGCTGGAATCGCGCCACTGCATCGGCGCCTCGGCCGGTGCAGTGTGCTCCGCCGTAGCCGCCCCGGCAGGTGTGGCAGCCGCCGGTGCCGGCGCGCGGGCGGGGTCATGCAGCACGGTCGACGTACCGACCCCGGCCCCCACGCGCGCTCCACCCACGCCCGTGGACAGCCCCACACCGGCATTGCCCGTCACCTGACCGCGCTGGTTGACTCCCACCCCCACGCCCAACGGGCCCCAGCCGGTGCCGACCCCGGCACTCACGCCGCCGCTGCCCAGACCGACGCCCAGCGACACCGGCCCCACCGGGATGCCCACACCCACCCCAGCCCCCACCGAGCCGCAGCCCGCCAACAACGCCGCCAGCCCCAGCACAACCGCCAGGGAACGGCCCGCATGCGGCCGGGCCTTGGCCGTCTGTGCGTCCCGAATGGCAAAGGTGGTGTGGGGTGTCATGGCAGGCTCCGAACAGGCTGGGAGGAAGAAGGCAGGGGTGAGGCAAACAGTAACGCAATCAGCTGTTCCATCAAGGGCGCGATAGCCACGTGCTGCTGCGGGTCGTCCGTCAGCAGGCCGTTGTGCACCATCCCCATCCAGAACGGACTGGCCAGCAGGCGGGCATAGTCTTCCGGTGCCTGGCTCTGCAGCTCGCCTTCTTCACAGGCCAGCTGCAAGATGCCCAGCACATGCTGCTGCCAGGGGTCGAATGCCAGTTCCTTGTACAGCCGCGCCAGTTCGGGGTGCTGCTTGGCTTCGGTCAGTATCAGGCGTGCCAGGCTCCCACGGTCGCTGCGCTCGATGGCCTCCATGGTCGGCAGCAGACTGCGGCGCAGCAAGGCCTGGGCGGTTTCGCCCGGCCGTCGGCACAGCGGCTGGTAGGCCGCCGACTGCGCCAGGGCCTGCAGCACCACGCCGCGCAGCAAGGCCTCCTTGGAGGGGTAGTAGGTGTAGATCGTGCCCTTGGCCACGCCGGCCCGCGCCGCGATCTGCGCCATGGTGGCGCGGGTGATGCCCTGCTCCAGAAAAATGGCCAGCGCGGCTTCGGTGATCTGGCGCTGCGTCTGTGCCGTCTTGTCCAGGCTGGGCCCGCGCCGGCGGCACACCGCCTCGGCCACGGGCGCACCGTCCTTTTCCGGGACGGCATCAGGGCTGCAGACAGCAGTGCGCGGCACAGACACGGGTTTTCTCCTTAGAATTCACAAAATTGACCGAAAAGTCATTTTTAATTGTATGCAGGCAGCGGTCTTCCACCGACCGACCGCCTCCATACCCGGCGCAGGGCCATGGAAATGCACCTGCCGCCTCCCTTACTCACTGTCCGATCATGCAAATCAAATGGGCCCCCTATCCCTGGGTGTGCTTCTCCATGTGCGTGGGCGTCATGGGCACCGCCCTGGCCAGCCCGCTCTACCCGCTCTACCAAACCCTGTGGCAACTGCAGACCAGTGACATCACCCTGGTCTATGCCATGTACATGGCCGGCGCCATGCTCAGCCTGCTGACCCTGGGCAGCCTGTCGGACCGGCACGGCTTTGTCCGCGTGCTGCGCTGGGGGCTGGTCATCGTCACGGCCGGCTCGCTGCTCAGTGCGCTGGCCTGGAACTACGCCAGCTTTGCCGTGGCGCGGGTGCTGGTCGGGCTGGCCTCCGGCATGATCACCACCTCGGCCTCGCTGGGGCTCACCCAGCTCAACAACAAGGGCGATCTGCAGCGCGCCGCCGCCATGGCCAGCCTGACCATTGCCTTCGGCTTTGGCCTGGGCCCGGTGCTGGGCGGCGTGGTGGCGCAGTGGCTGCCACAGCCTTTGCTGACGGCCTATGTGCCTTCGCTGCTGCTGGGGGTGCTGGCCGTGGTGGCGCTGGGCCGCATCCGCCACCAGGTGCCTGTGCCCACTCCCAACCCCGCCCTGGTGGCCCCCAGCTGGATGCCGCAGATCACGCTGCCCGCACCGGAGCACCGCCGCCGCTACCTGCTGGCCAGCATGTGCGTGTTTCTGGCCTTTGGCGCCTTCAGCCTGTTTGCCTCGCTGGCCCCCAGCTTCATGGCCCGCATGGTCCCCTGGCATGGACCGGCCGTGTCCGGGCTGGCACTGGGCATGATTCTGTTTCTGTCCGCCGGGTTTCAGTTCCTGTCCCGCGCCCGCAGCAGCCGTTGGTGCGCGCAGGCCGGGTTGGGTGCACTGGCCGCCAGCATGCTGATCCTGCTGGTCAACAACTACCTGGGCTCCAGCCTGCTGTTTGTGCTGTGCGTGCTCACCGTGGCGCTGGGCCACGGGTTGTGCAACATCGGCGGCATGTCGCTGGTCAACCGCGTGGCACAGGCCCGCAACCGCTCCGGCCTGATTTCCACCTACCTGGTGATTGGCTACATCGGCTCCATGCTGCCCATCATGGTACTGGGCAGCATGGCCGACCACATGGGGCTGGAAACCGCGCTGCCGCTGTACTGCGCCGCCATGGGCACACTCACGCTGTGGGTGCTATGGCGCATCTACCGCCTGCCGCCCATGGCCGTGGCAGCTGCCGCCTGATCCCCCTGCGGGGACTCAGCGGAAATGTGGCCCCGGCCCGGCATGGGCCAGCTGGTCGCTGTCATTGCGCAGCGGGCAGTCCTGCAGCGACAGGCAGCCGCAGCCGATGCAGCCATCGAGCTGGTCGCGCAGCTGCGTCAGCTGGCGGATGCGGTCATCCAGATCGCCGCGCCAGCGTTCCGACAAGGCCCGCCAGTCCTGGGCGGTGGGCGTGCAACGCGGCAGCGCGTCCAGCGCCGCCGCAATCTCGGCCAGCGGCACGCCCATGCGCTGCGCCACCTTGACCACCGCCACCCGCCGCAGCACCACCCGCGCATAGCGGCGCTGGTTGCCGGCAGTGCGCACGCTGTGGATCAGGCCCTTGGATTCGTAGAAATGCAGCGTGGACACCGGCACGCCGCTGCGCCGGGCCACCTCGCCCACGGCCAGCAGCGTGCCATCGGTGCCGCTGTCATCCGCCTTCTCGCCAGGCACGGCCTGCTGCACGCAGCGGTGGCGCGGCGCGCCGGTAGATTCCCACATCGCTAACAGCCTTTCGCATGTGTCGATTTCGGTACGTAAAAGCCTTGCAAAGCATGGGTCCAGGCTATTGACCTCAAGTGAACTTGAGGTTGAAGAATATAACCTGTTTGGGTGCTGCTTTGGTGTGGCACCACGGCACCCTCTCTCCCATCCCGCGCTTCTTGATTCGGAATCTCCTCCATGGCCCAGGCCCTTGCCGCTGTTGCTCCGTCCTCCTCCTCTCCCACCGCCCTGCCCGCCTCCCAGAGCGGCCACCTGCAGCACCTGCAGCCCCCCGGGCTGTATGACGCCGCCCCCAACGGCTACACCCATGTGGTACGGGTGGAATCGCCGCTGCGCTGGGTCTTTGTCTCCGGCCAGGGGGGCGAAAACATGGCCGCCGAACTGCCGGACGACTTTGCGGCCCAGGCCCACCAGGCCCTGGCCAATGTGCAGACCGCCCTGCATGCCGCCCATGCGGACATGGCCGATGTCGCCAAGCTCACGGTGCTGATCGTGGACCATTCGCTGGAGCGCTTTCACCTGTGGCAACAGGCGCTGCGCCGGTACTGGGGCGAGGCCCACCAGCCGCCGCTGCCGTTTCCGGCCTGCACGCTGATTCCCGTGCCCAAGCTGGCCCTGCCGGGCATGCTGATCGAGGTGGAAGCCACGGCCGTGCGCCCTTTGTGAGTGGTTGTGAGCGCCGCCCCCGTGTCTGCCGCCACGACCCCCACGCCCCTGTCCACCCGCACCCTGGTGCTGATGGCCGCCACCTGCGGCCTGTGTGCGGGGGCCAATTACTTCAACCAGCCGCTGCTGCACTCCATCGCCCAGGAACTGGGCGTGCATGACGGCCAGGCCGCCAGCATCGTCACGCTGGCCCAGGTGTCGTATGCCTTCGGCCTGCTGCTGCTCGTTCCCTTGGGCGACATGCTGGAGCGCCGGCGCCTGGTGCTCAGCCTGATGGTGCTGGCCGCCACCGGCATGGCGCTGTCCGGGCTCAGCGGCCCCAGCCACAGCTTTGCGCTGCTGGCCCTGGGCACGGGGATGACGGGGTTGTTCTCCGTGGCCGCCCAGGTGCTGGTGCCCATGGCGGCCAGCTTGGCCGCGCCGGGCACCAGCGGCCGCGCCGTGGGGCTGGTCATGAGCGGCCTGCTGATCGGCATTCTGGCCGCGCGCAGTGTGGCCGGTGTGCTGTCGGGCCTGGGCGGCTGGAACGCGGTGTACGGCGTAGGCGCTGTGGCCACACTGGCCATGACCGTGCTGCTGGCCCGTGCCCTGCCCAGGGCCCCGGTGGTGGTGCGGCTGGGCTATGGCGCCGTGCTGCGGTCGCTGGGCCAGCTCTGGCGCCAGCACCCGCGCCTGCGCAGCCGGGCGCTGATTGGCGGGCTGGGCTTTGCCACGGTGAGCGTGCTGTTCTCCACCATGGCCCTGCTGCTGGCCGGCCCGGCCTATAGGCTGAACGACACACAGATCGGCCTGATCGGCATCGTCGGCATTGCCGGCGCCCTGATGGCCAATGTGGCCGGCCGCATGGCCGACCGGGGCCGGGAACAGGCCACCACCCTGGCCGGCGGCCTGCTGATGCTGCTCGGCTGGACCCTGCTGTGGCAGGGCGGTCACAGCCTGTGGGCCTTTCTGCTGGGTTTTCTGGTGGTGGATGGCGCACTGCAGGCGCTGCACATCAGCAACCAGAACGTGGTCTATGCCCTGGAGCCGCAGGCACGCTCGCGCATCAATGCGGTCTACATGACCACCTACTTCGTGGGGGCGGCCAGCGGCTCGGCCGTGGGCGCCTGGGCCTGGCTGCAGGCCGGCTGGGGCGGCGCCAGCCTGGCCGGCGCCACGCTGGGTCTGCTCACCCTGGCCGTGGTGCTGTGGGACCGCCGGCTGGCGCGGGTGGGCTAGGACAGCCCGCCAAAAAATAAAACCCCGGCACCCAAGGGGCCGGGGTCGGGGATCCACGGGGCAGACCGGACGACCGGACGGCCTGCCCGCAGGCTCAGCGCTGGCTCAGACCAGCAGCGCGTTCACACGCTTCACATAGGCGGCCGGGTCTTCCGGCATGCCGCCGTCGGCCAGCACCGCCTGATCGAACACGATCTGCGCCAGATCGTGGAAATGCACCGATCCGTCCAGCTTCTTGATCAGCGGGTGTTCGGGGTTCACTTCCAGCACCGGCTTGCTCTCCGGCATGGCCTGACCGGCCTGCTTGAACAAACGGGCCATCTGCAGGCTCATGCCGCCGTCCTGCACCACCAGGCAGGCGGGCGAGTCCACCAGACGGCTGGTGGCGCGCACGTCTTCAGCCTTGTCCTTGAGCGCTTCCTTCAGCTTGGCCAGCAGCGGCTTGAAGGCTTCAGCGGCTTCTTCCGCCGCCTTCTTCTCTTCTTCGTTCTGCAGCTTGCCCAGGTCCACGGCACCCTTGGCCACGGACTGCAGCGGCGTGCCGTCAAAGTCCTGCACGTAGTTCAGTGCCCATTCGTCCACGCGGTCGGTCATCAGGAGCACTTCGATGCCCTTCTTCTTGAAGACTTCCAGCTGCGGGCTGTTCTTGGCGGCGGCCAGGGTGTCGGCGGTGATGTAGTAGATGGCCTCCTGGCCTTCCTTCATGCGCGCCTTGTAGTCGGCCAGCGAAGTGGACAGACCGTCGTGCGTGGTGGAGGCAAAGCGCAGCAGCTTGGCAATGCGGTCCTTGTTGGCATGGTCCTCACCCAGGCCTTCCTTCAGCACGGCGCCGAACTCGGCATAGAACTGGCTGTACTTGCCTTCCTTGGCCTTGTCTTCGTCGCTGACCACATCGGTCACCTCGGCATCGGCCGCTGCTTCGTGCTTGTCGTGGCGGGCCAGGTCTTCCAGCATGGACAGCACGCGCTTGACCGAGCCGTCGCGGATCAGCTTCACGTCGCGGCTTTCCTGCAGCAGCTCGCGGCTCACGTTCAGGGGTAGGTCGGCCGAATCGATCACGCCCTTCACAAAGCGCAGGTACTGGGGCATCAGCGCTTCGGCGTCGTCCATGATGAAGACCCGCTTCACATACAGCTTGATGCCGGCGTGCTTGTCGCGCTGGTACAGGTCGAACGGGGCCTTGGCCGGGATGTACAGCAGCTGCGTGTACTCGGTATTGCCTTCGACGCGGTTGTGGCTCCAGGTCAGCGGGGCTTCGTAGTCGTGGCTGATGGCCTTGTAGAACTCGACGTACTGCTCGTCCGTGATGTCCTTCTTGGGACGGGTCCACAGCGCGCTGGCCTTGTTCACGGCTTCCCATTCGCCGGTCTTGACCATGGCGCCGGGTTGGTCGTTCTCGCCGTCCTTCCACTCTTCCTTTTCCATCAGGATGGGCAGGCTGATGTGGTCGGAGTACTTGGTGATCAGTTGCTTGAGCTTCCAGCCGTTCAAGAATTCCCGTGCGTCTTCGCGCAGGTGCAGGATCACGCTGGTGCCGCGCGGCTCGCGGGTGATCTGCTCCACTTCGAAGTCGCCGGTACCGGAGCTGGTCCAGCGCACGCCTTCGCTGGCGGCCAGGCCGGCGCGGCGCGATTCCACGGTGATCTTGTCGGCCACGATGAAGCCGGAGTAAAAGCCCACGCCGAATTGTCCGATCAGCTGGGAATCGGTCTTCTGGTCGCCCGAAAGCTTGTCCATGAAGGCCTTGGTACCGCTCTTGGCGATGGTGCCCAGGTGCTCGATGGCTTCCTGTGCGCTCATGCCGATGCCGGTATCGGTGATGGTCAGCGTCTTGGCCTTGTCGTCGAAGGCGATGCGCACTTCCAGGTTGGGCTGGTCGCCGTACAGGCTGCTGTCGTTCAGCGCTTCGAAGCGCAGCTTGTCGCAGGCGTCCGAGGCGTTGGAGACCAGCTCACGCACGAAGATCTCGGGGTTGGAGTACAGCGAATGCGTGACCAGGTGCAGCAGCTGGGCCACTTCAGCCTGGAAGGAATGGGTTTGCTTGCTCATAGGGGTTCTTCTGGTAAATACGAAATCGGGGTGGGGCTCCACCGAGCCCTCAAGTGTGGCATGACCGCCACGCCCTGGTGTCGATAGACCACGACGCAGCCACATTTAGGGCCTGCTGCCACAGTTTCAAGAGCCTGGCTGCTACACGCTGACACCGACATGCGCTAGCCTGGGCTTCCACGATGGGGACGTTTCTTGACAGTTGTCCCCTCCCGCGATGAGCGGCCGCTTTCTATGATCCGCGCCAGTACCGGCAACCACCTGCATGGACCGGCGTTTTTGTGGCAACTGCAAATGGAGGATGCGCATGCACAGCAATCTGAAGAAATGGTCGGCCGAGTTCATCGGTACCCTGTGGCTCACGCTGGGTGGCTGCGGCAGTGCCGTACTGGCCGCCGCATTTCCGGAGGTGGGCATCGGCCTGGCCGGCGTGGCGCTGGCCTTCGGTCTGACGGTGGTCACCGGAGCCTATGCGCTGGGTCCCATTTCGGGCGGGCACTTCAACCCGGCCGTCTCCGTGGGGCTGGCCGTGGGCGGGCGCTTTTCCTGGGGTGAACTGCCGGGCTATGTGATTTCGCAGGTGCTGGGCGCCATTGTGGGCGGCGGCATTCTGTTTGTGATTGCCACCGGCAAGGCCGGTGCGGCTATTGGAGGCTTTGCCACCAACGGCTACGGCGAACACTCCCCCGGCGGCTATAACCTTACCGCAGCCATCGTGACCGAGGTGGTGATGACCGCCATCTTCCTGATCGTGATCCTGGGCGCCACCGCCAAGCGCGCTGCCGCCGGCTTTGCCGGCCTGGCCATCGGCCTGTGCCTGACGCTGATCCACCTGATCTCCATCCCCGTGACCAACACATCGGTCAACCCCGCCCGCTCCACCGGCGTGGCCGTGTTCGGCCCCGACATCGCCGTCAGCCAGCTGTGGCTGTTCTGGGTGGCTCCCATCGGGGGCGCCATCGTCGGTGCGGTCATCTACAAGGCCCTGCTGAGCAACGGCAAGGACGATTGAGCATCCATCTCCGCGCGGCCTGGCCGTCGATGGGGGACAAAAAAGGAGCGCCTTGCGCTCCTTTTTTTCGGTCCGTCTGGGCGAGCGCCCAGGGCGCTCGCTTTTTCCGGATCAGAATTGCTCGTTGGCACCCAGGTAGCGCCACTGGCCCACCGGCAGATTGCCCAGCACCACCTTGCCGATGCGGATGCGCTTCAGGCCCACCACGTGCAGGCCCACCTGTTCGCACATGCGGCGAATCTGGCGCTTCTTGCCTTCGGTCAGCACAAAACGCAGCTGCTCGGGGTTCTGCCAGTCCACCTGCGCGGGCTGCAGCGGCTCGCCGTCCAGCTCCAGACCGTGGCGCAGGCGGGCCAGCTGGTCGAGCGGGAAGACGGACTGGATGTCCACTTCCCGGTCGCCATAGGTCACGCGCACCAGGTACTCCTTGTCCATGGTGGAGTCCTCGCCAATGATCTGGCGGGCCACGCGGCCGTCCTGGGTCAGCACCAGCAGGCCCACGGAATCGATGTCCAGACGGCCGCAAGGCGCCAGGCCCTTGAGCTGGCTGAAGTTGAAGTGGGTCTTGCTGGTGTCGTGGTTCCAGCGCGTCTGGGGATTGATCAGCACCACGGCGGGCTCATGGCCGTCTTCGGCCTGGCCGCTGACATAGCCCATGGGCTTGTGCAGCAGGATGGTGACCTGCTGCTCCTGGCGGTCCTGGGCGGCGCGGTCGATCTCGATGCGATCGCTGGGCACCACCAACTGGCCCATCACGGCCACCACGCCATTGACCTTGACCCAGCCGTTTTCCACCCACTCATCGGCCTCGCGGCGCGAGCACATGCCCATCTCGGCCATGCGCTTGTTGATGCGGGCGTCGCCGGGACGCGCATCTTCGCGCGGCGCGACGGGCTCGGGACGGATGATCTTCACCGGAGCGGCCTTGCCACCCAGCGCTTCGGGTGCGCGGTAGGTGCGGATGCCACCGTAGGAACGCTCTTCGCCCGGCTGGGGGCCGGCACGGCGTTCGGCACGGAAATCGTCGCGGGTGCGATGGTCGGGGCGGGCAGCGCGGTCGTCACGCTGGGGGCGGCGCTCGCGGTCACCGCGCTCCGGGCGATCGCCGCGGGGGGCAAAGCCTTCACGGCCACCGCCCTGCCCGTCGCGCGGGGCGTAGGGACGGCTGGGGCGGTCCGAACGCTCGAAACGCTCGCCGCCACGCTCACCACGCGGGCCTTCGCCGCGGGGCTGGTAGGGACGGTCCGGACGGCCAAAGCCGCCTTCGCCACGGCTGTCACGGCCACCGCCTTGCCCGTCGCGCGGGGCGTAGGGGCGGCTGGGGCGGTCCGAACGCTCGAAACGCTCACCACCACGATCACCGCGGGGGGCATGGCCCTCGCGGTCGCCACGGAAACCTTCGCTGCGCTCGCCGCGCGGCTGGTAGGGGCGGTCCGGGCGGCCAAAGCCGCCTTCGCCACGGCTGTCGCGGCCACCACCTTGCCCGTCACGCAGGGCATAAGGGCGGTTGGGACGGTCGTTGTGCTCGAAACGATCGCCACGGTCGGCGCGGGGCGCATGGCCCTCACGGTCGCCACGGAAGCCTTCGCTGCGCTCGCCGCGCGGCTGGTAGGGACGGTCCGGGCGGCCAAAACCGCCTTCACCACGGCTGTCGCGGCCACCACCCTGCCCGTCACGCGGGGCGTAGGGACGGCTGGGTCGGTCTGAACGTTCGAAACGGTCGCCAGGCTCACCGCCGCGATCTCCCCGGTCAGCGCGGGGTGCGTAGCCCTCGCGGTCGCCACGGAAGCCTTCGCTGCGCTCGCCGCGCGGCTGGTAGGGACGGTCCGGGCGGCCAAAGCCGCCTTCGCCACGGCTGTCGCGGCCGCCGCCTTGGCCGTCACGCGGTGCGTAGGGACGGCTGGGACGGTCGTTGCGTTCAAAACGGTCGCCACGGTCTGCGCGGGGCGCATAGCCCTCGCGGTCGCCGCGGCTGTCATCCCGGCGGGGACGGTCGTCACGGCGGCCGGCACCGCCACGGGGCGCGCCGGAGTCTTTGCCGCCGGCACGGGGGCCGGGCTTGCGGGCAGCGGGCGCCGCGGCAGGCGCGGCGGCAGGGGCTTTCACGCGCAGCGTGGCCCGGGATGCGGAATTATCCGCATCGTTGGATTTGGGTGGTGTCGAGGACATGGGGGCGCTATTGTCGCGCCACTGCCGATTCCCCGCCGTTCGACTGGCTCTTGTGCACCTCGGCAGCACGGGGCTTTGCCGCGCTGCCGCCGGGCTCGAACACCCGCCCGCGCAGGCCCGCCAGGTCCAGCACCCGCAGCCCGCCGTACTCCACCTGGATCACGCCTTCGGCCTCCAGCGCCGCCAGGGCCTCGTTGACGCGCTGGCGCGACAGACCCACCAGATAGGCCAGCTCCTGCTGGGTGATGCGCAGCACCACCCCCACGCCCGGGTACAGCACGGGGTTGAACAGCGCGGCCAGACTGCGTGCCACCCGCACCTCAGGGTTGTTCAGGCGGTCGATCTCCCGCGCCGCGATGAACTGGCCCAGCCGCTCGTTGAGCTGGTTCATCACAAAGCGGTTGAAGCCAATGGAGTGGTCCAGCAGCCAATGGAAGGTGTCCACGGGCAGGCCCGCCACCACGCTTTTGCGCAGGGCCTGGATGTTGTAACGGTAGGGTTCGCGCTTGAGGGCCGTGCCTTCGCCGAACCAGCCACCGGGGGGCACGCCGGTGAAGGTCATGGTCATGCCCTGTGCGTTGTCGGCACTCATCTTCAGCAGGCCTTCGACCAGGCCGAACCAGTAGGTGACCGGACGACCGACGGCACAGATCAGCTCGCCGGCCTCGGCCTCGCCCACCTGCAGATCGGCAATGGCCCGCTCGCGCTCGGGCGACTGGAGCAGGCGCAGCCAGGGGATCTCGTCCAGTTCATGGGGCAAAGGGGCGCGGCGACGTTGGTGGAGGGACGGTGGCGAACTCATGGCTGCAAGCATCTCCCGATCTGTGGTTACAAAAATATTGGGTTTTCCCCAGGCTTGTAAGCAGGCTTTGCGCCATGGCAGACAAATGTGCAAAAGCGGCCTTCCGGGCGACAAATTTACGCCGCTGGCCCAGCGTCCGTGACGTGCCGCAAGGCGATATGCCTGCACTTCAGCGATCGTCCGACAGACGGCGCGTGTTTTCCCGATAAGGAGTTTCCCCCGGAAAGTCATCGCAAAGACAACCCGGCGTCAAACCGCTTCCTACCATCGCTGCAACACCACCACTCCATGGGGCTTGCGCCCGGTGGAACGGCCTGAAACCAGCATCCTGTGAGGACCCGGAATGAGCAACACATTCCCGCATCTGCTCCTGAAGCACGCCGCCGAGCGCCCCGACGCGCCCGCCCTGCGTGAGAAAGAGTACGGCATCTGGCAAACCTGGACCTGGGGCGAAGTCGCTCGCGATGTGCGCGCCCTGGCCTGCGGTCTGGCCGACCTGGGCCTGGCCAAGGGCCAGAACCTGGCGTTCATCAGCGACAACCGCCCCCACCTGTACATGGGCTTTGTGGCGGTGCAAAGCATAGGCGGCGTCCCCATTCCGCTCTACCAGGACGCCGTGGCCCAGGAAATGTCCTTCGTCATGCAGGATGCAGAGGTGGCCTTCGCCTTTGCCGAAAACCAGGAACAGGTGGACAAGCTGCTGGAAGTGCGCGAGACCGTGCCCGGCATCCGCCACATCATCTATGACGACCCCCGCGGTCTGCGCAAGTACGACCAGCCCGGCCTCATCAGCACCGCCCAGCTGATGGAACGGGGCCGCGCCTGGGACCAGGCCCATCCCGGGGTCTGGGACAGCATGGTGCAGCAGGTGAAGGCCTCCGACGTCTCGGTGATCCTCTACACCTCGGGCACCACCGGCAAACCCAAGGGCGTGTGTCAGACGCACAGCAGCTTCATCGGCTCGGCCCGCGGCGCGGTGGAGGTCGACGGCCTGAACCCTGCGGACAATGTGATGTCCTACCTGCCTCCGGCCTGGGTGGGCGACCACCTGTTCTCGCTGGCGCAGTGGATGGTGGCGGGCTTCACCATCAACTGCCCGGAATCCGGCAGCACGGTCACCATCGACCTGCGCGAGGTGGGCCCCACCTATTACTTCGCCCCGCCCCGGGTGTTTGAGGGCATGCTGACCTCGGTCTCCATCCGCATGGAAGATGCGGCCAAGGGCAAGCAGTGGCTGTATGAAAAATGCATGCAGCTGGCCAAGCGCGTGGGCGCCGACATCCTGGACGGCAAGCCCGTGAGCGCACTGGACCGCATCAAGTACAAGCTGGGCGATCTGCTGATCTACGGGCCGCTGCGCAATGTGATGGGCCTGTCGCGCATCCGCGTGGCCTACACGGCCGGCGCAGCCATCGGCCCGGACCTGTTCCGCTTCTTCCGCTCCATCGGCATCAACCTCAAGCAACTGTATGGCCAGACCGAAACCTGCGCCTATGTCTGCATCCAGAAGAACGGCCATGTCAAGCTGAACACCGTGGGCCAGGCCGCTCCCGGCATCGAGCTGAAGATCGCCGACAACGGCGAGGTGCTGGTCAAGGGCGTGTCGGTGCTCAAGGAGTACTACAAGCGCCCCGACGCCACCGCCGAGGTGATCGATGACAACGGCTACTTCCACACCGGCGACGCCGGCGTGCTGGATGCCGACGGCCACCTGCGCATCATCGACCGCGCCAAGGATGTGGGCAAGATGAACACCGGCGCCATGTTTGCGCCCAACTACATCGAGAACAAGCTCAAGTTCTTCTCGCACATCAAGGAAGCCGTGTGCTTCGGCAATGCCCGCGACGAAGTCTGTGCCTTCATCAACATCGACTACGAGGCCGTTGGCAACTGGGCCGAGCGCCAGAACATCCCCTACGGCGGCTATGTGGACCTGGCCTCCAAGCCCAAGGTGCTGGAGCTGGTGGCCGAATGCCTGGGCCAGGTCAATGCCGATCTGGCCACCGAGCCCGGCATGGCCGACACCCAGATCGCGCGCTTCCTGGTGCTGCACAAGGAACTGGACCCGGACGATGACGAGCTGACCCGCACCCGCAAGGTCCGCCGCAACTTCATCGCCGACAAATACGGCGTGCTGGTGGATGCGCTGTATGGCGGCAAGAAGGAGCAGTTCATCGAGACCCTGGTCAAGTTCGAGGACGGACGCACCGGCAGCGTCAGCGCCACGCTCCAGATCCTGGATGTCAAGACCTACCCGGCCGCGCGCGCCGCCGCCTGACCCGCAACGAGGCAAGCAGCCATGACAGACAAAAAAATCGGCGATGTCATCCTGGACATCCAAAACATCAGCCTGCGCTTCGGTGGCGTGAAGGCCCTGACGGACATCTCGTTCAATGTGCGCGAGCACGAGATCCGTTCCATCATCGGCCCCAACGGCGCCGGCAAGAGCTCCATGCTCAACTGCATCAACGGGGTCTACACCCCTTCGGAAGGCTCCATCACCTTCCGGGGCCACAAGTTCGACCACATGAACAGCCGCCAGGTCGCGGAAATGGGCGTGGCCCGCACCTTCCAGAACCTGGCGCTGTTCAAGGGCATGAGCGTGATCGACAACATCATGACCGGCCGCAACCTGAAGATCAAAAGCAATCTGCTGATGCAGGCGCTGCGCATCGGCCCGGCCGAGAAGGAAGAAATCGCCCACCGCGAATTCGTCGAACACATCATCGACTTCCTGGAAATCCAGGCCTACCGCAAGACGCCGGTGGGCCAGCTGCCCTATGGCCTGCAAAAGCGCGTGGACCTGGGCCGCGCCCTGGCCATGGAGCCTCAGGTGCTGCTGCTGGACGAGCCCATGGCCGGCATGAACGTGGAAGAGAAGCAGGACATGTGCCGCTTCATCCTGGACGTGAACGACGAGTTCGGCACCACCATCGTGCTGATCGAGCACGACATGGGCGTGGTGATGGACATTTCCGACCGCGTGGTGGTGCTGGACTACGGCAAGAAGATCGGTGACGGCGCCCCCGAAGAAGTGCGCAGCAACGAAGACGTGATCCGTGCCTATCTGGGCACCAGCCACTGACACCACGGAACACGGGAGACCCGCAATGGCATTCTTTCTGGAAACCCTGTTTGGCGGCCTGATGGCCGGCATGCTCTACGCCCTGGTGGCACTCGGCTTCGTGCTGATCTTCAAGGCCTCGGGCGTCTTCAACTTCGCCCAGGGCGCGATGGTGCTGTTCGCCGCGCTGGCGATGGCGCGCTTTGCGGAATGGATTCCGCAGTGGACCGGCATCGAGAACAAGATCGTCTCCAACGTCGCTGCCTTCATCATCGCCGCCGCGATCATGTTCGTCTGCGCCTGGGTGATCGAGCGCCTGGTGCTGCGCCACCTGGTGAACCAGGACGCCGCCACCCTGCTGATGGCGACGCTGGGCATCACCTACTTCATGGAAGGGGTGGGCCAGACGCTGTTCGGCAGCGAGATCTACAAGATCGACATCGGCATGCCCAAGGACCCGGTGTTCCTGCTGGACTCGGTGTTTGACGGCGGCGTGATGGTCAACCAGGAAGACGTGATCGCTGCGGTGATCGCCGCCTGCCTGGTGGCTGCCCTCTCCGTGTTCTTCCAGAAGACCAGCACCGGCCGGGCCCTGCGCGCCGTGGCCGACGACCACCAGGCCGCCCAGTCCATCGGCATTCCGCTGAACCGCATCTGGGTGATCGTGTGGTGCGTGGCCGGCATCGTGGCCCTGGTGGCCGGGATGATCTGGGGCTCCAAGCTGGGGGTGCAGTTCACGCTGACCACCGTGGCGCTGCGTGCGCTGCCGGTGGTCATCCTGGGCGGTCTGACCTCGGTCCCCGGCGCCATCATCGGCGGCCTGATCATCGGCGTCGGCGAAAAGCTGTCCGAGGTCTACCTGGGCCCCTATGTGGGCGGCGGTATCGAAATCTGGTTTGCCTATGTGCTGGCCCTGGTGTTCCTGCTGTTCCGTCCGCAGGGATTGTTCGGCGAGAAGATCATCGACCGCGTCTGACCAGTCCACCCCAAGAACAATTAGGAGACACACATGTTCTATCGTGAGAACGGTCAGTTCAAGACCAGCTACCGGGCGGACCAGCAGATCTTCACCATCCGCCAGGACAAGGTGGCCATCCTGCTGCTGATCGCCGCGGCCTTCCTGGTGGTGCCGATGTTTGCATCGGACTACTTCTACCGCGCCATCCTGATTCCGCTGGTCATCATGTCGCTGGCCGCACTGGGCGTGAACATCCTGGTGGGCTACTGCGGCCAGATCTCGCTGGGCTCGGGCGCCTTCATGGCCGTGGGCGCCTACGGCGCCTACAACTTCATCGTCCGCATTCCCGGCATGCCGCTGATTCCGGCGCTGATCCTGGGCGGCCTGTGCGCGACCTTCTTCGGCATCCTGTTCGGCCTGCCCAGCCTGCGGGTCAAGGGCCTGTACCTGGCCGTGGCCACGCTGGCGGCGCAGTTCTTCAGTGACTGGATGTTCCTGCGCATCAAATGGTTCACCAACGACTCGCCCTCGGGTTCGGTGTCGGTGAGCAATCTGCAGGTGTTCGGCATGCCCATCGAATCGGCCACCTCCAAATACATCTTCTGCCTGGCAGTGCTGGTGGTGATCGCGCTGCTGGCCAAGAACCTGGTGCGCGGCGCCATCGGTCGCGAATGGATGGCCATCCGCGACATGGACGTGGCCGCCAGCGTGATCGGCATCCGCCCCATGTACGCCAAGCTCAGCGCCTTTGCCGTCAGCTCCTTCATCATCGGCGTGGCCGGTGCGCTGTGGGCCTTTGTGCACCTGGGGGCCTGGGAGCCCGCCGCCTTCTCGGTGGACGTGTCCTTCAAGCTGCTGTTCATGGTGATCATCGGCGGCCTGGGCTCCATCATGGGCAGCTTCTTTGGTGCGGCCTTCATCGTGGTGCTGCCCATCTTCCTGAGCCTGCTACTGCCTGCCGTGGCCGGTCTGTTCGGCTTCGAGATCTCCACGGCCGGTGTGTCGCACGCGGAATTCATCATCTTCGGCGGGCTGATCGTGTGGTTCCTGATCGTGGAGCCCCATGGTCTGGCCAAGCTGTGGTCGATTGGCAAGCAAAAGATGCGTGTCTGGCCTTTCCCGCATTGATGCGGATTGAGTTTGCAAGGTGTGTGTGCGCGCACAGCGCGCTTTCGGTGACGTTAGATCGATTCCATTCAAGGAGACAAACCATGAAGTTCACCCGTCTGGCCCTGGCGGCCACCCTGGTTGCAGCAGGCGCCGGTTTTGCCGGCAGCGCATCGGCCCAGGCCAATGAGCAGTTCATCCCCCTGCTGTCCTACCGCACCGGCGCCTACGCCCCCAACGGCATTCCATGGGCCAACGGCAAGCAGGACTACCTGAAGCTGATCAACGAGCGCGATGGCGGCATCAATGGCGTGAAGATCACCTACGAAGAATGCGAAACCGGCTACGCCACCGACCGCGGCGTGGAATGTTACGAACGCCTGAAGAGCAAGCCCAATGTGGCGGCCTTTGACCCCCAGGCCACCGGCATCACCTTTGCGCTTACCGAAAAAGCACCCGTGGACAAGATCCCGCTGATCACGCTGGGCTACGGTCTGTCCATCGCCAAGGACGGCAATGCCTTCCAGTGGAACTTCCCCTTCATGGGCAGCTACTGGACCGGCGCCGACATCCTGATCCAGCACATCGGCAAGAAGGCCGGCGGCCTGGACAAGCTCAAGGGCAAGAAGATCGCGCTGATCTACCACGACAGCCCCTTCGGCAAGGAACCCATCCCCGTGCTGCAGCAGCGCGCCAAGATGCATGGCTTCGAGCTGCAGCTGCTGCCCGTGACCGCCCCTGGCGTGGAACAGAAGGCCACCTGGCTGCAACTGCGCCAGAGCCGTCCCGACTATGCCCTGCTGTGGGGCTGGGGCGTGATGAACTCCACTGCGCTGAAGGAAGCCCAGGCCACCGGCTTCCCGCGTGACAAGCTGTATGGCGTGTGGTGGGCCGGCGCCGAACCCGATGTCCGTGACGTGGGCGAAGGCGCCAAGGGCTACCAGACCCTGGCACTGAACGGTTACGGCCAGAGCACCAAGGTGGCCCAGGACGTGCTCAAGCACGTGCACGACAAGAAGGCCGGCACCGGCCCGCGCGACGAAGTCGGCTCCGTGCTCTACACCCGCGGCATGATCATCTCCATGCTGACGGTGGAAGCCATCCGCACGGCACAAGAGAAGTTCGGCAAGGGCAAGCCCATGACCGGCGAGCAGGTCCGCTGGGGTTATGAAAACCTGAACCTGACCGAAGCCCGCCTGAAGGAACTGGGCTTTGACCAGGTGATGCGCCCGCTGAAGACCAGCTGCGCCGACCACATGGGTTCCACCTCGGCCCGCATCCACACCTGGGACGGCAAGAAGTGGAACATGGGCACCGACTGGTACCAGTCCGACGACAAGGTGATCGAGCCGCTGATCAAGGAACAGGGCGACAAGTACCTGGCCGAGAAGAAGCACACCCGCCGCGCCGCGGCTGACTGCAAGTAAGGGCCTCCGGCCCGGCATGCGGCCCTCTGTGCTGCATGCCGCGGCCGCCCGCGCTTGCGCACCGGCACTGCCCGCCCCCGTGCGGCAGTGCCCAGCCGACAGTCCTGCTCGCTCCCCGCATTCCGGCGGCATGCAGGCCTGCCGATTGGTTGAAAGGCACGCACATGGAACCCAAGAACATCGTCCTCAATGTCAACGGCATTGAAGTCATCTACAACCACGTCATCCTGGTGCTCAAAGGCGTCTCGCTGCAACTGCCGGAAAAGGGCATCGTCGCCCTGCTCGGCGGCAACGGCGCAGGCAAGACCACCACGCTGCGGGCGATCTCCAACCTGCTCAAGGGGGAGCGTGGCGAGGTCACCAAGGGCTCCATCGAGCTGCGCGGCGAGCAGATCCAGAACCTGTCGCCCGCCGAGCTGGTCCAGCGCGGCGTGGTGCAGGTGATGGAAGGCCGCCACTGCTTTGCCCACCTGACCATCGAAGAAAACCTGATGACGGGCAGCTACACCCGCACCGACAAGGGCGAGATCGCGGCCAACCTGGAGAAGGTCTACAACTACTTCCCCCGCCTCAAGACGCGCCGCACCAGCCAGGCGGCCTACACCTCGGGGGGGGAGCAGCAGATGTGCGCCATTGGCCGCGCCATCATGAGCAACCCCAACATCGTGCTGCTGGACGAGCCCTCCATGGGCCTGGCGCCGCAGATCGTGGAAGAGGTGTTCAACATCGTCAAGGACCTGAACACCAAGGAAGGCACAACCTTCCTTCTGGCCGAGCAGAACACCAACATGGCGCTGAAGTACGCCGACTACGGCTACATCATGGAAAGCGGCCGCATCGTGATGGACGGCTCGGCCAGCGACCTGGCCAGCAACGAAGACGTCAAGGAGTTCTACCTGGGCGTGGGCGGCGACCAGCGCAAGAGCTTCAAGGACGCCAAGAGCTACAAGCGCCGCAAGCGCTGGCTGGCCTGATCCGCAGCGGTGCCGGGCACCGCTGCTGCATCCACCGCTGCTACCGCACCTGCTTTCGGCGGTAGAGCCTGTTTTTTCTGAAAACTTCTTCCCGCATGCAGGAGCCCTGAGATGAGTTCGTTCTACGACGCCCTGGAAACCCGCAGCCCCGCCGAGCGCGAGGCCGATCTGCTGGCCCGTCTGCCCACGCAGATTGCCCAGGCCCAGCAGCATTCCCCGGCCTTTGCGCAGATCCTGGCCGGCGTGGATGCCAGCCGCATCACCAGCCGCGCAGCGCTGGCCCAGCTGCCCGTGACCCGCAAGTACGAGCTGCTGCAGCGGCAACGCGACCACCTGGCCCACAGCCCTTTCGGCGGCTTTGCCACGCACGGCTTCGGTCGGCAGATGCCCCGCGTGTTCAGCAGCCCCGGCCCCATCTATGAGCCCGAAGGCACGCGTGGCGATTACTGGCGCATGGCCCGTGCGATCTACGCGGCGGGCTTTCGCCCCGGCGAGCTGATCCACAACTGCTTCTCCTACCACTTCGTGCCCGCCGGCTCGATGATGGAGACCGGTGCCCATGCCCTGGGCTGCACCGTCTTCCCCGGCGGCACCGGCCAGACCGAGCAGCAGGTGCAGGCCATGGCCGAGCTGCGTCCGGCCGGCTACATCGGCACGCCCAGCTTTCTGAAGATCATTCTGGAAAAGGCTGCCGAACAGGCGGTGCCGCTGCCCACGCTGACCAAGGCCCTGGTCAGCGGCGAGGCCTTCCCGCCCTCGCTGCGCGACTGGCTGGCCGAGCGGGGCGTGGCCGCCTACCAGGCTTATGCCACAGCCGATCTGGGGCTGATCGCCTATGAAACCAGCGCCCGCGAAGGCCTGGTGCTGGACGAAGGGGTGATCGTGGAAATCGTGCGCCCCGGCACCGGCGACCCGGTGGCCGAAGGCGAAGTGGGCGAGCTGGTGATCACCACGCTGAACACCGATTACCCGCTGATCCGCTTCGGCACCGGCGACCTGTCGGCCGTGCTGCCCGGCCACTGCCCCACCGGCCGCACCGCCGCCCGCATCAAGGGCTGGCTGGGTCGTGCCGACCAGACCACCAAGGTGCGTGGCATGTTCGTGCATCCCGCCCAGGTGGCCGAGGTGGCCAAGCGCTTCCCGCAGATTCTGAAAGCACGCCTGGTGGTCAGCGGCGAGATGGCCAACGACCAGATGGCGCTGCAGGTGGAGACCACCGAAACCGCCGAAGGCCTGGCCCGGCTGATTGGCGACGCCATCCGTGACGTAACCAAGCTGCGCGGCGATGTGCAGCTGCTGCCGCCCGGCAGCCTGCCCAATGACGGCAAAGTGATCGAGGACGCGCGCAGCTACCGCTGAGCCTCAGTCCGCCCGGCAGCATGGAAACCGCCCGCAGGCGGGCTCCATGCTGTTTTTTTTGCCTATCCCTGGCCCCCAAGGCCATACAGGCCGTGTTCTGCCCCCAATCCGTGCGCCGCGACGGCCACCGCGCAATGCCCCAGATCAACACCCGGCCACCGCTGACGCAAATGCGACAGTTGTTGACAACTTGCTGACGCACGGTGGTGCTCCCCCCTGGTTTCTTCCAATTTCTTGACTTCAAAAAAAGGAGCACTTGAGGCTTGCAGCGCAATGCGTAACGGCTTGTAGCTCTTAAAACCGTGCCCTCAACCGCTCGGGTTAGTACTAGGCCGATTACGGCAGATGTTAGACACCATGGCGCCCTTGTTTTCGTAGGAGTTGAGTCAATGAAAAGCACCATCCGTCTGGCCACTTTGGCCGTTGCCGCCGCTGCCGCTTGCGGTGCCCACGCCCAAGCCTTCCCTGCCGCTGGCAAGAACATCACCATCGTGGTGCCCTTCGCGGCCGGTGGCCCGACCGACCGTGTCGCCCGCGATCTGGCCGAAGCCCTGCGCAAGCCCCTGGGCGGCGCCACGGTGGTGATCGAAAACGCTGCCGGCGCCGGCAGCACCATCGGCGCCGCCAAAGTGGCCCGCGCCCAGCCCGATGGCTACACCCTGCTGCTGAACCACATCGGCATGGCCACCATCCCCTCGCTGTACCGCAAGCTGTCGTTCAATGTGCTCAACGACTTCGAGTTCCTGGGCATCATCAACGACGTGCCCATGACCTTGGTGGGCCGTCCCACGCTGGAAGCTGCCAACTACGCCGAGCTGAGCAAGTGGATCAATGCCAACAAGGAAAAGGTCAATCTGGGCCACTCCGGTCTGGGTTCGGCCGGCCACCTGTGCGGCCTGATGTTCCAGAGCGCCGTGAACGTGCAGATGACCACCGTGGCCTACAAGGGCGCGGCGCCTGCCATCACCGACCTGATGGGCGGCACCATCGACCTGATGTGCGACCAGACGACCAATACCAGCTCGCAGATCGAAGCCAAGAAGGTCAAGGGCTACGCCGTCACCACCAAGGAACGCCTGAAGACCCCGGCCCTGAAGCACCTGCCCACCTTGAACGAATCGGGTGTGAAGGGCTTCAACGTCACCGTCTGGCACGGCCTGTACGCTCCCAAGGGCACGCCGGAAGCCGTCATGGCCCAGATCAACACGGCGCTGAAGGCAGCCCTGAAGGATCCCACCTTCATCCAGAAGCAAGAAGGCCTGGGTGCCATCGTTGCCACCGACAACCGCGTGGAGCGTACCGGCCACAAGGAATTCGTGAAGTCGGAAATCGACGCCTGGGGCAAGGTCATCAAGGCCGCCGGCCAGTTCGCCGACTAAGCCAGGCATGGCAGCTCTGCTCTCGCAGCGCCTGCCACCATCAAAAAACGGTGCCTCTGGCACCGTTTTTTTTTTTAGGGCCTGTGCATCCTGCACAGGCGGAGCAGACCCGGGTCAACGCTCCCAGGTCACGTCCTTGCCCTCCTGGGCACTGGCGCGGAACATGTCCACCAGCGGCTTGACGCGCTGGCGCAGGCTGACGGCCCCCAGCTCGTCACTGAGCTTGGCCAGGGCTTCACCGGCCTTGGGGTTGCCGTTCTTGACCTCTTCCTCCAGGGCCTTGCGGCGCTTTTCGTCTTCCACCACCGCCGTTTCCAGGGCGCTGATGGCGCCGGGGATCTGTTCCACGGTCACGATGCCAGGCTCGCCTGGGGTCTTGCCCAGGACCAGCATAATCTGCTTGCCGGGGGCATCCAGCATGGTGAGGTCGGCGGTTGCGCGAGATTTGAATTTATAGGCCATGGTGCTTGCTCCTTTTATCGGTACATATAGTCACGCTGGAAAGGGTAAGCCGATTGTGCTCCACGCAGCTTGCCTTGACGCAAATCACCGTCCGGATGGATGACCAACATCTGGTACAGCGCCATCCAGCCGCGCTCGAATCCCATGGCGCAGCCTGCCAGATACAGGCGGTAGGCACGCAGGGCCTTGTCCGCACGCTCGGGCGCCACCTGCTGCTGCAGGATCTGGGCCGCCTGCGTCAGCTGCGCCTCGAGCGCGTCCGACCAGGACCACAGCGTGCGCGCATAGTGCGGCCGCAGGTTTTCGGTGTCCACCATCTCCAGGCCGCTGCCGGCCATGTCGTGCAGCACGGTGCTCACATGCAGCAGCTCCCCGCCGGGAAAGATGTAGCGGCCAATGAACTCGCCCATGCCGGCGCCCAGCTCGTGGTTGTCCACCCCGCCGGCCGTGATCCCGTGGATCAGGGCCATGCCACCGGGCCGCAGCAGTTTCTTGACGGTCTGGAAGTACTCCGGCATGTTGGCCCGGCCCACATGCTCGAACATGCCCACCGACGCCACCTTGTCGAACGGGTCCGCAGCGGACTTCTGGCGGTAATCGCACAGCTCCACGTGCACCCGGCCCTGCAGGCCTTTCTGCGCAATCAGCTGCTGCACATGGTGGTACTGGTTGTGCGACAGCGTGATGCCATGCGCCTCCACCCCGTAATGCTCGGCCGCCCACAGCAGCAGCCCGCCCCAGCCCGCCCCGATGTCCAGAAAGCGCTCGCCCGGCTGCAGCTGCAGCTTGCGGCAGATATGGTCCAGCTTGGCCTCCTGGGCCCGGGCCAGGGTCATTCCGGGGTCACGGTAGTAGGCGCAGGAATAGACCCGGCGCGGATCCAGCCACAGCGCGTAGAAGTCATCCGATAGGTCGTAGTGGAACTCGATCTGCTGCGCATCCCGCACCAGCGTGTGCATGGCCATGGAGCGCATCTTGCCCACCGCACTGGTCCAGCGCCCGGGCTGCGGCTTGAGGGGGTCCTCCCCGTCCAGCAGGCCGGCGGCGGCATCCATCACGTCGCGCATGGTGCCCTCCACGTCGACCTGGCCTTCCACGATCGCCGTGCCCAGCGAACCGATCTGCCCATCGGTCAGGAACGGCAGGGCCAGGGCCGAACGCACCCGCAGGCGCACGGGGGCATCTTCCGGTCCGATCCACCGCCCGGCAGGCAGCTGTACAAGGACAGGGGTGGAGAGTGAGGCCAGACGCGCCTCCAGCTGGGAGAGCATGACTTTCATGGCGCTCCATTCTTCGCACGCCTTGCAGTGCGTCAATGGCAAATGTCCGACCCGGCCGTGCTGCGCAGGCGCACATTTCCGGGTGCGCAGCCTTGGCGGGTGCGGGTGCAGCACAGGCCGCACCCATTCTGCAGTTTATGCAGTTTTAAGCAACTTTTTGTAAGCGTACAAGGTTTGGGGTGCCACAGACTGCAACACCTGTTCGTAGCTGCTCTTGTGGCGGGCCATCAGCCGCACCGACGCCACGGTGCGCGACTTGCAGAACCAGTGGCAGGTGTGCTGCATCAGCATCAGCTCGGCCGTCATGGTGAAGGCGCGTTCCTTGCGCTGCTGCGGCGTCATGCTCTCGTCGCCACAGGCGGCGCGGATGGCCTGGGCGTGCAGCTGCAGCGCCTCGCGCATGTCAAAGGACGCCGCCGGCACAATCCGGTCGAAATAGGGCAAGGCCAGCGGCAGGGTGCTGACCCGGGCCCGGTTGTCCGGCACCTGGGCAAAATCGTCGGCAAAGCGCTGGAACTGGCCCACCAGCTTCTCTTCGTTCTGCGCCAGCACGGCCCAGACCTGGGCCTGGCGCTGCGGATCCTGCTCTCCGGCGGCACGCAGATAGCCGTCCATCAAGGTGCCCAGCAGCTTTTCAATCTGCGTGCCGCCCAGAAACGAGGCCAGCAGCAAAACCCGCTGCCTTTGCTCCTGCACCTTGAGCAGGTACAAAGCTACCGAAACCACCAAAAACAGCGTGAACCAATCCATCAGAGTGCGCCATACGCAAAGCAACAAAGCTGAGAGTGTAGTCAGCCCGGACCGACCCTGCCGCACGATGCCCTGGCGGCGCAGTGGCGCCAGCCTGGCTGCGGCATTGCTGCTGGCGGGCTGTGCCGCCCAGAGCCCGCTGGGCTACTACTGGCAGGCAGCGGCCGGCCAGGTACGGATGCTGGCTGCGGCCCGCCCGGTGGCCGAGGCCGCGCAAGACCCGCAGCGGCCCGACGCCCTGCGCCAGCGCCTGCTGCGCGCACAGCAGATCCGCAGCTTTGCCAGCCAGCAGTTGGCCCTGCCCGACAACGCCAGCTACCGCCGCTACGCCGATCTGGGCCGCAGCAGCGCGGTGTGGAACGTGGTGGCCGCCCCCGACGATGCGCTGGAACTGCACCGCTGGTGCTACCCGGTGCTGGGCTGCGTGGGCTACCGCGGCTACTTTGCCGAAGCCGATGCCCAGCAACACGCCGCCAGGCTGCGCCAGCAGGGACTGGAAGTGCACGTCTATGGCGTGCCCGCCTATTCCACGCTGGGCTGGTTCAACTGGCTGGGCGGGGATCCGCTGCTGAACACCTTCATCCGCTGGAGCGAGCCCGAACTGGCCGGACTGGTCTTCCACGAGCTGGCCCACCAGCTGCTGTATGTGCAGGACGACACGGCCTTCAACGAATCCTTCGCCACCGCTGTGCAGCGCCTGGGCACGCAGCAGTGGCTGACCACGCAGGCCTCCCCCGCGCTGCAGGCCGCCTTTGCGGCGGCCGAACTGCGCCGCCAGGAGTGGCGCGAACTGACGCGCAGCACCCGTGCCACCCTGGCGGAACTCTATGCCGAACACGCCCGCTCCCCCTGGTCGGCCGACACACTTGCGGCACGCAAGCGGACGGTGCTGGCGGACTTTCACCAGCGCTACGCCCGGCTGCGGGCCGGCTGGCAACAGGAATGGCAGGCCGTGCTGGCCCAGCGCGCCGCTGCGGCACCGGCCGTGGCCACGCCCACCGATCCCTGGGCACTGACCGATGCCTGGGTGGCCCAGGCCAACAATGCCAGCTTTGCCGCACTGGGCGCCTACGAGGACTGGGTGCCGGCCTTCGTATCCATGCACCAGCAGGCCGGCGGGGATTGGCCGCGCTTTTATGATGCCGTGCGCGCGCTGGCCCGGCTGCCGGCGGCGCAACGCCAGGCGGCGCTGTGCGCCGCGCTTCCCCCCACTTCACCGCATCCCGACTGTGTCCGACATCCAGATTGACCGCCCCCACACCCTGGGCCTGCCCACCGCCCGCCAGCACGCCCGTCTGTGGGCCGACAAGGCCCAGGCCAAGTTCGGCGTGGAATGCCGCTACGAGGAAGGGGGCGAGCACGATGTGCTGCACTTCAGCGGCAATGGCATCGACGGCCAGTTGCATGTGAGCGCCGACGCGCTGCAGTTGCGCGCCTCGCTGGGCTTTCTGGCCGCCATGTTCAAGGACCAGATCGAAGCCAAGCTCCGCGCCCAGTTCGACGACATGGCCGCGGCGGCCTGAGCGATGCCGGGGCCAGGGCCGCTGCCGCCGTGCCACGCAGTGGCTGGCCGGATGCCCACGCCATGGCAAGCACCGCAGGCCCTTTCAACGCCGCAGGGGCTCTGGGGCCATCCAGGCTTGCCGGTCCTCGCTGCCCGCATGCGGTGAGGCCTGGGTCACCGATGCCGGTGCAGCCACCCGCACACCAACCCGCCGCCGCTCCCTTGCGGCAGCCATAAAAAAAGCGGCCCGGGCGGGCCGCCTACCTTGAAGCTGTGTGTGCGATGCAGAAACGCAGAGGCTCAGCGCAGCGATTCGATCAGATCGATGTACTGCTGCTTGGCATCGTCCAGCGAAGTGTCCTTGAGCTTTTCCCAGGCATCCCACTTGGCGCGGCCCACCATGTCGGAGAAGCTGGGCTTCTTGGCCTCGTTGTCGCCTTCGGTGGCCTGCTTGTACAGCGCGTAGATCTTCAGCAGCGTGGCGTTGTCGGGACGCTCGCTCAGGGTCTTGGAATTGGCAACGGCGGCTTCGAACGTGGCGTTCAGATCGGACATGGAAGGCATCTCCTCGCGGGTCATGGAATACCTGCAGTGTAGCGACAAACCGGCTTAAAAAGCACGATCGTTCGCATTCGCCATATCCGGCTTTACCCTAGGGTGCCCCGGCCACCTCCGCCCCGCAAGACCGCCCACCGCCAGGGCAGATGGTCAGCCTGCGCCAGCGCTCAGCGTGTGGGCTGCTCCAGCCACTGCTGGGCCAGCAGCACCCAGAACGCCGCACCGCGCGGGATCAGCGCATCGTTGAAGTCGTAGCTGGGGTTGTGCAAGGTGCACGGGCCGCCGCCGTGGCCCATGGCGCGGTGGTCGCCGTCGCCATTGGCAATGAAGCAGTAGGCACCGGGCTTTTCCAGCAGCATGAAGGCAAAGTCCTCCGCGCCCATCGAAGGTTCCTGGGGCAGTGCATTGGCCTCGCCCACCACCTGGGCCATCACGCGGCGGGCAAAGTCCGCCTCGGGCGCGGTGTTGATGGTCGGCGGGTAGTTGCGCACAAACTCGAACGTGCACTGCACGCCATGGGCGGCGCAGGTGCCGCGCACCACCTCTTCCATGCGGCGCTCGATCAGGTCCAGCACCTCCAGCGTGAAGGTGCGCACCGTGCCCTGCAGCTCCACGCTGTCGGGCACCACATTGGTGGCCTCGCCGGCGTGCACCATGGTGACCGACACCACGCCCGCCTCGATGGGCTTGACGTTGCGGCTGACGATGGTCTGCAGCGCGGTGATGATCTGTGCCGCCACCGGCACCGGGTCCAGCACCATGTGCGGCATGGCGGCATGCCCGCCCTTGCCGCGCACCACGATCTTGAATTCATTGCTGGACGCCATGGCCGGGCCGGGGCCCACCGCCATCGTGCCTTCGCGCATGCCGGGCCAGTTGTGCATGCCGAACACGGCCTGCATCGGGAACTGGGTGAACAGCCCGTCCTTGACCATCTCGCGCGCGCCGCCACCGCCCTCTTCGGCCGGCTGGAAGATCAGGTACACCGTGCCGTCCAGGCTGTCGCGGTGGGCTGCCAGGTACTGGGCCGCCGCCAGCAGCATGGCGGTGTGGCCGTCATGGCCGCAGGCGTGCATCTTGCCGGCATGCTGGCTGGCGTGGGAAAAGGTGTTGAACTCCTGCATGGGCAGGGCATCCATGTCGGCGCGCAGGCCAATCGCCTTGCCGTTGGTGCCACCGTCCCGGCCGTGCAGAATGCCGACCACCCCGGTCGTGCCCAGGCCACGGTGCACGGGAATGCCCCACCCGGTCAGCGTGGCCGCCACCAGGTCGGCGGTACGCACTTCTTCGAAGCACAGCTCGGGGTGAGCGTGGAGGTCACGGCGGATGGCGGTGATCTGGGGGGCCTGGTCGGCCAGGAATGCGGTCAGGGACATACAGCGGTCTTTCCAAAAATCCAGGGCGGGCAGCGCTGGCACACAGCCAGGGCCTGCCACCCGCACAGCGGGCAGGGCCTGCGACAAAAAGCATAGCAGCACCCATTCACCCTGCGCGCGCTGCGTTCATATTTCATGCCATCGTGCACCGTGCAACCGTCAGCGCACGCCGTAGCGGTACGCGAAATAGGCCGCCGCCAGCACGCCCAGCAGCGCCAGAATACGCATGGCTTTGCCCATCTCTCCACTCCCCTGCGGAGGAACCGCCTCCGCTGCCGCACAGTATCGCCCCTTCCGCCGCAGCCCAGGCCCGGGAGCTGCGCGGCAAGCGGCCGGCCACGGCGGGAACGGCTGCGCACCGCGCCAGCCTGCTGCACTGCAGCAGATATGCATATGCACGGCGCACGGCACAGGACGTGGTGAAATGCGCAAAAAACCTGTGCAGGGCCAGACCGCCCCGGTCTGCCCCGCCTCCTCCCCACGACCGCCCCCACCGCCATGTCTGCTCTCCCCGACTCCGCTGTCACCACCGTCACCGGCGCCTGCCCCCACGACTGTCCGGACACCTGCTCGCTGCGCACCACCGTGATCGACGGCGTGGCCACGCGCGTGCAGGGCAACGCGGACCATCCGCACACCGGCGGCGTGCTCTGCGCCAAGGTCAGCAAGTACACGGAGCGCACCTACCACGCGGACCGGGTGCTCCAGCCGCTCAAGCGCAGCGGCCCCAAAGGCAGCGGCCAGTTCACCCCGGTCAGTTGGGACGAGGCCCTGGGCGACATCGCCCGGCGCCTGCACACGATTGCGCAGCACAACCCCGAAGCCATCCTGCCGTACAGCTACGCCGGCACCATGGGCCAGGTACAGGGCGAAAGCATGGACCGGCGCTTTTTCCACCAGCTGGGCGCCAGTCTGCTGGACCGCACCATCTGCGCCAGTGCCGGCAGCGAGGCCCTGACCGCCACCTACGGCGGCAAGCTGGGCATGCGGGTGGAGTTCTTTGCCGAGAGCCAGCTGATCCTGATCTGGGGCAGCAACGCCATCACCAGCAGCCTGCATTTCTGGCGCTATGCCCAGGAGGCCAAGCGCAACGGCGCCCGGCTGGTCTGCATCGACCCACGCAAGAGCGAGACCGCCGACAAATGCCATGAGCACCTCCAGCTGCTGCCCGGCACCGATGCCGCGCTGGCCCTGGCGCTGATGCACGAGCTGATCCGCAACGACTGGCTGGACCACGACTACATCGCCCGGCACACCCTGGGCTGGGATGCGCTGAAGGCCCGGGCGCTGGAATGGCCGCCTGCACGTGCCGCCGCCGTCTGCGGGCTGCAGGAAGCACAGATCACGGCGCTGGCCCGCGCCTACGGCACCACCCGGCCCGCCGCCATCCGCCTGAACTACGGCATGCAGCGTGCGCGCGGGGGCGGCAATGCCGTGCGTGCCATCGCCTGCCTGCCGGCCCTGGTCGGTGCCTGGCGCCACCGTGCCGGCGGCCTGCTGCTGTCCAGCTCGGGCGTGTCCCCCTTCAACAAGGCGGCACTGCAGCTGCCGCAGCTGCTGGGTGACCGCCGTCCGCGCACGCTGAACATGAGCACCATCGGCGATGTGCTGCTGCATCCCGGGGACGCACACTGGGGCCCCCAGGTTGAGGCCGTGGTGGTCTACAACAGCAACCCCGTGGCCGTGGCCCCGGAGTCGGCCAAGGTGGCCGCCGGTTTTGCCCGCGAAGACCTGTTCACCGTGGTGCTGGAGCATTTCCTGACCGACACCGCCGACCATGCCGACTATGTGCTGCCCGCCACCACCCAGCTGGAACACTGGGACATCCACGGCAGCTACGGCCACACCGATGTGCTGCTGAACCGCCCGGCCATTGCCCCCGAAGGCCAGGCGCGCAGCAATGCGCAGATCTTCAGCGCCCTGGCCGCGCACATGGCCAGGCTCGACCCGGCCTTTGCGGCACCGCACTTTCACGCAAGCGACGAGGATCTGTGCCGCACCGCCGTCGCCCAGACCACGGTGGATTTTGATGCGCTGCTTCAGCACGGCTTTGCCCGCATTCCAGTGGCCGATGCACCGTTCGCCGAAGGCGGCTTTGCCACGCCTTCCGGCAAGTGCGAATTCGACAACCCGCTGCTCGCCCAGCGGGGCATCAACACCCTGCCGGACTACCTACCCAACTACGAGACCCCGACCGCCGCCTACCCGCTGGCCATGATCTCGCCACCGGCGCGCAACTTCCTGAACAGCAGCTTTGCGAATGTGGCCAGCCTGCAGCGCATGGAAGAACGCCCGCTGCTGGAGCTGCACCCTGACGATGCCGCCACGCGCGGCATTGCCGACGGTGATGCCCTGCGCGTCTTCAATGCCCGGGGCGAGCATGTCTGCCACGCCAGCCTGAACGGCCGCGCCCGTGCCGGCGTGGTGGTGGGGCTGGGCCTGTGGTGGCGCAAGCACGGCGCCAACGGCACGAATGTGAACGAGCTGACGCACCAGCAGCTGACCGACATCGGCCGTGCGCCCTGCTTCTACGACTGTGCTGTGCAGGTCGAACGGCTGGCGTAACGCACCGCGCCCGGCTCCGGCGCTTCGGCCTTGGCCCCTGGCCCTCGCGCCACTGGGCGTGCGCCGCCGGCCTCAGTCCTCTTCCAGCGCCTGGAACTGCTGCACCAGAAAGTCCAGCAGCGCCCGCACCGCCGGCAGCTGGCCCCGGCGCGAGGCATAGACAGCGTGGATGATTTCCACACGCGGTGCCCACCCCGGCAGCACCTGCACCAGGGCGCCGCTGTCCAGCTCGGCCTGGATGAACATGCGGGGCAGCTGCACCACGCCCGCCCCCTGCAGGGCGGCATCGCGCAACGCCAGCATGGATTGGGTCACCAGCCGGGGCTGGTGGCGCACCTCGGCGCGCTCTCCCCCCGGCCCCAGCAGCACCCAGCGGTGGGTCTCCTGGGGCAGCCCCATCTCCAGGCTGGGCCAGTGCGATAAATCCATGGGGCCCGCCGCCTGACCGCACTGCGCCAGCAGCGCCGGACTGGCCACCAGGCACTGGCCTCGCTCGGCCAGGGTGCGCAGCACCAGATCGCTATCCTGCAGCGGGGGCGGACGCACGCGGATGGCCAGGTCCAGCCCTTCGGCCACCACATCCACGCGGCGGTTGGTTTCATCCACCTGCAACTGCACGCGTGGATGCAGCACCATGAACGCGCCCAGCATCTTGCCCACCTGGGCCGCCAGCAGGGCCACCGGGCAGCTCATGCGCACCACACCGCAGGGCTCGGCATGGGTGATGGCCACGGATTCCTCGGCCGCCTCGGCCTCGGTCAGCATGGCGCGGCAGTGCTCGTGGTAGCGCTTGCCCACCTCGGTCACGGCAAAGCTGCGTGTGGAGCGCAGCAGCAACTGGGCCCCCAGGCGCTCTTCCAGCTGGGCAATGCGGCGGCTGAGCTTGGATTTGGGGATGCCCAGGGCGCGGCTGGCAGGCGCAAAGCCGCCGTGCTCCACCACCAGGGCGAAGTAGTACAGGTCGTTGAGGTCGGGCAGTTTCATTGTTTCAAAAATAGAACGCTGCAGTGATTTTTTGCAGTCTACCGCGAACATCGTTCTGATTCCATACTTCATCCATGTTCAACGCACCACTGACAGCCCCACGCTGCAGCGGTACCGACCAAGGAGAGAGCGCCATGCTGAAGAAGATTCTGGGTGTATACGACGGCCCCCGTCCCCACTGGGTGGGCAATGGCTTCCCGGTGCGCTCGCTGTTCAGCTACGGCGACCATGGCCGCGCCCTCAGCCCGTTTCTGCTGCTGGACCATGCCGGCCCGCACCAGTTCACGCCCACCACCGGCCGCCGCGGCGTCGGCACCCACCCGCACCGGGGCTTCGAGACCGTGACCATCGTCTACGACGGTGAAGTCGCCCACCGCGACTCCACCGGCGCAGGCGGCACCATCGGCCCCGGGGATGTGCAGTGGATGACAGCGGCCTCGGGCATCCTGCACGAGGAGTACCACTCCGAAGCCTATGCCGCACAGGGCGGCGCCTTCGAGATGGTGCAGCTGTGGGTCAATCTGCCGGCCAAGGACAAGCTGTCCGCCCCCGGCTACCAGACCCTGCTGAACGCCGACATTCCCCGCGTGGCGCTGCCCGACGGCGCCGGCTCGGTGCGTGTGATTGCCGGTGACTTTGCCGCCGCCCATGGCCCGGCCCGTACGTTCACTCCCATCAATGTGTGGGATGTGCGCCTGAATGCCGGTGCCAGCACGCAGCTGCATGCCCAGCCCAGCCACACGCTGGCGCTGGTGGTACTGCACGGCACGGTGATGGTCAACGGCCAGGACGTGGTGCGTGCCGGCCAGCTGGTGCACATGGACCGTGCCGGTGATGTGGTGGAGCTGGAGGCCAACAACGAAGTCACACTGCTGTGGCTGTCGGGTGAGCCCATTGACGAGCCCGTGGTTGGCCATGGCCCGTTCGTGATGAACACCGAGGCCGAGATTGACCAGGCCCTGGACGACTTCCGCAGCGGCCGCTTCGGGCGCATGCCGGCAGCCGCACGCAGCTCCGGCGCCACCCTGGCCCACTGACCATCCATTTTTCCTCCGGCGGGCCCGCCCGCCGGATTCTTCCCCCCGTTCCCAAGGAGACTCCCATGAGCAAGAAGCCTTACGTTCGCCTCGACAAAGACAATGCCGCCGTGCTGCTGGTGGACCACCAGACCGGCCTGCTGTCCCTGGTGCGCGACATCGACCCGGACAAGTTCAAGAACAATGTCCTGGCCCTGGCCGACATGGCGGAATACTTCAAGCTGCCCACCATCCTGACCACCAGCTTTGAAACCGGCCCCAACGGCCCGCTGGTGCCCGAGCTGAAGGAAAAATTCCCCACCGCCCCCTACATTGCACGCCCTGGCCAGATCAACGCCTGGGACAACGAAGACTTCGTCAAGGCCGTCAAGGCCACTGGCAAGAAGCAGCTGATCATCGCCGGCGTGGTGACCGAAGTCTGTGTGGCCTTCCCGGTGCTGTCGGCCCTGGAAGAAGGTTTCGAGGTGTTCGTCATCGCCGATGCTTCGGGCACCTTCAACAGCATGACCCAGCAGGCCGCCTGGAGCCGCATGGAGCAGGCCGGAGCCCAGCTGATGACCTGGTTCGGCGCGGCCTGCGAACTGCACCGCGACTGGCGCAATGACATCGAGGGCCTGGGCCAGCTGTTCAGCAACCACATCCCCGACTACCGCAACCTGATCCACAGCTACACCACGCTGACCGCCGGCAAGTAAGCCACGCCGCCGCCCCGGTGGCGGCCCAGCCAGCGCGCAGGAGCCAGCGTTCCTGCGCGCTGGGTCCTGTTCCGCTGGCCGCAGGCCCTCTGGTGCCTATGCCGCGCGCTGCAGCGGCACGGCGGCCTCGGTGTCCATGGTGCAGTGCGCAGGGGCGGCATCTTCCTGCAGGTGCTCGCGCGCATAGGTCTCTCCCCAGTGGCGCATGGCCAGCAGCACCGGTTGCAGCGTCTGGCCCAGCGCGGTCAGCGCATAGTCCACGCGGGGCGGCACTTCGGCGTGCACCGTGCGCTCCACAATCCCGGCCTCTTCCAGCTCGCGCAGCTGCAGCGTCAGCATGCGCTGGGTGATGCCGCCGATCTGGCGGTCCAGCTCGCTGAAGCGCTTTTTGCCATGCAGCAGATGGAACAGGATGATGGGCTTCCAGGTGCCGCCCATCACGGACAGCGTCACCTCCACGGCGCAGCCGCTCTTGCGATTCAAACGTTTCATCACGGTCCTCCTGGGTGGTGCGGGGCAGGCATGCCGCAGCCCGGCAGCGTAGCGCAAAGCCTTTGCTGGCGCATTACTTACATTTTTAATACTACCCCACAAATATGTCGGTTCTGGCGCTGCCAGCCGCTGCATTGCACCATACACCCCATCGTATTTCTCACCCAAGGATTGCCATGAAAGCCATGCACATTGCCGCCCCCGGCGGCCTCGACCACCTGGTCCCCGTGGAGCTGCCCGCTGCCGCCGCGCCTGCCGCCGGCGAAATCCAGGTGCGCGTGCACGCCAGCTCGCTCAACTACCACGACCTGCTGGTCGCCAGCCGCCCCGGGGCCACAGCCGACGGTCGCATTCCCATGGCCGACGGCGCGGGCGTGGTCACCGCCGTGGGCGCGGGCGTGACCGAGTTCGCCGTGGGAGATGCCGTGGTCTCCACCTTCTTCCCGCATTGGCTGGCCGGCCGCCATGTCCCGTCCGACTTCAAGCTGGTGCCCGGCGACGGCGTGGATGGCTTTGCACGCGAATCCGTCACCCTGCCGGCCACCGCCTTCACCCATGCCCCCCGCGGCTGGAGCCATGAAGAAGCGGCCACGCTGACCACGGCCGGCCTGACGGCCTGGCGCGCCCTGGTGGTGGACGGCGGCCTGCAAGCCGGTCAGACCGTGCTGGTGCTGGGCACCGGCGGTGTCTCCATTTTTGCGCTGCAAATGGCCAAGAGCATGGGGGCGCGCGTGATTGCCACCACTTCCAGCCACGCCAAGGCCGAACAGCTCACGGCCCTGGGCGCCGACGTGGTCATCAACTACAAGGACCAGCCCGAATGGGGCAATGCCGTGCTGGCCGCCACCGGCGGGCGCGGTGCGGACATCGTGGTGGAAGTGGGCGGCCCCGGCACGCTGCCGCAGTCCATCCGCGCCTGTGCGCCCGGCGGCCACATCGCACTGATCGGTGTGCTCACCGGCTTTGCCGGCGCCGTGCCCACGGCGGAGATGATGGGCAAGCAGCAAACGCTCAAAGGCCTGATCGTGGGCAGCCGCGAACACCAGCAGGACATGGTGCGTGCGCTGGAGCAGTTTGCCTGGAAGCCGGTCATCGACAGCCGCTACCCGCTGGAGCAACTGCCCGCCGCCTTTGCCCACCAGCAGACCGGCCAGCACTTCGGCAAGATCGTGGTGCACTACTGATCGGCAGCTCCTCCGGCATCTGCGGCGCGGGCGGCGGGTGCCGGGGTTCAGCCTGCGCTTTCTTTCACGACCTCAGACAGGGGTGCCCCTCGGCGGCAGGGCACATCCTGGCACGCTGGCCTGCGTGCGTACCTGCACGCATCGGCGCAGCACACCCGGCCGCGGCGCAATTCCGCACCGCCGTGGCGGCCAGCCTACAACGCTGGTCGCCGGTCCCACGCATAATCCGTTCATCGGCGGGGACTGCGTTCCGCAGACACGGCCCAGGTCGCTCCGCCCCCGCACACGCTGCATGCCGCAGCCTCCGTCTGGCTACCGGTTAGCCGCTTTTTGACGGGCAGGACCTCCGCCCTGTCCCTGCGCCATGGACTTACGCCGCCTCATCCTGGGCCTGACACTGTGCAGCGCCCTCCTGCCGTTTGCCAACACCTTCTACGCGGGCTACACGGTGCAGCGCCAGCAGCTGATCGACACCACCCAGGACAGCAACGCCGCCTACGCCCGCAAGCTGGCCAAAAGCACCGACGATTTCCTGCAGTCGGCACTGCAGCAGCTGGCGTACACCGCCAAGCTGCTGGCCGAGCACATGGAGGATGAGCACCAGTTGATGGAGGAAGCCACGCGCCTGCGCCTGCAGACCCAAAGCTTCAATTCCGTCACCATCTACAACCCGCTGGGCACGGTGCTGGCCACCTCGCCGGAGACCCTGCAGATCAAGGGCAGGACATTGACCAGCACCGCTGTGCAGGATTCGCTGCGCACGCAGGGCCCGGTGATCAGCCAGGCTTTTATGTCCACGGCAGGCAATCTGATCATCTTTCTGTCCCAGCCCATTTTTTCCTCCCAGGGCGATTACCTGGGTGCCGTGGGTGGCAGCATCTACCTGAAGCAGGAAAGCATGCTGGACAAGCTGCTGGGCGAACATTTCTACGAGGACGGCTCCTACCTGTACGTGGTGGACAAGGCCAAGCGCATCATCTACCACCCACAGAGCCAGCGCGTGGGGGATACGGTCACCGGCAACCAAGCCATCGACCAGGCGGTCAGCGGCCACTCGGGGCGCATCGCCATCACCAACAGCCAGGGCGTGCCCATGCTGGCCGGTTACGCCTTCGTGCCATCCGCGGGCTGGGGCATCGTGGCCCAGCGCCCGCAGAGCGCCACCCTGGCACCGCTGGATGCGCTGATGCGCACCATGCTCTACAAGACGCTGCCGCTGACTGTGCTGCTGCTGCTGCTGATCTGGTGGGGCGCACGCCGCATCGCCCAGCCGCTGCGCCAGCTGGCCAATGGCGCCCACACCATGGACCGCCCGGAGACGGCGCAGACCATCCAGTCCGTCCAGTCCTGGTACTACGAAGCGCAGGAGCTGAAGAAGGCCATGCTGGTCGGCCTGGGCCTGCTGCACAAGAACATCACCAAGCTGCGCCAGGATGTGCACACCGACCCGCTGACCGGCCTGGGCAACCGCCGCCACCTGGATACCGCCCTGGCCAGCTTTGCCGCCAACCGCACGCCGTTTGCGGTGCTGGCCATCGACATTGACCACTTCAAGCGGGTGAACGACAGCTTCGGCCACGACGTGGGCGACACCGTGCTCAAGCACCTGGCCCTGCAGATGCGCGATGTCTCCCGCATCGACGATCTGCCCTGCCGCGTGGGCGGTGAAGAGTTCGTGATCCTGCTGCCCGGTGCGCCCCGCCACATTGCCGCCCAGGTGGCCGAACGCCTGCGCCTGCTGGTGGAGAGCACCGAGCTGCCCAACGTGGGCCACATCACCATCTCGCAGGGCGTCTCCAGCTGGCCCGATGGCAGCAGCGACATGCCCACGGTCTTCAAGCAGGCCGATAACATGCTCTACGCCGCCAAGCGCGCCGGCCGCAACCGGGTGAAAGTCTTCATGCCGGGCAGGAAAGTGGCGGAGACCGTCTAGCTCGCGCGTCCAGGGTGCTGCGGGCTCCCGTACGCAGCGCCTGCGCCCTGCGGCGGTGTACCTATTGAAAAACGCTTTGCAGCCCTGCCAGATCGGAGCATGCCCTCCCTGGCGCCACCGCCCATCTCTGGCCCGTGGTTGCAAAGAATTTTTCAACCATGGCCCAGCGCACGGCTGCACACTCCGGTGCCCATGGCGGCAGGCCTTACCCCTCAATCCAGCTGCACACCCGCCCGCTGGATGATCTCGCCCCAGCGCCGCGCCTCTTCGCGCGCCTGGGTGTAGAACTGGGTGGGGCTGCCGGCCAGCGCATCCATGCCCAGTTCCTTGAGGCGCAGCGCCACGGCGGGGCTGGCCAGGGCGCGGTTCAGCTCGGCATTGAGCCGCTCGACCACCGCCGTGGGAATGCCGGCCGGGCCCAGCACGCCCTGAAAGGCATAGACCTCGGCACCGCTTACTCCCGCTTCGGCCAGCGTGGGCACCTGGGGCAGCGCAGCCAGGCGCTGGGCCGAGCCGCTGGCCAGCGGCCGCACCTTGCCGGTCTGCATCAGCGGCAGGCCGGCGGCCAGGTCCAGAAACATGCATGGCACCTGCCCGCCCATCACATCGGCCACGGCCGGTGCCGCGCCCTTGTAGGGCACATGGGTCAGCTGTGCCCCGGTGCGCTGCTTGAACAGCTCCATGGCCAGGTGGTGGGGAGACCCATTGCCCGGTGAGGCGTAATGGATGCCGCCCGGCTGGGCCTGGGCCCGCTCCAGCAACTGGGCCACCGTCTGCACCGGAAAGGCCGGGTTCACCACCAACACCAGCGGAAAGCGGCTGATGCCGCCGATGTAGCTGAAGTCCCGGGCCGGCTCAAACGGCAGCTTGCGAAACAGGTGTTCGTTGAAGGCCAGCACGGCATTGTCGGCGGACATCAGGGTGTAGCCGTCCGCCCGCGCCGTGGCCACCTGGTGGGCCGCGATATTGGTGGAGGCGCCGGGCTTGTTCTCGATCACGATGGGCTGGCCCAGTGCTGGGCGCATGGCCTCGGCCACGGTGCGGGCCAGCACATCGGTGCCACCGCCCGGCGGATAGGGCACCAGCCACCGGATGCTCTGGCGCGGCCAGCCGGCGAGGCCGGGGGCAGCGGTCTGCGCCAGCGCCCGTGTCCCCCAAAGTCCGCCGGCCGCCACCGCTGCGGTGCCGGCCAGCCACTGTCTGCGATCCATGCTCTGCCTCCTGTGGGCGGCGGAAGCCGCTCTGGCCTCCATGCTGCCGCAATCCGCGCGGGTCCGTCGCCCGCGCTTGCCGCTATTGCGCGGGCGCCTTTTTTACGCCAGAAGTGCCCGCAGCGCCGCCCGGCGTCCTGCTGCCCCATGCCACCGGCTGCACGTCAAAGCCCTGCGCCGCCAGCAGCGCAGGCAGGCCTTGGGGACCGACCAGGTGCATGGCGCCCACGGCCACAAACAGGGTGTGGCCGGCACGCAGCTGCTCGGCAACGGCGCGGGCCATGCCCGGGTTGCGGCCGTCGATCAGGCGGGCGTAATCGGCGCGCTCCTCCGCCGTGTTCAGGCAGTTGCACCACTGCGGATAGCGTTCGAGCTGGCGCACATCGCCATCGGCCCAGGCCTGTACCAGGCGCGCCAGTTGCTGTGGCGCGTCCGCGCGCTCCAGCTGGCGCAAGCCACTGTCCACGCTGCGCTGCACCTCGGCCGGGTCGTCGGACACCAGCTCACGCAGCTGGGTTTCCGGGGTTTCCAGCCCGATCACCGGCTTGCCCTGGGCATGGGCCGCACCGGCCAGCACCAGGTCCACCCCCAGCTGCGGATCCAGCCCCTGATGGCGCCCCACCATGGTCAGCAGCGTCACCAGCTGGGCCTCGGGCCGCAGCGGGGCCAGGGCCTCGGGCATGCAGGCGGCCTGCAGCTGGCGGTCCAGGCGTTGCTGCAGCGCCGGCGGCAGCGGCGGTGCCCCCTTGCGGGCGCGCAGGCCTTCGGTCAAGGCCTGGAGCACGGCCGGGTCCAGCAGATTCAGTTCCAGCGCCAGGCGGTCCACGCCCATCAGCGCCCGGATGGTGCGGGGTCCGGGCATCATCCATTCGAGCTTGTTGACGTGGATGGTGCCGTACAGCCAGCTGGTGCGGCCGCCATGCTCCAGCTTCCAGAGCATGCCGCGGTCGCGCGCATGGCGCTGCAACAGCACCAGCTCCTGCTGGCTGGGCGCCACCAGCGTGGGCGGGCAGCCCTGCGCCGCAGGGGCCGGTTTGCCGGACGGAGGCGCTGCAGCCTGTGCCAGCCCCCAGCCTGCGCCCCATGCCAGCAGCGCGGCCGCCAAGCGGCGCTTCCAGGGAGACCGCATCGGGTTGCCGTGCTGCATGCGCTGTTGGTTCCTTTCTGGCTTATTCGTCATCGGCACCATCACCCCGATCGGCACCGGGCGGCACCACGTTCTGGTCGATGGCACCAAACAGGCTGGCCCCGTCCTTGCCCTTCATCTCGATGCGGATGGTGTCGCCAAACTTCATGAATTCGGTCTGCGGCGCCCCGTCCTGGATGGTTTCGATGCAGCGCTTCTCGGCAATGCAGCTGTAGCCCTTGGGCCATTCCATGCGCTTGGCCTTGCCCTTGCCGGTTTCCACCCCGGGGTTGCTGACCGTGCCGCTGCCAATGATGGAGCCGGCCCGCACATTGCGCGTCTTGCAGATGTGGGCAATCAGCTGGCCGAAGTGGAAGGTCATGTCCTCACCGGCATCGCACATGCCCACCTTGCGGCCGTTCCAGGTGGATTGCAGCGTCAGGTGCAGGCGACCGTTCTTCCAGCTGTCGCCCAGCTCGTCCAGCGTCACCGCCACCGGGCTGAAGGCCGTGGCCGGCTTGGCCTGGAAGAAGCCGAAGCCCTTGGCCAGCTCGTTGGGAATGAGGTTGCGCAGGCTCACATCGTTGGCCAGCATCACCAGGCGGATACCGTCCAGCGCCTGGACCGGCGTGCTGCCCATGGGCACATCGGTGGTGACCACGGCGATTTCGGCTTCGAAGTCGATGCCCATGGCCTCGCTGGGCACCACGATGTCGTCACACGGCCCGATGAAATCATCGCTGCCGCCCTGGTACATCAGCGGGTCGGTGTAGAAGTTGGCCGGCACCTCCGCATTGCGCGCCTTGCGCACCAGCTCCACATGGTTGATGTAGGCCGAGCCATCTGCCCACTGGTAGGCGCGCGGCAGCGGCGCCATGCACTGTTGCGGGTCGAACGGGAAGGCATGCGGGGCCTTGCCGTGGTTGAGCTGGTGGTAGAGGTCCTGCAGCTGCGGGGCCAGAAAAGCCCAGTCATCGAGCACCTGCTGCATCCGGCTGGCGATGCCAGTCGCATAATGGGCCAGCCGCAGATCGCGCGAGACGACGACCAGTTGGCCGTCACGGGAACCATCTTTGTAGGTGGCGAGTTTCATTGGCCTGTGCCTCCATGCCGCAGACCGCTGCGGTCTGCCAGAATTACGTTCAGTGAAATGGATTTAACTAAACAAAATTCTAGTGCAATGGACAAGGAACGCGCGGGCATCCAATCGGTGGAAGTGGGCTTCACCCTGCTGCAGGCACTGGCCGGCGCAGGGCGCGCGCTGATGCTCAAGGACCTGGCAGGCACCGCTGGCATGAGTGCCGCCAAGGCCCACCGCTACCTGGTGAGCTTTTTGCGCCTGGACCTGGTGGTGCAGGACGCACGCGGCCGCTACGACCTGGGCCCGGCCGCCCTGCACCTGGGCCTGGCTACGCTGCAGCGCCAGGACCCGGTGCGCCTGGCCCGCGAACGCCTGCCGGCACTGCAGGCGCAGATTCCGCACACGCTGGCCCTGGCCGTCTGGGGCAACCGCGGCCCCACCCTGGTGCACTGGGAACCCAGCCCCCAGGCTGTGGTGGCCCATCTGCGCCTGGGCGATGTGATGCCCTTGCTCAGCTCTGCCACCGGCCGCTGCTTTGCCGCCTGGATGCCGCCGGCACTCACCGCGCCGCTGCTGGCCGCTGAACTGCTGCAGGCCGGCAGCAGCGCACGCAGCGACCTCCCCCGCACCGATGCCGCACTGCAGCAGTTGCTGGCTGGCATACGCCAGCAGGGCTGCGCCCACGTGATCGACACCCTGCTGCCGGGCACTGCGGCGTTCTGCGCCCCGGTGTTCAACGCCAGCGGCCACCTGGCACTGGGCATTCTCAGCCTGGGAGCGACGGCCGGTTTCGACACCGCCTGGGGCGGCAGCGTGCACACCCCGCTGCAGTCCATGGCGCAGCAGCTGTCGCACGACCTCGGCCACCGCGCCATGGTGTCGCCCGTGCAGCCCACGCCCACGGCGGCCGGTTGAAAGGTCCGAGCATGCGCCGCCGCATCCTGGTGATTCTGCTGCTGACCGTTGTGGTGGGCGCCGCCCACTGGTGGCTGCTAAACGATCTGCCCTGGGGACAGACCACCGCCAAAGCCCCTACAACCGACACTGCGCCGGTGTTTGACACCCGCAGCATTGCGCCGCCCCCGCCTCCACCACCTCCGCCGCCCCCCAAGCCCGCCCCGGCACCCAAGCCACGCCCTCCGGCGCCAGCCCCCCAGCCCGCTCCACCGCCTGCGCCGGAACCCGTACCGGAGCCTGTGGCAGCGCCCGAACCGACGCCGGACGCCATGCCGGAGCCTGCGGGGAACAATGCCGCCGCCGAAGCCGCACCGTCCACCACGCCCGCGCCGGCGGACGACGAAGACGACGAGGACAGCGCAAGCTCCCCGCCGGGCAATGCCAATGCCCCGCCCCAGGGCATCAGCCTGCGCGCCGCCCCCGGCCAGCCACGGCAGACCGATCTGGCCTACCAGGCGCCACCGGCCCAACAGCTGGTGTTCCAGGTACAGGGCCAGGTCAAGGGCTTCAGCTACAGCGCCAGCGCCAGGCTGCGGTGGCAGCCCCAAGGCCCGTCCTACCAGGCCAGCCAGGAGATCAGTGCCTTCCTGCTGGGCACACGCTCCCAGGCCAGCCGCGGGCAGATCACCGCCAGCGGCCTGCAACCCGACCGCTTCGAAGACCGGGCGCGCAAAAAGCTGCGTGCAGCCAGCATGGACTGGGTCGCCGGCCTGGCACGTTTCGAGCCCGAGGCCCCGCTGGCCCGCATCGCCCCCGGCACGCAGGACCGGCTCAGCGTGTTCCTGCAGCTGGCCGGCCTGCTGGCCGCCGCACCACAGCGCTACCCCGCCGGCGCTGAAATCACCCTGCCCACGGCCAGTACCAAGGCCGTGGAGCCCTGGACCTTCCAGATGCACGGCGCCGAGCCACTGGAGCTGCCGGGCGGCGCGCTGGACACGCTGCGCCTTGAACGCCTGCCGCGCAACGGCCGCGACCAGAAAGCCGAGCTCTGGTTGGCCCCGGCACTGGGCTATCTGCCGGTGCGCATCCGGTTGAGCGAAAGCAACGGCGACTACGCCGACCTGCGGCTGCAATCCCACAGCAGCCCTTGAATACCGCCCACAAGGGTGTTGTGCAAGCATCCTGCGCGCCAGGGCATTTCCATGGAATACTGGGACTGTGACGACCGGACCAAGGGACTCCCCCTTGAAACCGCCGCCACGGCGGCCATCTAGAGCCTGCAACAGGCAACAGGAGGTGCTATTTATGCAAATGCTTTACGACTCGGATTCCTTTGTGGTCCTGCACATGCAGCCCGAGCTGGAGACACCCTCCGCCATCACCCTCGCCGACGGCAAGACCCCGGCACCTCCCATGCCCCGCCACGGTTTCGAAATCGTGGACAAACGCTCGGGCAAGGAGGTCTACCTGGACGGCTCCTGGGCCGAGATGTTTCAGAAAGTCATCCTGGAGTGGCAGCGTGAATCGCCCACCCAGGAAGAAGTCGAGGACACGCTGGAGCTGTATTCCGGCCTGGCCCAGAACCCGGTGCTGGTGCACTGACCCCTGATTACACCTCCCCCCAAGGCCGCACCAGCGGCCTTTTTTGTGCCTGGCACCCGGCCTGCGGCGAAGGCACCGACCCTGTCCGCAACGCGTTTATCGTGGGCAACGCCTGCACACAAGACCCAGGGTTACTACCATGATGGGAGCGGCAAGCGGCCCGCCTGGGGTTCGCAGGCATGGCGCGGTGCCCACCCTGACTCCCCCATGCATCTCACCACGTCCCCCTCCCTGATTGCGGCAGCCTGCGCCCTGTGCTGTGCCGCTGCCTCCGCACAGACCCCGACCGCAGACGCGGTCATGGCCACCACCGAAGTGCGCTCTGCGGCCGGCAGCCCCAGCCTGCAGGCCCTGCCCACCTCCGCCACCGTGCTCGACGGCGAAGCCCTGCGCGACCGCCAGCTGCAGGTCAACCTGTCCGAAAGCCTGGCCAGTGTGCCCGGCCTGCAGATCAAGAACCGCCAGAACTACGCCCAGGATCTGCAGCTGTCCGTGCGCGGCTACGGTGCGCGCTCCACCTTCGGCCTGCGCGGCGTGCGCCTGTATGTGGACGGCATTCCCGCCACCATGCCAGACGGCCAGGGTTCGCTCTCGCACATCGACATTGCCAGCCTGGAGCGCGTGGAAGTGCTGCGCGGCCCGTACTCGGCGCTGTATGGCAACTCGGCCGGCGGCGTGGTCAGCATGTACACCGAAACCCCGACCGGCGCCCCCAGCGTGGAAGGCGGCTTCGCCGTGGGCAGCAACGGCCAGAAGCGCCTGTCGGCCAAGGCCAGCGGCCAGACGGCCCAGGGCCTGAGCTATGTGCTCAGCGCCAGCCGCTTTCTCACCGATGGCTACCGCGACCACAGCGCCGCCGACCGCAACATCGCCAATGCCAAGCTGAGCACCGCCATCGGTGACGATGCACAGCTGACCATCGTCGCCAACACCATGGAGTCGGATGCACAGGATCCCCAGGGCCTGACCTGGAAGCAATATCAAGCCAACCCGCGCCGGGCCTCTATGGACTCAGACAACGGCAATGCCCCTGTCGCCGAGAGCTTCGACACCCGCAAGTCGCTCAAGCAGACCCAAATGGGCGCCACTTATGAGCGCAAATTCAATGGCACCCACAGTGTGGCCTTGACTGCATACGCCGGGCACCGGTCTATGGAGCAGTACCAATCTATACCCTTGAAAAATAGCTCTGGCTATGCCATTCAAGAGAATGCAAAGCACGCGGGTGGTGTGATCGATATGTCTCGTGACTACGCCGGTGTCGATGCGCGTTGGACAGGAAAATTTAGCGATGCACCTATCCCCGTCACAGTGACAGCGGGCTTGGCCATGGACTACGTGCAAGAAGATCGCAAGGGCTATAAGAATTACACGGGCAATGTCAATGCGCCAACAGCCATTGGCGTAAAAGGCAATCTGAGCCGCGACGAAAAAAATACCATCACCAACATCGACCCCTATGTGCAAGCCACCTGGCAACTGGCCCCCCGCTGGAGCTTGGACACCGGATTGCGCTACAGCCGAGTCAAGTTTGAGATTGATGACCGCTTCATCCGCCCCGGCAACCCCGATGACTCCGACAGCACCAGCCAGCACAAAGCCCTGCCGGTGGTGTCGCTGGCCCACCAACTGAGCACCAACCAGACGCTGTACGCCAGCGCGGGCCGAGGCTTTGAGACGCCAACCCTCGCCGAGATGTCCTACCGCAACGACGGCAGCGGCATGAATACCGCACTGCAGCCCAGCGTGAGCTCCCAGTACGAAGTGGGCTACCGCCAGCGCCTGACCGGAGACGTGCGAGGCAGTTGGAGCGCAGCCATCTTTCGCTCCAATACCAGCGACGAGATTGTGAGCGACCTGAGCGCGGGAGGCCGCACCACCTACCGCAATGCCGGCGATACCCGCCGCCAGGGCGTGGAACTGCAGGGCGACCTGCGCCTGACGCCACAGCTGCAGCTGCAGGCCGCCTACACTTACCTGGACGCCACGTTCCGCCAGGCATCGGGCACTGCCGCGGCCGGCAATTTCCTGCCCGGCCTGGCCAAGCAGCACCTGTGGCTGGGGCTGGATTACCGCATTACCCCCGAGTGGACGGTGGGCGTGTCCGCCGAGCACATGGGCAAGGTGTTCGTGAACGACGCCAACAGCGAAGCCGCCCCCAGCTACACCGTGGCCGCCGCCAGCGTGGGCTACCGCAAGGTCATGGGCCCCTGGACCCTGCGTGCCTTTGCCCGCGTGGACAACCTGTTTGACCGCCAGTACGTGGGCTCGGTCATCGTCAACGACGGCAACAGCCGCTACTACGAAGGCGCCCCCGGCCGCAGCTGGAGCACCGGCATGAACCTGGCCTACAGCTTCTGAGCCTGGGCCACCGCCCAACCACAGCACATGGCCACAGTCCCGATCCCGGGGCTGTGGCTTTTTTCATGGCGCCCGTATTTACCGGGATGCCGGTCAGCACACCCGTTCCCAATAATCATTGGGATATTCAAGCAGGCATTATTTATTTTCTTAAACCAGAATAATTAACCACCCATTAAGCATGCAATTTTTCTGAGAATATCGCTGTGCCAATCGATTTATTCTCGCGCCGACTGCCGATAATCGGGTGCAATACACCTTCACTCTTCATAGCACGCCAAGCACAACCCTGTTGCATCCGCACTGAATCCGGCGCCTCCAGCGCGCCCTCCGCAGCCACCCACAGCACACCCTGCCACTAGCACGGCGAGGTGTTGATGCCCTGGGTGGCTGATTTTCATGGCACGTGGAAAATGCATTATTTGGCTGATGCACATCAACGCAGCAGCGCATGATTTTATTTTTATGACATGCAGTGAAGGCAATATCACCCCACCACCTTATCCCGTGTGGAGAAAATGGCATGAAAATCATCTACAAATATGGCCTTGTCCCCCTGGCCGCCGTGCTGGGCGTGTGCTGGCACCTGGCCACCGCCGCCGTGCAGGAGCACGCCCCGGCCCCTGCACCCCAGGTCATTGACGACCTGCCCGCCGATTACGCCGCCGACCTGACGGCCGAGCAGCGCACCCTGGTGGAGCGTGGCCGCTATGTGGCCCGTCTGGGCGACTGCGTGGCCTGCCACACCGGCAGCAAGACCGCCCCCATGGCCGGCGGCCTGGCGCTGGAGACGCCTTTCGGCAAGCTCTACTCCACCAACATCACGCCCGACAAGGCCACCGGCATGGGCGGCTACAGCTTTGCGCAGTTCGATCGTGCTATGCGCAAGGGCGTGGCGGCCGACGGCCGCAACCTCTACCCGGCCATGCCCTACCCCTCCTACGCCAAGATGACGGAGGACGACATGCAGGCCCTGTATGCCTACCTGATGCAGGGCGTGACGCCGGTGCAGGCGGTCAACCAGCCATCGGAGATGGGCTTCCCCTTCAACCAGCGCTGGGGCCTGTCACTGTGGAACTGGCTGTTCCTGGACGACACCCCCTTCCAGCCCCAGGCCGGCCAGAGCGCCGAATGGAACCGCGGCGCCTACCTGGTGCAGGGCCTGGGCCACTGCGGCGCCTGCCACACCCCGCGCGGCATCGCCTTCCAGGAAAAGACCATGACCAGCGAAGGCCCGAACGGCCCGCTGTTCCTGGCCGGTGAAACCGTGGAAGGCTGGCGCGCACTGAGCCTGCGCGACCTGTGGACGCCCCAGGAAACGGCCGAGCTGCTGAAGACCGGGCGCAACCGCCATGGCTCGGTCTCCGGCAACATGGTGGACGTGGTGCAGCACAGCACCCAGTACATGAGCGACGGCGATCTGCTGGCCATCGGCACCTACCTCAAGGCCCTGCCGGCCGGCAAGAACGACCTGCCCATGCAGGTGGCCCAGGGCCCGGCGCCGGTGATTGCTATTCCCGCACGCAGCGTGGGCAGCACCGAGGCGCTGGCCACTACGGCCGCCGCGCACTACAACGTGCCGGCCGACCTGTACCGCACACGCGGCGGCCTGGGCTATCTGCAGTTCTGCGCGGACTGCCACCGCTCGGACGGCGCGGGCGTGGACGGCATCTTCCCGCCGCTGGCCGGCAACCGCTCGCTGCAGTCAGACAACGCCAGCACGCTGATCCACATCATGCTGACCGGCTGGACCACCCCCGTGACCCAGGCGCACAGCCGCCCGCTGACCATGCCGGCCTTCGCCCAGCTGGGCAACCAGGAGATTGCCGACATCCTGAACTTCACCCGCCGCAACTGGGGCCGCAAGGATGCGCCCGAGGTCCAGGCCCGGGATGTGCAATCGCTGCGCAAGACGCTGGACGCCAAGGGCGAAAACAGCCGCCCCTTCGAAACCCCGCGCCTGGCCCGCATGCTGGACGAGAAGAATGCCGACCAGCTGGTCTATGGCGCGCGCCTGAACATCGAAACGCGGGACCTGCTACCCAAGAACGTGGGCAATGCGCTGAACTGCGCCAGCTGCCACCTGAACGCAGGCACCGTGGCCGACGGCTCGCCCTACATCGGCATCTCGGCCTTCTTCCCCAGCTACGCGCCGCGCGCCGGCCGGGTGATCACGCTGGAAGACCGCATCAACGGCTGTTTCCTGCGTTCCATGAACGGCAAGCCGCTGCCGCTGGACTCGGACGAGATGAAGGCCATGGTCGCGCTGTTCGACTGGATGCGCAACGAGACCAAGCCCGAAGACAAGGTCGAAGGCCGGGGCGTGGGCAAGATCAGCCAGCAGATCATTCCGAATGCGGAAAACGGCAAGCAGATCTACACCCAGCAGTGCGCGCTGTGCCATGGCGCCGACGGCGAAGGCATCAAGAACGCCAAGGGCCAGTGGGTCTATCCGCCGCTGTGGGGCGATGAGTCCTTCAACATCGGCGCCGGTCTGGCCCGCACCTATACCGCCGCCGCCTTTGTGAAGCGCAACATGCCCATCGCCTTCCACGGCAACTTCCCGCTGGGCCAGGGCGGCCTCTCCGACCAGGACGCCGTGGACGTGGCCGAGTACTTCAGCCACCAGCCGCGCCCGGACTTTGCGCCCAAGCTCAAGGACTGGCCCAACGGCAAGAAACCTGCCGATGCACGGTACTGATTAGCACATCGGATCCATCCGGTACCGCCCATGTCCGCATGGGCTTCCCGCCGCACAGCCTTCGGGCTGCTGCGGCTTTTTTGCGCCGCGGGCGACACCATGTCTCACCGTGCAGCGTGGTATTCAGCCCCGCGGAACTGACAACGCCTCAATGCTGCGGATACAGACGCCGGTACATCGGCGCCACCAGCAGCAGCACGGCAATCAGGCGGCACACCTGGAAGGCGGTGACCACCGGCACCCCCAGCTGCAGCACCTTGGCGGTGATGGCCATCTCGGCAATGCCGCCAGGGGAAGTCCCCAGCACCAGCGTGACCCAGGGCAGGCCTGTGGCCCAGTGCAGCAGCCAGGCAAAACCGGCACACACCACCATCAGGCCCACCGTGCCCACGGCCACCGACCCCAGCCACTGTGGTGCGGCACGCAGGAATTCCCGCCGAAAGCGCACGCCCAGGCTGACCCCGATCACCAGCTGCGCCGCATTCACCCAGCTGACCGGCAGCGCCGACAGCTGCACATCGGCCACCGTCAGCCCCACGGACACGCCCAGCGCCCCCAGGAACCAGGGGTTGGGCCGGCCGGTGCGCTGCATCAGCGCCACCCCGCACAGCGTCAATCCCGCCAGCAACGCCAGCCCCAGGGGTTGGACGGTGCGGATGGCGGCCGGCATCAGGTCGGGCAGTGGCTGCGCCCCCAGCCACTGCAAGGCAAACGGAATGCTGACCGTGACGATCAACAGCCGCAGACTGTGGCTGGCGGCCACCAGGTCGGTGCGGGCATGTTCGCGCTCGGCCAGCAAGGTCATCTCGGACGCCGCGCCAATGGCCCCGGCAAAGTAGGCCGTGGCGCGCAGCTGCGGCGCCGGCACCTGCGGCATGCGTGCGGCATTGTGCCGGTACAGCCAGGCGCTAAACGCCCAGCCCAGCAGCAGCGCCCAGACAATGCCCAGGCCGATGGCCCACCACAGGCTGCCCACCATGCGCGCCACCTGGGGCGTGAAGTACAGGCCCAGCGCGGTGCCCATGGTCCACTGGCCCAGGTTGCGCAGCACGTTCCAGCTGACCGTGGGGGCGCCGGTCATGGAACACAGGGCCGTGGCCAGCAGCGGCCCGATCATCCAGGGCAGCGGGGTGTGCAGCGCCGTACACAGCAGTGCGGCGGCCCAGGCCAGGGCCAGGGTCAGCGCCGCGCGGGTCGCAAAGTTCAGTCGGGGCATGGAGGGTAGGCGGGGCAGAAAGCAGCCCCGGCGCAGGGCGTGCATGCCCAGGCATGCAGCGCGCGGGGTGGCGAAAGCAACAAAGCGCCCAGTATCACCGGCTTGTGCGCTGCAGCAAATTTTCCGCCGAATGGGCTTCTATTGCCTGCTCTTGGAGCCCTGGCAGCTATCAAAACCAAAGTACGCCATCCCTTCGCTGTCGCACGTGCAGCAGGGCGGGCCCTGCACGGCGGGGCTCAGCCCCCGCGCCGCGCCGCCATTTCACGCCCCATGGCCTGCTGGCCTGCCGCGTCCACCAGCTGCCGGGCCGCGGGGTAGACCTGCCCTTCCTCGTGCCGGATGTGGTCGGCATACAGACCCGCAAAGCGCTGCAACAGCGCCTGGTCCGCCGCCGAAAAAGCCTGCTGCACCCCGCCGGCCAGTGCCTGCAGCGGCATACGGGCCTGGGCCCAGCAGGCGGCCATGGCCACGTGGTCACGCTGCAGCTGGCGCACCACGGCCTGGGTGCCGGCGTCGGTGCCGGGCTGCAGCAAGGGCGGGAAGATGTGCAGCTCCTCGTCCTCATGGTGCAGGGGCGCGGCCACATCGAAATAGCGCAGCACATCGCGCGCGGCCTGGCGTGCGCTGTCGTCCACGCCCTGTTCGGCCAGGTAGGTCTGCAGGCGCTGCAGCAGATCCAGGGTGCGCTGCACCCGCTCATGGCAGGCGCCCAGCATCTCGAACGGCTGGTCAAAGCCCGCACCGGGGGAGCGCAGGCCGGGCAGGGCCACACGGCTGGTCATGGGTTCATCCTTCGGGGCGGTTGCAATCCGCCGCTGTCTGCCATGGTGCACAAAAAAACGGCGGCTGCATTGATGCAAGCCGCCGTTCGTGTCGACAAGCCCACTGCATGCAGGGGCTTCACCGCGGGCCTGGGCTTAGCCGCAGCTGCCCAGGTGGCCGCAGGAGGTGCAGTACTCGCAGCCATCCTTGCGGATCATGGCGTGGGCACCGCATTCGGGGCACTTCTTGCCGGCCATCAGCTGGGCGCCGGCCTTGTCGCTGTGCTGCTCGTGCACGCTGGGGGTCACGGCTTCCTGCGCATCGGTCAGCGCCAGTTGCAGCTGCTCGGGCGAGCGGGCGCGCTCGGCCAGGATCTGCTGGATGGCGTAGGCGATGGCCGCCACTTCCGAGTCGTGCCACATGGGCACGCGGGCACCGTCGGGGCGCTCGAACGTGCCCAGACGCACTGGGCCGCGATCCCAGACCACCTTGCGCATGTCTTCCAGCGCACGCTCCAGGAAACCGCCGCGTGCAGCCAGCGACAGCAGGCGCATGCTGGAGGTGATCCACTGCTGCGATTCGCCGTTCTGGCCCACGGGCATGAAGAACTCGATGGCACGGTCCACGGTACCGCCTTCGGGGCGTTCCACGGGCAGGAAAGAGACGATCAGGTACAGGCGCTTCTGGCCTTCCTGGGTCCAGTACTCGATCTTGTCGGTCACGGCCGACAGCGAGCCCTTGGGACGGCTTTCGATCACCGTGCGCATGGGGTCGATCACGACCTGCACTTCTTCCTTGGCGGGAGCGGCAGCCGGCTTGGCTTCTTCCTTGGGCTTGGTGGTTTCCAGCACCGCACCCAGGATGGAGTTGGGACGGTAGGTGGCACAGCCCTTGAGGCCGGCCTTCCAGGCGCCCAGGTACAGGTTTTTGAAGTCCTCGAAGGGGTAGTCTTCGGGGATGTTCACGGTCTTGGAGATCGAGGTGTCGATGAAGGGCTGCACCACCTGCATCATGGCGATGTGGTCGGCCGCGCTCATCTCCAGGGCCGAGACGAAGTACTCGGGCAGCTGGCTCACGTCACCGCCCATGGCCTTGTACAGGCGCCAGGCGTGGTCTTCCACCGTGTACTCGCTGGTGGAGCCGTCGGCCTCGCGCTTGCGGCGGGTGTAGGTCCAGGAGAACGGCGGCTCGATACCGTTGGAGGCATTGTCGGCAAAGGCCAGCGACACCGTGCCCGTGGGCGCGATGGACAGCAGGTGGCTGTTGCGGATGCCGTGCTTCTTGATGGCATCCTGCAGGGCCTTGGGCAGGCGGCTGGCGAACGTGCCGGCCTTCAAATAGCCCTTGGCGTCGAACTTGGGGAACGCGCCCTTTTCCTTGGCCAGCTCCACCGAAGCGGCGTAGGCGGCGTTGCGCATCACTTCGGTGATGCGGGCGCCCATGTCGCGGCCTTCGGGGCTGTCATAGCGCAGCTTCAGCATGCACAGGGTGTTGCCCATGCCGGTGAAGCCCACGCCGATGCGGCGCTTGGCCATGGCTTCGTCGCGCTGCTGGGGCAGCGGCCAGAAGGTGGCATCCAGCACGTTGTCCAGCATGCGCACTTCCGTCGCCACCACTTCTTCAAAGGCGGCGAAGTCGAACTCGGCCGTGCCGTGGATGCCGAAGGGGTTCTTGACGAAGCGCGTCAGGATGATGGGGCCCAGATCGCAGCAGCCGTAGGACGGCAGGGGCTGCTCGCCACAGGGATTGGTGGCATTGATGGTTTCGCAATACGACAGGTTGTTGTCGGTATTGATGTTGTCGATGAACAGGATGCCGGGTTCGGCGAAGTCGTAGGCCGACTTCATGATGCTGTCCCACATGGCGCGGGCCTTGACGGTCTTGTAGACCCACTGGCCGTCGGCACGCTGGCGGGCGCCCTTGGCGATCAGGCCGGCACCGGGCTTGGCGCCATGCACCAGTTCCCAGTCGGCGTCCTGTTCGACGGCCTGCATGAAGCCGCCGGTCACGCCCACGGACACGTTGAAGTTGTTCCAGCGGCCCGGGGTGCGCTTGGCCGTGATGAATTCCTGCACATCGGGGTGGTCGATGCGCAGCACGCCCATCTGGGCTCCACGGCGGGCACCGGCCGACTCCACGGTGGAGCAGGACTGGTCGAACACATTGATGTAGCTGCAGGGGCCGGAAGCCATGGAGGCCGTGCCCTTCACCTCGGCACCACGGGGGCGGATGCGCGAGAAGTCATAGCCCACACCACCGCCGCGGCGCATGGTTTCGGCCGCTTCGCGCAGCGCTTCGTAGATGCCGGGGAAGCCTTCGTCGTCCACACCCTGGATGCAATCGCCCACGGGCTGCACGAAGCAGTTGATCAGCGTGGCCTGGATGTTGGTGCCCGCGGCACTCATGATGCGGCCGGCGCCGATGCCGCCGGCACGCAGGTTCTGCAGGAAACGGGCTTCCTGCGCGGCGCGCTGGTCTTCGTTCTCGACCGAGGCCAGCGAACGGGCCACACGGCGGAACAGGTCTTCCATGCCGGATTCACCGGCCTTGAGGTACTTTTCCTTCAGCACGTCCAGGCTGATGGGTTGTTCCGTCAAACCGTTTTGTGCAGCCACGTTCATGTCTTCGCGCTTCATTGTTTTCCACACCCTTTAGGGGATCTGCAAGCCGGGGGGCTGCAGCCATTGCCAATCCAAAATAACCGTCAAATTCTGTCCATCATGCCCCAAGTTTTGGGCTCCTACATCTGCGAATCCATACAGGGCGCAGGGGCCGTTCCCGGTCGCCACGTACCATTTTTGCAACGCAGCGGCGCAGCCTGCTCACAGCGGAGCACGCGGGGCAAACAAGGGGGAATGAACGAGAAAAAGCCCTGCATCCGGCCTGCTGAAGGCAGCAGGGGGCAAGGCTTGAAATGAAGACGCTATTGTGCCGCTGTTTGACCTGCCGCGGGCCAGTGCCCCGGCATGTCCCGTGGAATGCGCGCGCATGTCGGCCGTCACATACGCGCGCCTTTTTTTCTGGTATTTACAGGCTGTCGGTGCCGGGATCATCGGCCGTCAGCGCCACCGGCTGGACGGCATGGCCGGCCATCCGCGCCGTGCCCCCGCTGCCCGCCAGCAGCGCCGCAAACTCGGCCGCAGGCAAGGGTTTGCTGCACAGATAGCCCTGGAAGGCATCGCAGCCGTTGCTGCGCAGAAAGTCCAGCTGCTGCACGGTTTCCACCCCTTCGGCCAGCACCTGCAGGTCCAGGCTGCGGCCCATGGCGATGATGGCCCGGCTGATGGCCATGTCGTCGCCGTTGTGCGGGATGTCGCGGATGAAACCCTGGTCGATCTTGAGCACATCGATGGGAAAGCGCTTGAGGTGGGCCAGCGACGAGTAACCGGTGCCGAAGTCATCGATCGCCAGGCGCACGCCCAGCTCGCGCAGCTTGCGCAGCACGGCCAGGGCTTCGTCCGGCCGCTCGGCCAGCGCGCTTTCGGTGATCTCCAGCTCCAGCGCCTGGGCGCTGTAGCCCGAGCTTTGCAGGGCCCGGGCGGTGCAGCCGGCCACATCGGTCAGCAGGAACTGGTGCGGCGACACGTTCACCGCCACCGACACCTCCGGCAGGCCCTGCATGCGCCAGGCCTGCGCCTGGCGGCAGGCTTCGTGGATCACCCACTCGCCCAGCGGACCGATCAGGCCCGAGCTTTCCGCCACCGGAATGAAGCGCGCCGGGGAGATGAAGCCTTCCTGCGGCTCGTTCCAGCGCAGCAGGGCTTCGGCGCCCACGATGCGGCCGCTGGCAATGTCCACCTGCGGCTGGTAGTACAGCTGCATCTGCCCCAGGCCCATGGCAAGGCGCAGCTTGGCTTCCAGCGCAATGCGCTCGCGCGCGGAAGCGGTCATGCCTTCGTCGTAGAAGCACCAGGCACTGCTTTCGCCCCGCCCTTCCTTGGCGCCGTACACGGCGGCATGAGCCCCCTGAAGCAGGGAGGCCGTGGTGTCGGCATGTTCGGGAAACATGCAGATGCCGGCGCTGACGCTGACCACCACCGCAAAGCCGTCCGGGGAATGCCAGGGCTGAGCGGCGGCCCGGATCAGGCGCTCGGCAATTTCTTCCGCGTCGCCATGGCCATGCAGCTCGCGGGCCAGCACGATGATTTCATCGCCCGCCATGCGGCCGATCATGTCGCCGGGGCGCAGTGCGCCCTGCACCTGGCGGGCAATGTGCTTGAGCACTTCGTCCCCCACCAGATGGCCGTAGCTGTCGTTCACATCCTTGAAACGATCCAGGTTCAGCAGCAGCACCGCCATCTGCTCGCTGCCCTGGCGGGCCTGCTGCACTGCACGCTCCAGTTCCTGGCCGAACCAGGAGCGGTTGGACAGGCCGGTCAGCGGGTCCTTGTGGGCCAGGAACTCCAGCCGCTGCTGCTGTGCCTTCTCCTCGGAGATGTCGGTGAACATGCAGACATAGTGGGTGACGGCGCCCTGGGCATCGTACACGGCGCTCAGCGACATGCGCTCCGGGAAGATGTCGCCGTTCTTGCGGCGGTTCCAGATCTCGCCCCGCCAGTGGCCCGTCTGGTTGAGCGCCTGCCACATGCCCTGGTAGAACGCCTGGCCGTGGCGCCCGGACTTGAACGCGCGCGGCGTCCGTCCCAGCAGCTCTTGCTCCGTATAGCCCAGCAGGCGGGTGAACGCGGGGTTCACCGACAGGATGAGGCTTTGCGAGTCCGTCACCACCACGCCTTCCATGGTGTTGTCCACCACGGTGGCGGCCAGGCGCAGCCGATCCTGCTCCCGGCGGTGTTCGGTCTGGTCGGTGAAGATGCCGGAGAACCGCAGCACCCGGCCCTGGGCATCCAGGTGGCGCGTGCCGCGCGCCTGGAACCAGCGGTATTCGCCATCGAAGCAGCGCACCCGCGCCGTCACTTCGAACAGGGCGCCGGTCTGCAGCGCCTGGGCCACGGCACGGTGCACCTGTTCGCGGTCCTCCGGGTGCAGCAGTTCCTTGAAGCGCACGTCATGCGCCAGGTCCTTGCCGGTGTAGCGCAGCATGGCCGCGACCCCGTCGGAGAAGGTGTAGCGGCGGCGTTCCATGTCCCAGTCCCACATGCCGCTGCCGCTGCCGTCCAGCGCCAGCCGCAGCTGCTGGGTGCTGTAGTCCATGGCCTGGCGGGCGGCCTCGATCTCACTCAGGTCCTGCAGCACATGCACCAGCATGGGCGTACCGTGGTTGTTGCGCACCACGGCCACCGTGCACAGCACCGTGGCACTGCGGCCGTTTTCGGCGTTGCGCACCGTGCGCTGGTTCTGGTAGTGGTCGATCTCGCCGTTCAGCAGGCGGCGCATCTGTTCCTGCGCTTCACCTTCATCGCGGGACGGCGCCAGCGCACGGAAGTCCCGCAGTGCCAGCTCCTGCAGTGTCAGGCCCAGCATGCGGCACAGCCGGCCGTTGGCCCACTGCACATGGCCGGTTCCAGGCTCCACGCGGGCAATGCCGACCGGCGCATGGCGCACGATGTGGAAAAACTCCTGCATGGTGGCCACGCGAGCGGCTTCGGCGCGCATCATGCGCCGCACCTGCCAGGCGGCCAGCAAACCGGTGATGAAGACAAAGATATAGGTCTTCCAGCGCAGCAGCCCCGGCAAAGCCACCGGGTCGTCCACCCAATGCGGAGCCAGCACCTCGGCAGCCCCAAACCAGAGCAGGCCGAATGCCACATAAAAAGCCATGGCCCGCCACGGGGCCAATTGCGGGACAGAGCCCTCTTGCTGCATGTATTACCTCAATCCCTGGCTTGCCCCAGCTTGCTGCGACAATTGCAGGGCTATGACCCAAGCCTATATTCTTACTCTCTCGTGCCCTGACCGCCGCGGCCTGGTGCATGCTGTCTCCGGCTTTCTGCTGGAACAGGGCGCCAACATCGAAGAGGCTGCCCAGTACAACGACAACGCCACCGGGCTGTTTTTCATGCGCGTGCAATTCGCATGCGACAGCCAGGACATGCAGACGCTGAAGACCGCCACCGCCGAAATGGCCGAGCCCTTCCAGATGCAATGGAGCCTGCACGCCCGCTCTGAAGCCATGAAAACCGTGATCATGGTCAGCAAGGAAGGCCACTGCCTGAACGACCTGCTGTTCCGCTGGAAGTCCGGCCTGCTGCCCGTGGACATCCGCGCCATCATCAGCAACCACCGCGAGTTCTACCAACTTGCAGCCAGTTACAACATTCCCTTCCACTACATCCCCGTGACCGCGGCCACCAAAGCCCAGGCCGAAGCACGCCAGATGGAAATTATCGAGGCGGAAGGCGCAGAACTGGTGGTGCTGGCACGATACATGCAAGTCCTGTCGGATAATTTGTGTCAAAAGTTGTCTGGCCGTGCTATCAACATCCACCACAGCTTCCTGCCCAGCTTCAAGGGAGCCAAGCCCTACTACCAGGCCCATGACCGGGGCGTGAAGCTGATCGGAGCCACCGCTCACTACGTGACGGCGCACCTGGATGAAGGCCCCATCATCGAGCAGGACGTGGCCCGTGCCGACCACACCGACACCGTGGAAGACCTGACCGCCCGCGGCCGCGACACCGAAAGCCAGGTGCTGGCCCGTGCCGTGAAGTGGCACAGCGAACACCGCGTGATCCTCAACGGCACCAAGACCGTCGTTTTCCGCTGACACCCGGCCCATGGTCTCGCCCGCCTCGAAACCGCCGCAGCTGCCGGTGACCACGCCGCCGCAGGCCTTCTTCAACAGCAGTGCGGCGCGGCGGATTCCGCCCATCCAGTGCCTGCTGACCTTCGAGGCCCTGGCGCGCCTGCGCAGCGTGACCCAGACGGCCGAGGAGCTGTGCGTCACGCCCAGTGCCGTCAGCCACCGCGTCAAGCAGCTGGAGCAGACCCTGGGCACCCGCCTGTTCGGGCGGGCCGACTTTTCCCTGACCACCGACGGCAGCGCCTACCTGGCCCAGGTGCGCGAAGGCCTGGGCGCGCTGCAGCGCTTTCCCGGCGCCAGCATGCCCACGGGGCGGCGGCGGCTCAAGCTGGCTGTCACGCCCACGTTTGCACGCTGCATCCTGATTCCCCGGCTGAGCCAGTTCACCGCGGCCTACCCCGAGATCGACCTGACCTTGCAGGTGGCCATCCCGCTGCTGGACGTGGTGGCCGAAGACGCCGATCTGATGGTGCGCTACGGTCCCGGCCACTACGCTGACGTGGAGCACATGGAAATCGCCCGCGATGTGCTGACCCCGCTGGCCTCGCCCGCCTTCGTGCGCGATTACGGCCCCTTCGACACCCCGGCCGACTTGGAAAACGTGCCCCTGCTGCGCAGCCCGCTGGAGCCCTGGCGCACCTGGCTGGACGCCGCCGGCCTGGCCTGGCCCGAACCCTCCGAAGGCTCTCAGTTCAACGACATCGGCCTGCTGTGCGACGCTGCGGCGGCCGGCATGGGCGTGGCACCGGTACGGCTCAAGCTGGGCGCCCCCTGGCTGGACAACGGCGCGCTGGTGCGCCTCTTCGATCTGGAAGTGCCCAGTCCCCATGCCCACTACCTGTGCTGGCGCACCGGCACCATGGACCGCTGGGAATGTGCGGCCTTTGCCGAATGGGTCAGCAAGGCCATCTGAAAAGCTGCGCCACGCGGTGAAGCCGGCCTGCGGCCAGGCAGGCGCGGGGCACCGCCCTAGCGTGCTGCCGGCACGGACGCCCCCGCAGAAACGGTCGTCCTTGCCGCTCCGCACCATTTCACACGGGGCTGCAAGAAAACTCACGCACGGGCGGGCCGCCTTCCTCTACAGTGGCAGGCTATGAGCTTAGCCAGCCCCACCCACACCCCGAGCGCGTCCGAGCGCGCCGCCCGCCAGGCCGAAGTGGTCGCCGCCCTGCGCGCCCATGTGCCCGAGCATGCCCTGCTCTACCAGAGCGAAGACACCACTCCCTACGAGTGCGACGGCCTGACCGCCTACCGCCAGCGTCCGCTGGTGGTCTGCCTGCCCGAGACCTATGCCCAGGTCCAGGCCGTGCTCAAGGCCTGCCACGCCGTGCAGGTGCCCGTGGTGGCACGCGGTGCGGGCACGGGACTGTCCGGCGGCGCCATGCCCCATGCCATGGGCGTGACCCTGTCGCTGGCCAAGTTCAACAAGATTCTGAAGGTGGACGCTTTCAGCCGTACGGCCCTGGTGCAGTGCGGCGTGCGCAACCTGGCCATCAGCGAGGCGGCCGCGCCCTTCAACCTGTACTACGCCCCCGATCCCAGCAGCCAGATCGCCTGCACCATCGGCGGCAATGTGGCCGAGAACTCCGGCGGCGTGCACTGCCTGAAATACGGACTGACCGTGCACAACGTGCTGAAGGTCAAGGGCTTCACCATCGAAGGCGAGCCGGTCGAGTTCGGCTCCGACGCGCTGGACGCCCCCGGCTACGACCTGCTGGCCGCCATGATCGGCAGCGAAGGCATGCTGGCCGTGGTGACGGAAGTGACCGTCAAGCTGGTGCCCAAGCCACAGCTGGCGCGCTGCATCATGGCCAGCTTCGACGATGTGCGCAAAGCCGGCGACGCCGTGGCCGCCGTGATTGCGGCGGGCATCATCCCGGCCGGTCTGGAGATGATGGACAAGCCCATGACGGCCGCCGTGGAAGACTTCGTCAAGGCCGGCTACGACCTGACGGCCGAAGCCATTCTGCTGTGCGAATCCGACGGCACGCCCGAAGAGGTGGAAGAGGAAATCGGCCGCATGAGCGCCGTGCTGCGCAATGCCGGCGCCACCGCCATCACCGTGAGCAACAGCGAAGAGGAGCGCATGCGCTTCTGGAGCGGCCGCAAGAACGCCTTCCCGGCATCGGGCCGCATCAGCCCCGACTACATGTGCATGGACTCCACCATTCCGCGCAAGCGCCTGGCCGACATCCTGCTGTCGATCCAGGAGATGGAGAAGAAGTACCAGCTGCGTTGCGCCAACGTGTTCCACGCCGGCGACGGCAATCTGCACCCGCTGATTCTGTTCGATGCGAACGATCCGGACGAGCTGCACCGCTGCGAGCTGTTTGGTGCCGACATTCTGGAAACCAGCGTGGCCATGGGCGGCACGGTGACGGGCGAGCATGGCGTGGGCGTGGAAAAGCTCAACAGCATGTGCACCCAGTTCACCACCGAGGAGAACCTGCAGATGTTTGCGCTGAAAGCCGCGTTCGATCCGGCCGGTCTGCTGAATCCCGGCAAGGTGATTCCCACCCACAACCGCTGCGCCGAATACGGCAAGATGCTGGTGCGTGGCGGGCAGATCAGCCACCCCGATCTGCCCCGATTCTGACGGCTGCCAGCCGCCTTGGGGCGCCCATGGCCTCATGGCCGCGGCGGGGGCCTTGGCGCAGCAGCCAGCCGCCCGCCCGGCCTGACATCCGGGTACAAAGCGTGGCCCGCGCCCCTGCGCCGAAGGCATCACCGCCAGGCACACCTGGCAAAGGTTGCGCCAGCGCAGGCAAACTCTTTCGGGCCTGGTGCAAGATGGCGCTCAACCGCCTGCCGCCACCGGTGTGATCACCGGCTGCGGCGATTCCACCTGCGCACGCACCATGCCCACCGCACCACGCCGCCAACGCCTGCCGACCGCTGTCCGCATTCAGCAGATCCTGGACGCCGCCCTTGCCGAGTTCTCGCGCCAGGGCTACACCGCGGCCCGCATGGAGGACATCGCCCAGGCGGCCCAGCTGTCCAAGGGCGGGCTGTACGCCCATTTCCCCAGCAAGGAGGCCCTGCTGCAGACCCTGCTGGAACGCCCCCTGGTGGAACAGCAGGACTGGTGGCCCGATCATGTGCAGACCCTGGAGCAGCTGGTAAATGCCTTCGTGGACCACACGCTGCAACGCTTGGCCGAGCCCACCACCCTGCCCGTGCTGCGCCTGCTGCTGGCCGAAAGCCCGCGCCTGCCACCTGCCATGCGGGACTGGCACCAGCGCATGCTGCAGCTGCATGCCCAGACCCACACACGCCTGATGCAGCGCGCCATCGACCAGGGCCTGCTGCCCGCCCACCCGGCACCGCTGGACTGCAGCCTGCTGCTGGTACCGTTGCTGCACAGCGTGTTCATGATTTTGGCCAGCGGCCAGCCGCTGACGCCCTCCCAGCTGGACGCGCTGCGCCCCCAGCACCAGGCCCTGCTGCTGCGCCTGCTGCGTCCCTGACCGCACTGCACACGAACCTTCCATGCAGCACGCGATCGATGTGTCGCTAAAAACCGACCAGTCGGTAGCGCGCTTGACTTAACTCAAGGCAGGCCCGAGGCTTGGCAATGACACTGTCAAGTAACAAGGGCCATGGTCCCGTGGCCCATGTGCCGGTCTTGAACTGGCCATACCGAGTGCCTTGCCATGCAAACACCTGTATTTACGCCCCTCTTGGGTCGCCCCACCTGGGTCGCTGCCGTGCTGTGCACCGCCTTGCTCAGTGGCTGTGCCCCGGGTGCCCGGCCAGTGGCCCACAGACAGTCCTGTCGGCAGCACCGCCGCTGCAGATGCCGTCCTGCCGGACTGGCGCGCCATGGTGCAGGATCCCACGCTAGCCCAGCTGCTGGAACAGAGCCTGGCCCACAACCACGATCTGCGTCTGGCCTTGCTGCGCGTGGAAGAGGCCCGTGCCGCCCATGGCATCCAGCGGGCCGACCGTTTTCCCACGCTGGCGGTGGGCAGCAGCCACGCCCGCGCCCGCGTGCCGGGTGACCTGAATGTCAGCGGCCGCCCGGTCACCGGCAGCGACCACGAGGTGTTCGTGGGCCTCAACAGTTGGGAGCTGGACCTGTGGGGCCGCGTGCGCAGCCTGGACGAAGCCGCCCTGCAGCAGTACCTGGCCACTGCCGCAGGCGCCCGGGCCACCCAGCTCAGCCTGCTGGGCCAGGTGGCGCGCAGCTACCTGGCGCTGCGCGAGCTGGACGAACGCCTGCGCCTGGCGCGCAGCACCGTCGAGAGCCGGGCAGAAACGCTGCGCATCTTCACCCGCCGCTATGAAGTGGGCAGCATCTCCAAGTACGCGCTGACCCAGGTGCAAAGCCTGCACAACCAGGCGCTGTCGCTGGCCGTCTCGCTAGAACAGGAACGTGCCCAGATCGCCCACAGCCTGGCGCAGCTGACGGGCCAGCCCACGGCCCAGCTGGCCAAACTGCCGGCCTTGCCTGCAGGGGCCTCCGTGTTCCGCGCCGTGCCGGTGGGCCTCCCCTCGGCCCTGCTGCAGGCCCGGCCGGACATCGTCGCGGCCGAGTACCAGCTGCAGGCCGCCCACGCCCAGGTGGCCGCCGCACGCGCCGCGTTCTTTCCGCGCATTGCACTGACCGGCAGCTTTGGTACGGCCAGCGCCCAGCTCGACGGGCTGTTCGGCTCCGGCAGCCAGGCCTGGACCTTTGCCCCCAGCATCTCGCTGCCGATCTTCGATGGCGGCCGCCGCAGCGCCAACCTGGACCTGGCGGCCGTGCGCCAGCACAGTGCCGTGGCCAGCTACGAGCGCAGCGTGCAGACCGCTTTCCGCGAAGTCTCCGATGCACTGTCCGCCCGCCACCACCTGGCCCGCCAGACCCAGGTGCAGCGCGACAACCTGCAGGTGCTGCAGGAACGCGCCCGCCTGGCCCAGCTGCGCTACGACAACGGCGCCTCGCCCTATCTGGATGTGCTGGATGCCCAGCGCGACCTGCTCACCGCCGCCCAGCAGGCGGTGCAGGCCCATTACGCGCTGCAGACCGCCCAGGTCAGCCTGTACACGGCCCTGGGTGGCGCACCGGCCCCCGTGAACCCCTAACCAAAGTCCACCGCCATGTCCCTGTCCCCCCGTACCCAGAAATCCCTGACCCTGGTGGCCGTGGCCGCCGCACTGGTGCTGGCCGGCGGCTACGCCTGGAAGCAATGGCAGGCCAGCCATGCCGATGCCGGCCTGGCCAGCGGCAACGGCCGCATCGAGGCCACCGAGATCGACGTGGCCACCAAGCTCGGCGGCCGGGTCGAAGAGATCCTGGTCACCGAAGGCGCGTTCGTGAAGGCCGGCGAACTGCTGGCACGCATGCAGATCCACGCCCTGCAGGCCCAGCGCGCCGAAGCAGTGGCCGGCAAGGACCGTGCCGTGCACACCGTGGCCGCCGCCAAGGCCCAGGTGGCGCTGCGCGAAAGCGACCACGCCGCTGCACTGGCCATGGTGAGCCAGCGTGAAGCCGAGCTGGACGCGGCCCGCCGCCGCCTGGCCCGGTCCGAAACCCTGGCCAAGGAAGGCGCCAGCGCCGTGCAGGAGCTGGACGATGACCGTGCCCGCGTGCGCGGCGCCGAAGCCGCACTCAAGGCCACCCAGGCCCAGGCCGCCGCCGCCAAGGCCGCCATCGAGGCGGCCCGTGCCGACGTCACCGGCTCGGACTCTGCCGTCAAGGCCGCGGCCGCCACCGTGCAGCGCGTCGATGCCGAACTGGACGACAGCCAGCTCACCGCACCGCGCGATGCACGCGTGCAGTTCCGTCTGGCCCAGCCCGGCGAGGTGCTGGGTGCCGGCGGCAAGGTGCTGAACCTGGTGGACCTGTCGGACGTCTACATGGGCTTTTTCCTGCCCGAAACCGTGGCCGGCCGCGTGGCGCTGGGCTCGGAGGTGCGCATCGTGCTGGACGCCGCGCCGCAATGGGTAATTCCTGCCACCGTGAGCTTTGTGGCCAGCACGGCCCAGTTCACCCCCAAGACCGTGGAAACCGCCAGCGAGCGCCAGAAACTGATGTTCCGCGTCAGGGCCCAGATCGACCCCGAGCTGCTGCAGAAACACCTCAAGCAGGTCAAGACCGGCCTGCCCGGCCAGGCCTGGGTGCTGGCTGAACCCGGCGCCCAGTGGCCCGCCCACCTGCAGGTGAAGCTGCCGGAGTAAGCGCGCATGGCCATCTCCCTCTCCGCCCCGCCTGCGGCCCGGCTGCAGGATGTGCACCTGCGCTATGGCGCCACCGAGGCCCTGCGCGGCATCACGCTGGACATTCCCGCGGGCGGCATGGTGGGCCTGATCGGCCCGGACGGCGTGGGCAAGTCCAGTCTGCTGTCGCTGCTGTCCGGCGCCCGCGCGGTGCAGCAGGGCGAAGTCTGGGCGCTGGGCGGCGACATGCGCAGCAAGGCGCACCGCGACCGCGTCTGCCCCCGCATCGCCTACATGCCCCAGGGCCTGGGCAAGAACCTGTACCCCACGCTGTCGGTGGAAGAGAACCTGCAGTTCTTCGGTCGCCTGTTCGGCCACGATGCGGCCGAGCGCCGCGCCCGCATCGACGATCTGACGCAGAGCACCGGCCTGAAGAAATTCCTGCAGCGTCCGGCCGGCAAGCTCTCGGGCGGCATGAAGCAGAAGCTGGGGCTGTGCTGTGCACTGATCCACGATCCGGACCTGCTGATCCTGGACGAGCCCACCACCGGCGTCGACCCGCTGGCCCGCGCCCAGTTCTGGGATCTGATCCAGCGCATCCGCACCACCCGCCCGCAGATGAGCGTGCTGGTGGCCACGGCCTATATGGACGAGGCCCAGCGCTTTGACTGGCTGGTGGCCATGGACGACGGCCTGGTGCTGGACACCGGCACACCGGCCGAGCTGCTGGCACGCACCGCCACGCAGTCGCTGGAGGCGGCCTTCATTGCCCTGCTGCCCGAAGCCAAGAAGCGCGGCCACGCCGAAGTGGTGATTCCCCCGCTGCCCGCCGGCACCGGCGGCGCGGAAGACATCGCCATCGAGGCCCAGGACCTGACCATGCGCTTCGGCGATTTTGTCGCCGTTGACCATGTGAACTTCCGCATCCGCCGGGGCGAGATCTTTGGTTTTCTCGGCTCCAACGGCTGCGGCAAGTCCACCACCATGAAGATGCTGACCGGACTGATGCCGGCCAGCGAAGGCCAGGCCTGGCTGTTCGGCAAGGCCGTGAATCCCAACGACATCGCCACGCGCAAGCGCGTGGGCTACATGTCGCAGGCGTTTTCGCTCTACGGCGAGCTGACGGTGGAACAGAACCTGGTGCTGCACGCCCGGCTGTTCCACGTACCCGAAGCCGATGTGCCGGCACGCGTGCAGGAGATGCTGGAGCGTTTCGGCCTGACCGGAGAGCGCCAGGACCTGCCCGACAAGCTGCCCCTGGGCCTGCGCCAGCGCCTGTCGCTGGCCGTGGCCATGGTGCACCGGCCCGAACTGCTGATCCTGGACGAGCCCACCTCGGGCGTGGACCCGGTGGCGCGCGACCAGTTCTGGCGCCTGCTGGTGGAGCTGTCGCGCCGCGACCGCGTGACCATCTTCATCTCCACCCACTTCATGAACGAGGCCGCACGCTGCGACCGCATGTCGATGATGCACGCCGGCAAGGTGCTGGACAGCGACACGCCCGCCGCGCTCACCGCCAAGCGCGGCGCAGCCACCCTGGAAGAGGCCTTCATCGGCTATCTGGTCGAAGCCTCGGGCGAGGCGGCGCCGCAGCTCGATGCCCCCAAGGACGCTGCCCCCTCGACGGCCGCCCCTGCCGTCACGGCGCCGGATGCCGGCAAGGACCCTGCCCGCTTCAGCCTGCAGCGCCTGTGGAGCTATCTGTGGCGCGAATCGCTGGAGCTGCAGCGCGACCCGGTGCGCGCCACGCTGGCCCTGGTGGGATCGCTGGTGCTGATGGTGGTGATCGGCTTTGGCATCAGCATGGATGTGGAGGACCTGAAATTCGCCGTGCTGGACCGTGACCAGAGCACGCTGAGCCAGAGCTACACGCAAAGCCTGTCGGGTTCGCGCTACTTCATCGAGCAGCCTCCACTGACCTCCTACGAGGACCTGGACCAGCGCATGCGCAGCGGCGCCATCGCACTGGCCATCGAGATCCCGCCGGGCTTCGGCCGCGACGTGCTGCGCGGCAGCCCGGTGGCCGTGGGCGCCTGGTTCGACGGCGCCATGCCCCAGCGTGGCGAGACCGTCAAAGGCTATGTGCAGGGCATGCACCAGCACTGGTTGGCCCAGCAGGTGCGCGAGCGCACGGGGGCCAGCATGGGCAGCCAGGTCTCCATCGAAACGCGCTTTCGCTACAACCCGGACGTGAAGAGCCTGCCGGCCATGGTGCCGGCCGTGATTCCCATGCTGCTGCTGATGTTCCCCGCCATGCTCACCGCCCTGGCCGTGGTGCGTGAAAAAGAGCTGGGCTCCATCGTCAACCTGTACGTGACGCCCGTGACCCGCACGGAATTCCTGCTGGGCAAACAGCTGCCCTATGTGGCCCTGGCGCTGCTGAACTACCTGCTGATGTGCGCCATGGCCGTGTTCGCCTTTGGCGTGCCCATGACCGGCAGCTTTGTGGCGCTGACACTGGCCGCCGTGCTGTTTGCCATCATCGCCACCGGCATGGGGCTGCTGGCCTCGGCCGTCACCCGCAGCCAGATCGCCGCCCTGTTCTTCGCCATGCTGGGCACCCTGATTCCGGCCACACAGTTTTCGGGCCTCACCGACCCGGTCAGCTCGCTGGAAGGCGCGGGCCGCTGGATTGGCGAGATCTACCCCGCCACCCACATGTTCGCCATCAGCCGGGGCGTGTTCAGCAAGGCCCTGGGCCTGCACGACCTGGGCAGCGCCTATGTGCCGCTGCTGCTGGCCATCCCCGTGATCATGGGCATTGCCATCTGGGCACTGCCCAAGCAGGAAAAATGATGGAACACCGCCCAGCGTCGCTGTCCGCCTTCTCCCCACGCGCTCGCTGCGCGGGGGCGGGGCGACGGCCGCCTCGCGGCGGAGCGGCGCCGGCGCGCTGCCGCTGGCGAACGGGGTCCGGGCATGCGACCGGGGTCCCCCCAGGCATCCCGCCTGCGGGCCCGGCGCCCCGCACGAACCACCCAACCATGCAGGGGGAGCCATGCCATGCTGCATAGCCTGAAGAACATCTGGCGCCTGGGCGTCAAGGAACTGTGGAGCCTGTGGCGCGACCCGGTGATGCTGGTGCTCATCGTCTACACCTTCACCGCCTCGGTCTACACCTCCGCCTCGGCCATGCCCGAGACCTTGCACCACGCGCCCATCGCCATCGTGGACCAGGACCAGTCGCCGCTGTCGGCTCGCATCAGCTCGGCCTTCTATCCGCCGCAGTTCATGCCCCCGCAGATGCTGGAATGGCAGCAGGTCGACCCCGGCATGGATGCCGGCCGCTTCACCTTTGCCCTGACCATTCCCCCCGGGTTCCAGCGCGACGTGCTGGCCGGCAAGAAGGCCGAGCTGCAGCTGAATGTGGACGCCACCCGCATGAGCCAGGCGTTTTCGGGCAGCGGCTACATCCAGCAGATCGTCACGGCCGAAATCACTGAATTCACCCAGCGCCACCGCTCGGCCAGCGCGCTGCCGGTGGATCTGGAGCTGCGTGCGCGCTTCAACCCGTCGCTGAACAAGGTCTGGTTCGGCGGGCTGATGCAGATCATCAACAACGTGACCATGCTGTCCATCATCCTGACCGGCGCGGCCCTGATCCGCGAGCGCGAGCACGGCACCATCGAACACCTGCTGGTGATGCCCGTCACCCCCACCGAGATCATGCTGGCCAAGGTCTGGTCCATGGGGGCGGTGGTGCTGGTGGCGGCCGGGGTGTCGCTCAATCTGGTGGTGCGCGGCTTTCTGCAGGTGCCGATCGAAGGCAGCATTCCGCTGTTCATGGCCGGCGCGGCGCTGTGCCTGTTTGCCACCACGGCCATGGGCATCTTCATGGCCACGGTGGCGCGTTCCATGCCCCAGTTCGGCCTGCTGATGGTGCTGACCCTGCTGCCGCTGCAGCTGCTGTCCGGCGGCATGACCCCGCGCGAATCCATGCCCCAGCTGGTGCAGGACATCATGCTGCTGGCGCCCACCACGCACTTTGTGGAACTGGGCCAGGCCATCCTCTACCGCGGCGCAGGCCTGGACGTGGTGTGGAAGCCGTTTGCCGCACTGGCCGTGATCGGCGCTGCGCTGTTCGCCCTGTCCCTCGCGCGTTTTCGAAAGACCATCAGCCAGATGGCCTGACCCGCTAGGCCGCCTTAGGGCGCCTTGCCGGAGCGCATCAGGTGCAGCGCCAGCGCATGGTAGGCCGGCAGCGAGGTGGCGTCGTTGGCCGCATTGCCGGCCACCGGGTGTGATGCAAACCGCGCGATCACCATCTCGGCCTGGGGATCGATGTAGAGGGTCTGGCCATGCACGCCACGCGCGGCAAAGGCCCCGTGGGCGTTGTGCGTCACCCACCACATGTTCCGGTACGACCAGCCGGGCAGCTGGCGGTAGCCGGCCTGCGCAAAATCGGCCGGATTGCCGCCGCGGCGGATGTCGGCCACCGCAGCGGCCGGCAGAATGCGCCGGCCCTGGAACACCCCGCCATTGCGCAGCATCTCTCCGAACCGTGCCATGTCGCGCAGGCCCAGGTTCAGGCCGCCGCCGGCAAAAGGCGTACCGGTGGCATCCACCGTCATATAGGCATCCTGCTCGGTGCCCAGCCGGCTCCATATGCGGTCGGACAGCAGCTCGGCCACCGACTGCCCGGAAACCCGCGCCAGCACCCAGCCCAGGGCATCGGTATTGGCCGTGCGGTAGCCAAAGGCCGCGCCATGCGTGCCCAGCGGCTGCACCGTCTGCAGAAACTCGTAATAGCTGCGCGGGCCGTTGTAGTCCGCCGGCTTGGGCAGCGGGTTGCCTGCGGCCGCATGGGCCCAGACTTCGGCCTTGGGATCGGCATAGTCTTCGCTGAAGCGGATGCCGGTGGTCATGTCCATCACCTGGCGCACGGTGGCGCTGCCGAAGGCGGAAGCCGCCAGCTCCGGCACATAGTCGGCCACGCGGCGTGCCGGGTCCAGCCGGCCTTCGGCCACCAGCATGGCGGCCAGCGTGCCCACGAACGACTTGGTCACCGACATGGCCGCATGCTGGCCCTGGGGCTGCAGCGCACCGAAGTAACGCTCGTACACCACGCGGCCGCGGTGCAGCACCACGATCCCGTCGGTGTAATTGGCGGCCAGCGACTGCTCCCAGCTCATGGGCTGGTCGGACCCCAGGGGCAGGAACTGCAGCGCATCGATATCACGGCGCAACGCACGCGGCAGCGCCACAGGGGCTCCCAGCCCGCGCGACACATTCACCGTGGGCATCAGCTGGCGAAAATGGGCCACGCTCCAGCGCAGTGCCGGAAAGCGGAAGTACGAACCATCGTCAAAACGCAGCACGCGGTCGGCAGGCGGCGGCGACCCCACCATCCACCCCATGCGGGCCGGGTCACTGGCCGCGGCATCGGGGTAGGCGGTCTGGACCTGGGCCTGCACCCCGGCCGATGCCAGAAGCAGCCATGCACAGGCGACGGAGGAAACACGGTGTGGCAATGTCATGGCAGCAGGCTTTCAGAAGGCGGCGCCCCACAGCACCTCCCTGCATGCTGCCAGAACCTGCCGTCTACCGCCCCGGCAACACCCTTCGGCGCCGCACCCAGGCGAACCGCGAGACCGGCGCCCAGGCAGTGCTCAGCGCTGCACGCCCCATTTGCGCACCGTCAGGCGCTCCAGCGTGTGGAAGCCCAGGGTCTCCACCAGCAGGCCGATGGCAATCACGGTGAGCAGGCCGGCAAACACCTTGTCGGTGTAGAGCTCGTTGCGGTTCTGGAAGATGTACCAGCCCAGCCCGCCTTTGCCGGAGGAGGCACCGAACACCAGCTCGGCCGCAATCAGCGTGCGCCAGGCAAAGGCCCAGGCGATCTTCAGGCCCGACAGAATCGACGGCAGCGCGGCCGGAATCAGGATCTGCAGCACATAGCGCACACCGGACAGTCCGTAGTTGCGCCCCGCCATGCGCAGCGTCTCGGGCACGGCCTGGAAGCCCGCATAGGTGTTCAGCGCCAGCGGCCACAGCACCGAATGCACCAGCACGAACAGCAGGCTGCCCTGGCCCAGACCGAACCACAGCAGCGCCAGCGGCAGCAACGCAATCGCGGGCAACGGGTTGAACATGCTGGTCAGCGTGGTCAGCAGATCGCGCCCCAGCTGGGTGGACACCGCCAGCGTGGTCAGCACCAGCGCACCGACAATACCCAGCGCATAGCCCTGCACCAGCACCACCAGCGAAGCCACGGCCTTGCCCAGCAGCTCGCCGCTGGCCCAGCCTTCCACCAGAGCGCGCACCGTGGCGGTGAACGTGGGCAGCAGCAGATCGTTGTCCTGCCACAGCGCCAGCGCCTGCCACAGCGCCGCCAGCACGGCCAGGATCAGCCCCCGGCGCACGGCGGCCAGTCCCCACAGCCGGGCAAACCAGGACAGGGGCTGGGTGGGAGCGACCGTGCCCAGAGGCTCCAGCGCGCGTTCGTATTCCGGGCGCACCGGTGGCTGGGTGGCCGCCTGGGGATTCCGGTCCGGGATAGCGGTGATCGTGCTCATGGCGTGCTCACAGGCTGACGGGCATGGTGGCCCAGGTGGGTTGCAGACCGTCCGCCAGATCGCGCGCCTCCCGCACGGGCGGGGCCGCCGACGGCGGCTGCGCACCGGGAGCGGTGGGCGAAGCGGCCACGGGCGGCGCCTCGAACAGCAGGCGGTGGATGCGCTGGGCCGTGGCCTGGAAGGCTTCGCTGCCCTGGCTGGCCAGATCGAAGGCATGGCTGTTGACCTCGGCCCGCACCCGACCCGGATGGGGCGAGAGGATGGCAATCCGGTTGCCCACCACCAGCGCCTCTTCGATCGAATGGGTGACAAACACCAGCGTGAAGCGGAACTCCTCCCACAGCGCCAGCAGCTCCTCCTGCATGCGGCGGCGGGTCAGCGCATCCAGCGCGGCAAAAGGCTCGTCCATCAGCAGCACGCGCGGCTGCATGGCCAGCGCACGGGCAATGGCCACGCGCTGCTTCATGCCTCCGGACAGCTGGTGCGGGTGCGCATCGGCAAACTGCGCCAGGCCCACCTTGGCGATCACGGCATCGGCGCGTTCGCGTGCCGCTGCGCGTGGCAGCTGGCCGGAGGCCAGCAGCGGGAACATCACGTTCTCGCGCACCGTCTTCCAGGGCGGCAGCTGGTCAAACTCCTGGAACACCACCACCCGGTCCGGACCGGGCCCGTGCACCGGCTGGCCGTCCAGCAGGATCTGCCCTTCGGCCGGGGTGATGAAGCCGCCCAGCGCCTTGAGCAGGCTGCTCTTGCCGCAGCCCGAAGCGCCCAGCAGCACAAAGCGGTCGCCTTCGAACACATCCAGGCTGACCCGGTGCGTGGCCCGCACCTGCTGCCGCGTGGTAGCGTAGACCAGGCTCACATCCTGCACCTGCAGCAGCGGCTGGGTGCCGTGCTCTGCGTGCGCCGACACTTCGCCTGCGGCAGCGGCGGCAGATGCTGCCGCCTCCTGCCCCACGGCCGTTCTGTGCACCGGCGCCGCATGGGTCGGCCACGGCATGACGGCGGCGGGTACGGCCGCGGCTTCGGCCAGATCGGTGTGCCAATGGCCCCCGGCCATCAGCCCGGCCGGGCCTTCCCATTCGGCTGCCAGTTGCTGCCAGAAGCGCTGGCGCACCGCTGCAAAGCGTGTCATCGTCATTTCTCCCAAGCGGAAAACCGGCGCCGCGTCAGTTGCCGCCCGCCACGCGGGGATCGTCAAAGAAGTAATCCGACAGCTGTGCCGGCGTGGCCTTGATGGCCCCCACACGCTGCAGGAACTGGCCCAGCGCCAGCGTGCGCTGCGGCTGCACGGTGAACTGCACCTGCGGGCTGCGGATGACGTCCAGCACCAGCTTGCGGTCCTGCTTGCCGCCAGTGACCTTCAGGTAGATATCGGCCGCCTGCTCCGGGTTCTTCTGCACGAACTGCGCCGCCTCGTGCAGTGCATCCAGGAAGGCACGGTAGGTCTTGGGGCTGTCGTTGCGGAACTTCTCGGTGGCGTAGAGCACGGTGGATGAGGCCGGTCCGCCCTGCACGTCGTACGAGTTCAGCACCACGCGCGCCTGTGGGTTGGCGGCCAGCTCCTGCTCCTGGAACGGCGGGTTGCCGAAGTGGGCGGTGATTTCCGTGCCGCCCTTGATGATGGCCGCGGCTGCCTCGGGGTGGGGAATGGCCACCTGCAACCGGTCCAGCCTGTTGTACTGTGCGTCGCCCCATTGCTTGGCCGATGCCAGTTGCAGAATGCGCGACTGCACCGACACGCCCACCGCCGGCAGCGCAATGCGGTCCTTGTCGCTGAAATCGGCAATGGTCTTGACGGCCGGGTTGTTGCTCACCAGCAGATAGGGGAAGTTGCCCAGCGAGGCCACGCCCTTGACGTTCTGCTTGCCCTTGGTGCGGTCCCACAGCGTGAACAGCGGGCCCACGCCGGCCCCGGCGATATCCACATTGCCGGACAGCAGGGCATCGTTGATGGCTGCGCCGCCGGAAAGCTGCAGAAAGTCCACCGTGATGTCCACGCCCCGGCTCTTGCCGTGCTTTTCGATCAGTTTTTGCTCCTGCGCCACGTTCAGCAGCAGGTAGACGATGCCGAACTGCTGGGCAATGCGCAGCTGGCCTTCCTTGGCATGGGCGGCAGGTGCAGCCATGGCGGCGGCCAGCACCGCGGTAGCGGCCAGGGTGCCGGTCACGGAACGGCGCAGCGCGGGGAGGTGAAAGATTTTTTTCATGGTGAAGGTGAAGTCCAGACGGAGGCTGCGGAGCAGTGTTAGCAGCAGCAACACCTGCTCCTGCAGCGTCAAAGCAACCCGTTCACGCCACGCAATGGCGCAGCATGGGCGGTGGAATCAAGAGTGCTCCCCGGCGGTGCGGCATCTGCAGCGTTGCGGGGCAGCACAGGCAGTGCGCGGCATCAGGCCACGGGCGTATCGCCTTCCACCGTGGTGCGGTAGAGCTTGCGGCGCAGGTGTTCCGGCGTGCCGCTGGCCAGGTGCAGCACCGAACGGTTGTCCCAGAACACCAGGTCGTGCGGCTGCCACTGGTGGCGGTAGACAAACTGCGGCTGCACGCTGTGGGCAAACAGCTGGTCCAGCAGATCGCGGCTTTCGTCATCCGTCAGGCCCAGCACGCGGCTGGTGAAATGCTCACTGACGAACAGTGCCTTGCGGCCATTGCCGGGATGGGTGTGGACCACGGGGTGGACGGCCGGCTTGACCTCATCGACCTGCGCCTGCGTCAGCGCCGGGCGCCAGGGGCTCTTGGCGCGCAGCGTTTCGTAGTGCAGCAGGTAGCTGTGTTCGGCCTGCAGCCCCTCCAGGCGCTGCTTGACGGCCTGCGGCAGCGCGTCATAAGCGGCATGCTGGTCCGCAAACAGGGTGTCCCCCCCCTCGCTGGGCAGTTCCTGCGCGTGCAGCAGGCTGCCCAGAGAAGGCTTTTCCTTGTACGACAGATCGGAATGCCACAGCTGCCCGGCATCGCCCAGCCCCTCCGGCTGGCCCTGGGCATCACGGATGTTGGAGACCTGCAGGATTTCGGGGTGGCCCGCCAGCTGGAACTGGCGCAGCACATGGATCTGCAGCGGGCCCCAGCGGCGGCTGAAATCCACCTGCTGGGCCGGGGTGATGCGCTGGTCGCGGAACACCAGCACATGGTGCTGCCAGTGCGCCTGCTGCAGGCGTTCGAAGTCGGCATCCGACAGCGGACGGGACAGGTCCAGCCCGACCACTTCCGCCCCCAGATTGCCTGCGGCACCCGGGGCCGGCCGGATCACAAAATCCTGCGGCGGCACCGCCGCCTCCTGCAGGCGGGAGGGACGGGAGAAATCGTAGGTGGCGAGAACGGCAGACATGGCGGGCTTCCTTTTTCTGGCGGTCGGATGACGTTGGAAGCCAGTCTAGAAAGCCCTCTTCATTCTGAAAACGAATAAATTTCGACTTACTTATAAACAAATCATCTTTATATTCCACAGCGCCCGCCGCCCGCAGACCCGGGCGACCTCAGCCCAGCGCGACCTGGGTCGCCCCGGCATCGGACAGCCGCCACAGCAGCTCTTCCAGCGCCTCGGCCGGGGCAGAGCCCAGGTCGACCGCACTGCGCCAGCCTTCGCCGGCTGGCTGCAGGTCCGACAGAAAGTGCAGCACGCCATACAGGCCATCGGCCGCCAGGGCATTCTGGTCTTCGGCGTCGAACCCCTGCCAGAACCAGTCCTGGAGCGTATGCGCCACCCGGTCCCGGCCCAGGCCCTGCACCTCCAACTGCAGCCAGTCCCAGGTGAACGGCACCATGGTCACGGCCGTGCCAGCCAGTTGCAGCTGCACCGGATCGAACTGCAGACGGCTGCGCGCATCCACGGTCAGGCTGTTGCCGTCCTGCTGCACGATGGCATCCAAGCGGCAAGGCAGGCCCAGTTCCCCTTCGGTGGCCAGCGCACCGTCCGCCGTGCGCAAGGCCGGCTCCACATGGCAGGCCTGCTGCTGCACGGCCTGGGACAGGGTGTCGGTATAGGCGCCGCGCACGGCCTCCAGAAGTTCGCTGAATGTCATGGTGAAGTTTGCACACAGCCCCGCCCATGGGCGGGGCTGTCAGAGAGAAGGACGGCCGATCGTAACCCCGTGCAGCACGGCCACCGTGGGTCACCGCGGGCCACCGCGCGCACGCGGGGACCGCCTGGTGCCGTCCCTGCAGGCTGCGTCAGAACTTCATGTCGGCGCGCAACCACCAGGTGCGACCGGTCTCGTTGATGCGCGTGTTGCCGGGCAGACCAAAGCCGGCGTTGCCCGCCAGGTTCAGGTGCTCGGCATAGGCCTTGTCGAACAGGTTGTCCACGCCCAGCAGCAGCTTGAGCTGCGGGTTCACGCGGTAGCTGGTGTTGAGCGACAGCACGCCGAACCCGGCGCTGACCCCCAGATCCTGCCCCACCACATTGCCCTGCCCCTGTGCCACGCGGTGCTGGGCCGCCACCAGGCGCCACAGCGCCCCGGCAGTCCAGGGACCCTGGGCGTAGTCCAGCCCCAGGCGCAGCTCCACCGGCGGTGTCTGCGGCAGTGGCCGGCCATCGCTGCGGTTCTGCGCCCAGGTGCCGGCCAGCGTGGCCTGCGCCGCCCAGGCGGTGCTCAGCTGGCGGCTGCCCCCCAGTTCCAGACCGGCACGGCGTGCGTCGACGTTGCGCACATTGGAGGCCATGCCCACATAGTCGAACAGGATGTAGTCCTGCACCACGGCGGCATAGCCCGATGCCCAGGCCTGCCAGCCCTCGCCCTTCCACTGCCCGCCCACATCCAGCTGGGTAGCTCTTTCCGGCTTCAGGCTGGCAAAGGCATTGCCTGCCGTGGCGGCGCTGTTGCTGGGCGAGATCAGTTCCCAGTAATCCGGAAAGCGCTGCACATGGCCCAGGCCGGCATAGACCGTGGCGCCGGACGCCAGTTGCTGCTCCCAGCGCACAAACCCGCTGGGCATGGCGCTGCGGTCGCGGTCGTTGTCGGCCGTGGCAGCGGCCATACCGCCCATGCCCCCCATTCCACCCATTCCACCCATGCCGCTGCTGCTGGTGGGATAGCGCCAGGCCTCGGACTGGTCCAGGCGCAGCCCGCCCACCCAGCGCGTGCGCTCGCTGGCCTGCCAGCCCAGCTCGGCAAACCAGCCCCAGTTGGCGAACTTGGCATCCCGCGTCCATGCCTGGGTGTCGTAGGACAGGCTGGGCGTGCCGCTGCGCTTGTCGTGCGGGCTGCGCTGGGCGTCAAAACCGGTGACCAGCTGCCAACCGTCAGCCGGCAGCAGCGTCGCCGCCACCCGGCCTCCGGTGGTGGTGCGGCGCACATTGCTGGCCATGCCGCCCGCCATCATGCCGGTGGTGGGGGCCGTGCGCAGCGTGTAGTTGTCCATCACATGGTCGGCCTGGTTGCGGTAGATCTGCGCCTCCAGCTTGGCCAGCCAGGGCGTGAGGTGCTGCTTTTCAAAGCGCAGGCCCCAGCTGTCGCGGCGGAACTGTGTGCCGTCCATGCTGCGGCCGCCGTAGCGTGCTTCACCATCGCCCGCGCCGGCGCTCAGCTCCAGCAGGGTGTGGGCGTCGGGGGTGAAACCCACGGCCACATCGGTATTCCATTTGTCCCAGCCGGAAGGCACGCGGCGGCCGTTGCCGTCCTTGTAATCCTGCCCATGGGAATGGTTGGCGGTGGCACGCAGATAGACCTGGGCGTTGCCGGCCTCCAGGTCCACGGTCTGGTCGTTCCGGCCACCGTTTGCACCCAGCAGGCTGGCAGACAGGCGGGCTCCGGGTTCGGTGAATTGGGGCGGCAGCCGGTCAAAACGCACCACCCCTGCCGAGGCACCCGGTCCCCACACCACCGTCTGCGGGCCCTTGACCACCGTCAGTTGGTCATAGGTCTCCGGCGAGATATAGGAGCTGGGCGCATCCATGCGCGCCGGGCAGGCACCGATCAGGTTGGTGCCGTTGGTCAGCAGCGGCAGGCGCGATCCGAACTGGCCGCGGAACACAGGGTCGCTGTTCGACCCGCCGCTGCGCACGGCCGAAAAACCGGGAATGGTCTTGAGGTAGTCGGCCGCATCGCTGGCCGGAATCGGCTGGCGCGGCTGCTTGGGGTCGGCCACCACCTGCACGGGGGAATGGTCGTGCACCGCAGTGACCACCACCTCGCCCAGTGCGCGGCCGGGGGCGTCTGGTGTCGCTTGCGCCGTGTCGCTGGCGTTGGCGTTGGCCGCCACAGCGGCACTGGAGATACCGATGGCTGGCAACCCGGCCAGCACACAGACCAGGGCGCAGGGCGACCAGCGGAAACGGAACTGCGGGGCACGCGCAGCCGCGGCCCGGGGAAAAACGGAATAAGTTGGCATGCGAAATCCACGCCGCCGCCCACCGGCGCAGGCAGGCACAGGCCATGCGGCCTGCACCCTCCGCACGCGGTCGGCAGGGCTTCAAAACGGGGAAGTTCGCGGCATGCGCTACGGCATGCCGCACTCAGGCGTGGAAGACTGCGGGCGGACCGCGTGCCGGCAGCGGCGCAGCGGCCAGGCGCGAAAGCGGCGGCTGCGCCGGGGCGTGCCATCCCAGTCCCTGGCGTGGCACAGGCGGACGGTAGACGAGCACGGCCACCGAGGCCGGCGGGCTGAGGGCGATGCACAGCACGCAATCCGGACCATGGTGACCGCCGTGCTCATGCGCAGGTTCGGATGCACTGCCTGCGTCCGGCTCCGCCGCACTGTGCCTATCGTGGCTGTCGTGGGTTTGCTGGGCATTATGGGAGCCGTGGGAGCCGCCGGTATGGCCAGTGCCATGGGCTTCGGCAAGGCTGGCAGGCGCCATGGCCGCCATTGGTGCCGGGCCGGGCATGGCGCGCACGCGCACCCCGGCCCACAGCGCCACCAGCCAGAGCGCAACGCACAGCAGGAGCACCGTGGTGCCCAGGCGTCGGTCGCGTCGAATCTGCTCCAGCATGCGGGCGATTATCTGGTTCCCTGCCTGCAGTGGTGAACGTTTGCGCGCACATGCTGCCTATCGCCCACACCGGGTGTCGCCTAGATGCCAGATATCTGTGCTACATCAAGTGCGCATCATCTCCCACTGCATGCCAAGGCAGGCGACAATGCCCCCCATGTCTCAAGACAGTTACCGCCCCCATATGGAAGCAGGCAACGCGCTGGTGCGCGAGGCCCAGCACATTGCCACCGCCGATTTCACCCAGGCACGTGCCCTGTGGCAGGCCGCCGGCAAGGAGTTTTACCGCGCCCACCAGGCCGACCCCGAGCAGGCTGAGGCGGCTTTCCGCCTGGCCCAGGCCTGGATGGCCGAGGCCCATGCCCTGCAAAAGGACGAATCGCCCAACGCGCCCGTGATGTGGGCCAATGCCGCCGCCCAGTGCGAAAAGGCATTCGACCTGGAGCCCAGCAACGGCCGCATCGCCATGACGGCCGCCAGCTGCCACCACTTTGCTGGCCAGCACGACGCCGCCAAGGCCTGGCGCCAGATCGGCGAACACCTGCTGCATGGCGATGAAGCCGATGCCGGCCAGAGCCAGCACGGCAGCGGTGGCCCTGCAGAAGGCCGCGGCGGTTGACACTCCGGGCCGACCCTTCCCGCCCCAGGTGACCTCCGCTTACCGGACGGCTGCCTGGTAGACCTGCTTGAGCTGGACCACATTGCCCAGCAAGGCCGTGGGGCCGGTGCTGCCCATCAGATACCAGCCCTTGGGATCCAGAAACACCACCTGCCCTTTCTGGCCGGCCGCCGTGCCCTTGACCTGGACGTTGTCGAACACCTGCTGCGACGGGATGATGGCGCCGCCGCCGGCCGCCTGCCCGGTGGCGGTGTTGCGGTCGATCACATACAGCCACTGCGGGTTGAGCCTGGCCACATCGTCAAAGGTATAGGCCGTGCCGCGCGCCGGCAACTGCTGTGCGGTGAGGGCCGACTGTGCGCCCAGCACATCGAACAGAAAGCCGAAACGTGAACCCGGCGCCTGGGGCATGATCTTGTCGTTCACCGCCATCAGCAGCAGCCCGGGCGCCGCCTGGCTGGAGAGCTGGCGCAACCCCGCCACCTCCTGCTGCATCCGGTCGACCAGCGCCTGGCCCTGGGCCTGCTTGCCATACAGGCTGGCGAGGGCCGTCACATTGCGCCCCATGTCCTGCAGCATCTGCTGGTTGTTGACCGAGAAGTCCACCGTGGGCGCGATCTTGCGCAGCAGCTCGTACTTGGCGGCGGAGCGGCCGCCCACAATGATCAGATCCGGCCGGATCCGGCTCAGCGCCTCGTAATCCGGCTCGAACAGGCTGCCTGCCACGGGATAGCGGGCAGCGGCATAGCCTTGCAGATAGTCCGGAAACTGCGCCTTGGGCACCCCGGCCACCGGCAGGCCCAGGGTGTGCATGGTGTCCAGCGCCCCCAGATCAAACACCACCACGCGCTGCGGTGCAGCAGGCACCCGGGTCACGCCCTTGGCATGCGCGATGGCAATGGGCGCCTGGGCCGCAGCGGGGCTGGCCGCCCAGGCGCCGGCAGCCATTCCCCAGCCGCAGGCGCCTGCCAGGGCAGCAGCCAACCAGTGGCGGCGCGACGGAGTCAGAGGGGTTCCAAGCATGGCATTCCTTTCAATGAAGTTGACTATTCACAACTTCCTGCAGCATCCATCGCTATTTAACACGCTTTTTTTAGCAAAAAACAACAACATGCAAACAAGAACAATTCGCGATCGTACAGCATGTAACTACAATGTAATGAGAACGATTCCTGTTAACGAATTCTTTACTGCAGCTTCATGTCCCGCTCACTGAATTTCCGCCTTTTTGCCCTCTCCGCCATTGCGATGGCCGCCCATCTGACCGCTGCCCAGGCCGCCACCGACACCGTGCTGGGTGAAACCACGGTCCGCGCCACCGCCGAAGAAGAACTCAAACAGGCCCTGGGCGTGTCCGTCATCACCCAGGAAGAGCTGACCGAACGCGCTCCCGCCAACGACATTTCCGAGCTGGTGCGCACCATGCCGGGCGTCAACCTGACCGGCAACTCCGCCTCCGGCCAGTACGGCAACAACCGCCAGATCGACCTGCGCGGCATGGGCCCGGAAAACACCCTGATCCTGATCGACGGCAAGCCCGTGCAATCGCGCAATGGCGCCAAGATGGGCCGAAGCGGCGAGCGCGACACCCGTGGCGACTCCAACTGGGTCCCGGTGGAAGCCATCGAGCGCATCGAAGTCATCCGTGGCCCTGCGGCCGCACGCTACGGTTCGGGCGCCGCCGGTGGTGTGGTGAACATCATCACCAAGAAGCCCACCGACAAGCTGCAAGGCTCGGTCACCGTCTACGGCAAGTTCCAGGAAGACTCCAAGGAAGGCGATACCAAGCGCAGCAGCTTCAACCTGTCCGGCCCGCTGGCAGAAAACCTGTCCTTCCGCCTGTTCGGCAACATGGCCCACAGCGATGCGGACAGCCCCGACCTGAACCGCACTGCCTCCACCACCACCGCCATGGCCCCCGCCGGCCGCGAAGGTGTGAAGAACAAGGACATCAACGCCCTGCTGCGTTGGGACCTGACGCCCCAGCAGGTGCTGGAGTTCGAGATGGGCGCCAGCCGCCAGACCAACGAATACGCCGGTGAAACCGCCGTCAGCATCGACGCCAATGCACCCATCCGCGAATCGCTGCTGGGCCAGGAAACCAACCGCACCAACCGCAACACCCTGGGTGTGACCCACCGCGGCAAATGGGACTGGGGCACCTCGCGCCTGATCTTCCAGTACGAAAACACCCGCCGCTGGCAAAACCCCGTGGCGCTGGCCGGTGGCCCCGAAGGCTCCATCAGCAGCACTACGGACAAAATCACTTCCAAGCTGGGCAACTACTTCCTGTCCGGGGAAGTGAACACCCCGCTGAAGCTGGGCGGCACCACGCACATGCTGACCACGGGCTTCGAGTACCGCAACGAGAAGCTGGACGATGCCGCAGCCATGAGCCAGACGACGGGCACGGGCGCCAACAACGTCGGTGGCCTGGTGGGCAGCGCAGGCACCCGCAGCGGCAAGTCCGATGCACAAAACTTCGCGCTGTTCGTGGAAGACAACTTCGAACCCATCCAGAACCTGATCCTGACCCCGGGTGTGCGCTTTGACCACCACAGCCAGTCGGGCAACAACTGGAGCCCCAGCCTGAATGCCACCTACCAGCTGAACGACAGCTGGCAGGTCAAGGGCGGTATCGCCCGTGCCTTCAAGGCGCCCAATCTGTACCAGACCAACAACAACTACCTGTACTTCACCATGGGCAATGGCTGCCCGGTGAGTTCGCCCAGCCTGGGCGGTGGTTGCTACGTCGTGGGTAACCCCGATCTGCAGGCCGAAACCAGTATCAACAAGGAACTGGGGGTTGCGTACACCAACCACAACGGTCTGGACGCCAGCCTGAGCTACTTCCAGAACGACTACAAGGACAAGATCTACGCCGAAATGAACGACGGCACGCCGGTCGTGGTCGGCACCTCCCAGGTCTACCAGTGGATGAATGCCAGCAAGGCCATCGTCAAGGGCTTCGAAGGCAATCTGACCGTGCCGCTGGATGGCAAGAACGGCAACACGCTGAAGCTGGTGAACAACTTCACCTACATGCTGAAGAACCACAACAAGGACAGCAACCAACCGCTGTCCGTGATTCCCAAGTACACCGTGAACTCCACACTGGACTGGACCATCAACGCCAACTGGTCGACCCAGCTGAACGCCACGTTCTACGGCCGCCAGGAACCGCGCACCATCCAGACCGGTGGTGCGGCCTCCACCGGAGCACAGCTGCAGGAAGTGAGCTCCTACGCCCTGTACGGCATTGGCGCACAGTACAAGATCAACAAGTCTTATGCGCTGAACTTCGGCATCACCAACCTGGCGGACAAGCGCCTGTACCGCGAGTCCAACAACTCCGCCGCAGGCGCCTCCACCTACAACGAACTGGGCCGTGCCTACTACGTGTCGCTGACCGGCCGCTTCTAAGCCGCGCGCCCCTGTGCCCGGTGCAGCCCCGGCGCTGTACCCGGCAGGGGCACTTCCGGCGCTGGTCGCAGACTGCAGGACGCGTAGACCTGCCCACCCGGGCAGCCCGCGCACCCGCAGCTGTGACACCATCAAGCCTGCAGCCCTGGCTGCAGGCTTTTGCATTGTTTCTTCCCCCTGCCGCCCCATGACATCCCCTGCCGCGCACCTGGATGGCTACGTCACCGACGTGGCCTACCCCGACTACTTCCACCGCGAGCTCATGCCCGTCTGGCTGTGCAGCGCCCTGCAGGCACTGGGGCGCCGCACACCTGATCTGCAGCAGCCCTACACCTGGCTGGAACTGGGCTGCGGCACGGGCATCAGCACGGTCATTGCGGCCGCCACCAACCCGCAGGGGCAATTCATCGGACTGGACCTCAATCCGGATGCCATCGCCCAGGCACAGGCCCTGGCACAGGCGGTGGGCGTGGCCAATGTGCGCTTCGTGTGCCAGAGCTTTGAGGCCGCGCTGCACTCGACCGATGCCGCATTGCCCCCCTGTGATTTCATCGTCAGCCACGGGGTGTACTCCTGGATCAGCGCCAGCAACCGCGCCGCCCTGCGCCAGCTGCTGGAACGCCACCTGCAGCCCGGCGGTGTGCTGTACCTGGCCTATATGAGCCAGCCCGGCTCCGCCTCCATGGCCGCCGCGCAAAAACTGGCACACCTGACCACGCAGGGCATGGCCGGCGGCTCCACGGACAAGGCCGATGCCGGCCTGGCCCTGCTGCAGCAGATGACCGAAGCCGGCACCGGCTACTGCAGCGAACATCCGCGCATTGCGGCGGAACTGGGCCAGTTGCGCGGCATGGACCGCCGCTACATCGCCCATGAATTTCTGAACGCGCACTGGGAGTCCCTGCACGTGGCCGATGTCATGGCCGATCTCGCACGCTCCGGCTGTGATTACGCCGGCAGTGCCACGCTGCTGGAAAACATCGACGGTGCGTCGCTGCCCGAACAGTCCCTGCCGCTGCTGAACCGCCTGCGCCAGCAAGGCTGCAGCGTGGCCGCCCAGGAAACCTTCAAGGACATTGCCCGCAACCAGAACCAGCGCCGCGACCTCTACCAGCGCCAGCACCCCCAAGGCAACGTGCTGTCTGCCGACGCACACCGCCACGCCTTGCTGGCACAGCGCATCGCCCGGCTACCGGCAGCACCCTCGTTGCAGGTGCCCTTGCCGGCAGCCTTCACGCTCGACACCCGCATCGGTCCGGTGCAGATGCCCATGGCACATGTGGCCCCGCTGCTGGCGGCGCTGCAGAAGGGCCCGCAAAGCTATGCCCAGCTGGTGCAACTGCCGCTGTATGCCCAACAGCCCGGCGCGGTCAGCCAGTTGCTGCAACTGCTGGCCTGGGTGGGCTGGGTGCAGTTCGTGCGGCCGGACTGGCGGGCCGATGCGTCCCCGGCCCCTGCCACATCGGCCATGCTGGAACGCCTGAATGCGGCGCTGGCCGGGCGTCCCTGCGGCCAGCCGGCCGTGCATTACCAGGCCCATGCCGCCACGGGCAGCGCCATTCCGACGCCATAAACGGCACCCACGCCCCGCCCACCGCATCGCTGATTACGGGCGGGCAGCGGGAACAAAAAAAGGGGGCGATAGAGCCCCCTTTGGTGTGGTGCGGTCCGCCACGCCTTCGTGCGGCGTCAGGAACGGCACGTGGCCAGCATGTCCAGCTCCGGCTTGTAGAGCGGGCTGCGCACATCCAGCATGCCCAGCACGGTGTGGAAGTAGTTGTCGTGCGTGATGCGCTGGTCCGCTCCGGAGCGGGCGCAGGCCTCTTTCATGCCGGTGCGCGCCTGCAGGCTGCCGGGCCACAGCACCCAGGGCACATGCTTTTGCGTGTCGGGGGCGATCGCATAAGGCAGGCCATGCAGGTACAGACCGTTCTCGCCCAAGGACTCGCCATGGTCCGACACATACATCAGCGCCGTGGCGTACTGGTCCTGCTTCTTTTGCAGCCAATCGATGGTCTTGGCCAGAAACAGATCGGTTTCACGCATGCTGTTGTCATACACATTGACCAGTTCGGCATGGCTGCAGTCCGAGGTCACGTGCGTGGTGCACTCCGGCTTGAACTGCTTGGTCTGCGCACTGGAGCGGCGGTAGTACGCCGGGCCGTGGCTGCCCATCTGGTGCAGCACCAGCACCGCGCCCTTGCTGCGTGCGGCCTCGGGCAGGGCCTGCAGGCGCTGGTCCAGCAGGCCCACCATCAGCTGGTCCAGGCACTCCCCGTCCTTGCACCATTGCTTGACTTCGGCCGGCGTGGCCACCTGGTCGGCCTGGGCATGGGGAATGCGGTCGCACACGCCCTTGCAGCCGGACTGGTTGTCCAGCCAGTCCACCCCCAGGCCGGCGGCCTGCAGCACATCCACCAGACTGCCGTATTCGAACTTGCGGCCTTCGTAGCCCGACTTGCCCAGGTGCGAGAACATGCAGGGCACCGATGCCAGCGTGTTGGTGCCGCAGGACCAGGCCTGGCGCCAGTTGATGACCTGGCGCGCCGCCAGCTCGGGCGTGGTGTCGCGCGGGTAGCCGTTCAGGCCGAAGTGGTCGGCACGCGCGGTTTCCCCCACCACCAGCACCAGCAGCGGCGGCTTGTGCGTGGCAGCCGCCACGGCAGATGCCGCACCGTAGCTGCTGCCCAGGGCAGCACCTTCGGTGATGGCGCGGAACGGCCGGTTCGGTTTGAAGATGGGTTTGAGCGTGACCTGCGCGAACGACACCACCGTGGCCAGGGGGTTGATCAGAAAGCGGATTTCCGTGTGGTTGCGGATCAGCGGCGCCAGCTGGCGGTACATGGCCACGCTGCCGCCCAGCAGGGTCCCCAGCGCCAGCAGCACCGCCAGTGCCGACAGGCCCCAGGCACGCCGCCCCCGGCCTTCCTGCCAGCGCACCCCGCGGTACAGCCACAGCACCGGCAGACCGGCAAACACCGCCACATGCACCAGCAGGACCGGGCTGAACAGCGCCAGACCTTCGGTGAAGTTGGTCTGCATCACATTGCGCACCATGCTGCTGTCCATCACCATGCCATAGTGCAGCATGTAGTACTGCACCACTGCGGCCAGCAGCAGGGTGGCACTCCAGGCACCACGGCGCAGGCGCGGCCAGGACCACAACATGAACCACAGATAGGTGGCACAGCCCACCAACACCGCCATCACCGCCCGACGCAGCATCCAGGGGTCCGAGAAATCGGCCAGCCCCGCCAGCTTCTGCCACAGGGCCTGGTTCAACAGCAAGGTGCACCACAGCACCAGCACGCCGGCCACAGTGCGGGGCGACAGCTGCAGCACGGGCCAACGCCAGCGGCGACCGACATGCGGCAGTGCAGCATCGGCAGGAACGGAATCGGACGTGGGGAGTGCCACCGCAGGCATGGCATCGCCGCGGCCGGGAAACATATTGTGCATGGGCCCGTACGGTAGGCCCACAAGCTGAACCCGCAGTGAACCGCTCGTTCAGTTTTCGTTCAGTTTTCGGGTTGAACGGCTTTTTTCCAACTCGGGCCGCCAGCGTCTCTACACTGGTGCTTTCCGTTCATGACCCTGCACCATGCGAATACTGTTGGTGGAAGACGATGCAGCCCTGGCCCAGGCGGTGCTGGGCTATCTGCACAGCAAGCAATTCAAGGTGGACCTGGCCCCCGACCTGACGACTGCACGCGCCCTGGTGGCCGTGACCCACTACGCCACTATCCTGCTGGACCTGAACCTGCCCGACGGCGATGGCCTGGAGCTGCTGCAGCACCTGCCCCGGCGGGACGATCCCCCCACCGTGGTGGTGGTGACCGCCCGCGACCAGGTCAGCGACCGCATCCGCGGCCTGGACACCGGCGCTGACGACTACCTGGTCAAACCCTATGACCCCGAAGAGCTGCTGGCCCGGTTGCGCGCCATCGAACGCCGTCGCAGCGCCCAGGCCAGCCCGGTGCTGCAGCGCGGGCCGGTCAGCATCGACCTGGCACGCGAGGTGGTCAAGGTCCACAGCCTGCCGGTGGTGCTCACCCCCAAGGAATGGGCCCTGCTCCGCGTGCTGGCCAGCCGGCCGGAACAGACCTTCACCCGCGAACGGCTGCTGGAAGCGCTCTACCAATGGGACAGCACTTCGGACAGCAACACCCTGGAGGTGTTCATCAGCCGGCTGCGGCGCAAACTGGGAAGCCCCCTGATCCAGACCGTGCGCGGCACGGGCTACCGGCTGGCGGTGGCATGAAGCCCGCTCCCGCTAGCCTGGCCTACCGCCTGACCCGCCCGCTGGTGGTGGCGGTGATCACCGTCTGGGCGCTGGGGACGGCCCTGGTCGCCTGGTATGTGGATTCCCAGATCCAGCACAACTTCGACACCGAACTGGTGGAAAGCGCCCACCGCCAGCTCTACCCTGCCCTGCTGGACGTCCGGCAGTCGCGCATCGATGCGGACACCCCGGGCCAGGACATCCTGACCATGGGCGAAGTGCCCGGAGATGACCACCCGGAGCCCCTGCTGCTGCAGCTGCGCACCCCCGACGGCAAGGTGCTGCTGCGCTCGCGCGGCGCCCCCATCACCCCGTTCGATGCCCCCTTGAAACCGGGGTTTCACAACTCCATCGAACACCGCATCTACACGCTGTACACCCCGCAGGATGACCTGTGGCTGCAGCTGGCCGACCCGCTGGGCGAACGTGCCGAAGTCCGCAGCGGCACGCTGACCGGACTGATCACCGTGCTGCTGCTGATGCTGCCGGTGCTGGCCGGCCTGATCCGCCACATTGCGCGCAAGGAATTGCGCAGCTTGCAATGGCTGCAGCAGCAGATCACAGAGCGCAGCAGCAGCAATCTGCAGCCCCTGGTGCTGCAGGACCTGCCGCTGGAACTGCGCCAGGTGGGCGAAGGCGTGAACCAGCTGATGGACCGCCTGCACCAGGCGCTGGATGTGGAACGCGCCCTGGCCGCCAATGCCGCGCACGAGTTGCGCACCCCGCTGGCCTCCGTGCGGCTGCGGCTGCACACGGCGGTGGAGCAGGCCCAGCTGCAAGGCAGCACGCAGATTGCCGTGGGCGAGGCGCAGACCGCCCTGACCGCCCTGGAAACCCTGAGCCACCGGACTGAGCGCCTGCTGCAGCTGTCACGCGCCGAAGCGGGGAACACGGCGCGCTTTCACACCGTCGACCTGCTGCAGCTGGCGACCACCATGGCCCAGGAATTCTGGCAGCACCCCCGCGCCCAGCGCCGGCTGGACTGGGAGCCGCCCGAGGACGCGGCCCCGGTCTGGGTGCAAGGCGACATGGACACGCTGGCCATTGCGCTGCGCAACCTGATCGACAACGCCCTCACCTATTCCAGCGGCGAAGTGGTGCTGACCGTGCTGCGCCAGCCACCGGCCCTGGCCGTGCGCGACGACGGCCCCGGCCTGGATGCGACACAGCGCCTGCAGATCCTGGAGCGCCATGTGCGCGGTGACACCCGCCACATCGGCTATGGGCTGGGCATGTCGATTGTGCGCAGCATCGCCGACCGGCACAACGCCCAGCTGGAGCTGCTGTCGCCCCCGCCCGGCAAGGCACAGGGGCTGGAAGTGCGGCTGGTGTTTGCCACTCTCGCCGAGGAGGCACTGGCAACCGCCCCCCAACCGCTGACGTGAGGCAGGCTCAGCGCGGCATGCTGCGCAGCAGTTCGGGCAGATGGCTGAAGGCAAACAGCAGCAGCCCGATGGCGCCGCCCACCAAGGTGCCGTTGATGCGGATGAACTGCAGGTCCTTGCCGATGTGCTGCTCCACCAGGGCCGACAGCTCGCGTGCATCCCAGCGCTGCACGGTTTCGCGGATGTGGCGGGCAATGAATTCCGATACCTCGGGCGCCAGCGCCTGCGCCCAGCGCTCCAGCCGTTCGTTCATGGAGCGGCGCAGCGCCGCATCCTGTGCCAGCGACAGACCCAGCCAGCGCCCCAGGCCACCCAGCTTGCGCGCGATATGGGATTTCGGGTTGTCGAGATCCGCCTCCAGGCGCTGGCGCATGCCGCCCCACAGGTCGCGCAGATAGGCGGCCAGCTTCTCGTCGTGCAGCAGATAGTGGCGCACCTGCTCGGCGCGCGCCGCATAGTCCGGGTCGTTCTGCAGCCGCACGATCAGCCGCTGCACGGCCGCATCGAAGGCCTCGCGCATGCGGTGCTGGGGGTTGTGGGCGATGTCGTCCAGCAGGCTTTCCAGTGCCTGGGCCACCAACTCGGCCCCCTTGTCGCCCAGCCAGTCGGTGGGCAGCATTTTTTCCTTCAATGGGTGCTCGCGCTTGAGCCACTGCACGATGGCTTCGGCAATGAAGTGGTGCGTATCGGCCTGCTGCAGCACGCCGCCGATGCGGCGCAGCACATCGTCCAGCACCGCCTGGTGGCGACCGCCTTGCGTCAACGCCCCCAGCACCGTGGCCAGCGAGCGCGACAGGTCCACCTGCGCCAGCACGCTGCGCAGCGTCTGGGTCAGCAACCGCTCCACCTGCCGATCCTGCACCATCTCCAGCCCGGCCTGGGCCAGACGGGCCAGCTGGCGGCCCAGCATCTGGCTGTTGCAGGGCGCGCCCAGCCAGTCAGCCAGCGACTGGGCGGCATCGTGGCGGCGCAGCAGCGCCACCAGCGAGGGCGCATCCAGGAACTTGTCGCGCACGAAAACGGCCAGGTTCTCGCCGATACGGTCCTTGTTGCGCGGGATGATCGCCGTGTGCCGCTGCACCCAGGGAATGGGGATGTGGCGAAACAGTGCCGACACCGCAAACCAGTCGGCCAGCGCACCCACCATGGCAGCTTCGGCCATGGACTGCAGGCAGCGCACCAGCAGCGTCTGCGGCAGAAAATGCGTGGCCACAAACACGGCCGTCACCAGAAGCAGCAGACCCAGCGCCAGGCGCTTGGCGCGTTGCAGTGCGGATGCAGTCGAACTCATAGGCGTGCGGTTCACTCCGGCGCGCTGCAGCAGCCCATCTGCTCCAGCGGCGGTTTCAGCCTAGCACGCGTTGGTGGCTGCCCGGTGTAGGGCGCTCCCGCAGCCGCAGCACGGCAGCGGGCGCCAGGGCCAAGGCAAATCCCGGACAATCCGGGCATTCACAACTTTCTGACCGACCTGCAACATGAGCGACACCCGCCCCGAACTGCCCGACCACCTGTCCATCGACCCGCGCAGCCCCCACTATGTGGCCGCGATTTTTGAGCACGACATCGGCATCCGCTTCAACGGCAAGGAGCGTTTCGATGTGGAGGAATACTGCATCAGCGAAGGCTGGGTGCGTGTGCCTGCCGGCAAGACCGTCGACCGCAAGGGCTACCCGCTGCTGATCAAGCTAAAGGGCCCGGTCGAGGTGTTCTACAAGTAAGTCCACGGGCGGGGCCTGCCGCAAGGCTGTCCCCGCCCCAGGCAGATGGACCGCGTGGGCGTGGGCGGGCCCGCGCATGCCCACTCCTCGTCAGCCTGAGCCACCGTGCCGCAGGCCATACCCCTGCACCCGATGCGCCCCGCAGCGCGGCATCGGGCGGAAGCGGTCGCCGACCGGCGGCACGCCGCGGCGCTTACTTGCCGTTGATGCCCAGCAGCTCGACTTCAAACATCAGCGTGGCGTTGGGCGGAATCACCCGGCCCGCACCACGGCTGCCATAGGCAATGCCCGGTGGGCAGGTCAGGCGCGCCTTGCCCCCCACCTTCATCTTCTGCACACCTTCGGTCCAGCAGGGAATCACGCCGTTGAGCGGGAACTCGATCGGCTCGCCCCGGGTGATGGAGCTGTCGAAATCCGCGCCGGTCTGCGGAAAGTAGCCGCGGTAATGCACCTTCACCTTGTCCGTGGCCTTGGGGCTTGCGCCCGTGCCGTCCTTCAGGCTTTCATAGACCAGGCCGCTGGCCGAGGTCACCGGTTGCGACTGTGCCAATGCGTGACCGGCCAGCATCGCGCCCATCAGGCAGGCAGCGCCTGCAATGCGTACAAACATGGGAATTTCCTTTCACTGGGGCCGTGCCCGCGCATGCGCTGCACCGGAACGGCCCTTTCAACCATAGAACAGGCCGGTGCACCGCGCTGGGGCTGCCCCTGCGGCGCCGCCGGAGCAGGGAAAGGCACACACCGACTCAGAGGGCATCACACCCCGATGCGGTCCAGCGCATCGCGCAGATGGCCCACGGTGCGGTCCACGTTGTGCCACTTCTCCAGGCCAAACAGGCCGATGCGGAAAGTCTTGAAATCCGGACCTTCGTCGCACATCAGCGGCACACCCGAAGCGGTCTGCAGACCCACATTCAGGAAGGCCTTGCCGCTCTGGATGTCGGGGTGGGTGGTGTAGCTCACCACCACACCCGGGGCCTTGAATCCGCCGGCCGCCACGCTGGGGAAACCGCGCGACTCCAGCAGCTTGCGCACCTGGTCGCCCAGGGCGATCTGTTCCTCGCGCACCTTCTCAAAGCCGTAGGCACGGGTTTCCAGCATCACGTCGCGCAGGCGCACCAGGGCGTCGGTGGGCATGGTGGTGTGGTAGGCGTGCTGGCCTTTTTCGTAGCCTTCGGCAATCTGCATCCACTTCTTCAGATCGCAGGAGAAGCTGGAGCTTTGCGTGTGTTCGATGGCTTCGCGTGCACGGGCCGAGAGCATCACCATGGCGCAGCAGGGCGAGCTGCTCCAGCCCTTTTGCGGCGCACTGATCAGCACGTCCACGCCCGTCTTTTCCATGTTGATCCACATGGCGCCGGAGGCCACGCAGTCCAGCACCATCAGCGCGCCCACATCATGGGCCGCATCGGCGATGGTGCGGATGTAGTCGTCGGGCAGCATGATGCCGCTGGCCGTCTCGACATGGGGGGCGAACACCACCTTGGGGCGCTCGGCGCGGATGGTGTCGGCCACGTCCTGTGCGGGGCAGGGTGTCCACGGATCCTGGCTGCCTTCGCCCTGCTTGCGCGCCTTGCAGACCACGGCACCGCCACCCAGGCCAAAGTTGCCGGCGTCGAAGATCTGCGTCCAGCGGTAGCTGAACCAGCCGTTGCGCACGATCAGCACCTTCTCGCCATTGGCGAACTGGCGCGCCACGGCTTCCATGCCAAAGGTGCCGCTGCCAGGCACCAGCACAGCGGTGTGGGCGTGGTAGACCTCTTTGAGCGTCCCCAGAATGTCCTGCATCACGCCGGCAAAGCGCTTGGACATGTGGTTCAGGGCGCGGTCGGTGTAGACCACCGAGAATTCCAGCAGTCCATCGGGATCGATATCGGGCAACAGTCCGGGCATGAAGGGGTATCTCCTTGAGCTATGGATCAGGTCCGGCGGGTGGCTCTGTGGCCACCGGGTCGGACAGGTATGTCCCCATCTTAATATGCCGTCTGTCCCCCTTCGGCTGATCTGGCGCAGGCCATCACGGTGGCGCGCACTCAGGCGACAGGCGCTGCCGGGTAGCTGCGGCGGCCAAAGATGCCGCTGCCCACGCGCACCAGGGTGCTGCCGGCCTGTACGGCCAGTTCCAGATCGTCGGTCATGCCCAGGCTCAGGGTGTCGAAGGTCTCCAGCCCCGGCAGGCCGCTGGCGCGGATCTGCGCAAACACGGCCGCCACCCGCTGGTGCACGGCCAGCATGGCCTCGGGACTAGGCTGGGGATCGGGAATGCTCATCACCCCGCGCAACTGCAGCTGCGGCAGGGCGGCAACGGCCTGGGCCAGTGCCAGCGCGTCCTGCGGGCTGCAGCCGGATTTGGTCTCGCCTCCGTCCACATTCACCTGCAGACAGACCTGCAGCGGCGGCAGGCCGGCAGGCCGCTGGTCAGACAGTCGCTGGGCAATCTTCAGCCGGTCCACTGTGTGCACCCAGTCAAAGTGTTCGGCCACCAGCCGGGTCTTGTTGCTCTGGATCGGGCCTATGCAGTGCCAGGTGAGCGGGGGCACATCGGCCATGGCGCGCACCTGGGCGATCTTGTCCACCGCCTCCTGGATGTAGTTCTCGCCAAAGGCGCGCTGGCCGGCCAGCGCCGCCTCGCGCACGGCATCGGCACCAAAGGTTTTGGACACGGCCAGCAGACCCACGCTGGCGTGGGGGCGCTGTGCCTCATCGCAGGCGCGTGCCATGCGGCTGTGTATGCGCTGAAGGTTCTCGGCTATGGTCGTCATAAGCCGTGGAGCGTACCAAACCCTTGTGCCACCTGGAGACAGCCCGCACAACCCGCCCCCGGGACCGGAGCAGGGCCCCGCCGGCGTCCACTTCACCAGTGTCTGATCTGTCGCAAGAAGGGGCGACAAGCGGGGCCGCCTGTGTCACCATGGGGGCTTCGCCGCAGCGTCTGTGCGCTGCTTTCTGCCTTTCTGATCCACCGACATGTCGAGCATCACCCCCCGCGATTACGCTGCCACTCCTTCCCGCAAAGTTGCCTTCCTGGGCCTGGGCGTCATGGGCTACCCCATGGCCGGACACCTGGCCAAGGCAGGCCACCAGGTCACCGTGTACAACCGCAGTGCCGCCAAGCGCCAGGCCTGGGTGGCCGAATTCGGCGGCGCCGAAGCCGCCACGCCGCGTGCGGCGGCCCAGGGCGCCGACATCGTGTTCTGCTGCGTGGGCAATGACGACGACCTGCGTTCCGTGGTGCTGGGCGCCGACGGTGCCCTGGCCGGCATGCAGGCGGGCGCCATTTTTGTCGACCACACCACCGCTTCGGCCGAAGTGGCCCGCGAGCTGTATGCCGCGGCACAGGCCCAGGGGCAGCATTTCATCGACGCCCCGGTCTCCGGCGGCCAGGCCGGTGCCCAGAATGGTGCGCTGACGGTGATGTGCGGCGGCGACCAGAGCGTGTTCGACACCGTGGCCCCGGTGGCCCAGTGCTTCTCGCGCGCCTTCACGCTGATGGGCGCCAGCGGCGCGGGCCAGCTGACCAAGATGGTCAACCAGATCTGCATTGCCGGCGTGGTGCAAGGCCTGTCCGAAGCCATTGCCTTCGGTGAAAAGGCCGGACTGGATGTGAACAAGGTGCTGGACGTGGTCAGCAAGGGCGCGGCCCAGAGCTGGCAGATGGAAAACCGCGGCAAGACCATGGTGGAAGGCAAGTTCGACTTCGGCTTTGCCGTGGACTGGATGCGCAAGGACCTGGGTCTGGTGCTGGACGAGGCCAAGCGCAATGGCGCCCGCCTGCCGCTGACCGCTCTGGTGGACCAGTTCTACGCCGATGTGCAGGCCATGGACGGCGGTCGCAACGACACCTCCAGCCTGATCCGCCGCCTGCGCTGATCGGTGCAGCTTCGGGCTGCCCCCAAAAACAAACGGCAGCCTCACGGCTGCCGCTCTGCATTTGGCGTTTGGCGTAGCAACCCTGGCGGTCAGTTCTCTGCCGCAGGGTCGCGCGTCACCGGCGCACTGCCGGGCATGTAGTTGGCCAGTGCATCTTCGGTGGTCAGCTCGAACACCCGCACCACCTTGCGCACATCGTTCACACCGCGGGCAATTTCCGCGGCGCGCCGGGACTCACGCTCGGTCACGATGCCCAGCAGGTAGACCACGTTCATCTCGGTCACCACCTTGATGGCCGAGGCCTGCAGATCCCGCGCATTGATCAGGCTGCCCTTGACCTGGCTGGTGATCATGGTGTCCTTGCTGCGCTGGCCCAGCGAAGAGGAAAACGGCGTCACTTCCAGCTCGTTGTGGATGCCGTCCACATTGTTCACATCGCGCACGATGCGAGCCACTTCCTGCTTGTCCTGCTCGTTGCGCACTTCGCCGGTGATCAGCACCTTGCGGTTGAAACTGGTGATGTTGACGCGGCTGCGCTCGTTCAGCGGGGACTGGCGGATGCGGTCCTGCGCCCGCAGCTCGATACCCTGGTCTTCCACCTGCGTACCGGTCGTGCGGCGATCGGCCGCCGACAGTGCGGCGGTGGCCATGCCGCCGCCGACCACCAGGGGCACGCAACCCGACAGGCCTGCAGTGATGGCTGCCGCAGCCAAGACTGCGCGTACCAGAGGGGAACCCATTCGCTTCATAACATCTCCTGTTCGCCAAGCAACTGTGTGTCCACGCCGTCGCACAGGCAATGGACCACCAACTCATGGGCTTCGCGCACGCGCGCAGCCCGCTCATGCGGTACGCAGATCAGCACATCGGTCTCGCGCACCCGGGAAGCCAGGGCACCGCCAGTATGGCCGCTGAGCACCACCACCATCATTTCTCGCTCGTGCGCCGCATCCACGGCTTCCAGCAGGCTGTGGTCGTTGCCGCTGACCGAGATCACCAGCAGCAGATCGCCCGCCTGACCCAGCGCACGCACCTGGCGCGCCAGATACTGCGAGCCCGGCGCCGTACCGGCCGAGCCGCCCAGTAGCCCGCCATCACTGCCCAGGGCCATGGCGGCCAGCTCGGGGCGTTCGCGCTCGAAGCCGGTCACGCACAGCGTGGCAAAGGTCTGGGCCTGGCTGGCGGACACGCCGCTGCCGCAGGCCAGCACCTTGCCGCCACTGGTCACGCTGGCCAGAATGGCCTGCACGGCCAAGGCAATGGGTTGGCTCAGCGCCTGGGCGGCCTGGTATTTCAGGTCGGCGCTGTCGATGAAATGCTGTTGGATACGTAGCTCTAGCATGGGCTGCGATGATACCTGTGCTGCGTTATACCTTTGGTAGCAGAAAGTTTGTGCTGGCACTGTGTGCAACGCCCCTGGGGCAACGAAGCCCGGCAGCGGCGGGCCGCAGGCGCTGCCGCCCGGCCTCATTCTGCGTCGAAGGCCGCCTCCAGCCACTGCAGCTGGTCCTGCTGCACCAGGGCCGCATCAAAGCGGCAGGCCGGCACCGACGGCTGGCGCGCCAGCCAGTGGCGGGCGGCCAGCACGATGCGCTGGCGCTTGGCCGCATGGATGCTGCCATCGGCCCCTCCGAACTGGCTGCTGGTGCGGCTGCGCACCTCCACGAACACCACCATGCCATCCGCGGCACGCAAGATAAGGTCTATCTCGCCCCCACCGCGCCCAGGCGTCCGATAATTGCGCTCTATCAGCCGCCAGCCGCGCGCCAGCGCATGGCGCAACGCCCGGTCTTCGGCCTGCTGCCCCGGCGTGCGGCCTGTGGCCGCCTCCGGCGGCGGCTTTTTTGCCTCCAGCGGCGGCTTTTTTCCAAGGAAACCCATTGAGCACCTCTTTCGCTCCGGCCCTGCATGCTGCCCGCGAGGCAGCGGCTGCCCAGAATTATCCGCAGGGCGCGCTGTATGTGGTGGCCACGCCCATCGGCAACCTGGCCGACATCTCGCTGCGCGCCCTGCATGTGCTGCAGCTGGTCGACGCCGTGGCCTGTGAAGACACGCGCCACACCCAGGGCATGCTGCGCAGCTATGGCCTGGAGCGCCCCGGCAGCCAGTTGCTGGCCGTGCACCAGCACAACGAGGCCGAAGCCGCCGCCGGCGTGATCGCACGCCTGCAGCAGGGCCAGCGCATCGCCTATGTCAGCGATGCCGGCACCCCCGGCGTCAGCGACCCCGGCGCGCGCCTGTGCGCCGCCGTGCAGGCGGCCGGGCTGCGCTGCATGCCGCTGCCGGGTGCCAGCAGCATCACCAGCGCCATCAGCGTGGCCGGCTGCGTGCCGCCGGGCCAGACCGATGGCGGCTTTGTGTTTGCCGGGTTCCTGCCCTCCAAGAATGCCGAGCGCCAGACCGCCGTGCAGCGGCTGTCGGCCGAGCCGCGCTGCACCGTGCTGCTGGAAGCCCCGCACCGCATCCACGAGCTGGCCAAGGCCCTGGCCGTGCTGGGTGAGCGCCCGGTGACGCTGGCGCGCGAAATCACCAAGCAGTTTGAGCAGATCAGCACCCATGCCGCCCAGGACCTGCCCGCCTGGCTGAATGGCGACGCCACCCGCGCCAAGGGCGAGTTTGTGGTGGTGCTGCACCCGGTGGCCGTGCACCAGGACGACGGCGACGCCGAACGGGTGCTGCGCCTGCTGCTGGCCGAGCTGCCGACCAAGACCGCCGTCAAGCTGGCGGCCGACATCACCGGCGGCAACCGCAACCAGCTGTATGACCTGGCGCTGCAGCTCAAGCGTGCGGACCAGGACGGCGACGAAGCCGCATAAGCAGGCGCAGCGCCTGGACAGGCGCTGCGCGCGGCCTCAGGCGTAAGCCAGGCCGGTGGCCACCCCGCCAAACAGATCGCCTTCCACCTGGGGCACGGCCGGGAAGGCCTGGGCCAGCGCATCGCGCAGCGTACGCAGTGCAGACGAACCGCCGGTCAGGTAGATGGCATCCACGCCCCCGGCCGGCAAACCCGCCAGCTGCACGCAGTGCTGGGCACACTCCACCACCTGCACCAGCGGTGCCTGCAGCGAGCGGTGCAGCCCGTCCTGGGTGATGCCGGTCTGCAGACCCGTTTCCAGCCAGCCCAGGTCCAGCAGGGCATCGCCGCCGGTGCTGGAAGCCTGGATCTTGCCCTGCTCCACCGCATCGGCCAGGCGGTGGCCCAGGCGTTCTTCCAGCACCGCCATCAGGCGCTGGTGCAGCTGCGGGTCCCGGTAGTCGGTGCGCAGGGCCTGCGCATCGCGCAGCGCCTTGGGGCTGTACTGCCACTGGATCAGGTGCCAGGTGGCCAGGTCGTAGAACACCCGGCTGGGCACTTCGCGGCCGCTGGGCCCGGTGTGGCGCAGGCCCAGCAGCGGCATCGCCGTGTCCACACTCAGGCGGTGGTCAAAATCGGTACCGCCGATGTGCACGCCGCTGGTGGCCAGGATGTCGGCCGTGCGGTCGGGCTTGCCCGCATGCTGCGGCCCCAGGCGCACCACGGTGAAGTCGGAGGTGCCGCCGCCGATGTCCACCACCAGCACCACGGTCTCGCGCTCCAGGCGCTGTTCGTAGTCCAGCGCGGCGGCAATGGGCTCCAGCTGGAACTCCACCTGCGCAAAACCAGCGGCCTGCGCGGCTTGCTCCAGCGCATGCTGCGCCTGGCGATCGCGCTCGGGGTGGGCGTCGACAAAATGCACCGGGCGGCCCAGCACCACGCGCTCGGGCAAGCCGCCCAGCTCCCGCTGGGCTCGCTGGGCGAGTTGCTTCAGGAACAGCGCAATGATGTCCTGGTAGCTGACCATCTGGCCATGCACGGCCGTCTTGTCTTGCAGCAGGCTGCTGCCCAGCAGGCTTTTGAGCGAGCGCATCAGCCGACCGTCTTCCCCCGCCAGGTATTGGCGCATGGCGTCACGGCCAAAGTGCGTGCCCTGGGTTTCCGTATTGAAGAACAGCGCCGTGGGCATGCCGGTGGCGCCGCCTTCCAGCGCAAGCAGCTGTGCCGTACGCGCGCCCTGGCGCCAGGCCATGGCGGAGTTGGAGGTGCCAAAGTCGATGCCAAGGGTGGTGCCAGTGAGGGTCTGCATAGCGAATTCCGGGGGCAGCCGCTGCCGAAAGCGGGCTGCATTTCTTCCAAAGAGGCGCGGTCGCTGCCGCAACCGCTTCAGATTCAAGACAAAGGCATGCGCCTGGTAGCAAGGCGCATGCGGCGCATATGTGCAAAGCCAGCAGATACAGGCCGCTGCGTGGGTCCTGCACTGCCCCGCAGCACCGGTGCACGGCGAATGCCTGGGCGCCCGCTCTCCAGCGCTGCACAGATCGTGCCGGCTGTGCCTCCAGACCCATGCGACGCCGGCGGAGCCGATGCTCCGATGGGGCATGGGAGATGCAAAAACAAAAACGCCTGCTGTTTCCAGCAGGCGTTGATGAATTTGGTTGCGAGGGCTGGATTTGAACCAACGACCTTTGGGTTATGAGCCCAACGAGCTACCAGACTGCTCCACCTCGCGATATGTCCAAATTATAGCACAGAATTATTCTGCAGCTTGGGTTTGAGCCACTTCTTCTTGCTCAACCAGTTCCACATAGGCCATGGGAGCGTTGTCGCCCACGCGGAAGCCCATCTTCAGGATACGGGTGTAGCCGCCAGGACGCTTGGCGTTGCGGGGACCCAGCACGTTGAACAGCTTGGTCACGCTGTCACGGTCGCGCAGACGGTCGAAAGCCAGACGGCGGTTGGCAACGGAGTCAACCTTGGCCAGGGTGATCATGGGCTCGATCACGCGGCGCAGTTCCTTGGCCTTGGGGACGGTGGTCTTGATGGCTTCGTGCTCGATGAGCGAATTCATCATGTTTTGCAGCATCGCCTTGCGGTGAGACGAAGTGCGGTTCAGTTTGCGGAGGCCGTGACCGTGACGCATGGTGCTTTCCTTTGATTTGATGTTTGCGGGCAAGCCGTATCAGGTACTGCCCGGTGCACTGTATAAATGTTGCGGCCCACCACCCTCTCGGGTGGGGAGCCGCAGATTATAGCGTGATGCTGAAAAAAGCGTCTAATTAACGCTTTTCCAGGCCAGCGGGTGGCCAGTTTTCCAGCTTCATGCCCAAGGTCAGGCCACGCGAAGCGAGGACTTCCTTGATTTCGTTGAGCGACTTGCGACCCAGGTTAGGCGTCTTGAGCAGCTCGTTTTCGGTGCGCTGAATCAGATCACCGATGTAGTAGATGTTTTCTGCCTTCAGGCAGTTGGCCGAGCGAACGGTCAGTTCCAGCTCATCCACAGGGCGCAGCAGGATCGGATCGAACGTTGCGTTGGCACGTTGGTTGCCGCCGGCTTGCAGGATGCCGCCTTCACCGAACTCGCCTTCCAGCTGTGCAAACACAGCCAGTTGTTCCACCAGGATCTTGGCGGATGCGCGCACGGCGTCTTCGGCATTGATGGCGCCGTTGGTTTCGATTTCAACGACCAGCTTGTCCAGATCGGTACGCTGTTCCACGCGAGCGGATTCCACGTTGTAGCTCACGCGGCGCACGGGCGAGAACGATGCGTCCAGCACGATACGGCCGATCGACTTGGTCGACTCGTCACCATAGCGGCGCACGTTACCGGGCACATAGCCACGGCCCTTTTCCACCTTGATCTGCATATCCAGCTTGCCGCCTTGCGACAGGGTGGCGATGACGTGATCAGGGTTGATGATTTCCACATCGTGCGGAGTCTGGATGTCACCAGCGGTGACCACACCTTCGCCGTCTTTGCGCAGGCTCAGGGTGACTTCATCACGGTTGTGCAGCTTGAACACCACGCCCTTGAGGTTCAGGAGGATGCTCACCACATCTTCTTGCACACCGTCGATGGACGAGTACTCGTGCAACACGCCAGCAATCGTGACTTCCGTCGCTGCATAACCCACCATGGACGACAGCAACACGCGACGCAGGGCGTTGCCCAGCGTATGGCCGTAGCCGCGCTCGAAAGGCTCCAGGGTCACTTTGGCACGGTTGTGGCCCAGCTGCTCTACATTGATCGTCTTGGGTTTCAGCAGATTTGTTTGCATGCAGACTTCCTCTCAATACCCCCGGCTCGTTACACCGGTAAGGCTGGTGAAGCACCTACGGCGCGATGCCTCGCGCCGTAGGGACGGGTTGCTAAAAACCGGGAAAATTAACGCGAGTACAGTTCAACGATCAGAGATTCGTTGATGTCGGCGCCGAATTCGTCGCGGTCAGGAGCCTTCTTGAAGGTACCTTCAGCCTTGTCCAGGCTCACTTCCACCCAAGCGGGGAAGCCAACTTGCGAAGCCAGTTGCAGGGCTTCGACCACGCGGGCTTGCTTCTTGGACTTTTCGCGCAGAGCGACCACATCGCCTTCCTTGACCATGAAGGAAGGAATGTTCACGGACTTGCCGTTCACGGTGATGGCCTTGTGCGACACCAGTTGGCGTGCTTCAGCGCGGGTGGAGCCGAAGCCCATGCGGTACACCACGTTGTCCAGGCGGCTTTCCAGCAGGGTCAGCAGCATGGCGCCGGTGTTGCCGCGGCGGCGATCGGCTTCAGCGAAGTAGCGGCGGAATTGCTTTTCCAGCACGCCGTACATGCGCTTGACCTTCTGCTTTTCACGCAGTTGCAGACCGAAGTCAGACGTACGCTGACCGGAGGTGCGACCGTGTTGGCCGGGCTTGGAGTCGAACTTGGCCTTGTCCGCGATGGAGCGGCGAGCGCTCTTCAGGAACAGGTCGGTGCCTTCACGGCGGGCGAGTTTGGCCTTGGGGCCGGTATAACGTGCCACTTGATTTCCTTTGTTTCATCTACCGTGCCAATAACGCACGGGAGCCGCCCAGGGTGAAACACCCAGGGCGGCGGTGGTCTTCAGTACAGATTAGATACGACGACGCTTTTGAGGGCGGCAGCCGTTGTGGGGAACCGGTGTCACGTCCGAGATGGAAGTGATACGGATACCCAGAGCACCCAGGGCGCGAACCGAAGATTCGCGGCCAGGACCGGGGCCCTTGATTTCCACGTCCACGTTCTTGATGCCTTGTTCGATAGCAGCACGGCCGGCCACTTCCGAAGCGACCTGAGCAGCGAAGGGAGTCGACTTGCGCGAACCCTTGAAGCCCTGGCCACCCGACGAGGCCCACGACAGAGCGTTGCCTTGGCGGTCGGTGATGGTGATGATCGTGTTGTTGAACGAAGCGTGAACGTGAGCGATACCGTCAGAAATGTTCTTGCGAACTTTCTTGCGCACGCGTTGAGCTGCGTTGTTAGAAGGAGACTTTGCCATAGTGATCTCTCAATCCTTACTTCTTCAGTGCCGCTGCGCCCTTGCGCGGACCCTTGCGGGTGCGAGCGTTGGTGCGGGTACGTTGACCACGCATGGGCAGGCCACGACGATGACGGAAACCACGGTAGCAACCGATGTCCATCAAACGCTTGATGTTCATCGTGGTCTCGCGACGCAGGTCACCTTCCAGGGTCATGGGAGTCAGCTGGTCGCGGATCTTTTCCAGATCAGCGTCAGTCAGGTCCTTGACCTTCTTGGAGTAATCGATGCCGCATGCTTCGCAGATCTTGCGTGCAGTGGTACGACCAATGCCGTAGATGGCGGTCAGGCCGATTTCAGCATGCTTGTGCGGCGGGATGTTAATGCCGGCGATACGTGCCATATTAGTAGTCCTCTAATACTTTCAATCAACCTTGGCGCTGCTTGTGGCGCTGGTCGGTACAGATCACGCGCACCACACCCTTGCGGCGGATGATCTTGCAGTTGCGGCAGATTTTCTTGACCGAAGCCGAAACTCTCATTTCATTCTCCTAAAACTTTTCATCCGAGCTCTTTCTTGTCCTGGACACTGCCTGTGACCGACAAGAATTGCGCAGGGCTCTTCACGAGGTTGGGGCACCTTACGGGCGAACCCGCAAGGATAGACCATTTCTTGCTTAATTGCCAGATGTCTTGAAGTTGGCCTTCTTCAGCAGTGACTCGTACTGCTGAGACATCATGTAGTTCTGCACCTGTGCCATGAAGTCCATGGTCACCACCACAATAATCAGCAGCGATGTACCACCGAAGTAGAACGGAACGTTGTACTTCAGGATCAGGAATTCGGGCAGCAAGCACACAAAGGTGATGTAGACAGCACCAGCCAGTGTCAAACGCACCAGGATCTTGTCAATGTAACGAGCCGTCTGGTCACCAGGACGAATCCCGGGGATGAAGGCGCCGCTCTTCTTCAGGTTGTCCGCAGTTTCCCGGCTGTTGAAAACCAGGGCGGTGTAGAAGAAGCAGAAGAAGATGATGGCGGCTGCATAGAGCATCACATAGATGGGCTGACCGGGGGTCAGAGCACCTGCGATGTCCTTCAGCCAGCGCATGGACTCCCCTGCACTGAACCAGTTCACCACCGTTGCGGGCAGCAGGATGATGGACGAAGCGAAGATGGGAGGAATCACACCTGCCATGTTCAGCTTCAGCGGCAAGTGCGAAGACTGGCCACCATACACCTTGTTGCCGACTTGACGGCGTGCGTAATTCACCAGGATCTTTCGTTGGCCTCGCTCGACAAACACGACGAAATACGTCACGCCAGCCACCACGAGAACAATGATGATCGCGGCCAGAATGCTCATGGCACCGGTGCGCACCAGCTCCAGCAATCCACCGATCGAGCTGGGCAGGCCTGCGGCGATACCAGCAAAGATCAGAATGGAGATGCCGTTGCCCAGACCACGTTCCGTGATCTGCTCACCCAACCACATCAGGAACATGGTGCCTGCTGTCAGGCTGGCCACCGCCGTGAGGCGGAAACCGATGCCTGGAGCAAACACCAGACCTGCTTGGCTTTCCAGAGCGACTGCAATACCCAGGGATTGAAAGATTGCCAGGCCCAAAGTGCCATAGCGGGTGTATTGGGTAATCTTGCGACGACCCGCCTCACCTTCCTTCTTCATCTGTTCGAATGTCGGGATGACATAAGACATCAGCTGCATGATGATCGATGCCGAGATGTACGGCATGATCCCCAGAGCGAACACCGAGAAGCGCGACAAGGCACCGCCCGAGAACATGTTGAACAGATTGAGGATACCGCCTTGCTGGCCATTGAACAGCTGTTGCAGCTGCGCAGGGTCGATCCCCGGCACCGGGATGTGAGTCCCGATGCGGTACACGACCAACGCGAGCAGCAGAAAAACCAGTCGGCGACGCAAGTCACCGAACTTGCCAGTTTTTGCAATTTGCGCTGCGCTAGTAGCCACGGATGTCTTCTTTCAGATCTTATTCAGCGAAGCTGCCACCGGCAGCTTCAACGGCAGCCTTGGCTCCAGCAGTAGCGCCGATACCGCTCAGCTTCACAGCCTTGCTGATTTCGCCGCTCTTGATGACCTTCACCACCTGAGCGATAGCGGGCACCAGGCCAGCTTGCTTCAGTGCGGCGAGATCAACTTCAGCCAGACCCAGTTGCTCCAGAGCGGACAGGGTCACTTCTGCATTGAACTTCAGCAGATGCGACTTGAAGCCACGCTTTGGCAGGCGACGCTGCAGAGGCATTTGACCGCCTTCGAAGCCCACCTTGTGGTAGCCACCCGAACGCGATTTCTGACCCTTGTGACCACGGCCGGCGGTCTTACCCAGACCAGAACCGATACCGCGACCCACGCGACGCTTGGCGTGCTTGGCGCCGTCTGCAGGCTTGATGCTATTGAGTTCCATCATCAATCCTTTCAGAGAACCTTCACCAAGTAGGCGATCTTGTTAATCATGCCGCGCACTTCAGGGGTGTCCTTCAGTTCGCTGATGCTATTCAGCTTGCGCAGACCCAGACCGCGCACGGTAGCGCGGTGATCTTGCTTGGTGCCAATGGGGCTGCGCACCAATTGCACCTTCACGGTTTGTTGCGTTGTCATGTGCTGAACTCCGATCAGGCGGTGAAGATGTCTTCAACCGACTTGCCGCGCTTTGCAGCCACTTCCGCAGGGGTCGTAGCGTTTTGCAGAGCGTCGAACGTGGCGCGAACCATGTTGTAGGGGTTCGAAGAGCCGTGGCTCTTGGCCACGATGTCGGTGATACCGACCACTTCGAAAACAGCGCGCATCGGGCCGCCAGCGATGATGCCGGTACCCTTGGGGGCGGGGTGCAGCTCAACGCGAGCAGCACCGTGGTGACCCATCACAGAGTGGTGGATGGTGCCGCTCTTGAGCGAAACCTTCACCAGATTGCGACGGCATTCTTCCATTGCCTTTTGCACGGCTGCGGGCACTTCCTTGGACTTGCCCTTACCCATACCCACGCGGCCATCACCGTCGCCAACCACGGTCAGTGCAGCGAAGCCGAGGATACGGCCACCCTTCACAACCTTGGTGACGCGGTTCACCGCGATCATTTTTTCGCGCAGACCGTCGTCACGACCTTCGTCTTGCACCTTGGGGGAAAACTTTGCCATTTTCTATCCGCTCCGCTTAGAACTGCAGGCCCGCTTCGCGAGCGGCTTCAGCCAAGGCCTTCACGCGGCCGTGGTATGCGAAACCAGCGCGATCGAAAGCCACCTTCTCCACGCCAGCAGCCTTTGCCTTTTCAGCAATGCGCTTGCCGATCAGCGTGGCGGCGGCCACGTTGCCACCCTTGCCTGCAGCGCCGATTTGCGAACGCACTTCGACTTCTGCAGTGGAGGCCGAAGCCAGCACCTTGGTGCCATCTTCCGACACCACGGAGGCGTAGATGTGGAGGTTGGTGCGGTTCACGCTCAGACGCGCCACGCCTTGCTGTGCAATGCGAATGCGGGTTTGACGTGCACGACGCAGACGCTGCTCTTTCTTGGTCAACATAATGCAGCTCCTTACTTCTTCTTGGTCTCTTTGATCACGACCTTCTCACCCACATAGCGGATGCCCTTGCCCTTGTAAGGCTCGGGAGGACGAACGGCGCGGATCTCAGCAGCCAGCTGACCCACCACTTGGCGGTCAGCACCCTTGATCACGATTTCGGTCGGAGTGGGGGTAGCAACGGTGATGCCGGCAGGCATCTCGAAGTTGACGGGGTGCGAGAAGCCCACAGCCAGGTTCAGCTTGGAACCTTGTGCAGCGGCCTTGTAGCCCACGCCGATCAGCGACAGCTTCTTTTCGAAGCCTTCGGTCACGCCCTTGACCATGTTGTTGACCAACTGGCGGAAAGTACCGGCCAGAGCGTCAGCTTCACGGGAGTCATTAGCGGGTGCGAACGACAGCTTGCCGTCGTTATTGCTGATAGCCACCAGAGCGTTCATAGCCAGGGACAGATCACCGCCCTTGCCCTTGACCTTGATGGAGTCAGCATTCAAAGACACATCCACGCCAGCGGGGATGGTCACAATAGCTTTTGCTACGCGAGACATTTCAGTATTTCTCCTTAATGTCCGTTAGGCCACATAGCACAGCACTTCGCCGCCGACACCGGTAGCACGTGCTTTGCGATCGGTCATCACGCCCTTGGGAGTGGTGACAATGGCCACGCCCAGACCGTTCTGGACCTGGGGGATTGCGTTGCTGCCCTTGTACACGCGCAGGCCAGGACGGCTCACACGTTCGATACGCTCGATCACAGGGCGACCGGCGTAGTACTTCAGGGTAATAACGAGTTCAGACTTGCCGTCTTCGGTCTTGACTTCGAAACCGTCAACGTAGCCCTCGTCCTTCAGCACTTGTGCAATGGCAACCTTCACTTTGGAGGAAGGAGCCGACACGGTGGCCTTGGACACCATTTGGGCGTTGCGGATGCGGGTCAGCAAGTCGGCGATAGGATCACTCATGCTCATCTTGTATCTCTCCTGCTTGCTTACCAGCTGGCCTTGGTCACGCCGGGGATATCACCAGCAAAGGCCATTTCACGCACCTTGGCGCGGCCCAGACCGAATTGACGGAATGTGCCACGGGGACGGCCCGTGATTTCGCAACGGTTACGTTGGCGAGTGGGGTTCGAGTTACGGGGCAGCTTTTGCAGACCCAGACGGGCTGCGTCACGCTCTTCGTCGGAACGCTTGGCGTCGCCGGCGATGGCCTTCAATTCTGCGTACTTGGCAGCATACTTAGCGGCCAGTTTTTCGCGCTTCAGTTCGCGCTCGATCAAAGCTTTCTTAGCCATGCGCTGCCTCAGTTCTTGAAGGGGAATTTGAACGCAGCGAGCAGTGCCTTGCACTCTTCGTCGTTCTTCGCCGAAGTCGTGATGCTGATGTTCAGACCACGCAGAGCATCCACTTTGTCGTATTCGATTTCAGGGAAGATGATCTGTTCTTTGACGCCAACGTTGTAGTTGCCGCGACCGTCGAACGAACGGCCCGAAATACCACGGAAGTCACGCACGCGGGGCAGAGCCACGGTGACGAAACGGTCCAGGAATTCGTACATTTGGACGCCACGCAGGGTCACCATGCAGCCGATAGCTTGGCCTTCGCGGATCTTGAAACCAGCGATAGCCTTCTTGGCCTTGGTCACCACAGGCTTCTGACCAGCGATCTTGGTCAGGTCAGCCACGGCGTTGTCCATCACCTTCTTGTCGGCCACGGCTTCGCTCACACCCATGTTCAGGGTGATTTTGGTCAGACGGGGCACTTCCATAGCGGAGGTGTAGCCGAACTTTTCTTTCAGTTCAGCCGCGATCTTTTCGCGATAGAGTTTTTGCAGTCGTGCCATGTGTTACTCCTCAGGCAGCCTTGATTTCGGCGCCGCTGGACTTGAACACGCGAGCACGCGTGCCGTCGGCGTTCACCTTGATGCCCACGCGATCGGCCTTGCCGGTCGCAGCATTGAAGATAGCCACGTTGGACTGGTGGATAGGCATGGCCTTTTCCACGATGCCGCCAGTGGTGCCCTTCATGGGGTTCGGCTTGACATGCTTCTTCACCAGGTTGATGCCATCGATCACCAGGTGGGAGTCATCCTTGCGCAGCGAAACGACGCCACGCTTGCCCTTGTCACGGCCAGCCAACACGATGACTTCGTCGCCCTTGCGAATCTTGTTCATGGTGCTTTTCCTTTAGAGAACTTCAGGGGCCAGGGACACGATCTTCATGAACTTCTCATTGCGCAGTTCACGGGTCACGGGGCCAAAGATGCGGGTGCCGATAGGCTCCAGCTTGGCGTTCAGCAGTACGGCGGCATTGCCGTCGAACTTCACGAGCGAACCGTCAGCACGACGGATGCCCTTGGCAGTGCGCACCACCACAGCGCTGTAGACCTCGCCTTTTTTGACGCGGCCACGCGGAGCGGCTTCTTTGATGCTCACCTTGATGATGTCGCCAACACTTGCGTAGCGACGATGAGAACCGCCCAGCACCTTGATGCACTGGACAGACTTCGCGCCGGTGTTGTCGGCAACCTCTAAACGAGATTCTGTTTGGATCATTTCAATATTCCCAACTTGCTCCAGCAATCTCGACAGCCCCAGAGAACTTCTCAAGGGCTGAACAAAACAGCCGGTCAGTCTTGGGCCCGTCGTCCACCTCTCGGACCATTCCGAAAGGCTTCCCGCTGGGCAGAAAGCTCACACTTTTACATGTGAAGCCTGTGATTGTCGCAGAAATTCCTTTATGCGTCAAGCGTTTAGCCAGGCATTCCCCTGTTGCGCAAATGCATCCCGCACCGGCGTCGACACACCCAAAAAACCATAGCTGCCGCGGCCCTTGCAACAATGCGTTCTGCGCAAAAAAGGCGCAACACGCAATAGCCTGCCAGAAACCAGAAACGCACAAGCCGCTCCATTCCGAAGCGGCTTGTGGGGTGCGTGGTGCGGCCCGGACGGAGAACGCCGCAGCAACAGCCACCCGGGACCGCGGCCGAAGGGCGCCCTGCCCTCAGGCGCCAGCAGGCAGGTACTGCTGCGCCAATGCCAGGAAATCTTCCAGGCGGGGGTCCTGGCCCAACTCTTCCTGCAGGATCTCGGCCACACGCGGCGCCACGGCAGCGGCCTGGCGGGCGTCCAGGAACAGCAGGCGGCTGCGGCGCGCCAGCATGTCTTCCACCGTACGCGCATACTCAAAGCGCACGGCAAAGCGCACCATGGCCTCGGTCAGGCCAGGCACCAGCTCCACACCGGCACCGGGCAGCGCCTGCACGGCCTCCCCCTCGGTGCCATAGCTGTGCAGCCCCTGGGCGGCATTCATGCCGTGGCGCACGGTGCCTGCGGCGGGGGCCCCCACCAGCGGCAGGTGCACGGTCACGCCGCCGGCACGCGGATCCAGCAGGCGCTGGCTGAAGCATTCGGACAGCACATCCTCGGCCATGGCCCGGTAGGTGGTCCACTTGCCGCCGGTCACGGTCACCAGACCGGACTTGCTGGTCAGCACCGTGTGTTCGCGGCTGATCTTCTTGGTGTTCTCGCCGTCATCGTCCTGCGGTTTGACCAGTGGGCGCAGGCCCACCCAGATGCTGCGGATGTCGGCCCGCGTGGGTCGGCGGCTCAGGTAGTTGCCGGCTTCCCGCAGGATGAATTCGATCTCTTCGGCAAAGGCCTGCGGCTCGCGCGCCAGGTCGTTGCGGGGCGTATCGGTGGTCCCCAGGATGACCTTGCCCAGCCAGGGCACGGCAAACAGTACCCGGCCGTCGGCCGTCTTGGGCACCAGCAGCGCGTGGTCCGAGGGCAGGAAATCGCGGTCCACCACCACGTGCACACCCTGGCTGGGCGCCACCATGGGCTTGACCGGCTTGCCCAGCAGCTCGGCATCCTGCTGGCGGAACAGATCCACCCAGGGGCCGGTGGCATTGACCACGCAACGCGCCTTCACGGTGAAGCGGCGGCCGGTTTCGGCGTCTTCGCAGACCACCCCGGCCACCTTGCCGGCTTCGTGCACCAGCTCCTTGGCCGGGCAGTAGTTCACCAGCAGCGCCCCCTTGGCGACAGCCGTGCGTGCCAGCGCCAGCGCCAGGCGGGCATCGTCAAACTGGCCATCCCAGTACTTCACGCCACCCTTGAGGCTTTCGCCGCGCACCGTGGGCAGAAAGCGCAAGGTCTTGTCGCGGCTGAGGAATTCGGTGCGGCCCAGGCCGTCCTTGCCGGCCAGCGCGTCGTACATCTTCAGGCCGGCACCATAGAACGGCGTGTCCAGCAGGCGGTAGGACGGCATCACGAACGCCAGCGGCTGCGCCAGATGGGGGGCATTGTGCAGCAGCGTGGTGCGCTCGTGCAGCGCCTCGCGCACCAGGGCAATATTGCCCTGGGCCAGATAGCGCACACCGCCGTGCACCAGCTTGGTGGCGCGCGAGGACGTGCCCTTGGCAAAGTCGTGGGACTCCAGCAGCACCACCTTGAAGCCGCGTGCAGCGGCATCCAGCGCCGTGCCCAGGCCGGTAGCACCGCCGCCGATGATGGCCAGATCATAGGTTTCGGGCTGTGCCAGCCGCTCCAGCAGGGCGGCGCGGTCGGTAGACTGGGGGGCGGTGGTGTTCATGGGCAAAAATCTGGTGAAGGCCTTCCCGCAGGGTCACAACAGCTGCGCCACGGAAAAACCCAAAGGGGCAGACAGAATTTTCGCTCTTTTTCGTTTTTAGTGCGCGTTTTTGCGCGAAATTTTGTTTCGCTTCTGCTCGTTACACGGCAAAAATTCACAATACGAAAAAGAAACGGCGTCGCCACGCCGTACTGCGGGCAGGGCTGCCCCTGGCACACGCCCTGCCTGGCGCTGCTGCCTGCCCAGGGTGCGCAGGCAGCAGACCCACTCAACGCACCTTGCCGTTCTTCCAGGCGTTCAGCAGGCTGTCGTAGGCAATGGTTTCGCCCTTGGGCTTTTCATTGGCCAGCTTCTTCCACGGCGCATGCTGGTCGCTGAGCCACTTGGCCGGGTCCCCCTTGGGGTTGAGCTTGGGCGCGCACTGGGCCATACCGGCGCGCTGCAGGCGGGCCATCACCTGGTCCATTTCCTCCGCCAGCGTGTCCATGGCCGCCTGGGGCGTCTTTTCCCCCGTCACGGCCTGGGCCACATTCTTCCACCACAGCTGGGCCAGCTTGGGGTAGTCGGGCACGTTGTTGCCGGTGGGCGTCCAGGCCACGCGGGCCGGGCTGCGGTAGAACTCCACCAGCCCGCCCAGCTTGGGCGCCATATCGGTCATGGCCTTGGAGCGGATGTCGGATTCCCGGATCGGCGTCAGCCCCACGATGGTCTTCTTCAGGCTCGTGGTCTTGGCCGTCACAAACTGTGCATACAGCCAGGCAGCGGCCGTGCGGTTGGCGTCATGGTTCTTGAAGAAGGTCCAGCTGCCCACGTCCTGGTAGCCGTTCTGCATGCCCTGCTTCCAGTACGGGCCGTTGGGGCCGGGCGCCATGCGCCACTTGGGCGAGCCATCGGCGTTCACCACCGGCAGGCCCGGCTTGGTCATGTCGGCGGTGAAGCCGGTGTACCAGAAGATCTGCTGCGCAATATGGCCCTGGGCCGGCACGGGGCCGGATTCGCCAAAGGTCATGCCCATGGCCTCCTTGGGCGCGTACTTCTTCATCCAGTCCACGTACTTGGTCAGCGCATAGACCGCGGCCGGCGAATTGGTGGCCCCGCCACGCGAGACCGAGGCACCCACCGGCGTGCACTTGTCATCCGCCACGCGGATGCCCCACTCGTCCACCGGCATGCCGTTGGGAATGCCCTTGTCGGCCGCGCCGGCCATGGACAGCCAGGCATCGGTGAAGCGCCAGCCCAGCGACGGGTCCTTCTTGCCGTAGTCCATGTGGCCATAGATGGGCTTGCCATCGATGGTCTTCACATCGTTGGTGAAGAATTCGGCAATGTCTTCATAGGCACTCCAGTTCAGCGGCACGCCCAGGTCGTAGCCGTACTTGGCCTTGAACTTGTCCTTCAGGTCTTTGCGCTCGAACAGATCGGCGCGGAACCAGTACAGATTGGCGAACTGCTGGTCGGGCAGCTGGTAGACCTTGCCGTCCGGGGCGGTGGTGAAGCTGATGCCGATGAAGTCCTTCAGGTCCAGGCCGGGATTGGTCCACTCCTTGCCGGCCCCGCCCATGTAGTCGGTCAGGTTCATGATCTTGCCGTAGCGGTAGTGCGTACCGATCAGGTCGGAATCCGAGATCCAGCCGTCGTAGATGCTCTTGCCCGACTGCATGGAGGTCTGCAGCTTCTCCACCACATCGCCTTCCTGGATCAGGTCGTGCGTCACCTTGATGCCGGTGATTTCGGTGAAGGCCTTGGCCAGCGTCTTGCTTTCGTATTCGTGCGTGGTGATGGTTTCGGACACCACGGCGATCTCTTTCACCCCCTTGGCCTGCAGCTTCTTGGCCGCCTCGATGAACCACTTCATCTCGGCCATCTGCTGGTCCTTGCTCAAGGTGCTGGGCTGGAATTCGTTGTCCACCCATTTCTTGGCCTCGGCTTCACCGGCCCAGGCGGAATGGCCTGCTACCAGTGCCGCAGCGGCAAAGGCAATGGCCCGAAATTGCACGTTCATAGCTGTCTCCTGTTGGTGTGTTTGCAAGCGCTCCCCGCCGTCACATGGATCCCGGCCACGGGGGAGGATCGGGCCAGACCTGTTCGCTGGGCAGCGGCGCCGCACCCGCAGCGCCTCTGCCACCATCCCGTCAGCCTTTGCGCATCACCAGCGCCAGCACCAGCATGGACAGCACAAAGCTGATCCACACCGAAGGCTCCTGCTCCAGCCCGAACCACTGCACCATCTTCTCGCCCAGCCCCACCCATGCCAGGTTGATGTAGGCCGCCAGCAGCAGGCCGATGAAGAGGCGGTCCCCGCGCGTGGTTTCGATCGGCAGCCAGCCTTTGCGCTGCACCGTGGGGCTGCGGATTTCCCACACCGTCATGCCCACCAGCATCAGCGCGATGCAGCTAAAAAATACGGCCACCGGGGTGGTCCAGACCATCCAACTGAACATAGGGGTCTCCCACCGCGTTACACGCGGCCCATGGCAAAGCCTTTGGCGATGTAGTGGCGCACGAACCAGATCACCACCGCCCCCGGCAGGATGGTGAGCACTCCCGCCGCCGCCAGCGTGGCCCAGTCCATGCCCGACGCGCTCACGGTGCGCGTCATCGTGGCCACGATGGGCTTGGCGTTCACGCTGGTCAGCGTGCGCGCCAGCAGCAGCTCCACCCAGCTGAACATGAAGCAGAAGAACGCCGCCACCCCCACCCCGGCCTTGATCAGCGGCAGAAAGATGGTGAGGAAAAAGCGCGGGAAGCTGTAGCCGTCGATATAGGCCGTCTCGTCGATTTCGCGCGGAATGCCGCTCATGAAACCTTCCAGAATCCACACCGCCAGCGGCACGTTGAACAGCAGGTGCGCCAGCGCCACCGCGATGTGCGTGTCCATCAGCCCCATGGTGGTGTAGAGCTGGAAGAACGGCAGCAGGAACACGGCCGGCGGCGTCATGCGGTTGGTCAGCAGCCAGAAGAACACATGCTTGTCGCCCAGGAAGCGGTAGCGCGAGAAGGCGTAGGCCGCCGGCAGTGCCACCGTCAGCGCGATCACCGTGTTGATGGCCACGTAGATCATGCTGTTGATGTAGCCCGAATACCAGGACGGGTCGGTGAAGATGGTGCGGTAATTGCCCCAGGTGAAGTGCTGCGGCCACAGCGTGAAGCTGGCCACGATCTCTTCATTGGTCTTGAAGCTCATGTTGACCATCCAGTAGATGGGCAGCACGGCAAACACCAGGTACAGGACCAGAAAGATGCTGCGCTTGTGGAAACGGCGTTCATTCATGGCCCACCTCCGCATTGCCGGTGCCCACGCGCTGCATCCAGTTGTAGAGGACGAAGCACAGCAGCAGGATGATCAGAAAGTAAATCAGCGAGAACGCAGCCGCCGGCCCCAGGTCGAACTGGCCCACGGCCTTCTGCGTCAGGTACTGGCTCAGGAACGTGGTGGCATTGCCCGGCCCGCCGCCGGTCAGCACAAAGGGCTCGGTGTAGATCATGAAGCTGTCCATGAAGCGCAGCAGCACGGCAATCATCAGTACCCCGCGCATCTTGGGCAGCTGGATGAAGCGGAACACCGCCCATTTGCTGGCCCCGTCGATGCGCGCCGCCTGGTAGTAGGCATCGGGAATGGAGCGCAGGCCGGCATAGCACAGCAGCGCCACCAGCGGCGTCCAGTGCCACACATCCATCACCAGCACGGTCAGCCAGGCGTCCAGCGCATTGCCGGTGTAGCTGTAATCGATGCCCAGGCCGTTGAGTGTGGCGCCCAGCAGTCCGATGTCGGCACGGCCATAGATCTGCCAGATGGTGCCCACCACGTTCCACGGAATCAGCAGCGACAGCGCCACCACCACCAGCACCGCCGAAGCCTTCCAGCCCTGGGCCGGCATGGACAGCGCCAGCGCAATGCCCAGCGGAATCTCCACCAGCAGCACGGCCAGCGAGAAGGTGATCTGCCGCCACAGCGCAGCGTGCAGCTCTTCGTCACGCAGCACAGCGGCAAACCACTCCGTACCCACGAACACGCGGCGCTCGGGATCGATGATGTCCTGCACCGAATAGTTCACCACCGTCATCAGCGGCAGCACGGCCGAAAACGCCACGCAGAGGATCACCGGCAGGATCAGCAACCAGGCCCGCTGGTTGACCGGTTTGTTGGATGCGCTCATGCCAGCAGCTCCTCATTGCGGTAGTAGCAGGTGTGCGGCCCCACCAGCTGCAGCCAGACCCCCTGCCCCACGGCCGGCAGCGGCGTGCCGATGGCAAAACGGGCTTTCAGCGTGTGGCCGTCGATGCCGGCGGTCAGCATCAAATGGGTGCCCACGTCCTGCACCCGCTGGACCTGTGCTGGTACCGCACCGGCCGCGTCCGGCAGGGCCAGGCGCAGGTATTCCGGCCGCACGCCCAGCTGCAGCGGCGCACCGTCGGCCAGCTGCGCCTGCAGCGCAGGCGCCACCGGCATGCGGCGCGCTCCCACCCACAGTGCACCATCCCGGCACTGCACGGGCAGAAAATTCATGCCCGGCGAACCGATGAAGTGCCCCACAAAGGCATGGCGCGGGTGTTCGAACAGCGCGTCGGGAGCCCCCACCTGCATCACCCGGCCGCGCGACATCACCACCACCTGCTCGGCAAAGGTCAACGCCTCGACCTGGTCGTGGGTCACATAGATCAGCGTGAGCCTGAGCTCCTGGTGGATCTGCTTGAGCTTGCGGCGCAGCTGCCATTTGAGGTGCGGATCGATCACCGTCAGCGGCTCGTCAAACAGCACGGCGGCCACATCGGCGCGCACCAGACCCCGTCCCAGCGAAATCTTCTGCTTGGCATCGGCCGACAGATTGGCGGCACGCTGGTTCAGCTGGCCGCTCATCTCCAACATCTCCGCGATGACGCCCACGCGCTGGCGGATCTCGACCTCGGGCACCTTGCGGTTGCGCAGCGGGAACGCCAGGTTCTCGGCCACTGTCATGGTGTCGTAGATCACCGGAAACTGGAACACCTGGGCGATGTTGCGCTGCTGCGGGCTGTCCTGCGTCACATCGCGACCATCGAACAGCACCTTGCCATGCGACGGCGTCAGCAAGCCCGACATGATGTTCAGCAACGTGGTCTTGCCGCAGCCCGACGGGCCCAGCAACGCGTAGGCCCCGCCATCGGCGAACTCCATCTGCAGCGGCAGCAGGGCGTAGTCGCTGTCCTGCTGCGGACGGGGCCGGTAGGCATGGGCCAGATCCAGGGTAATGCGTGCCATGGTTCAGCCTCCCGCCTCGGACACCGGCAGCTGCAGCAGGGCACCGCCTTGGCCGCCTGGCAATTCACGCTCGAAGATATAGCAGTCCAGCGGCGACAGATAGACGCTGACAGGCTGATTGAGTCCGACCTTGTGCACCCCGGTCAGCTGCGCCACCCAGTCCCCCCAGGGCAGCTGCACGTGCACAAAGGTGTCGGAGCCCGAAATCTCCGCCAGGTGCACCAGCCCCTGCAGCGCCACATCGCCGGGCCTCGCCTGCAGTGCCAGGGCACTGGCACGCACTCCCAGCATGGCCGACCCTGCGGGCTGGCGCAGCGGCTGGGGCAGCGCCAGCCGGGTACCGTCCGGCAAGGCGATCTGTTGCCCGCCGCCCTCCACCTCCACGGCCACCAGATTCATCGGCGGATCGCTGAAGGCCCGCGCCACCCGCAGCGACAGCGGGGCATGGAAGACCTGGGCCGTGGGCCCGTACTGCAGCAGCTCGCCGGCATCCAGCACCGCGGTATAGCCCCCCAGCAGCAGGGCTTCTCCCGGTTCGGTGGTGGCATAGACCACGGTAGACCGGCCCGCGTCAAACAGCTGGGTCAGCTCGTCGCGCAGGCCTTCGCGCAGCTTGTAGTCCAGGTTCACCAGGGGCTCGTCCAGCAGCATCAGCGGCGCATCCTTGGCCAGGGCACGGGCCAGCGCCACACGCTGCTGCTGGCCGCCCGACAATTCGGCCGGCAGCCGGTCCAGGAACATGTCGATGTGCAGGCGCTGGGCCAGCGCGCGCACCTTGCGGTCAATATCCTGGTCTCCGCGCAGCTTCAGTGGAGAGGCGATGTTGTCCGCCACCGTCATCGACGGGTAGTTGATGAACTGCTGGTAGACCATGGCCACATTGCGCTGGCGCACCGGCATGCCGGTCACATCCCGGCCATCCACCCGCACGCGACCGCTGGTCGGCGCATCCAGCCCGGCCATGATGCGCATCAGGCTGGTCTTGCCGGCCTGGGTGGCGCCCAGCAGCACGGTCACGGCAGCGCTTTGCAATGTCAGGTTCAGCGGGTAGAGCCACGTCTGCCCCCCGACACGTTGCGCCACGTTCTCCAGCTCCAGCTGCATCGCCACCTCTCTGCTCCGGCTGCGGAGCAAATGTGTACTTCCGTGTGATTGAAAGCCCTTGCTTGCTTTCGGATGGATGCATTTTTGTTCTTTTGTCTGCCGAACCCATAGAAAAATACCCTAGGCATGGTTCGTTTGACTTCGATGACCATAACGAAACAAGCCGCAACACCCTGCTGTCTGCGCTATAAAGTGCTGCATCTGCCCGTTTCCCAACCTTTGCCCTTTTGCGCCGTGAACTCCAACCCCCGCCAACTGCAGCTGCTCGAAGAAGTCCGACAACGCCAATCCGCCACGGTGGAGCAACTGGCCGACATCCTGGGGGTCACGCTGCAGACCGTGCGCCGGGATGTGCAGAAGATGGCCGACATGGGCCTGCTGGTGCGCTTTCACGGCGGCGTGCGCATGCCCAGCGCCACGGTGGAGAACATTGCCCACCCGCAGCGCCAGACCATGCATGCCGAAGGCAAGGCCCGCATCGCCCAGGCCATTGCCCAGGCCATTCCCAATGGCTGCTCGCTGATCCTGAACATCGGCACCACGACGGAGGCCGTGGCCAAGGCCCTGCTGCGCCACCAGGGCCTGCGCGTCATCACCAACAACCTGAACGTGGCGGCCATCCTCAGCAGCAATGCGGACTGTGAAGTCATCGTCGCCGGCGGCGTGGTGCGCACGCGAGACCGCGGCATCGTCGGTGAGGCGGCGGTGGATTTCATCCGCCAGTTCAAGGTGGACATTGCGGTGATCGGCATCTCCGCCATCGAAGCCGACGGCTCGCTGCGCGATTTCGACCTGCGCGAGGTGAAGGTGGCGCAGACCATCATCCAGCAATCGCGCGAACTGTGGCTGGCGGCCGACCACAGCAAGTTCGACCGCCAGGCCATGGTGCAGATGGCCACGCTGCAGCAGGTGGACCGCCTGTTCACGGACGCACCGCCGCCCCCGCACTTCATTCCGCTGCTGGAGCAGGCCGAGGTGGAATACACCGTCGCCGACCAGGCCTGAGCACGTTCTGCCCCCCGCCCTGGCAGCGCCTTGCGCGCCAGCGGCATTCCTGCGGGCGGCACCTATCCGCCGGCCGTAGTTTCTGACCTATCCTTCCCCCCATGACGACCTATCTGCTTGCCTTGGACCAGGGCACATCCAGTTCCCGCTCCATCGTGTTCGATGCGCAAGGCCGCATCGTGGCTTCGGCCCAGCTGGAGCTGCCCCAGATCTACCCGCGTCCGGGCTGGGTGGAGCACGACCCGCGCGAAATCTGGCGCACCCAGCTTTCCACCGCCCGGGAAGCACTGGCCAAGGCCGGCCTCACGGCCCGTGACATCCGCGCCGTGGGCATCACCAACCAGCGTGAAACCACCGTGGTGTGGAACCGCAAGACCGGCGCCCCCATCCACCATGCCATCGTCTGGCAGGACCGCCGTGCCGAGCCCATCTGTGCCGCGCTGCGCGAAGCCGGCATGGCCGACACCATCCAGCAAAAGACCGGTCTGCTGATAGACGCCTACTTCTCCGGCAGCAAGCTGCAATGGCTGCTGGACAATGTGCCCGGCGCCCGCGCCGCGGCCGACGCCGGCGACCTGGCCTTCGGCACCGTGGACAGCTGGCTGATCTGGCAGCTCACCGGCGGCCGGCGCCATGTGACCGATGTCAGCAACGCAAGCCGCACCATGCTGTTCAACGTCCACACCAACCAGTGGGACACCGATCTGCTGGCCGCGCTGGGCATTCCCCGCAGCCTGCTGCCCGAAGTGCTGCCCTCCGCAGCCGACTTCGGCCACACGGCCTCCGACATCCTGGGCGGCGAGATTGCCATCGGCGGCGTGGCCGGCGACCAGCAAAGCGCCCTCTTCGGCCAGGCCTGCTTCACGGCCGGCATGGCCAAGAACACCTATGGCACCGGCTGCTTCATGCTGATGCACACCGGCAGCCAGTTCCAGACCTCGGCCAACGGCCTGCTGACCACCTCGGCCGCACAGGCCAGCACCCAGCCCCAGTTTGCGCTGGAAGGCAGCGTGTTCGTGGGCGGCGCGGTGGTGCAGTGGCTGCGCGACGGCCTGCGCGCCATCGAACACAGCGGCCAGGTGCAGCAGCTGGCCGAAAGCGTGCCCGACAGCGGCGGCGTGATGATGGTGCCCGCCTTCACCGGCCTGGGTGCCCCGTACTGGAAGCCCGACGCCCGCGGCACCATCACCGGCCTGACGCGCGGCAGCACCATCGCCCACATCGCCCGCGCGGCGCTGGAATCCATTGCCTACCAGAGCGCGGCCCTGCTGCAGGCCATGAGCCGCGACGCGGTGGCCAATGGCGGTGCAGCCGTGAGCGAGCTGCGCGTGGACGGCGGGGCCTGTGTGAACAACCTGCTGATGCAGTTCCAGGCCGACCTGCTGGGCATTCCCGTGGTGCGCCCCGCCTGCGTGGAAACCACCGCGCTGGGTGCGGCCTACCTGGCCGGTCTGTCCACCGGCGTGTACCAGAGCACCGAAGAGCTGTCGGCCCTGTGGAAGGCCGAGCGCCGCTTTGTGCCCACCCTGGAGCATGACCGCGCCCAGGAGCTGATGGCACGCTGGGAGCACGCGGTGGCGCAGACGGCACTGCCCCACCCGGCCTGATTCACGCCGCCGCCAGGCGCTGCCTGCAGCCTGTCACAGGCGTCCGCAAGGGATGGCACGGCCAAGCCATTAAAGCCATTGCGTGAATAGCGCCTGTTTTTGCCACACGCACCGCGCGACAATAGCGGATTAGGGCAAGCCCTTGGTCGGGGCGCTGCCCCTCGCTTTCCGGAGCCTTTCATGACATCCCCCGCAACCCATCCCTCTTCCATCGCCTTCATCGGCGGCGGCAACATGGCCAGTGCCTTCATCGGCGGCCTGCTTGCCCAGGGCCTGCCCGCTGCCAGCATCACCGTGGTCGAGCCGTTCGAGGCAGCCCGCGATGCGCTGAAGGCCAAATTCGGCATCGACGCGCTGCCGGCCGCAACCGCCGCGCTGCAAGCCGCCGAACTGGTGGTCTGGGCCGTCAAGCCCCAGACCTTCAAGGACGCGGCCGCTGCCGCCAGCCCCTACACCCGCCACGCCCTGCATCTGAGCGTGGCCGCCGGCATCACCACCGACAGCATCGCCCAATGGCTGGGCACCGGCCGCATCGTGCGCGCCATGCCCAACACGCCCGCCCTGGTGGGCAAGGGCATGACCGGCCTGTTCGCCCGCGCCGATGTGGACGTCGCTGGCTGCGCGCAGGTGGACGCTGTGATCGGCACCACCGGCCAGTTCATGTGGGTGGAGCAGGAAAGCCACCTGGACGCCGTGACCGCACTGTCCGGCTCCGGCCCGGCCTATGTGTTCTTCTTCCTGGAAGCCATGACCCGTGCCGGCCAGGACATGGGCCTGAGCGAAGCCCAGGCCTACCAGATGGCCGTGGCCACCTTCCAGGGCGCCTCCGAGCTGGCCGCCCGCTCCGACGAACCCGCCGCCGTGCTGCGCGAGCGTGTGACCAGCAAGGGCGGCACCACCTTCGCGGCCATCACCCACATGCAGGACACGCAGGTGGCTGCGCACTTTGTGCAGGCCATGCGCAAGGCCGAAGCCCGCGCCCAGGAACTGGCGGCCGAATTCGGCCGCTGAGCCGGTGGTGTGCGTTGTGCGGTGGCCGCGGTCACCGTGCAGCGCCGCTGGCGTGAACGGCGCTATGCGCCCCAGACCATGGAGCGCATGGAAATGGCTGCCATCTGGTAGTCGGTGTTGAAGCTGCGCACCGCCTCTCCGCCCTCCACCGCACCGGCCGCATACAGCAGCGGCAGGTAATGGTCATGGCTGGGGTGGGCCATCTGCGCCACCGGCCCCAGCTGCTGGAAGCCCACCAGACCCGCCAGATCCCCCTGGTCCACATGGCGGGCCACCATCTGGTCAAAGTCCACCGCCCAGTCATAGGCCTGCTGGGGTGACGAGGTGCGCTGCAGCGCGCGCAGGTTGTGCACCACGTTGCCGCTGCCGACAATGAGCACGCCCCGCTCGCGCAAGGCCCGCAGCTGCTGGCCCAGCGCGTAATGCTCGGCCGGCGGGCGGCTGTAGTCCATGCTCAGTTGCACCACCGGAATGGAGGCATCGGGAAACATGGGCTGGAGCACGCTCCAGGCCCCGTGGTCCAGCCCCCATGCCTGCGGGTCCACGCCCAAGGGCTGCCGGGTGTGCGGCATCTGCAGCTGGGCCGCCAGCTGGGTGGCCACCTGGGGGGCCCCCGGCGCCGGGTACTGCTGGGCAAACAGCTCCGGCGGAAATCCACCGAAGTCATGGATGGTCCTGGGCTGGGCCATGCCGGTCAGAAACGATCCACCCTGCGTGAGCCAGTGCGCCGAGATGCACAGCACCAGCTGTGGCCGCTCCACCTGCGCCAGCAGCTCCTGCCCCAACTGCTGCCAGCTGCGGCGGTAGGCGTTGTCTTCGATGGCGTTCATCGGGCTGCCATGCCCCAGGAACAGCACCGGCATGCGGGGCGACGGTTTGAGCTCGGCAATGCCCGCCTGCACGGCGGCCTGCGCGACATCATGGGCACTGGTCATGCGCACTCCTGCTGCAGCCAGCGCCGCCGCACCCGCGGCAGCTCCCAGCCACTGTCTGCGTTGCATCTTCCCACTTTCGCACGGTGCCCGCAGCACCGCGGGCATGAAAAAAGGGTGCCCACGGGCACCCTGGCTGGAAGGAGGGAGCCAGAGCGGCCCCGGCAAGTTCCGCTCAGCGCAGCGCGAACCCCAGCGCCACACCGGCAAACATGCAGGCACCGATCCAATGGCTTTTGCTGAAGGCCACAAAACAGCCTTCGCGCGTGCGGTGCCGGATCAGCGTGTAGTGCCACACGAGCTGCGCCGCCGCCGCGCCCATGCCCAGCCAGAACGGCCAGCCCAGCTGGTACGGCGCCAGCACCCAGGCCGTCAGGCCCCAGCACAGCACGAAGAAGGCCATGATGCCGGCCACATCGAAACGGCCCAGCGTGATGGCCGACGTCTTCATGCCGATCTTCAGATCGTCGTCGCGGTCCACCATGGCGTACTCGGTGTCGTAGGCCAGCACCAGGAACATATTGGCCAGCCACAGCACCCAGGCGGCCAGCGGTACGCTGCCTGTCACCGCGGCAAAGGCAATCACGATGCCGAAGTTGAAGGCAATGCCCAGAAAGGCCTGGGGCATGGCAAAGAAGCGCTTGGTGAACGGGTAGAGAATGGTGAACAGCACGGCCGGCACCGACCAGGCCACCGCCTCCCAGCGCGTCGACAGCACCAGACCGAATGCCACCAGGGTGAGCACCACGCCGACCATGGCCGCCTCTGGCACCGAGACCTGGCCGCTGGTGATGGGCCGCTGCGTGGTGCGCTTCACATGCTTGTCGAAGTCGCGGTCGGCAATGTCGTTGATGGTGCAGCCGGCGCTGCGCATCAGCACCGTGCCCAGCACAAAGACGAGCAGCAGATGCCAGCCCGGAAACCCGTCTGCAGCCACCCACAGCGCTGCCAGCGTGGGCCAGACCAGCACCAGCCAGCCCGCGGGGCGGTTCCAGCGGATCAGGTCCAGATACAGCGACAGTTTGCTGCGCGCCGGTGCAGCAGGGGAAGCAACAGGGGAGGTCATAGCCGAGAATTGTCGCGCCAAATGCACAACGCCCGCTGGCAGCGGGCGTTGCGACTGAGCAGTCTGGTGCGGGAAGTGGTCAGTCTTCCAGCAGCGAGCGCAGCATCCAGGCGGTCTGCTCATGCACCGTCAGGCGCTGGGTCAGCAGGTCGGCCGTGGGCTCGTCGCTGGCCTTGTCCGCCAGGGGGAACAGTTCGCGCGCGGTGCGGGCCACGGCTTCATTGCCCTGTACCAGGATGCGGATCATCTCCACGGCCTTGGGCGGGGTGGCGGGCACATCGGGCAGGCTGGTCAGCTTGCCGAACTGGGCATAGGAGCCGGGGGCAAAGTGGCCCAGCGAGCGGATGCGCTCAGCAATCGGGTCCACCGCATTCCACAGCTCGGTGTACTGGCCCATGAACATGGTGTGCAAGGTGTTGAACATCGGACCCGTCACATTCCAGTGGAAATTGTGCGTGGTCAGGTACAGCGTGTAGGTGTCGGCCAGCAGGCGCGACAGGCCTTTGGCAATCGCTTCACGGTCCTTGTCGCTGATACCGATATTGATAGCAGGCACTGCCGGTACAGCATCGGTCTTGCTGTCTTTCTTAACGCTTGTCTTGCTCGAATCTTTGGCCATGGATCTGGACTCCTTTCATGCAAGCCCCGTGGGGCGTTCTGAAAACTGTAGCGCACAACGCGCGCACTGTCATGCGCGCTGCTGTGACCAAGCTCAAGATAGGCGTGTGACGCCCGGCAGCGCGCAGGCGTAGACGGCGTTGCGCAGTGCGGCAATGGCTTCGTAGCGGGTGAAGCTGCGGCGCCAGACCAGCACAACGCGGCGGCTGGGAGGCGGCACACCGTCTTCTTCGACGATGGGCAGGTAGCGGATGTGCGGCTCGTCCGATTTGCGGCGGCGCGGCGTGTCCAGCGCATCCTTGGGCACGGACAGGCGCGGCACCAGGGTCACGCCCATGCCGGCGGCCACCATGTGCTTGATGGTTTCCAGCGACGAGCCTTCGAAGGTGCGGCGGATGCCTTCGGCATTGCTGGCGTAGCGGGCGAACTCGGGGCAGACCTCGAGCACATGGTCGCGGAAGCAGTGGCCTGCGCCCAGCAGCAGCATGGTCTCGTTCTTCAGGTCCATGGTGGACACGGTGGACTTCTGCGCCAGCGGGTGGCTGCTGGGCACGGCGGCCATGAAGGGCTCGTCGTACAGCGGCGCAATGGCCAGGCCGGTGTCGGGAAAGGGCTCGGCCACGATGGCACAGTCGATCTCGCCGGTGCGCAGCATTTCCAGCAGCTTGACGGTGAAGTTCTCCTGGAGCATCAGCGGCATCTGCGGTGTGCGCTCGATGGAGTTGCGCACCAGATCGGGCAGCAGATAGGGGCCGATGGTGTAGATCACCCCCAGCGTCAGCACGCCGGACAGCGGGTCCTTGCCGCGCTTGGCGATCTCCTTGATCGCGGCCGCCTGTTCCAGCACGCTCTGCGCCTGGCGCACGATTTCCTCACCCAGCGGCGTCACCGTCACTTCCCCCGCGCTGCGCTCGAACAGCTTGACGTCCAGTTCATCCTCGAGCTTCTTGATCGCCACAGACAGCGTGGGCTGCGACACATAGCAGGCATCGGCCGCGCGGCCAAAGTGCTTTTCTCGGGCAACCGCAACGATGTACTTCAGTTCTGTGAGCGTCATGGCGTGTGTGGATCTTTTCTATGCAGGGAGAGGACTCAACATTTTGCATGCCCTCGCTTGTTTCGCAGTCAGGGTGCAGCGATTTTTTCAGAAAAATGTCAGCTGAACACCAGATATCGACCGCATATCGTGCGCTGATCCGGAAGTTCACGCCTTGAGGTATTCGGCCTTGCCGCCCAGCCAGCGTGAAATATGCATCTCCGCCAGCAGCGGATGCTGCTCCAGCATGGATGGTGCCAGCTCACGCGCCCACTCCAGCAGCGCAATGTCCTGCTCCAGATCGGCAAAGCGCAGCATGGCCGCGCCCGACTGGCGTGCGCCCAGGAATTCGCCCGGCCCGCGGATTTCCAGGTCGCGCCGCGCAATCTCGAAGCCATCGTTGGTCTCGGCCATGGCGCGCAGCCGCTCCTTGCCGGTATCGGACAAGCGCCCGTTATCGTTGACCGCATACAGCAGCACGCAGGCCGAAGCCGCAGCGCCCCGCCCCACACGGCCGCGCAGCTGGTGCAGCTGGCTCAGGCCAAACCGCTCGGCATGCTCGATCACCATCAGGCTGGCATTGGGCACGTCCACCCCCACTTCGATCACCGTGGTGGACACCAGCACGCCCATGATGCCGGCCGTGAACAGCTCCATCACGGCCTTCTTCTCGGCCGTGGGCATGCGCGAGTGCAGCAGTCCCACCATCACGCCGGGCAGGGCTTCGCTCAGATCGGTGTGCGTGGCCGTGGCATTGGACAGGTCCAGCGCCTCGCTTTCCTCGATCAGCGGGCACACCCAGTAGACCTGCCGCCCGGCGGCCACCTGGGCACCGATGCGGGCGATGACCTCGTCCTTGCGGCTGTCCGAGATGACCTTGGTCACGATGGGCGTGCGCCCCGGTGGCAGCTCGTCGATGACGGACACATCCAGATCCGCGTAATAGCTCATCGCCAGGGTGCGGGGAATGGGCGTGGCACTCATCATCAGCAGGTGCGGCTCCAGGCCGGCATGGGCCAGCTTCTGCCGCAATGCCAGGCGCTGGGCCACACCAAAGCGGTGTTGCTCGTCGATCACGGCCAGCGCCAGGTTGTGGAACTGCACCTGCTCCTGGATCACCGCATGCGTGCCGACCACCAGCGCGGCTTCGCCGCTGGCCACCAGCGCCAGCATGGCGGCACGTTCCTTTTTTTTCTGCGCCCCGGACAGCCAGGCCACTTTTTTGCCAAGCGGCTCCAGGATGGGCTCCAGCCAGCCCACCAGCTTGCCGAAGTGCTGTTCGGCCAGGATTTCAGTGGGCGCCATCAGCGCGCACTGCCAGCCGGCGGCAATGCAGACCATGGCCGACAGGGCGGCCACCACGGTCTTGCCCGAGCCCACATCGCCCTGCAGCAGGCGGTGCATGGGCATGGTGCGCGCCATGTCATCGGCGATTTCGCGGCAGACGCGCTGCTGGGCCCCGGTCAGGCCAAAAGGCAGGACCGCCAGAAACTGCTCCACCAAGGACTGCTCCCCGGCGACAGGCGGCGGCACGCGCAAGGCCGGGGCCCTGAGCCGCGCACGCTCGCGCTTGGCCTGGTACTGCGACAGCTGCTGGGCCAGCAGCTCTTCGGCCTTCAGGCGCTGCCAGGCCGGGTGGGAATGGTCTTCCAGCGTGGCCAGCGCCACATCGGGTGTGGGGTTGTGCAGGAAATAAAGCGCCTCCCGCAAGCCCAGCAGGCCATGCAGCCCCGCTTCGCTCCAGTACGGCAGCACCGGCGGCGGCGTGCCCGGCGGCAGCGTCTCGGGCAGCTGCACACGCTGCAACGCACTGGCAATCGCACGGCGCAAATAGGGCTGCGGCAGGCCGGCGGTGGTCGGGTAGATGGGGGTCAGCGCCTGGGGCAGCTCGCCACCGGCCAGCTTGAAGGCAGGGTGCAGCATCTGCCGCCCCCAGAACCCCCCTTTGACTTCGCCCCGGATGCGCAGCACCGCCCCCGGCGAAAGGGTTTTCTGGTGCGAGGGGTAGAAGCTGAAGAAGGTGAGCACGCAGGTGCCGGTGCCGTCGTCCACCGTGACCTTAAGCATGCGGCGGGGGCGCAGCTGGACTTCGCTCTGGGTGACCGTGGCTTCGATCTGCACCGTCTCGCCATCGCGCGCATTCTTCAGCGGGATGATGCGGGTTTCGTCCTCGTAGCGCAGCGGCAGGTGCAGGGCCAGATCGATGTCACGCACCAGGCCCAGCTTGTGCATGGCCTGTTGGGCAGCACTGGCGGCAGGTTTTTTGGCGGGAACAGAAGCAGGCATGAGCAGAATCAAACAGCAGGCAGGCGATGGCGACAAGCAGCGGGGGACAGGCTACCATGGTCCACTCCTGACCAGCGCCAAAGTGCCGCCCCTATCGCATGTTCAAGCGCATCTCCGTTCAGCACCTGACCACCGGCATGTACATCTACGAGATGTGCGGCCCCTGGATCTCCCACCCTTTCTGGCGCAGTGCCTTCCTGCTGACCGATGCGTCCGACCTGCAGCGGCTGCGCAAAAGCAAGGTCACGGAGGTCTGGATCGATCCGGCCCGCGGCAAGGACATTGCCCCCGGCGTGCCCTGCGTGGTCTGGGATCCCCAGCAGACATCCGACCCGGACCGCACACCGCCCACGGCCAAACCGCAGGCGCGCCCGCTGGCGGCCATCGACACGGCGCCGACCTCCCTGGGCAAGGAGCTGCACACGGCCATGGCGCTGTGCGAGCAGTCGCGCGATGCCATGCTGGACATGTTCAGCGAAGCCCGCATGGGGCGCGCCATCGGCATGGACATGGCCGAAAACCTGGTCAACGAAATCACCGGCTCCGTGCTGCGCAGCCCGGATGCCCTGCTGAGCGTGGCGCGCCTGAAGACGGCCGACAACTACACCTACATGCACTCGGTGGCGGTCAGCGGCCTGATGGTGGCCCTGGCACGCAAGCTGGGCCATGACGAGGCCGCGGTCCGGCGCGCCGGCATGGCCGGCCTGCTGCACGACCTGGGCAAGGCCCACATGGACCCGGCCATTCTGAACAAACCCGGGCAACTGACGGACGCAGAGTTTGCGCACATCAAGGGCCACCCCCGCGCCGCCTATGACCTGCTGTGCGGCAGCAGCGACATGGATGCCACCGTGCTGGACGCCTGCCTGCACCACCACGAGCGGCTGGATGGCGGTGGCTACCCCGACGGACTGGGGGGCGATGAAATCAGCCTGCTGGCACGCATGACCGCCATCTGCGATGTGTACGACGCCATCACCTCCGACCGCCCCTACAAGAAAGGCTGGCCCCCGTCCGAATCGCTGCGCCGCATGGCCGAATGGACGGGTACCCACCTGGACAAGCGCCTGTTCGAAACCTTTGTCAAAACCGTGGGCATCTACCCGGTGGGATCGTTGGTGCGCCTGCAATCCGAACGGCTGGCCGTGGTCAGCGAGCCCTCGGTCAAAAGCCTGACCGCCCCCCGCGTGGTGGTGTTTTACTGCACACAAAGCCAGCGCAATCTCAGCCCCCAACTGGTCGATCTGTCCCAGCCGGGCCAGGACCGCATCGTCTGCCAGGAAGACCCGGGCGAATGGCCGTTCACCCACCTGGAAACGCTGTGGCGCAAGGGTGCAGCTGCCACAGCCTGAAGGCGCCACGGGGCGCGGTAGGCAAGCGCCCGCCTGCAGGCTGCAAGGCGCGTGCGGGCTTCAGACCGGCTGCTGGGTGGCGTCTTCCGCCGGCACCTGCGGCGCGGCTGCCAGCTGGCAGCCGTTGCGCCCCAGCGATTTCGCGCCGTAAAGCGCCGCATCGGCCATGTCCACCAGCTGGGTGCGGCCATAGCGACCGTCCTTGCTGGCGGGCGGCACCATGCTGGCCGCGCCCGCGCTGACGGTGACGCAAGGCCAGACCGGCGAGTTGCCGTGCGCCAGCTCCAGCAGGCGTACATTGCGCACGATCTGCCTGGCCACGGCCAGCGCGCCTTCGGCGTCGGTGTCCGGCAGGATCACGGCAAACTCTTCACCACCGTAGCGCGCCACCACATCGCTGACGCGGTGCACGCTGGTGCGCAACGCCTGGGCGACGGCCTGCAGGCAGCGGTCGCCCTGCTGGTGGCCGTGGTGGTCGTTGTAGCGCTTGAAATGGTCCACATCGACCATCACCAGCCCCACGGGCCGGCCGCTGCGGCCGGCCTGGGCACAGGCCTGCACCAGGCGTTCCTCAAAGTAGGCGCGGTTGGCAATCTGCAGCAGGCCATCGGTGCGCGACATGGCTTCCAGCCGCACATTGGCCTGGGCCAGCTCCTGGGTGCGTTCGGCCACGCGTTCTTCCAGCAGCAGATTGGATTCGGCCAGCTGCATGTTCTGCAGCGACAGCGCGGTGTAGAGCTTGCCGATCATCTTCAGCAGCGCCTGGGTGCCGTTGTCGTTGTTGCGGCGCTCCTGGTCGAAGGCCTGGGCCGGCGACAGGCCGCCGCGGATAGAGCAGATCTGCCGCGCCATCGACTGGTCCACGCCCAGGATGTGCAGGCCCAGCCACGAGGTCAGAAAGCCCACCAGCGTGGTGCCCGGGTCGGCCATGCTCTTGCGCTGGCGCCACAGCAGTGCCACCTGCTCCACAAACTGCTGGTGCAGATGGCGGTGCGGCTGCATGTGGCGTTCGTCCAGACCGTGCTGCTGCATCAGCTCTTCTTCTTCGGCAAAGTGGTATTCGGTATAGGCCAGCAGACGGCGGTAGATGTCTTCCAGCAGGGCGTCGTTGTCCTGGCCCTGCCCCTGGCGAAACAGCGCACCGCTCAATTCGTTGAACAGATCCACCAGCGCATGGTGTTGCCCATCCACGCCTTCCAGATCGGTAATGAAGTTGTCGTCCCAGACAAATGTCGTGTCCATGCCCACACCACTTGTTGCAGTAAGTAACTAGCCAGTCTAGGCCGTGCGCTTTGTACGTGTACTGATACGGCGCAAACATTCCCATGGACCCCGGGGGCATATGCGGAGCGATCAGGGGAATTACCCGTATGCTTTTGCGCCCCGTCGCCGGTATTTGCGACAATTCGTCTTTCGGTTTCGACCTTGGAACGGGCTTGTCAGGCCCTCAAGAACACGCATGTCTTTCAGTCCCCGCCCGCACACCCTCAGTGATTTCGACTTTGCTCTGCCCGAGCATCTGATTGCCCAACACCCTGCCGCCGAACGCAGCGCCTCGCGCCTGCTGGACGGCCGCCAGAGCCCTCCGGTGGACCGCGTGTTCAAAGAGCTGCCCGATCTGCTGCACGAAGGCGATCTGCTGGTCTTCAACGACACCAAGGTGGTCAAGGCCCGCGTGTTCGGAGAAAAAGCCAGTGGCGGCAAGCTGGAACTGCTGATCGAACGCGTGCTGGAAGGCAACGAGGTCGTGGCCCATATGAAGGTCAGCAAAAAGCCCCTGCCTGGCGCCAAGATCCATCTGCACGGCGGTCTGGGCAAGGGCGGCTTCGATGCCACGCTGCTGGGCCGCTGGCCCGATGAAAGCGGCCCGCTGTTCCGCTTTGCGCTGCAGGGCGCCCACAACGCCACCCCCTGGGATCTGATGGAGCAGTTCGGCCACCTGCCGCTGCCGCCCTACATCGCCCGCAACCAGAACAGCGACGAAGACCCGGACGAAGCCGAGGACACCGAACGCTACCAGACCGTTTTCGCCAGCCACCCCGGCGCCGTCGCGGCGCCCACGGCAGCCCTGCACTTCGACCAGGGCGTGCTGGATGCGCTGAAGGAGCGCGGCGTGGAGACCGCCTCGGTCACGCTGCACGTGGGGGCCGGCACCTTCCAGCCGGTGAAGGTGGAGAACATCGCCGAACACCAGATGCACAGCGAGTGGTACAACATTCCGCTGGGCACGCTGGCTGCGCTGGAGCGCTGCCGCCAGCGCCGTGGCCGCATCATCGCCGTGGGCACCACCAGCGTGCGCACGCTGGAATCCTGGGCCCGCACCGGCCAGATCAGCGGCGACACCAACATCTTCATCACCCCCGGCTTCGAGTTCCGCGTGGTGGACTGCCTGATCACCAACTTCCACCTGCCCAAGAGCACGCTGATGATGCTGGTCAGCGCCCTGGCCGGCTACAAGCACGTGATGGAGCTGTACCAGCATGCGGTGCAGAACGAGTACCGCTTCTTCAGCTACGGCGATTCGATGCTGCTGGAGCGCAAGCGCTGAGCCACCGCGGCGTTTGCCGATCGCCCCAGGGCGTCAAGCCCCCCTTGTCGCCCTGCATGCCCCGCTCCGGAGCGGGGGCTCCCGGAGAAGCCGGCGCGCCTACTGCGGCACGCCCTTGCAGCCCCGCACGCGCGACAGCTGCATATGCTGCGGGGCCAGCAGCGCCACCAGGCCGCAGCCCAGCGACGCCTGCCACTGCACATAGTCGTGGCCGCTGACGAAGCTGCGCTGCATCACCCACAGCCCGCGCGCGCGCAGCACGTCGCTCAGCTCGGCCGTGGTTTCCAGAATGCCGTCGCGCGCGCCCCGACCGCTTTCGAACAGGCCCGCATCAAGGTAGAAGCGCACGTTCGGCATGGGCGCGGGCAGCGTCTGCCAGGCCCGCTGCATCCAGCCCGGCGCTTCGCCCTCTGGTGCCCACCAGTAGGAGCCTGACATGCTCAGCACGTTGCCGAACAGCTCCGGGTGCGTCAGCCCCAGGTAGCTGGACACCAGCCCCCCATAGCTGCTGCCCGCGACCACGGTGCGGCGCGCCATCTGCCCCAGGCCCTGGGCCTGCACCCAGGGCATCAGCTCCTCGGCCATGAAGCGGGCGAACTGCGGGTTGGGTGGCAGCTCGTCCCCCCGGACCTCGGGACTGGCATTGCCCACGATCACCGCCGCCACCGGCGGCAGCAGGCCATCGGCCACCAGGTTGTCCAGAATGCGCGGCGTGGCCACGTCGTGCACATAGGCATGGGCGTCGAACAGCACCAGCAGCCCCTGCACGCCCTGCGCGCCCGCGCCCGCAGGCACGTAGGTCCACACATCGCGCTCATTGCCCAGGATGGCGCTGTGCACCACATGGCGTGTCAGCGTGCCGCGCGGCACCCCGGCGCGTGCGGCGACCCAGGGCTGGGCAGGCGCCTGCGGCAGGCTCAGCACCGAGCGCCCCTGGTGGATGTCGTCCAGCCCGCCCCACGGGGCGGTGGGAAAGACCGCCGGGTTCAGCGGATCGCGCTGCAGTGTGGCCAGAATCATGCGCCGCTGCTGCCGCGTATCGGCAATCTGCGGCACATCCGGCGCCAGCCCATAGCTCAGGCGCGCGCGCGGGTCCATCACCACGCTGGTCCACCAGACATCGCTGCCGGCCAGCTTCTGCAGCGGGTTGTGGTCGCCGCTGGGGCTGCCGAACAGGCGCACATTGGTGTTGCCCCGGTCGCGCCACACAAAGGTCACCAGCAGTTGGCCATCCTGCCACGGCTCCACCAGCGGCGCACCCTGCTGCTGCACGGTCTGCCAGAACGCCTCGGTGCCAGCGCCGCCGGCCACGGCCTGCTCCAGCGCCTGCAGCTGCGGCCCCATCGGCGTGTCCGCGGCAGACAGGGGTGCGGGCCCTTCGCTGGTCCAGGTCTGCAGCACCTGCAGGCCCGCCGTGGCCGGCAGGCCGGCCAGCACGGGCGTGGCCCACAGCTGTTCGTGCTGTGCACCCTGGGTACGCCACATGGCCGTCTGCACGCCCCGGCCGTTCTCGGCCAGGCGGCGCAGATGCCGCCCCTGGGCATCGCGCAGATCGACGTGCACGTTCTCCCCGGTGATGCGCAGCTGCACCACCTGGCCGGCGGGCACTTCCAGCGGCAGCCGCTGCCCTGCGGCGGCAACGGCGGTCTGCACCGTTTTTTTCAGCATCGGCTCCGGGCTGTTGTCCTGCGCCTCCGCCGCGCCAGCGAGCACCGCGCACAGGACCCCGGCCAGGGCGAAGGGGGTGGGTTTCTGCAAAATTCTTTTCAAGGTCATGTCTGCTTCGTTGCCCTCGGCGTGGCCCTCTCCTGCACCACAGCCCCGGCGCAGGGTATGCGCACCGGGGCTGTGGTCATGGCAATGCGCCGGACGAATTCACCCGGCGCAACATACGGTTCAGAAGTCCACCGTGGCCGACAGACGCAGCGTGCGCGGTGCACCCACGGTCATGAAGTTGTCGGCGAATGCACCCGCCCAGTATTGGCGGTCAAACAGATTCTGCAGGTTGGCGCGCAGGGTGACGGGCTTGCCGCCCATGCGGGTGGCATAGCGCACCCCGGCGTCAAAACGCGTCCAGCTGGGCGCCTGGATGGTGTTGCTGGAATTGACCCACTGCGTACCGGTGTAGACCATGCGGCCGCTGACCGCCAGCCCCGGCACGGCGGCCACGGCATAGTCGGCCCCCAGATTCGCCGTCCAGCGCGGCACACCATACATGTCCAGCCCGTCCTTGCTGCCGCCCTGGGTCTTGGTCTGCTTGGCCTGGGTGTAGGCCACGCCACCCAGCAGCGTCCACGCGGATGCGAGCTTGCCCGACACGGTCCACTCCGCACCGCGGTTGCGCTGCTCGCCGTCATCCACCAGCGTGGGCAGCGTATCCCCCACGCGGTTCACCGAAATGGCGGAGGGCTTGCTGATCTGGAACAGCGAGAAGGTGTGCGTCAGCCCGGCGTTCTGCCACTTGACCCCAGCCTCCATTTGTTGGGTCTGGTAGGGCTTCAGGGTCTCGCCGGCATTCGCGTACCCGGCGGCCACGGTGGTGCCTGCGCTCAGGCCTTCGATGTAGTTGGCGTACAGCGACAGATGCCCTCCCCAGGGCTTGGCCACAATGCCCAGCATGGGCGTGGTGGCCTGGGCGTCGTAGCCGGCCATCTTCTGCTCCACCTGCTGCAGGCGCAGACCGGCGGTGACGGCGAGCTTGCCATCGAGCATGCTCAGCGTGTCGGCCATGGCATAGCTGGTGATGACGTTGTCCTTTTCCTGCTTGTAGGCGGTCGCCTCGCTGCTGAACACCACCTTGTCGCTGGGCGCATACAGATCGCTCACATAGCTGGCCGACGGCACGCCGCCCTTGGCATTCAGGCCACGCCCGCCTTCCTGGCGCAGCTGGTTCATGGACAGCACCAGTTCATGCGCCACCGCGCCGGTGCGGAACTTGCCGCGCACCCCCACATCCCCGGTGAGGTTCTTGGTGTAGCCATACTGGTTGTAGGTCTGGGTGTTCAGCGTGTGGCCGTCTTTTTGCAGAATGCCGCGCGTGCCGTTGAGCATGCCGGTGTATTCGTGCTCGGCCCAGCCCAGGCTGCCGTACACGCTCCAGGCGTCGTTCAGCTCGGCCGTACCGCGCAGCATCACGCCGTCACTTTGCTGCTCCGCCTGCATGCCGCGGAACTGGTTCAGCGAGGCATCCGGCGCGGCCACCATATGGCCCACCGTGGCAAAGCCCACCATCAGCGGGCTGCCATTGGCGATGGTGGAGCGGTAGCTGTAGGCGTCCAGCCCCAGCGTCCAGCGATCGCCCTGGTAGTCCATCGCCAGCGCACCCAGGCGCTTGCGGCGCTTCTGGTCGTCGACATCGGTTTCACCGCTGGCCATGCTGCCGTTGACACGGATGCCGAGCCGGCGCTCTTCCCCAAAGCGTCTGGACACGTCGGCGTGCACACCGAACTGCGAACCCGTGGCGAACGAGGTGGTCAGCTGTGTGCGGTCATCGGCCGTGGGACGCTTGGTCACCACATTCACGACACCGCCCACGGCGCCGCCCGGCGCCATGCCGTTGAGCAGCGCGCCCGGGCCCTTGAGGACTTCGACACGCTCCAGCATTTCGGTGGGAATGTGCCCGTCGGGCGCCATGCCGTACAGGCCGTTGAGAGAGACATCGCTGGAATTCACCTCCAGCCCGCGGATGGTGTAGTTTTCGTAGGCGTGACCGGCATTGGTGGTGAAGCGCACCGAGGGGTCGTTTTCCAGCACCGCCGCCACCGTGGCGCTCTGCTGGTCGGCAATCACCTGCTGGGTGTAGCTGGTGATGTTGAACGGTGCATCCATCACATCGCGGTTGCCCAGCAGACCCAGGCCGGCGCCCTTGGCCACCTGCACCCCTGCCGCCGGGGCAGGCAGCGTCTGCACATCCTGTGCCGAACGCACGGTGACTTCCTTGAGCGTGGTGGTGGGCTCGTCCTGGGCCCGTGCGACGGAGGCACTCAGGCCCAGCACACCGGCCAAGGCCAGGACATGGGGAGACAGCAAGCCGCTGCGCGCAGCGGGGAACAGGGTGCGATGCGAAGGAGACATGAACAAAAAAGGCCCACACGGGCCAAGGAGTGATTTTTAATGAGAATTATTATCACTCACGTTTTGTATCGGTGCGTACATCCTGACCCAAACTTGAGAGGCGCACGCAGTCTTGCGCCGCCTCTCCCATCGGCCAGCGCTTTCCCGCTACGCATCCCTGTCGGTGGGGTGTGGCTTGATACCGGCCGTACCTGCTACCAAAAAACAAGCACCGACGTGACTGCCAATGGCAGCCACCGTGCCAGCACCGCTACCAACCGCAGACACACTCGCTACACAGGCGCGGCGGTGCGCCCTCCCCCATGGGAACGGCCATCACGCAAAGTAGTGGCACAAGCGCTGCCCCTGGATCTCATGCACCGAGACGGGAATGCCGTAGAGCGCGCTCAGCACCTCGTTGCGCACCACGGTGGCAGGTGTGCCGATATAGGCCAGCTGCCCGTCCTTCATCGCCACGATGTGGTCGGCATAGCAACTGGCAAAGTTGATGTCGTGCAGCACCACGACCACGGTCTTGCCGCGCTCGTCCACCATGCGCCGCAGCAGCTTCATCATGGTCACGGCATGGGCCATGTCCAGGTTGTTCAGCGGCTCATCCAGCAGAATGTAGGGGGTGTCCTGGCACAGCACCATGGCGATGTAGGCGCGCTGGCGCTGGCCGCCAGACAGCTCGTCCAGAAAGCGCTCGGCCAAATCCTGCAGGTGCAGGTATTCCAGTGCTTCGTCCACATGGCGCAGGTCGTCGGGCGCCATGCGGCCCTTGCTGTGCGGAAAGCGGCCAAAACCCACCAGGTCGCGCACCGTCAGGCGCAGCGTGCTCTGGTTGTCCTGGCGCAGGATGGCCATCACACGGGCCAGCGCATCGCTGGCCGTGGTGGCCACATCCAGTCCGGCCACGCTGGCGCTGCCGCTGCTGATCGGCATCAGGCGGCTGACCAGCGACAGCAGCGTGCTCTTGCCTGCCCCGTTGGGGCCGATGATGGCCGTGAATTGCCGCTCCGGAATCTGCACCGTCACACCGTGCAGCACGGTGGTGCTGCCATGGCGCTTGACGATGTCGCGCGTCTCGATCATTGCTTTCCCCTGCGCATCAGCAGCGCAATAAACACCAGGCCGCCTACAAATTCCACCACCACCGACAGCGCAGAATTGAAGCCCAGCACCCGCTCCAGCACCACCTGGCCGCCCAGCAGCAGGACGGTTCCCCACAGCAGCACGGCCGGCAGCACCCAGGCGTGGCGGCGTGTCCCCATCCACTGGTAGGCCATATTGGCCACCAGCAGACCGAAGAAGGTCACCGGCCCCACCAGCGCGGTCGATACCGCGACCATGGTGCAGACCACCAGCAGCAGCTGCAGCACCTGGCGGCGATAGTCCAGCCCCAGGTTGATGGCGGCATCCCGCCCCAGCGCCAGCACGTCCAGCACATGGCGGCGGCGCCAGAAGAAGCCACCGCCCAGCAGCAGCAGGATGCCGGCAGGCAACAGCAACGGCGTCTGGATGGTGTTGAAATTCGCGAACATGCGGTCCTGCAGCGAGGCGAACTCGTTGGGATCGATCATGCGCATGGCAAAGCTGGTGAGGCTGCGAAACAGGATGCCCGCCACCATGCCCACCAGCAGCATCAGGTGCAGGCTGCTTGCCTGGCCCGCAAACAACCAGCGCACCAGCAGCACGCTGAGCGCCACCATGCAGACAATCTCCAGCCCGAACTTGGGCACCATGCCCAGCGCCACCACGCCCACGGATCCCAGCACCAGCACCAGCACCGCCTGCAGCAACTGATAGAGCGCATCCAGGCCCATCACCGCCGGCGTCAGAATGGTGTTGTGCGTCACGGTCTGGAACACCACGGTGGACATGCCCAGCGCACAGGCCACCACCACCATGGCCGCCAGCTTGGTGCCGCGGTGCTGCAGCACAAAGGCCCAGTCGGCCTCCACACCCACGGTCATGAACGCGGTCATGGCCAGCAGCGCCAGCACAGCCAGCAGCCCCAGCCGCGCACCCGGGCGCTGCCAGCGCACCGGCGCCACAGGCGCGGGCTTGGCATCCGCCACGGCGGCGGGATTCAAGGTCGGCATGCTTCAGCCCTCCCGCTTTCGCTGGTGCAGCAGGATGGCCAGGAACAGCGCACTGCCCACCACGCCCATCACCGTGCCCACCGGAATTTCATAGGGCGCAATCACCAGGCGCCCCACCAGATCGCAGGCCAGCGTCAGCCCGGCGCCCGCCGCCGCCACCCACAGCACACTGCGGCGCACGTTGTCACCCACCAGCAGGCGCACCACATTCGGCACGATCAGCCCCACGAAGGGAATGCTGCCCACCGTGACCACGATGCAGGCCGTGACCAGCGCCACCACGATCAGCCCCTGCCAGACCAGCGCCTTGTAGTTCAGTCCCAGGTTGGTGGCGAAGGATTCGCCCAGGCCCGCCACTGTGAAGCGGTCCGCCGCCAGACAGGCCACCACGGTGACCGCCAGCGACAGGTAGAGCATCTCGTAGCGGCCTTCGACGACGGCCGAAAAATCGCCGTTCGACCAGGCACGCAGCGACTGGATCATGTCGTGCTGGTAGGCCAGGAAGGTGGTGCCCGCCTCGATCACGCCCGCCAGAATCAAGCCCACCAGCGGCACGATCCACGCCGTGCGCAGGCGGATGCGCGACAGTGCGCCAATGAACAGGCCGGTGCCCGCCAGCGCAAACAGCGCCGCCACGCCCATCTTGGCCATCACCGGCCAGTCCGGCGCCCACAGAATGCACACCAGCATGCCCAGCGTGGCCGACTCCACCGTGCCCACGGTGGATGGTTCCACAAAATGGTTGCGTGCCAGCATCTGCATCAGCAAGCCCGCCACCGCCATGGCCGAACCGGCCAGCACCAAGGCCAGTGTGCGCGGCACGCGCGAGTACATCAGCACCTGGGCCACCAGATCGTCCTCGCTGCGGCTCCACAGCGTGTTCCAGGACACATCGCTGACGCCCACGGCCAAGCTGGCCATGGCCAGCGCCAGCAGGGCAACGGCGGCGGCGATGACCTTGGCACTGCCCCCAGCCCATCCGGACGCGGGTGGCGGAGATGGATGGGTGCGGGGCGCCTTACTTGCCGAAAGCATCGGACAGCTGCTTCAGGTTCTCCCTGAGCGCGCCCGGACCGGCGTTGGACAGCAGATACCAGTTCGCCGCATTCAGGTAGACGATGTGCTGGTTGCGCCAGGCCTTGGTGGCATGCACCAGCTTGTTGTCCAGCAGCTTCTGGGCCGAAGCGCCTTCGCGGCTGATGGCCGCATCGCGGTCCAGCACCAGCATCCAGTCGGGGTTGGTCTTGAGCAGGTACTCGAAGGACACGGCCTGGCCATGCTTGGAGACCTCGATCTTGTCCTTGATGGGCTGCACGCCAAACACCGTGTACAGCATGTCAAAGCGCGAGCCCGGGCCGTACACGCTCATCTTGCCGCCATTGGTCATCAGCATCAGGGCCGAACCCTGCTTCTGTGCCTTGGACTTCACATCGGCGATTTCGGACTCGATCTGCTTGATCTCGGCCGCCCCCTTCTGCGGCACGCCGTACACGGCCGAGATGGCGCGGATGTTGCGGTAGATCTGCGTCAGCTGGTCACCGTCGCCGATCGTCACATCCAGCACGGGTGCGAACTTCTTGAGTTCATCGATCTTGGGCAGCGTGCGGTTGCCGGCAATGATCAGGTCGGGCTTGAGGGCCTTGATCTTTTCGTAATCGGGCTCGAACAGGCTGCCGATCTGTGGGTACTTGGCGGCATCCTTGTAGCCCGCCAGCAACGGCGGCAGCGCCTGGTTGGGGACCCCGTGCACCGCCCCGCCCAAGGTCTGAATGATGTCCAGCGCGCCCAGGTCATAGACCAGCACAGTCTTGGGCTGCAGCGGCATAGACACCTCACCGGTGTTGTCCTGCACCTTGACATTTGCCGCCTGCGCCGCCGACCACGACAGGGCCAACACCACACCCAAGCCCGCCAACGTCTGGCGGCGCGTCCACAAACCTTGCATATCCATTCCTTTGCGATGCATTCAAGAGGGCCAAAAGCCCATCGAATCCATTTTATGAGAATCATTCTCAGTAAAAGTTCCGAAAGAATTGCTACCACTCCCAAACGAGGGCATTGCAAACGCTTCCTTGATCCGCCTGAGGCGGCTTTTACCGAGCACTCGACAAAATGACACACATACGCGACGTATCGGACGAACCAAAGTGCAGAGTCTGTGACAAACATGCTAGATTCAAAGGCTATCCATAGCCATGCTACAGATGTAATGCAGTCTCCAGAAACATATACGCCTCCCGATAATGAGATTGATCTTCTGGATCTGCTCGTGGTAATTGCCGAAAATCTTCGGCTGCTTGTAGCAGGGACCATGCTGGCCGGCCTTTTGGGGTTGGCGATTGCTTTTTCGCTGCCCAAAACTTACGAAAGTACCTCGATACTGTCGCCCAGCAAAAATGGATTGGATGTTTCCGGCCAAGTGGTCGCAAGCTATATCAAATCTGCCGATATTCTGGAGCAGGTCGCCAAAGATCTGCAGTTTGAGCAGGATGTAAGCAGCGCCCAACGGCTGAAGAAAATGGAGGCGCTGATTCAGGTCGCTGTGGGCAAACAGGAAGCCCCCTTGGTTACGCTGACAACCCAAGGCCCCACCCCTGAAAAGGCCCAGACACTCAACGCCACCATCTGGAAAAAACTTTTGCCCCACACCGCTCCACGCGGGAAAGAGCAGGAACGTCTGCAACAGCAACTGGAGGCAGAAAGCGCACGCTTGGCCTCGGCAGAAATGCTGGAAGCCGCGACCCTCAAACAGTTGCAAAGCGGCACCAGCAGCGAAGGACTTTCCCGTTTGTATGGCGAGCTGCAGGCGTCGAACAGCAAAAGGCAAGAGCTCATTTCCAAGCTGGAGTCCCAGATGGAAGGCCTGACTGAAGAGAATTTGGCCCAGCAACCCACTCTGACAGAGCTGCCCGCCAAGCCCCAGAAGTCGCTGATTGTGCTCGGCTGCACCGCCGCTGGCGGCATGTTGCTACTGCTGTTCGTTCTGATCCGTCATGCCTTGCACGGGGCCAACCAGAATCCCGCGCAAGCGGGAAAAGTCGCGCGCCTGCGTGCAGCACTTGGCCTGAAACCATAAACACCCGACGACCAAACTCCTCCAAGGCATGCTTAGCGCATGCCTTTTTTATGGTGCGAACGTCAAAACAGCTGGCACTTCATGCCAGGAGCCACAGCACATCCGGATCTCAATATCCGTGCGTTTCCCGAAACCGCTTGGCTTGCCCAAAGTGCCCATTGCCGATGAAGGGCACAGGCGGACGCAATGCGGACAGCGGTGAGGGGTGGTTGCTCATCAGCACCAGGTGACCGCGGTCCTGCGGGATCAAGAGGCGCTTGGACTGGGCATGGCTGCCCCAGAGCATGAAGACCGTGGGCCGGCCCTGTTCGGCCACCTGACGGATGATGGCATCGGTCAGCAGCTCCCAGCCGCGCTTGCTGTGGCTGGCGGCCTGGCCTTCTTCCACGGTCAGGCAGGTGTTGAGCAGCAGCACACCGTTCTGTGCCCACTTCACCAGGCTGCCACCAGGTTGCGGGAATGGGGGAAATGGCGCCCCCAGGTCGCGCTGGATTTCCTTGAAGATGTTCTGCAGCGAAGGCGGCAGCCGCACGCCGCTGGCCACGGAAAACGCCAACCCTTCGGCCTGTCCTCTCCCATGGTAGGGGTCCTGCCCCAGAATGACCACCCGCACATCCTCGGGCGCGGTCAACTCCAGTGCACGCAGCGGCTGCGGTGGAAACACCACCGCACCCGCATCCAGGCGCTGCTGCAGATAGTCCAGCAACTGCTGGCCGGAGGGCGAGAAGAAGAACGCATCCACCGCCGCCTGCCAGCCAGGCGCCACGGCCCAGTCGCTGGGATTGGCGCTTTCCAGTTGCGTTGCTGTTCCAGCGCTTGCATCGGACATTTCAGACCACTTTCCTACTCAAAAACACGAATGGCCAGCGAGCGCAGTGCACTGATTCTGGCGCGCTCCCCGCACTTGCCAACTTGGCCGCGTGCACCAGCCATCCCCTGCACACCATCCGTCACCGCACAGCGTGCCGCTGCGGGCAGAGACGCGGTGCCGTGCAATGGCCTTATTTCTTGGGATGGGCAAACAAGGCGGCCAGCGCTTCGCCCGGTTCATCCGCACGCATGAAGGCTTCACCCACCAGAAAGGCGTTGATGCCCGCATCGCGCATGGTCTTCACATCGTCACGGGTCATGATGCCGGACTCGGTCACCAGCAGACGGTCGGCCGGCACCTGCTTTTGCAGGTCCAGTGTGGTCTGGATATTGACTTCGAAGGTGCGCAGATTGCGGTTATTGATGCCCACCAGTTCGGTCTTGAGCTTGAGCGCCCGCTCCAGCTCCACGCCATCGTGCACCTCCACCAGCACCGCCATGTCCAGGCTGTGGGCGATCTGCTCCATCTCCGCCATCTGGCTGTCTTCCAGGCAGGCAGCGATCAGCAAAATGCAGTCGGCACCCATGGCCCGCGATTCGTAGATCTGGTAGGGATCCACCATGAAGTCCTTGCGCAGCACCGGCAGCAGCGTGCTGGCACGGGCCTGCTTGAGGAAATCAGGCTCGCCCTGGAAGAACTGGCGGTCGGTCAGCACCGACAGGCAGGCGGCCGTGGCGTTGCCGTGGATCTTCGCCTTGGTGTTGCTGTTGCCCACCATGTAGCTCTGGGCAATGTCGGCCGGATCGAAGTCCGGACGGATCACACCCTTGCTGGGGCTGGCCTTCTTGATCTCTGCAATCACACCGGCCTGGCCGGCTGCGATCTTGGCGCGCAGCGCACCCACGAAGTCGCGTGTGCTGACACGGCTTTCGGCATCGCGGCGCATGGCCTCGAACGGCGTACGCTGCTTGGCTTCCGCCACTTCCTGCACCTTGGCGTCGCAGATTTTTTTCAGAATGTCGGACATATGGATTCCCTTGTTCGTCGCAGCCCCTGACGGGGCTTTCTATGCATTCGATTGTCGCGCCTTGCCTGCCGCCAGCCACATCACTCCATCGGTAAGCCCTCCAGGCTGCCGCGTGACGCATGCTATGAAGCACCCACACCGCCGGGGCCTGCATGCTTCAGTCCGTGGGCGGCGCTGGCTTGTCAGGCGCCGGCGTGCGGGCGATCTGCAGGATGATGCGGTGCATCACCACCCCAACCACCAGGAACAGCAGCGAAATGCCCAGCACGATCCACGTGCCAGCATCGTTCCAGATCGGGGCATCGAGCAGGCTCATGCAGACAGTTTGCCCGTGTAGGCAACCAGTTGCTGCAGTTTCTGCAGCGCGGCACCGCTGTCCAGTGCCTGCTGGGCACGCAGCAGGCCGTCTTCAATGCTGCGGGCCACATTGGCAGCGTACAAGGCAGCACCGGCATTCAGGCAGACGATGTCACGCGCAGGCCCCTGGTCGCCTTGCAACACACCTAGCAGCATGGCCTTGGATTCCTCGGGGTTCTCCACCTTCAGTGCACGCGTACCCGCCATGCGCAAGCCAAAGTCTTCGGGGTGGACTTCATACTCGCGCACCAAGCCGTCCTTGAGCTCGCCCACCAGCGTCCCGGCACCCAGGCTGATTTCGTCCAAGCCGTCACGGCCATAGACCACTAGTGCGTGTTCAGCACCCAGGCGCTGCAGCGCACGGACCTGGATGCCGACCAGATCCTCATGGAACACCCCCATCAGGATGTTGGGCGCACCAGCCGGGTTAGTCAGCGGCCCCAGGATGTTGAAGATGGTACGCACGCCCAGTTCCTTGCGCACCGGGGCCACATTCTTCATGGCCGGGTGGTGGTTGGGCGCGAACATGAAGCCGATGCCCACATCGCGGATGCAGTCCGCAATCTGCGTGGGCTGCAGGGTGATGTTGATGCCCAGCGCTTCCATGGCATCGGCACTGCCGCTTTTGCTGCTGACGCTGCGTCCACCGTGCTTGCTGACCTTGCCGCCGGCCGCCGCGATCACAAAGGTCGAGCAGGTCGAGATGTTGAAGGTATTGGCACCATCGCCGCCGGTCCCCACAATGTCCACTAGGTGGGACTTGTCGTGCACCTGCACCTTATTGGAGAACTCCCGCATCACCTCGGCGGCCGCGGAGATTTCGCCAATGGTTTCCTTCTTCACGCGCAGACCGGTGACGATGGCGGCGGTCATCACGGGCGAGAGCTCCCCGCGCATGATCATGCGCATCAGGTGCAGCATTTCATCGTGGAAGATTTCGCGGTGTTCGATGGTGCGCTGCAGCGCTTCCTGGGGGGTGATGGCGTTGATGGTGGCCATGGTCCGTATTCCTTTGCGGTGGCTGGTGCTGCCTGGTATGCGCGAGGCGCCGGGTTTCAGGTTGTTTTTGCTTGGAAACCGAAGCGGCCTGCACACAGCAGCGGTGCAAAATGAAAGGGCCGGCTGCTGGTGGCAGCGCGGCCCGGGTTTTATTTCTGTTCCAGAAAGTTCTTCAGCATGGCATGCCCGTGCTCCGTGAGGATGCTTTCCGGGTGGAACTGCACACCCTCCACTGCCAGCGTCTTGTGTCGCACGCCCTGGATCTCGCCGTCCTCGCTGGTGGCGGTGATTTCCAGGCAGTCCGGCATCGTGGCCCGGTCAATGACCAGCGAGTGGTAGCGGTTGACGGTGAACTGCTTAGGCAGATCGGCGAACACGCCGCGCTGGTCGGTGGTGATGACACTGGTCTTACCATGCATCTGCTGGCCCGCACGAACGATGTCACCACCGAACGCCGCGCCAATACCCTGGTGGCCCAGGCACACACCCAGCAACGGCAGCTTGCCGGCAAAGTGCTGGATGGCGGCCACCGAAATGCCCGCTTCCGCCGGCGAACAGGGACCGGGCGAGATCACAATGCGCTCGATGCCCTGCTCCGCCACCAGCTGGATCACCGCGTCCAGCGTGGTTTCGTCGTTGCGCACCACAGTCACATCCGCCCCCAGCTCGCCCAGATACTGGACGATGTTGTAGGTGAAGCTGTCGTAGTTGTCGATCATCAGGAGCTTCATGGCTGCTCCCCCTTGGGCTGCAGGCCGGCAGCGCGCAGACGGGCCAGCTCCTGGTGTTCGTAATCGATGTAGCACTCCATCATGGCGCGGTACAGGCGTTCGATCAGGTCGGGATTGCCGCCCTGGGCCATCGCCTGGGGCCGCACCCTGTCGATGATGGTCTGGATGCGGGCTTCATCGCGCACCAGGGCTTCGTCGTTCTTCACCGTGGCGGCCTGGGTCATGTAGCCGCTGCGCTCCACCAGCAGTGGCACCAGGATGTCGTCCAGCGCATTCACGCCGGCACGCACTTCTGCCATGGTGCTGCAGGTTTTCACTTTGTCGATCGCGCGCGTCATTACTCGAGTCCTTCTTCTACCAGCTCTGCCGCGCGCAGCATGGCGCGCGCCTTGTGTTCGGTTTCTTTCCACTCCATCTCGGGAACGGAGTCGGCCACCACACCGGCCGCCGCCTGCACATACAGCATGCCGTCCTTGATGACGCCGGTGCGAATGGCAATCGCCATGTCCATGTGGCCGGCAAAGCTCAGATACCCCACGGCGCCGCCGTAGATGCCGCGCTTGGTGGGTTCCAGCCTGTCGATGATTTCCATGGCGTGCACCTTGGGCGCGCCCGACAGCGTACCTGCCGGGAACGTGGCCTTGAGCACGTCCATGCTGGTCATGCCGTCCTGCAGAATGCCCTCGACGTTGCTGACGATGTGCATCACATGGCTGTAGCGTTCCACCACAAAGGCCTCGGTCACCTTCACGCTGCCGGTCTTGGCAATGCGACCAATGTCGTTGCGCGCCAGATCGATCAGCATCACATGCTCGGCACGCTCCTTGGGGTCGTTCACCAGTTCCAGCTCGGCTGCCTTGTCCTTCTCGGGGGTGGCGCCACGCGGGCGTGTGCCGGCCAGCGGACGGATGGTGATCTTCTCGCCCTCCTCCACTTTTTCCTGGCGCACCAGGATCTCGGGGCTGGCCCCCACCACCTGGAAGTCGCCGAAGTGGTAGTAGTACATATAGGGGCTGGGATTGAGCGAGCGCAGCGCGCGGTACAGCGCCAGCGGCGATTCGGTGTAGCGCTTGTGGATGCGCTGACCGACCTGCACCTGCATGAAGTCGCCGGCCGCAATCAGCTCCTTGGCCTCGCCCACTGCCTTCAGGTAGTCCGCCTTGGCAAAGCTGCGCTCGGCCGGGTGGCTGTCACCGCCCTTGATCTGGGGCGCGCTGACCGAGTAGCGCAGCTGGTCCTTCAGCTGGCGCATGCGACGCTTGGCCTTGGAATACGCCTCGGCCTCGGCCGGATTGGCATAGACGATGAAGTACAGGCGCCCCGACAGATTGTCGATGACGGCCACCTCCTCGCACTGCAGCAGCATGATGTCGGGCGTGCCCAGCGTGTCGGGAGGGCAGCTGGCTTCGAGCTTCTTCTCGATATAGCGCACCGCGTCATAGCCGAAGTAGCCGGCCAGACCGCCGCAGAAGCGCGGCAGGCCGGGCACCAGGGCCACTTTGAAGCGCTTCTGGTAGTCGGCAATGAAGTCCAGCGGATTGCCGACATGCGTTTCCACCACGGCGCCGCCGGTCACCACCTCGGTCTTGGCCGCCGCGCCAAAGCCGCTGGCACGCAGATGGGTGTGGCTGGGCAGTCCAATAAAACTGTAGCGCCCGAAGCGCTCTCCGCCGACGACGGACTCCAGCAGAAAGCTGTATTTGCCGTCGCCGTTGGCATGCGCCAGCTTGAGATAGAGGGACAGCGGCGTTTCGAGGTCGGCAAACGCCTCGGTCACCAGGGGGATGCGGTTATAGCCTTCGCTGGCCAGGCTTTTGAATTCGAGTTCCGTGATCACAGGAGCAGATTCCCATCGCGGGCGGCGCTCCGGTCTTGTGGGGGCCAGGCAGGCCCACGGGCGCCGCGGGTTCATTCTTTGCGCCCCGTGCGCAACGGCAGGGACTACGGGTGCACGCGCGGCAATGCACCCGCGTGCGTGTTAAACGGTCATGACGGATGGCTTGCGCCAGGGCCAGGCTCCCCGGTCCGCGCAACCTGTGATGAACACGTAGTGAATGAACATAGCGCCAAAGTGTAGCAAACCTGCGCACGGACCGGCGGATGGGATGCATCTTGTCCTGCAATCCCGACCATCGCGCCCGCCCATGCCCTGGCGCAGAGCATTGCCACCGCGTGTGGTCTTCCGTTACGGCCCCGACACGGCCGCCGCATGGCACCGGCATCCCGCCACCACAGCGCCCTCAGAAAGCCGTGCGGCCAAGCTGCAACCGCCCGGACCCGGCTCAGGCCAGCGCCAACACAGCCTGCAGCTGCACCAGGCTGTCCACAAAACCGTCGGCATCCACGCCGTGGATCGGTTGGCCGTGGTTGTAGCCATAGCTCACCAGCACCACCGGGCAGCCGGCTGCCCGTGCCGCCTGGGCGTCGTTGCTGGAGTCGCCCAGCATCAGCGTGCGTGCGGGCGGGGTGCCCAACGCCTCGCAGGTCTTGAGCAAGGGCATGGGATCCGGCTTTTTCCGGGGGAAGGAATCGCCCCCGAACACCTGCTCGAACAGGCCCTCCAGCCCCTTGGCGGCCAGCAGCGGCACGGTGAAAGCCATGGGCTTGTTGGTCACGCACGCCAGGCGCAGGCCTGCATCCTTGAGCGCCTGCAGCCCTTGCGCCACCCCGTCGTACACGGCCGAATACTGGCCGTTGATGGCGATGTAGTGGTGCTCATACCGTGCCAGCGCCTGCGGAAACAGCGCCTGCACAGCCGCATCCCGCTCTGCCTGCGGATGGCCGGCATGCTGCAGCACATGGGCCAGCACGCTGCGCAGCAGGTGCTCTGTGCCCTTGCCCACCATGTGTTCGACCGCAGAGGCCGGCAGCGCGGGCAGCTGCAGATCGGCCAGCATGCGGGTGATGGCCTCGGCAAAGTCGCCGATGGTGTCCACCATGGTCCCGTCCAGGTCCACGATGGCGGCATCCACATCCACGGTCTTGCGGGTATGGCCCGCTGGAAATTGCACTTGCATAGATATCCCAAAGTGGGCCGCCTGTGCGCACCCAGGCGGCACAAGCCACCAGAAACAACCCATCTTCATGGACCCCTGCCGGCACAGCGCAGGTCCGAAGCCAGAGCCGCAAATTATCCCCGCACTCCTGCGCATGTGCCTGCTGCCCGCGGCGCCATGAAAAAAGCCTTCCAGCAATAGGCTGGAAGGCTTTTCCCGCCACGGCGGATCCTGCGCGCAGATGGTTCATAACGTACTCTGCACATTGCGCGCTAGCGTCGGCGGCCAAAAACACTGATGCGAGCCCTCCTCGGGAAGGCGTCCCGGCATACAGGCCGCATCAGGCCGCCAGGTTGGCGCGCATGGTGTCGATCACGGCCCGGTAGTCGGGCTTGCCGAAGATGGCGCTGCCGGCCACAAAGGTGTCGGCACCCGCATCGGCCACGGCGCGGATGTTGGCTTCCTTGATGCCGCCATCCACCTCCAGGCGGATGTCCTTGCCGGAGGCTTCGATACGCTTGCGTGCGGCTTCCACCTTGCGCAGCGTGCTGTCGATGAAGCTTTGGCCACCGAAACCGGGGTTCACGCTCATCAGAAGGATCAGGTCGATGTCCTCGATCACCCAGTCCAGCACGTCCAGCGACGTGGCGGGGTTGAACACCAGGCCGGCCTTGCAGCCATGTCCCTTGATGTTCTGGATGCTGCGGTGCACATGGCCCGAGGCATCGGGGTGGAAGCTGATGTAGTCCGCGCCCGCCTTGGCAAAGGCCGTGGCCAGATCGTCCACGGGCTGCACCATCAGGTGCACGTCGATGGGCACAGGCTGGCCGGTGGGGGTCACGGCATGGGGCTTCAAAGCCTGACAGATCATGGGGCCAAATGTCAGGTTGGGCACGTAATGGTTGTCCATCACATCGAAGTGGATCCAGTCAGCGCCGGCAGCAATGACGTTGCGCACTTCTTCGCCCAGGCGGGCAAAGTCGGCAGACAGGATGGAAGGGGCAATGCGGTAGGTGGGGCTCATGGCTTTGAATTGTCGCAGTTACCATTGCACCATGCCGACCTACGAGTTTCAGGTGGAAGTCGAAACCCAGTACCTGCCCGCGCAGTCCGCGCCGCAGGAGGGAATGTTTCGCTTTGCCTACACCATCACCATCACCAACACCGGCACGGTGGCTGCCCAGCTGGTGGCCCGAGAATGGCATATCCATGACGCCCACGGCCGCGAACAACTGGTACGCGGCCTGGGGGTGGTCGGGCGCCAGCCCCTGCTGCAGCCCGGCGAGGCCCACCGCTACACCAGCGGCTGCGAGCTGACCACGTCCACCGGTACCATGCACGGCAGCTATCTGTGCGTCGCCGAAGACGCCGAGGTGTTCCACACGCCCATCCCCCTGTTTGTGCTTGATGTCGAAGATCCGGATGACGGCATGCCCGCCGCCATGCCGGCCACCCGCATCCTCCACTGAAGGACGCATGAAGCGAAATGCCTATGACCTGCCCCGCCTGCTGGCGGAGCTCAACCCCCATGCCGAACTGGCCCAGCGCCACCTCTGGCTGATTCACCTGATCGAATGGGTGCGCGCCGCCCATCCGTCCACCGAAGGCGCGGTGGAGCGCGTGCGCCTGTTTCTGGATGCCCTGGACGCCGACCCCGATGCCGCCGCACGCCTGCAACTGTGGTGGCTGCAGTTCATCGACCAGGTGGACATCACCACCTTGCTGGCCGATTTTGGTTTTGCCCCCCGCACCGCCTTCTTCAGCGAGCTGACGGAACGCCTGCGCTACAAGCTGCTGCCCAGCACGCCCGAGACGATCGACGCCTCCGAACTATTCTCCATCGCGCTGAACGAAGAGTTCGATGTGCGCTGGCTCCAGGCGCTGGACGAACCTCTGCTGCAGCGCCTGGCCCTGGCCCTCAGCCCCGCGGGCAGCCCGGGCGCCAGCTTCTGGCAGCACGCGCTGCTGGGCGCCATCACCTACTGCGCGGGCCAGATCCTGTCGACCGGCTTTGCCCCCGAGCTGCGCCTGCGCATGAGCGAGGAAATCCGCGATGAAAAGCCTTTCCACGCGCTAATCCACGATGTGGAAAGCCTGCGCGTGGAAGTGCTCCACGGCCTGCGCACCACCGACCGGCTGGAGCAGGCCGAGGCCCGCCTGCGCGAGCGACTGGACGCCTGCCGCGCGGCGGTCGGCACGGTGTATACGCATTTTGCGGCCGAAGGCATCTCGGTCGGTCTGGTGTTCCGCCTGCGCCAGCTGCGCACCCGCATCGTGCGCGTGCGCCAGTTGCTGGACTGCCTGCTGTCCACGCGCCCCGAACTGGATGCGGCCCGCCTGCTGGCAGGCTTTGTCAGCGTGGGCCGCGACCGCCGCAGCCTGCGTGCGCTGTATGACGCCAATTCCTCGCTGCTGGCCGCCAAGATCACGGAACGCAGCGCCGAAACCGGTGAGCACTACATCACCCGCACCCCGCGCGAATACCTGGACATGGTGCGACGCGCCGCCGGTGGTGGCCTGGTGATGTCCTTCACCACCCTGCTCAAGCTGGCCCTGCATGTCCTGGCGCTGTCGGCCTTCTGGGGCGGTTTTCTGGCCGGCATCAACTACGCCATCAGCTTTGTGCTGATCCAGCTGCTGCACTTTACCGTGGCCACCAAGCAGCCGGCGATGACGGCGCCGGCCATTGCCGCCAAGCTCAAGGATCTGGAGCGCGGCAACGCCGTCGAGGAATTCGTCGACGAAGTGGCCAACCTCACCCGTTCGCAGGTGGCGGCCGTCCTGGGCAATGTGCTGGTGGTGTTCCCTGCCGCACTAGGCCTGTCGCTGCTGGTGGCACGCCTGTGGGGCTCCCCGCCGCTGGACCCCATCCATGCACTGCAGACCCTGGATTCGCTGAGCCTGCTGGGCCCGTCGCTGCTGTTTGCCGCCTTCACCGGCGTGCTGCTGTATGCCAGCAGCATCCTGGGCGGCTGGGTGGAGAACTGGTTTGTGCTGCGGCGCATGGATTCCGCCATCCGCTACAACCCCCGCATCACCCGGCTGCTGGGCGAAAAGCGGGCCCTGCGCTGGTCCGGCTTTCTGCGCCAGAACATCTCGGGCTTAACCTCCAACATCGCCCTGGGCTTCATGCTGGGGCTGACCCCGGCCATTGCAGGCTTTTTCGGACTGGGGCTGGAAGTACGTCATGTGACACTGTCCTCTGGTCAGATCGGCGTTGCCAGTGCTACGCTGGGCCTGCAGGTCCTGCACCTGCCTGCCTTCTGGTGGGCCGCGGCCATGTTGCCCTTCAACGGCGCACTGAATGTGCTGGTCAGTTTTCTTCTGGCGTTTCGCACCGCCTTGCGTGCGCACAACGTCAGCGGCGTGGAGCGTTCGCGCATCTACGCCGGCATTCGCCACCGGCTACGCGTCCGCCCGCTGAGCTTCTTCCTGCCATCCGGCACACGTTGAACCCCAGCCACCCAGGGCACGCTGCTGCGTGATGCCAGGCGCCCCGGCCACCACGGCCGCGGTCGCGCCTCCACCCGTGCGGGCCACTGCGCCGGCACGCTGCTGAAAGGACATGCCATGCCTGACATGTTGAGCTTTTGGTCCCAATGGCTGCGCCCCTCCGCCGGCCTTCCTGCCGTGCACTGGGCCGTGCTGCTGGCGGTGGCCGCCGTGGTCGGTTCGCTGTGCCAGCGCCAGACCGGTATTCCCAAAGTGGTGGGCTATGCCATGGTCGGCGCGCTTGCTGGCTTGCTGGGGTTTTCCGGGTCGGAATGGCCGCTGCACGGCCCGGTGCTGTTCCTGGTGGAGCTGGGAGTGGCCGTGGTGCTGTTCGAATGCGGCGGGCGCATTGCGCTGCGCTGGTTCCGCCACAACCCCATGGTGCTGGTGCAAAGCGTGCTCGAATCCGCGCTGACCTATGCCGCCGTGTTCTTCACGCTGCGCTGGCTGGACCTACCGCCCCACATCGCCAGCCCGCTGGCCATGATTGCCATGGCCTCATCGCCGGTGTTGCTGCGCCGCGTCAGCGACGACACCCATGCCAGCGGCCCGGTCACAGACCGCGCCATGGTACTGGCCACGCTGTCCACCCTGTATGCACTGACCATCGGCAGCGCCAAGGCGGAGATCTTTGCCCGTCCCACCACCTCGCTGCTGGACGATATCTCGCCGGTGCTGGTGGTGCTGGGCATCTCGGTGCTGATGGCCGCGCTCCTGGCCCTGCTGATGCGCCTGGCGCTGCGCTTCATGAGCCCCACCAGCGAAAACACCTCCATCCTCATCCTGGCGCTGATTGCCGCCGCCAGCGCCGTAGCGGCCCACCTGGGCGGATCGGCCCCACTGGCCGCGCTGCTGGCGGGCATGGTGCTCAAGCACATGCACCCGCGCCCCTGGGCCTGGCCGCGCCAGCTGGGCACGGCCTCCAGCCTGTTGACCATGCTGATGTTCGTGCTGGTCTCCAGCGTCGCCACCAGTGCCTCCGGTGGCTGGGCGCTGGGACTGGCCACTCTGGCACTGATTGTGGTGCGCCTGCTGGCCAAGTCGGTGGGCGTGGCGGTCGGCAATATCGGCTCGGGCAGCAGCTGGCGCCAGTCGGCGTGGGTGGCCTGCGCCATGGCGCCGATGTCGGCCGTGGCGCTGCTGCTGGCATCGCAGTTTGCCCAGGCCGCCCCCGAAGCCGGGCAACTGATTGCCAGCATTGCCCTGCCCGCCATCGTGCTGATGGAGCTGGCCGGCGCCGTGCTGGCCACCATGGCGCTGTACCGCGCCGGCGAAGGCACGGGCTGGCGTGGCGCACGGCGCAACCAGGTGGCGGCGCCCAACGCCCCTGCCCCGGCGCCCGCCGCCGCACCCGAACCCACCCCGGCCCCCACTGCTGCAGGAGACCGCGATGCCGCTTGAGACTTTTCACACCTCCGCCCCGCTGACCCTGGGCGTGGAGCTGGAGCTGCAACTGGTCAACACCCACGACTATGACCTGGCACCCTATGCCGAGGACATGATCCGGCTGATGCACAAGACGCCGCTTCCCGGCTCGGTGGTGCCGGAGATGACCAGCAGCATGATCGAGATCTCCACCGACATCTGCCACAGCGCCGCCGAGGTGCTGCACCAGCTCACGCCCATCCGCGATGCCCTGGTCAGGAATGCCGACAAGCTGAACATCGCCGTGATTGGCGGCGGCACCCACCCGTTCCAGCTCTGGCACCAGCAGCGCATCTACGACAAGCCGCGCTTTCAGGAGCTGTCGGCCCTGTATGGCTACCTGTCCAAGCAGTTCACCATCTTCGGCCAGCATGTGCACATCGGCTGCCCCGGGCCGGACGAGGCGCTGCTGATGCTGCACCGCATGAGCCGCTACATCCCGCACTGCATTGCACTGTCGGCCAGCAGCCCGTTCGTGCAGGCCCAGGACACGGCGTTCGACTCGGCACGGCTGAACTCGGTCTTTGCCTTTCCGCTGTCGGGCCGTGCACCCTGCGTGCTGACCTGGAAGGAATTCGAGCAGTATTTCGACAAGATGACCGCCACCGGTGTGGTCAAAAGCATGAAGGATTTCTACTGGGACATCCGTCCCAAGCCCGAGTTCGGCACCATCGAAATCCGCGTGTTCGACACGCCCTTGACCATCGAGCGCGCCGCCGCGCTGGCCGGCTACGTGCAGGCACTGGCGGCCTGGTTCATCGACACCCAGCCCTTCACGCCGCAGGAAGACGACTACCTCGTCTACACCTACAACCGCTTCCAGGCGTGCCGCTTCGGGCTGGACGCCGTCTATGTGGACCCGGCCGACGGCAGCCACCTGCCGCTGGCCGAGCACATTCTGCGCACCATGGACCAGATTGCGCCGCAGGCCGAGCGCCTGGGCGCCGCACCTGCGCTGCAAATGCTGCGCAGCGAGGTCCAGCGCCAGCACAACGATGCCCGCTGGCTGCGCGAGCGCCAGCAGGACGAACAGCTGCTGGCCGAAGTGGTGCGCCAGGCCGGGTTGCGCTTTCGCGGTGCCGCATGACCCCGCTGCGTCGCCTGCGGACTGCGGCTCCCTCACCTGTGGGAGCCCAGTTTCGCGGTGGGCGTCCCTGGCCTGCACTCCCGGGCAAAGGCTGCGCAAAGCGGTGCTGTGGGCGCGCAGGCGGCGGTGGTTTTTGTGGCGCCCGACGCCACACAAGCGGCAGCACAGGCGCGACAATCGCAACCTTGATGACGAGGGCTGCACACCGTGGGTGAATTTGATCTGATCCGCCGCTTCTTCCAGCGCCCCGTGCGCCGCGCCGCCCTGGGTGTGGGGGACGACTGCGCGCTGCTGGCCCCCGGACCCGGCATGCAGCTGGCCGTGTCCTGCGACATGCTGGTGCAGGGTCGCCACTTCTTTCCCGACGTGGACCCGCACCTGCTGGGCCACAAGGCCCTGGCCGTCAACCTGAGCGATCTGGCGGCCAGCGGTGCCACACCGCTGGCCTTCACGCTGGCGCTGTCGCTGCCACTGGCCGACGAAGCCTGGTGTGCCGCATTTTCCGAAGGCATGTTCGCGCTGGCGGCCCAGCACGACTGCGAGCTGATCGGTGGCGACACCACGGCCGGACCGCTGAACATCTGCATCACCGTCCTGGGCGAAGTGCCCGCCGGCCAGGCCCTGCTGCGCAGCGGCGCCCGCGCGGGCGACGATATCTGGGTCAGCGGCAACCTGGGCGATGCCCGCCTGGCGCTGGATGCATTGCTGGGACGCCACCCGCTGCCCCCCGCCCTGCTGACCACCGCCCGCACCCGGCTGGAAGCGCCCACGCCCCGCGTGGCCCTGGGCCAGGCGTTGCGCGGTGTGGCCACCAGCGCGCTGGATGTGAGCGACGGCCTGCTGGGCGATCTGCAGCACATTCTGGATGCCAGCGGCGTCGGCGCCTGCATCGACACCAGCCTGACGACGCCGCTGATCGCCGCCTATGCCGACATGCTGGGCTCCGAAGCCATTTTTGACCGCGACTATCTGCGCCAGTGCACCCTGGCCGGTGGCGACGATTACGAGCTGTGCTTCACCGCCCCGCCGCAGGCCCGCGACGCGGTGCTGCAGGCCGGTGCCGCCAGCGCCACACCCGTCACCCGCATCGGCTGCATCGAGGCCCACGCCGGTCTGCGTCTGGTGGACGCTGCGGGCGAGCCGGTGGCAGCGCACTTTGCCTCGTTCGACCATTTCGCGGACTGACCCCCTCGGCTGCGCTGCGCCGGACTGAAACACGTGCCCCCCCTGCCGGGCAGCACCGCAGGCATTTCTACAATCATGTCCATGGACCAACCGATTTCCGACGCCGAGCCCAAGCGCATCGTCGAACACGACACGCCTGCGGGCTCCGCTGCCTCCCGCACCTTCACCGCCACACCGGCCAAGCCACCGCGCCCGACGGTGTCTTTCATGATGGCCCACCCGGCCCACCTGATTGCCCTGGGCTTTGGCAGCGGCCTGGGCCGCATCGCACCCGGCACGGTGGGCACGCTGTGGGGCTGGCTGTCGTTTCTGGTGCTGCAGCTGTGGCTGACGCCGGCACAGATCGGCTGGCTGCTGCTGGCCTCGCTGTGCGTGGGCTGGTGGGCCTGCACCGTCACCGCCCGCCACCTGCGCGTGGCCGACCCCGGCCACATCGTCTGGGACGAGGTGCTGGCCATGTGGATCATCCTGTGGCTGACCATGCCCATGGGCTTCTGGGGCCAGCTGGCGGCCTTTGTCTTGTTCCGCTTCTTTGATGCTGCCAAGCCCCAGCCCGTGAAATGGGCCGACCGGCTGTTCAAGGGCTTTGGCTGGAAAGGAGGCTGGGGCATCATGTTCGATGACCTGGTCGCCGCCTTCTGCACCCTGCTGGTCATGGCCGTCTGGCGCCACCTGACCCGCTGACCCACGGAGCCCCCATGCACCCTGCCCTGCCCGCACTTTCGCTTGCCTGCCTGACATCCCTGGCCACTGCGGTGCAGGCCCAGGACTCCCGCATCACACTGGTCACGGTCTACCCCGGCAGCGCCACCGTGCAGCGCACGCTGCAGGTGCCCCCAGGTGCACGCCAGGCCGTGCTGGCCTGCCTGCCCGCCGGGCTGGATGCACAGACCCTGCAGGTCAGTGCACCCGCCGGCATGACTGTGGGCGAGCTGTCGGTGCGCCAGCAGCCACGGGCGCTGATCCCCGGCTGTGCCCAGCCGCAGCAGGCCCGCATCCGCGCGCTGGAAGACCAGATCGCCGCGCTGCAGGCCGAGGCCCAGGGGCTGGAGCAGGCCGGCGGCTGGCTGAACCGCTATACCCAGCCCACAGGCACCGCCCAGATTGCCGCCACGGCCGATGCACTGCGCCGCACCGGCCAGAGCGTGGCCCAGCGCCAGCACCAGCTGGCACGCGAGCAGCAGGCGCTGGAAGAGCAGCTCAAGCCGCTGCAGGCCGATGCACAGCGCACCGGCGGCGCCCAGGGCCTGGCCAGCACGTTGCTGGTCACGTTGTCGGCCCCCCAGGGCGGAACGCTGCAGCTGAGTTACCAGGTGCGGGGCACCGGCTGGCAACCCGGCTACCGCGCCAGCCTGGATGTGGAACGCCAGCGTGTGCGGCTGGAGCGCACCGCCCAGGTCAGCCAGAACAGCGGCGAGGACTGGCGCGATGTGCCGCTGACCCTGTCCACCGGGCAGCCCAATGCCGCCGCCAGCGGTCCGCTGCCGCGCCCTTGGCGCATCAGCGAAGCCCAGCCTGCGCCGCCGGCCCCGCCCATGCCCGCTCCGGTCGCCGCGCCCATGGCCCGCATGGCATCTTCGGCAGAAATGGCCAGTCTGGCCCCCGCGCCGGAACCGGCCAGTTTTGACGCCAGCGTCTTCGAAGGCAGCCACGCCACCCAGTTCGTGCTGCCGCAGCGCGTCAACGTCCCCTCCAACGGCGAGCAGCTGAGCCTGACCTTGGGCGAGCAGCAGCTGGACGCCCAGGTACTGGTGCGCAGCACGCCGGCACTGGATGCACATGCCTACCTGATCGCCAGCTTTGCCCTGCCTGAAACAGGCGTATGGCCCAGCGGCCCCATCCGCCTGTACCGCGACGGTGCCTATGTGGGCGCCAGCCGCCTGGATGCCGCCCAGGTGGCCCAGACCGGCCTGGGCTTTGGCCGTGACGAACGCGTGCAGCTGCGCGCCCTGCCCACCGAGCAGACACAGGGCAGCACGGGCTTCACCGGCAGCCGCCAGCAGCGGGTGGAAAGCCGCCGCTGGGAGGTGCGCAACCTGCACCGCACGCCGGTCACCTTGCAGCTGCTGGATGCCGCCCCGGTGGCAGAACAGCAGGACATCCGCGTGGAATCGCGCTACAGCCCACAGCCGGCCAGCACCCGCTGGAACGGACAGCCCGGCAGCGTGCTCTGGGAACTGGCCCTGCCGCCCGGAACCACCCAGCAGATCAGCACCGAGCACCGCATCTCCTGGCCGCAGGACATGCGCTTGCGCGAGCGCCGCTGACCCCGCCCGAAAGACAGCCGACATGCCCGCCCCTTTGCACGACACCCTCTACGCCCTGGCCCAGGCCCTGGTGGCACGCGGCTGGATGATGGCCACCGCGGAAAGCTGCACCGGCGGCCTGATTGCCGCCGCCTGCACCGACCTGCCCGGTTCCAGCCGCTGGCTGGAGCGTGGCTTTGTCACCTATTCCAATGCCGCCAAGACCGAGCTGCTGGGGGTGCCTGCGGACCTGATTGCACAGCACGGCGCCGTCAGCGAGCCGGTGGCCCGCGCCATGGCGGCGGGCGCTGCCCGGCACGCACCGGTACAGGCCAGCGTGGCCGTCACCGGTGTGGCCGGTCCGGACGGCGGCAGCGCCGACAAGCCGGTGGGCACGGTGTGGTTTGGCTGGTCGGTGCAAGGCGAGCTGCACACGGCCTGCCTGCGCTTCGCGGGGGACCGGGCCGCGGTGCGCCAGCAGACACGCGACCACGCGCTGCAGCAGTTGCTGGCCCTGGTCGCATCCGCACCCTAGCCAGGCGGGTAGCGATGCCGCTCAATAGACCAGCTCGGCCGCGCCGCCGCAGTTGAGCTGACCGCCCACTTCAGTGAGGGCCAAGTCAACGCCCAGCAGGCGCAGCAAGGTGTTGACCAGCGGGTCCAGCACCGGCGCCAGCACCCCGGCCACCAGGCCGCCGATCAAGGACAGCAGCCCCGCCAGAATATCGTCCACCAGCTTCAGAATGCCCTGGATGCCGGCCTGCGAGGCACGCGGATCGGCGGGCAGTGTCGTCAGCCCGCTCAGGCTGCCCAAGGTGCTGTTCAGGCTCTGGACCACGTTGTCCGTCTGGATGCCACCCCACACCGCGGCCTGGTCCAGGCGCGGGGGTTGCAGCAGCTGAAACCCCGCCACCTGTTTGCTGGCGACCGGGGTGTCCAGCTTCAGGCCCAGGCCGCCAAAGTACTGCGCCGTGCGCTTGCCCACGCCGTCGCAGCCCCAGCAGCCAATATCCAGCACCGGCAGCGACTGCATGACCACCGGGGCATTGGAGGCAAAGGCTTTCTGTGCCGCCTCGTTGGCCGTCAGGCCCAGCCGTCCCACCCGGATGTCGGCGGCCGAGGTCCGCACCGTCTGCACCAGCGCCTTGCCGGTCGGGGTACAGACATAGTCCGTCAGATAGACCTGACCGCCGCCCGCCTCTACGACCACATCCACCCGGCTGGGGGCCGGCAGCAGCTCCAGGTCGGCATAGCCGCTGCCGCCTCCGGTCAGAAAATTGACCAGGGCCACGGCCGGCGAAATCAGCTTCAACAAGGCATTCAGCGCTGTGATGGTGGCACCCACCAGCGGCAGGTCCACCGAGATCAGGGCCCGCACCTGGGCCGTGCGCACGAACAGCCGGTCGGCCCCCAGGGGATCGGCCTTGGCCAGCGCGGGGTCGCCGATCGCGGTCAGCTGCGGGGGTTGCAGCACCTTCAGGCGCAAGCTCGTATTCGCAATCCCCAGCGGGATGTCCACCGCCGCGGCCGCCGCATTGTTGCCATTGCCCACCTGGATCACGGCCTGCGCCAGCTCCAGCACATTCAGCGAGGTCGACAGCGCCGAGGCGGTCAGCCCGCTTTGCAGCTTCAGCAACTGGTTCAGCTGCAGCCGCACACCCGGCACGGTGGCCGCCACGCCCGCCAGGCTCTGCAGGGCCTGCACATTCGCATCCGCCGTGGTCGCGCCACGCTGCATCACGTCCAGCATGGCCTCCAGCACCTTGTTCACGCTGACCTGGGTGCTCAGCAAGCGGTCGTAGTCCCCGGCATCAATGCCGACCTTCAATGCCAGGGCGTCCAGAAACGCCAGCAGGTCGATCTGGGTGCCCAGCAGGCCATTCCAGCCCAGCACCGAGATATCCACCTTGCCGCCCAGCAGACCGCCCACCAGCGCATTGAGCAACAGCGCATCGTTGTTGTTCTGGATGGCGGCCAGCTTGGAGCGCACGGACAGCCGGGCCAGCTGCGGCCGCTGGACGGCGGTGGCCGTGGCCTGCAGGCTGCGGCGCCCCCCGTCGGCCGCCGGCCACACAAAGAAATACGGCACCGTGCGCTGCACCGTGACCCGGCAGGCGTTCACCACCGTGGCGGCACCGGCCACGAAATAGCTGGTGCGCTGTCCGGATGCATTGGGCTGCCAGTGCCCGGACTGCACCTGCAGCTGGTCGGTCGCTGCCCGTCCGTTGCTGGCGGCGCTGGCTGCCGCCAGGGAAGCACAGGTGTTCACGGGATCCGCGGCACCCGCCACCGCAGCCAGATCGGCCATCTTCTGCAGCTCGCGCTGCTGCCAGAACAGGTTGCCGATATCGAGCGCCATCAGGCACGACAGCGCAACGCCCATCCACAGCGCCGCCACCAGCGCCACAGCGCCTTTCTGGGAGCGGTGCAGGGATGGGGTCACGGAGGCCTTCGGTGCGCTACTTCTTCGCCATGGGCGATGCCGCGCGCTCGGGGATCGGGTGGGCAAAGCTGTCCACATAGCGCGCGTAGACTTTCTGCGCCACCACGCCGGCCATGGGCTGCGGGGGACGGGAGGGCTCCGTGGCGGCCTGCTGCTGCAACAGGGCGCGTGTCGCCTGCCCCACGGGCATGGCCGTGGGGGCGGTCCCTGGCAGGGGCAGGCAGGGCGGTGCGGCGCACGCCACCACTGGAGCCGCTTGCGCAGCTTGCGGCGGCGTTGAAAGCGCTGGTGGCGGGGTCTGCGCGGACACGCTGCCCGCCTCCACCAGAACCAGGGTCCACCACATCGGTTTGCAGATCATGAGGGTGCTCCTTGCTGTGCCACAGCCGTGGTGCCGGGGATGGATGCGGCCGCGGGAAGCGGCGGCGGCAAAGCCGGTTCGGGCGTGCGCTGCAGCACTTCCAGCTGCTGGGCCTGCTGAAACACCTGCTGGCGCAGCGGGGCCCCCATCTGGTGCTGCTGCATCCACTGGGCCGCTTCCTGGTCTTTGCCAAACAGCAACAGGTACACGGCCACATTGCTGAGGATGCGGCGCTGTGCAGGCTGCAGCTGTACCGCCTGCATCAGCGGAAGGCGTGCGTCGCGGGCCTGCGGCGTGTGCAGCAAGGCGTAGCCCAGATCGTTCAGCAGCAAGGCATCGGTCGGCGACAGCCGGCGTGCCGCCTGCAGCTGCGCCACGGCCTCCCGGTACTGCCCTTGCGCGGCGGCCAGCAGGCCCAGGCCATGCGCTGCACGCGCGGCCTGGCTGCCGCTCTGCAAGGTACGGTACAGGCGTTCACTGTCCTGGAACTGGCCCGTCTGGCGCAGCGCATCGGCACGCAGCAAACGGCTGGTGTCCGAAACACCCCAGCGCTGCTCCAGCGCGTCCAGATGCGCCAGCGCGGCATACCACAGCGATTTGCGCTGCAGCTCCGCCACCACCTGCAGGTAGCTGGCCTGCGTCTCCTGCCCCAGCATCGGCGTGGCGTCACCGGCGCGCTCGGCATCCGCCTGCTGCTCCGCCCGAGCCTGGCTGTCCGCCGCCTGCGACGAAGCCATGGCCGCGGCCGCCATGCTGCCCAGCACCTGGGTGCTGCAGCCGTACAGCCCCATGCTGCCTGCCAGCGCGGCGGCCAGCAGACACCGGCGCCACCCCCATCCCTTTGCACTGCCTAGCTGCTTCATTTGACACTCCCCAAAGTTCGCATCACGGCCAGAAAGCCGGGGCCGGCGGTGATCACCATCAACGCCGGCAACAGGGTCAGGACCATCACCGCCGTCATCTTGACCGTGACCTTGCCGATGGCCTCCTTCATGCGCATGCGCCGCTGCTCACGCAGGCGCTGGCCGAACTGGCGCAAGGGTTCCTGCACCGCCCCACCGTGCTGGTCGATCTGCACCAGCAACGCCGTCAGATCGGCCAGGCTGTCGCTGTGGAACATCTCGGACAGCCGGGAAAAAGCCTGGTCGCGGGAACGCCCGCCGGCATACAGCCGGTTGGCCAGCTGCAGCTCACGCGACAGCACCGGCAGCACCTGGCCAAAATCCTGCGCAATCAGCTGCAGGCTCTGGTCGATGCCCTGTCCGCTGCCCTGCAGCAGGGACAGCAGATCGACCAGCACCGGCAACTCCGCCTCCACGCTGCGCCGCCGCCGCTGGGCATAACGGCGCAGCACCCACTTGGGCAGCAGATAGCCCAGGGCCAGCGCGGCAAACAGGTACAGCAAGGACAGCCGGGCCATGAAGGCTGGCGCCCACAAGGCCAGCAGCAGTGGCAGAAAAGCCATCAGGGCCAGGCGTGCCAGCACCAGGTAGACCACACCCAGGCTGTTGCCAAAGCCGCATTGCGCCAGCAAGGTCCGATCTTCCTGCGCCACCACCTGCTGCCCGGCGGGCGAGGCCAGCCATGCCCGCAGGCGCTGGCTTTGGCGCTGCAGCCACTGGCGCGGGCGCAAGGCTGTGCGGCTGCGGGGTGTGGGCCCCACCGGCTGGCGCCGCTGCAGCACCGCGTCCACATGGCGGTGCCGCTGCGCCCGCTGCCGGGCCAGCCGCCACAGCCACCACCCGAGCACCAGCAGCGGCAACAATATCAGCGCTGCCAGCACACTTCCTTCCCCAGGCAGATAGCGGTCCATGCGCCCTCCTCATTCCAGCTGGGCCAGGCGGTACAGCATGCACACCCCGACCACCTGCAGACCGGCTGCCGCATACAGCAGCTGGCGGCCTCCCCCGTCGTTCCACAGCTGCATGAAGTAATCCGCATTGGTGATGATGATGGCGCCCCCCACCAGCAGAGGCAGCAGGCTCAGCACCCAGGCAGACAAGCGCACCTCGGCCGAAAGGGCAAACAGCTCCTGCCGAGCCTGCTGCTGGTCGCGCAAGAAATGCGCCACCCGCTCCAGCAGGCTGTCGACCCGCCCGCCGAACCGGCCGCCGACCTGCAGGATGGCCGCCAGCAGCGAGAAGGCTTCCAGCCCCCAATGGCGGCTGGCGGTGGCCAGGGCCTGGTCCACCGGCATGCCGGCCTTGGCAAAGGCCGCAGCCTGGTTCAAGGTGGCCAGCAAAGGCGGCTTGGCCGCTGCCGAGGCCAGCAAAAAGGCCGACGGGGTGGCATGCCCCAGCACCACCATGCGCACCATGCCGTCGATGAACGCCGGCAACTGCTGCTGCACCTGCTGGCGCAGCCGCTGCCAGCGCCGCCAGGCCAGCAGCAGGGCCACGCCCATCAGCAGGCACCAGAGCAGCAACGCCGCGCGCTCCCAGCCCAGCACCGCCAGCGGCAGCGCCAACACCACAGGCACCGACAAGCCGCCCCACAGCCAGCGCCAGCTGACCGCATGCCGCAGCCAGGGAGGCCCCCAGGACAGCCCTGTCGCCACCTCCTCACCGCCCACCGGGCCCAGCAGCACCGCCGTCCCTTCGCGCTGCTCCAGCACGGTCTGCAGGTGCCGGGCCATCTGCTGCTGCAGGCGCTGGTGCGCTTCATAGCCCCACAATGCCACGCCCAGCCCGGCCAGCAGGCAGGCCACACTCAGAATGGCCCAGCCGCTCACAGCGGCCACCCCCCGCCATCGGCCATGCCCCGTGCGGCGTTGCCGGCCTTCCAGGCGGCCAGCTTCGGTGTCTGCGGCGGCACTCCCAGGCTGTGCCAGCTGTCGACCTGCCCGCCCTGGGACTCGTGGCGGTACAGCTCCTGCAGCGCCACCGTGTCGTCCACCATGCCCACCACCTCCGTGATGGACAGCAGCCGGCGCTTGCCGTTGGGCAGGCGGCCGATCTGCACGATGAAATCCAGGGCCGACACCATCTGCCTGCGCAGGCTCAGCTCGCTGCCGGCAAAGCCGGCAAACCCCGCCAGCATCTCCAGCCGGTACAGGCATTCGCGCGGCGAGCTGGCATGGATGGTGGCCATGGAGCCGTCATGGCCGGTGTTCATGGCCTGCAGCATCTCCAGCACCTCGGCGCCGCGCACTTCACCGACGATGATGCGGTCGGGCCGCATGCGCAGGCTGTTGCGCAGCAGATCGCGCGTGGACACGGTCCCCTGCCCGTCCAGTCCGGCAGGCCGGCTCTCCATGCGTACCACATGCGGATGGTGCAGCGACAGCTCGGCCGCATCCTCGATGGTCACCACCCGCTCGCTCTCCGGGATGAACACCGCCATGGCGTTGAGCAACGAAGTCTTGCCGGAGCTGGTGCCACCGCTGATCAGGATGTTGCAGCGCTCGCGCACGGCGTGGTGCAGCAGGCTGGACATGGCCGCATCCAGGCTGCCCATGCGCACCAGATCGTCCATGCCCCAGGCCTCCTGCCGGAACTTGCGGATGGAGACCAGCGGGCCATCCAGCGCCAGCGGCGGAATGACGGCATTCAGGCGCCCGCCGCCCGGCAGGCGGGCATCCACCATGGGCGACGATTCGTCCAGACGCCGCCCCAGGGGGGCCAGCACGCGCTGCACAATGCGCAGCAGATGCTGGTCGTCACTGAAGGCCAGGGCCTGTTTGTGCAGCACCCCCCGGCGCGATATGAACACGTTCTGGTAGCCGTTGATCAGGATGTCTTCGACATCCTGGTCCTGCATCAGATCGTCCAGCGGACCCAGGCCATTGATTTCCTTGAGCAGGTCGCGCGCAATCTGCTGGGCTTCGCTGGTATTGATGGGAACGCGCCGCAGTTGCACAAAGCGGTCGATCTCCCGCGCCACGAATTTCTGCACCCGCGCCTCGTCCCAGTGCGAGAACTCCGATCCGACTTCCTCTATCCGCGCCAGCAGGTGTTCATGGGCCTGCAGGCGAATGGCCAGGTATTCGCGCGACGCCGCAAACCCGCCGGCCGCATCGCTGTAAATCATCTGCATCATGGTGTGCGCCCTCCTACCCGCTGCAGCCATGTCTGACAGCGCTGCAGCAGCCCCTGCGGCCGGGGCGCGGCGGCCACGCCGTCGGCCTGCAACGATGCAGCCATCTGCCGCACCTGCACGCAATAGGGGTCGGCCGCATCGGCTTCGGACAGCAACTGCCCCTGGCTGCTGGCCTGCAGCATGGCCAGGTCGCGCTGCGGCAGCACATGGCGCAAGGGGTGTGCCACCCGCCGGGCAATTTCCTCGGGCGCCATGCCGGCACCGCGCAGCGCGCGGTTGATCACCACGCCATCGCACATCGGCGCCCCCTCCGGCTTGGACGGCAGGGTGCTGAGCATTTCCGTCAGGGACACAATCCCCCCCACCGACTGGTCGCACACCGCCCAGACATGGTCGGCCTCGCGGGCCACGGCCTGCACCATCTCGTGGGCGGGCAAGCCCCCCAGGTCAATCACCTGCCAGGCAAAAAACGCGCGCAGACGCTGCACCATTGCCGACATGGAGCGCGGCTCCACATCCCGCATGATCTGGGGCTGTGCCGGCCACGGCAGCACCATCGGGCCACAACGGTGGCGCGGCAAGGCGGCCGCCAACAGGGCCGGGTCCAGCCGGTGCATGCTTTGAATCGCATCGACCATGTGAAAGCTGCTTTGCAAGCCCAGGTGCATCAGCCCGTCGCGCAGCGGAAAGCCCAGGTCCAGCAAGCCCACCAACGCACTGCTTTTTGCTGTCGCCGGACCAGCCGCCCTCATGGTCTGCGCCAGGGCCGCCGACAGGTGTGCCGCCAGGGTGCTCACCCCCATCCCGGGCCGGCCCCCCAGCAGCGCAATGGTTTTTCCCAGCTGCTGCCCTGCGGCCGCCTTACTGCCCAGCACATGCGCGCTGCCGCGCATGCTCAAGGACCAGAAGGGCTTGAGCTGCTCCTCCACGGACCCCGCCATGTCCAGGAAGTCCTGCGCCCCGCCCCGCAGTGCCGCCAAAGGCACCTTGGGGGTGTTGGCATAGCCCATGCCCAGCACGGACAGCTTGGGCTGGTGTTCCCGCAGCCACTGGGCCAGCTTGACCGGCCCCTCCAGGTCCTGGCGGGCATCGAACTGCACCACCACCATCACCACCTGGGGGGTCAGTGCGGCCTTCATCGCCTCGGGATGGGGCGCGCAGTGCAGCACCTGCATGGCATTGCCGATGCGCGCCTGCAGCCAGGCCGCATCCTCCGCCGAATCCCCCACCTGCAGCACACACACCGGCGCATCCTGGACGGGCGGTGGCTCCAGCAGAGAAGGGGTCGTGACATCTGCAAAGTTCATGGCCCCTCCCTATTCCGAAAAGCCCGGCAGGGCGTCGCTGCTGCCGCTGGGGCCGACATAGCTGCCCCAGAAGCGGCGGCCCCCGGGGCCATCGCTGCCGGCCCCCGGCAGTTGCCCCTCCTGCAACTGCCCCTGGGCAAACGGCCGCACCAGGCGCGGGGTGACGACGATCACCAGTTCCCGCTCCTTGCGGCTGAATTCCTGGCGCTTGAACAAGGTGCCCAGCACCGGAATCTGGCTGAGCAGCGGCACCCGGTTGACGGACGACACCGTGGACTGGCTGACCAGCCCGCCAATGACAAAACTCTCGCCATCGCCCAGCTCCACCGTCGTGTCCGCGCGCCGCGTGGTGATGGCGGGCACCGCCACGCTTTGCAGCGTGACCGCATTGGCATAGTCAAGCTCGCTCGATTCCGGCGCCACTTTCAGCACGATGCGCTGGTCATCCAGCACCGTGGGAGATACGGTCAGGCCCACGCCGTAGGGCTTGTATTCGATGCTGACGGAGCCATTGCCCTGGGACAGCGGAATCGGGATTTCACCGCCGGCCAGAAAATTAGCGCTCTGCCCGGACAACGTCACCAGCGACGGCTCGGCCAGCACCCGCGCCATACCGCTGCCTTCGAGCATGCCCAGGTTCACCCCCACACCGGCCTTGCCGAAATCCAGCAGCAGGCCAAACGCCTGGGCAAAAGGCGAGCTGGCATCCGGCGCCAGCAAGCCGGGGGAGCCAAAGGCGGTACTGCCCGTGGCGCCCGCCGACAGCACGCCAAAGCGGAACCCCTGGCTGTTGCTGCGGGTGCTGAACAGATTGATGCCGGCCTGCTGCATGCGGTTCTTGTTGATCTCCACCACCTTCACGTCCACCTGTACCACATGGCTTTTGAGCAGCACCACGCCGGCGTCCTCCTGCGCGGCCTTGTCCCCCGCCATGCGTTGCGCATGGGCTTCCAGGCTGGTGGAACGCACCCCCTCCTGCCCGGAGCGCTGGCGCACCGTCAGCACATAGTGGCGCGCCGCGCCGGTACCTTGCGGCCACACCATCAGCGAGCTCACGCCCGGCTTCAGCGGGGTCAGCACCAACTGGGCGGACCCGCCGGTGGGCCGCGCCCGCTGCACCTGCACGCCCAGCACGGTGTCATCGCCCACCGCCAGGCGGCGCACCCCCTCGGGCACCTCCAGCAGCTGCTGCACCCCCACCTGCAGGCTTTTTTCCAGCATCGACGGCGCTGCCTGCCCCTGGGACTGCGCCACCGCCAACGGCACGGCACCACACGCCACCGTCACCAGCCCCCCCACTGCCCGGCGCCACCACCAGGACGGATTGGCGGGTGTTGCGCGATATGAACTCATGGCACCTCACTCAGTAATGCACGGTTTCGGACCGGTTCCCCCGTAAGACTTCGACCGCCAGACCCGTTGCGCGCGGTGGCGATCCCTCCCCCCCGGGCCTGCGCGCCGCTGGCGGCAGGCCATGGTGTGCGGTCAGCAGTGACGCGGTCTGCGACGGCGGCAGTGCGCGCCCGGGCGCGGTGCGGGCCAGTTGCTCCAGCACCACCACTTCGGTGCTCGGTACGGCCGCGCGGGATGGCGCATCCTCCCTGTCCAGCGGATTGCGCAAGGCCAGCAGCACCTGCCCCTGGCGCTCCGCCAGCAGCAAGGCATTCACTTCCTGCGCCTGCACCGCCAGCACGGCGGTACGCGGCGGCTGCCCGGTGCGTGCGGCCTCATCGGCGCTGTCCTTGCCGGCAGCGCCCTCCATCTGGCTGCCATAGGCCAGCACCCGCTTGCGGGCCAACAGCTGCCGGGCCTGGGTGGCGTCCACTTCCTGGCTGTCCTTGCGCAGCACCACCAGTACATCCACCCAGTCGCCCGGGGCCAGCTTGTGCCCCACGGCGGAGGACTCATCCACCTTGATGGCCACGGCGCGCTCGCCGGCTTGCAGCCCGGCGGCGATACCCCCCAGCAGCCGGGAAGCGATCACCGGATCGCCTTCTGCCGCAGGCTGCGCCAGGGTGCGCCCCAGGACGCTGGCCTCCAGCGCCACCGCGCCGGGCGGCAGCATGGCCACCGGCTGCAGGCGCACATCCTCGGCCTGCAGCAGATGGCCGGCAGGCAAGGCCTTGCTGGCCACCACCATGCTGACCGTGGGAGCGACCGTGCCCGGCGTTGGAGCAACCGGCGCCCTGGCCGGACCCGAGACCAGAAAGGCCATCCACGCCAGCCCGCCTCCCAGGACCACCAGGGCCAGCGCGACGAATTTGAAGCCTTTGTGCATGTGCCTCCCGTTCAGTAGCTGAGCGCAATCTGCGTCACCGCCATCCCGGTGAGACGCTGGGGTGTGGGCAGCAGCGGCAGGCGCGGCAGGATGGGGGTGGCCGCATAGTCATAGTTCAGCGACACCGACAGACAGCGCACCCGGCTGGCCAATGCCGCCGGAATCTGGCACTGCACGGCGGTCACCAGCTGCGTCTGGCAGGCAATGGCACGTCCGCTGACCTGTTCCAGCCAGCGTACGCCCTGCTTGGCCATGGTGCAGGCCGCGGTCGTGCGGGAGGCTTCGGCATCGTTCAGGCTGTCAAAGCGCAAGGCCGCGCGCGCGCCTTCTGCCGCAGACTGGGCCAGCGAATGCTGCGCAGCAAAGATCAGCCCATAGGACAGCAGGCCATACATCATCAGAAACAGCACGGGAAACACCAATGCCAGCTCCAGCGCAGCCACCCCGCGTTGCCTGTTCGGGTTCCGGTGGGAGGCGGGCAACTGGGGCATCGGGTGTTGGCTCCTTGTGCAGTTCAGCGGCGCAGCCACCAGATGGCCACTGCGGCCAGGCTCAGCGCCATGCCGTAGGGCACCTGCCGCAGGGGCGGCATACGGGGCCCGGTACGGGGAGCGGCAAGCTGTGCCGCGCCGGACCGCACCCACACCAGGCCCAGGCCCCAGACCACCGCCAGCAGCACGCTGATCAACCAGGCTTCGCCGGCGTGGGCAGCGCCCAGCCACATGCCAATGGCCGCGGCCAGCTTCACATCCCCGGCCCCCATCCAGCGCAGCAGATAGAACGGCAGCAGCGCCAGCAAGGCCAGTGTCATGCCCAGCAGGGCCTGCCCCAGGTCCAGGCCAAAGGGCGACACTTCCAGCACGGCCGCCGCAGCACCCAACGCCGCCAGCAGCAGCACATCCCGGTTGGCAATGCGGCGCCAGCGCACATCGCACCACGCCACATGCGCCAGCACGGCGGCCGCCAGCCCCTGCAGCGCGATGGCGCCGAGCATGGTCTGCCTCAGGGGGTAGCAGGCGCGGAGGCGGTCGTAATGGCCGTGCTGATGCTTTGAAACACGCCTCTGATGTCGGTGCCCAGGGCCGTCAGGGCAGCGACGATGACCACCGCAATCAGGCCAGCGATCAGGCCATATTCAATGGCGGTGGCACCTTCTTCATCGCGCCAGAAGCGCAGCAGAGCTTTTTGCATGGCAACTCTCCTCTCAGCAGGCTGACATGCCCGCCATGAGGAAAGTCTAATGACGCCATACCTGGAGAATCCCCGTCCGTCCGACCCACTGTCGGATCGCGGCGAGCGGTGAACGGGGAAACAAGTCAGCCAAACTTTTCACAATGATTTACACAGACCAAGCTTCATCTAACTTCAAGGATTTGCAGATGTGACGGCGGCAATCCATTGATTACCACCACCACGCTGACGCCATCTATCTCCAGCGACGCACGCCGCAGTCAGAGCAGTCCTACAAACAAGACCACCCTATAAAAATGGGTACCTCGTCTCCCCCTTTCTGCTACGCCTGTGCCGCTTGACCGGCGCGGCGGCGCCCGCCCCGCGTAGGGTGATGCCTTCAGCCCTGCACCCGGTCCATCAGCCGCTGGCTGGCGGCATCCAGCCCCTGTACCTGTACCGTGCACCCGTGCTGGCGCAGGCGCTCGACCACCTTGTCCAGCGCCCCCACGGCGGTGATGTCCCAGAAATGCGCCCCGCTGACGTCGATGCGCACCACCCGGCCGGCGGCGGCACGCACATCGAACGCTTCCACCAGCGCATCGGCCGAGGCAAAGAACACCTGACCGCGCACCGTCCATTCCAGCGCACCATCGACCGCCTCGCGCAGCGTCACCTGCATCATGTGCGAGACCTTGAACGCAAAGAACACGCCCGACAGCAGCACCCCGGCCAGCACGCCGGCCGCCAGGTTGTGGGTGGCGACGGTGATGGCCACGGTGGCCACCATCACGCCGCTGGACAGGCGCGGGTAGCGCAGCAGATTGCGCAGCGAGCCCCAGTCGAACGTCGACGCCGACACCATGACCATGATGGCCACCAGGGCCACCACCGGCACGCGCGACACCCAATCCTTGAGGGCCACCATCAGGATCAGCAGAAACACCCCGGCAAACAGCGTGGACAGTCGGCCCCGGCCGCCGTATTTCACATTGCCCACGGCCTGACCGATCATGCCGCAGCCGGCAATGCCGCCGAACACGCTGGACGCCATATTGGCCAGGCCCAGCCCGGTGCATTCCCGGTTCTTGTCGCTGGGGGTGCCGGTCAGCTCGTCGACCACGGCCGCCGTCAGCACCGACTCCAGCAGACCCACCATGGCAATCGCCAGCGCCGGCAGGGCGATGATACGCAGCGTCTGCAGATCGAACGGAACGGCGGGCAGGCCGAACGCCGGCAAGGCCTGCGGCAACTGGCCCAAGTCGGCCACGGTGTGCAACGGCAGCCCCATGGCGCTGGCGATCACCGTGGACAGCACCACGCACACCAGCGGCGGTGGAATGGCCACCAGCAGCTTCAGCCCGGTGCGCTGCGCGATCCACGGCAGGCCGTAGATCAGGGCCAGCCCCAGGCCCAGCATGGCCCAGGTGGGCAGGTTGGCCCCCTTCAGATGGGGCAGCTGGGCCGCAAAAATCATGATCGCCAGCGCATTCACAAAGCCGGTGCGCACCGAGCTGCTGACAAAGCGCATCAGCATGCCCATGCGGCACAGACCGAATGCGACCTGCATCAGCCCCGCCAGCAGGCCGGCGGCCAGCAGGTACTGCAGGCCGTGCGACGCCACCAGCGGCGCCACCACCAGCGCCACCGAGCCCGCCGCCGCCGACACCATGGCCGGCCGCCCGCCGAAAAAGGCGATGACGATGCTGATGACGAAGGACGCAAACAGCCCCACCGACGGATCCACCCCCGCCACAAAGGAGAAGGCAATCACCTCCGGAATCAGTGCGAACGTGGCGACGGCACCGGCCAGCAGTTCACGGGGAATGCTGGGGGCCCATTCGGCACGCCAGCGCATCAAGGTGGAAGGGTTCATGGAGAGCACAAAACACCCGGCATCTGCGGGCTCTGGTGCGCGATGGTACGCAGCCTGGGGCAAGTCTGCAGCCGCCGGGCTGTGCACCGTGTGCGCCGCCAGGGCGCACCCGAACCTTTTTACTCCGCATCCACCCGCTGTTGCGGGCGTGCCGCGGGCAACTCCAACTCCATCGGTGCCGGCGCCAGCATGGGCGAGGCGACCGGCGCGGGGAACAGCAGCTCCACCGTCTGCGCCACGCTCTGCTGCCAGTCGGTGCGCGGCTCCTGGCCGATCAGCGCCAGCAGGCGGCGGTTGTCCAGGCGGTGCGGGGTACGCCAGACATATTCCATCGAGCCCAGCGCGCGCATACGGGGGGAAAAACAGCCCAGCAGTTTCCACAGCGGCCACTGCACATGGCCGGAGCGCAGATCGGCGGCGCCGGTCACCCAGCCCCGCTGCTGGGCGATCTGTCCCAGGGCCTGCCACCAGTCCTGGCCTTGGCGCTGCTGGCCGGCAAAGTGCAGCCGGACCCAGCTGCCCAGCCGGTGGCGTTGGCTGGCCACACGCTCCAGGGTCTGGGCCAGGTCGTGCACATAGACCCAGGGCGTGGCCACGTCATACGGCCCCAGCCAGGCCATGCGCCCGCGCGGCAGCTGGCCGGCCACCGAATCACGGATCCAGCCATCGCCCGCATGGCCGTAGTAGGCCCCGGCACGCAGGGTGCAGACCGACAGGCCGGTTTCCGCCGCCATGCGCAGCTGCAGCTCGGTCTGGGCACGCACCTCGGCCAGGTAGGAGCCCAGCATCGCCGCATGCGGCAGGGCATCGTCCTCGCGCAGCACCTCGGGCAGCTGGCGCCCGTAGGCCAGGATGGACAGCGGCACCAGCAGCAGGGCGTTGCAGCGCCGGGCGACGGCAATGCTGGAGCGGGTGAGCTGCTCCAGCTCGCGGGCCCAGGCCCAGGAGGAAAACCCCGTGGCCATGGCATGCACCACCACGTGCACTCCACCATGGCTGGCCAGCAGCTGGTCCCAGCCGGCCGTGTCGGTCAGCGGGGTGTCGACCCAGCGCACCTCGCCCGCCACCGGCGGCGCTTCGCACGGGTGCTGCACCAACCCGCTGCCGGGACACACATGGGCCAGCACGCGCCAGCCCGCCTGGGCAAATGCCTGGACACAGGCATAACCCAGACGCCCGTGTGCGCCCAGCACCAGCACGGTACACAGGGTGCGGGAGGCCAGCAGGGTGGGGGCAGCGCCATGGGGCTGTTCGGAGGGCAGCAGCCCTTGCCAGGGCCAGGTCTGCGCGGGCACGGAAGTCGCAACGGTCATCTAGGCAGGTAGGCAGATGGACCCGGACGGCGCCGTGGCGCGCCCGCAGATCATGCAGACCGCCTCGATTCACCCCGATGCGGGCGGCAAAGCGCGCGGCCCTGGGGACCGGACAGGAATCTGCCGATTATCCGGCGCGCCCAGCTACGTAATAACACGTACATCGCCACCACATGCCCCTGCACGCTGCCCAGAAAAAAAGGAACCCGCGTCCTGCAGGTTCCTTTTTCTGGTGCGATGGCCTTGCGGCCGCCGCAGTGTCCGTGCCGGCTCAGGCGCCGCAGCACTTCTTGAACTTCTTGCCACTGCCGCAGCTGCAAGGGTCGTTGCGGCCGGGCTCGTCGCCCTTGACCACGGCGGTCACGCGCGGGCCCATGCTGCGCCACAGCTGGCGCAGGTCGTACACAGCCCAGACGGCTTCGCCGAAGGCGTCGACGCGCTCCTGGCTGGTCGATACCGGGCCGGTTTCCTCGTACAGGTTCAGTGCCGGCTCGTCGGTGTCGTCTTCGGTCAGGTTGACGATGAATTCCATGGCCGCATCCAGCCACTGGGCGGCTTCCTTGTCGCGGGGAGCGGCCCATTCCTCGGCCCAGTTCTCCACCACGAACATGAAGCCCAGGGCCCACACCTGGGCGAAGGACGGCACTTCCTCGTCTTCGATCTCGGCGCGCTCGGCTTCGGGCAGCACCAGGATGGCGCCGCGCGTGTCCAGCACTTCGGGCTGGAAGGCTTCGTCATCGGCCAGGGACTTCACTTCGGTGTCCAGCTGGACACGGATTTCGTGGATGCGGCGCTGGGCCAGTTCCAGAAAGCGGGCCTGCTGCTCGGCACTGGCAAACACCTCCAGCTGGGGCAGGGGCTGGCCATCGGGCACTTGCAGGTCTTCACCGTCGCCCAGCAGCATGGGCAGCCATTCGCCCACGGAGATGGGGCGGCGCGTGCAGACCACGGCGGTCAGGAAGCCGTCGCAGAACTCCCACTGCGGCACTTCTTCCGAACGCTCGCGCAGGCTGTCCAGCAGCTCGTCCAGTTCCTGCAGGTCTTCGTTGCTCAGAGCGGGTTGTGCCGTAGCTTCGGCGGGTGTGGTGTTTTCCATGGTGCGATCCTGCGCGTCAAAGGCTTCTATGATGGCCCGGCAGCCAGTTGCCGCAGAGGTGCGGGGCTGCGCCGGGCGGGGCCGTTGGCGCATGCCGCGCCAGCCAATGGGCGGCAGTGTAGCCCGCCCCCCATGTCCGTGCACCGTACACAGGAGTTGCCCATGGTTGCTGCCGCCACCCGCTCCGGCGGGCTGTTTCCCATCCGTTACACCGCGCTGGTGCTGTGCGCCCTGGGCGGCGCGCTGTGCCTGGCGGCTGCGCTGCTGTGGCAGCGCTGGTGGTGGTGGCTGGCCGCCGCCCTGCTGCTGGCCCTGGCCCTGGTGGGCTGGTTCGACCTGCGCCAGACCCGCCACGCCATCCTGCGCAACTATCCCATCATCGGCCACCTGCGCTTTCTGTTCGAGTCGATCCGGCCCGAGATGCGGCAGTACTTCATCGAGTCGGACAACGAGAACCTGCCCTTCTCCCGCGCCCAGCGCTCCCTGGTCTACCAGCGCAGCAAGGGCCAGCCCGACAGCCGCCCCTTTGGCACCCAGCTGGATGTCAGCGCCAACGGCTACGAATGGGTGAACCATTCGCTGCAGCCCAGCACGCTGGCCTCGCACGACTTCCGCACCTGGATCGGCGGCGTCCCCGGCCAGCCACACGAGGGCGTGGCGCCCTGCACCCAGCCCTACCAGGCCAGCGTGTTCAACATCTCGGCCATGAGCTTTGGTGCGCTGTCGGCCAATGCCATCCTGGCGCTGAACCAGGGCGCCCGCACCGGCGGCTTCGCCCACGACACCGGCGAAGGCTCCATCAGCCAGCACCACCGCGTGCATGGCGGCGATCTGATCTGGGAAATCGGCTCCGGCTACTTCGGCTGCCGCAACGCCGACGGCAGCTTCAGCGCGGAACGCTTTACCGCCAATGCGCTGGATCCGCAGGTCAAGATGATCGAGCTCAAGCTCAGCCAGGGCGCCAAGCCCGGCCATGGCGGCATGCTGCTGGGCGCCAAGGTCACGGCGGAAATTGCGGCTGCCCGGGGCGTGCCGGAGGGAGAAGACTGCATTTCGCCGTCCAGCCACAGCGCCTTCACCACCCCACTCGAGATGCTGCAGTTCATCGCCAGGCTGCGCCAGCTCTCCGGCGGCAAGCCCGTGGGCTTCAAGTTCTGCGTGGGCCATCCCTGGGAATGGTTTGCCATCGTCAAGGCCATGCAGCAGACCGACATCACGCCCGACTTCATCGTGGTGGACGGTGCCGAAGGGGGCACCGGCGCAGCGCCGGTGGAATTCACCGACCATGTGGGCGTGCCGCTGCAGGAAGGCCTGCTGCTGGTGCACAACACCCTGGTCGGCGTGAACCTGCGCCACCGCATCCGGCTGGGTGCCGCCGGCAAGGTGATCACCGCCTTCGACATCGCGCGCATGATGTCGCTGGGTGCCGACTGGTGCAACTGCGGGCGCGGCTTCATGATGGCCCTGGGCTGCATCCAGGCCCAGACCTGCCATACCGGCCGCTGCCCCACCGGCGTCACCACCCAGGACGCCCGGCGCCAGCAGGCCCTGGTGGTACCCGACAAGGCCACGCGCGTGGCCAACTACCACCGCCAGACCCTGCACGCGCTGATGGAGCTGGTGCAGGCCGCCGGTCTGCAGCATCCGCGCGATTTCACGCCCCACCACATCGTGCGCCGCACCGGCGACAGCCAGGTGCACCTGCTGTCGAATGTGGTGCTGCATGTGCAGCCCGGCGCCCTGCTGGGGCCGCTGGATGGACAGCACAATGTGTTCCAGATCTACTGGCCGCGCGCCTGTGCGGAGAGCTTTCACATCGCCCCGCCGCCGATGACGCCTTCGGCCGAGCGCCCGCAGAACGTGCCCCAGGCCTGAGCGCCGCCACGGCTCCGGCCGGCCAGGGCGACGTAAGGCGCCGCAAAAACGGCACAATCCGCTGTCCGCACACCGGCCTGACCCCGGTGGGCCCTGTGCCCTTGTCTCCCTTTCGATCGCTGCCCGTGCCCGCTACCGACCTGCCCGTCCCCACCCTGGATTACGCCGCCTTTCTGCAGCAGCATGTGCTCCTCCAGCCGCACAGCGTGGTGCGCTATGTGCAGCCCACGGAAACGCTGTGGCTCAAGCGCGTGGGCCGTAGTAATGCCGCCTGGCGCTACCGCTTCCTGGGGGCCGTGGCGCGCGGCCTGCGCGTGCCGGTGCTCACCCCCGTTCCCAACCCGGGCGGGCGCGTGGCGATTGCCACCGAGGTGGCCCGCCTGCGCGATCTGGCGGCCCGCGGCCTGCGCGTGCCCGAGGTGCTGGCCGCCTGCGAAGACGGCTTTCTGATGCGCCACCTGGGCGCCCCCGGCGAGAACACACCCAGCCTGGGCAACGAGATGGAACAGGCCGTGCCGCGTGGCAGCGCCACCGTGCTGGCACTGTGGAAGCAGGGGCTGCAATCGCTCACCAAGGTCCACCGGGCCGGCACCTGCCTGAGCCAGGCCTTTGCCCGCAACCTGGTGCGCTGCCCGGATGGCGTGATCGGCTACATCGACTTTGAAGACGACCCCGCCACCGCCCTGCCGCTGCCGCTGTGCCATGCGCGGGATGCGCTGTGCTTTGCCCATTCCACGGCCTGGATCCTGCACGCTGCCGACGCCCTGCCCGCCGCCCGCACCCAGTGGCAGGCCTGGGTGCAGACGCTGACTCCCGCCGCCCAGCAGGCCCTGCGCGACAGCGTGGCCCGCATGGCCTGGGCCGGCCGCTTCCCCGAAAGCCGCAAATGGGGTCGCGACGCACAGCGCATCCGCATGGCCTGGGAACTGCTGCGGCCCTGACACCCGCGTTGCGCCCGCCGCACAGAGGGATGTCGGGGCGCATGGGCTGCGCGATACTGGGTGCCGGAGCACCATGCGCAACCTGATCCACCTCACCAACCGCCACCGCACCCCCGGCACCAACCTCACCCTCGGCCTGGTGCTGGCGTTCACGGCCGGCGCCATCAACGCGGGCGGCTTTCTGGTGCTGCACATGTACACCTCGCACATGACGGGCTTTGCCTCCCAGCTGGCCGATGCCCTGGTACTGGACAACCACCGGCTGCTGCTGAACGCGCTGGGCGCCATCCTGGCCTTCATGGCCGGGGCCGCCACCTGCGCCGTGCTGGTGAACTGGAGCCGCCAGCGCCATCTGCACAGCGTCTATGCCCTGCCGCTGATGCTGGAGGCGCTGCTGCTGTTCCCCTTCGGCCTGATGGGCGCCGCCACCCTGCGCTGGAACACCCCGTTCGCCGTACCGCTGACGGTGCTGCTGCTGTCCTTCATGATGGGACTGCAGAACGCCGTCGGCTCGAAGACCTCCGGCGGCAGCATGCGCACCACGCACATGACCGGCAACATCACCGACCTGGGCATGGAACTGGGCAAGCTGCTGCTGTGGCAGCGCAGGGCCAGCGCCAGCGCGCAGCCCGTGCCCCACCACTGGCCGCGAATGAAAGCCTCTGCGGGGCTGCTGGCGATGTTTGTGCTGGGCGGCATGGCCGGGGCACTGGGTTTTCAGCACCTGGGCTTTGTCTGCGTGGTGCCGCTGGCGGCCTTGCTGCTGGCCCTGGCCGTGCCTCCGCTGCTGCGCGATCTGCCGCGCTCCCGGCAGCGGCACGGCCCGCGCTAGCCGCACGCGCGGCCGTGCGCACCGCAGGTGGCGGCTCAGCAACAAGCCGGACCGTGCCACAGGAAGTGCAGTGAGCGCGGTGGCAGACCGCGCCGGCACAGGTGATACACCACCCCAGCCCGACGCAGACGCGCCAACACCCAAGGGTTAACCCCAATCTCCATACTTTCCTATAGTTCTAACAATAGAACTATGAAACCAAAGAAACTCACGCCGGACTGGTCGATCGGCAAGCAGCCCCTGTACCTGCAGCTGGCCACCATCTTCCGCCGCCGCGTGGAAACCGGCCTGTGGCCGCGTGGCGAACAGACGCCGACGCTGGAAATGCTGATGCGCGAATTCGGTGTGGGCCGCGTCACCGTGCGCAGTGCGCTGGCGGAGCTCGAAAGCGAAGGCCTGCTGGTGCGCTCCCGCGGCAAGGGCACGTTCATCCAGGACCTGCCCGCCAATGCGCCGCAGAAATTCGTCGTGGGCACCACCTGGGAAGAACTGGTGGCGCGCGGCAATCTGAATGCCTTGACGGTGTCGCTCAACACCGCCAGAGAAGCAGCCTGGCCGCTGCCGGCCTGGTGCGGCACGCAGGCGGGCCAGAACCAGAAATATTATCTGCTGGAGCGCGTGTATTCACGACAAGGTATTCGCGTGTGCTACAGCCGGGTTTTTCTGGAAGCCAGCATTTATCGGCGGCTGAAAACTGAAATCCGCCAGCAGGCCGTCCTCACCGTGCTGGGCAATGACCGCCAGACACACATCCAGTCCGGCAAGCAGAGCATCACCATCATTTCCGCCGGGGATGACACGGCCGCCCATCTGCATATTCCGGTGGGTTCACCGGTGGCAGAAATTACCCGCAGCATTTATGACACGGAGAATAAATTGATTTATTGGGCCTGTGTGCATTATGACAGCCGATATATACGACTGGATTTTGATTTAGTGAAGTAAATCATTCTCCGGCATTAATAAATACATCAAAGGAGACCTTATGCCATTCACGTTCCGTGCCCTCTTGCCTGTGCGCCTGGCCGCCGCCGCCGCCCTGGGACTGGGTCTGACCGCCAGTACGGCGGCCCAGACTGCATCCCCCTACCCCAGCAAGCCGATCTCGCTGATCGTCCCCTATGGCGCCGGGGGCAGCACCGACGCCCTGGCCCGCGCGCTGACCGACCGCATGGGCAAGAAGCTGGGTCAGCCCTTCATTGTGGAGAGCAAGCCGGGGGCGGCCGGCACCCTGGGCGTGACGCAGATGGTGCGCACCCGGCCAGACGGCTACAGCCTGACCTTGGTGCCGCTGTCGGTCTTCCGCCAGCCCTACCTGACCAAGGTGCAGTACGACCCGCTCAAGGACCTGTCGTACATCGCCACGGTGATGAACTACACCTACGCCATTGCCGTGCCCTACAGCGCGCCGTGGAAGAGCATCCAGGAACTGGTGGCCGACGCCAGGAAGTCGCCCGACAAATACTCCTATGCCGGCTCGGCCCAGTACAGCTCCAACCATCTGGCCATGACCGAGCTGGCGCGTGCCGCCCAGCTGCAATGGACCTTTGTGCCCTACAAGGGCGATGCCGAGGCCATCAACGCCCTGCTGGGCGGGCATGTGGACATCATCAGCGCCACCAGCACCATCCTGCCGTTCGTCGAATCCAAGAAAGCGCGCGTGCTGGCCGTGGCCGGTGCCGAGCGCTCGCCGGATTTCCCCGGAGTCCCCACGCTCAAGGAGGCCGGCTATCCCGTGGAAATGGCTTCGCCGCTGGGCATTGCCGGCCCGGCCGGCCTGCCCAGGGACATCGTCGACAAGCTCGACAGCACGGTGCGCGAGGTCATGCAGGACCCCGACTTCATCCAGCAGGCCCGCATGCTGGGCGTCGAGCTGAACTACCGCGGCAGCAAGGCCTACACGGCCTGGGCCGCCGACACCTACGCCAAAGAAAAAACCATCATCACCCGCCTGGCGGGCCAATAACCCTGTGATCTGCTGACAACGCCATGACATCTCTCCCCCCTCTCGCTCCCGCCACCTCTGATCTGCAACTGGGCAGCCAGCCCTTCACGCCCGGCACCAGCCGCGTCACTGTGCTGGGTGCCGGCGTCATGGGCCCCGGCATTGCCCTGGTGTTTGCCGAACACGGCTACCAGGTGGATCTGTGCGAAATCCACGAGGCCGGCCTTGCCAAAGGCATGCAATCGCTGCGCGACGGCCTGGCGCTGAAAGTCAGCGAACAGCTGCTGACGCAGGAGGCCGCCGACGCTGCCCTGGCCCGCGTGCAAGGTCATGTGGGCAGTGACGTGGCCATCGCCCGCGCGGACCTGGTGATCGAAGCCGTGTCCGAGAACAAGGAGGTCAAGCGCCAGGTCTTCGACACCATCGCCCGCATCGGCAAGCCCACGGTCATCACCTGGAGCAACACCTCGTCGCTGGATGTGTTCGCCCTCAGCGACGCCAGCATGCGCGGCCGCCTGGTGGTGGCGCACTGGTTTGCGCCGGCCCAGATCATTCCGCTGGTGGAAGTGGTGGGTTCGGCCCCGCACACCGACACGCTGATGCAGCAGACCTGCGAGGTGCTCCGCGCCGTGGGCAAGACACCGGTGCGCCTGAACAAGATGGTCAACGGCTTTGTCATCAACCGCCTGCAGCGCCTGCTGGGCCGCGAAATCTTCCACCTGCTGGAAAGCGGCGTCATCAGCCCGGAAGACATGGACATCGCCGTGCGCGCCAGCATTGCCCCGCGCATGCAGGTGCTGGGCGTGGTGCAGCGCTACGACTTCACCGGTCTGGGCCTGAGCGTGCGCAATTTCCGCGACCCCGACTTCCAGGACCCGCCGTTCGAGGAAGTGCCCAAGCACCTGCTGGACCGTGTCAACGACGGCCACCTGGGCGTGGCCACCGGCCAGGGCTTCTTCGACTACGGCACCCAGACCATGCTGGAGCTGCAGAACGAACGCGACCGCCACCTCTACCGCGTGATGGAGCGTTTGAGCCATTACGTCGATGGTCCCCGCCCGGTGCGCTGAGCCCCCTGCAGGTGCTGCACCGCCACCGCAGCACCCGCCGCTTTCCCTACTCCGCGCGGGACTGCGCGGTGCCCTCCGCGCCAGTCCACCCCGCCCCCTCTTCTTTTGCATCCCCCATGCACACCATCGACTTTGCTTTGCGCGCCTTTGTGCCTGGCGCCCAGGACTCGGAATTTCCGCTCCAGAACCTGCCCTACGGCATCTTCAACACCGCCCGGGCGCCCCGGCCCCGCGTGGGCGTGGCCATTGGTGACCAGATCCTGGACCTGGCCGCTGCCGCTCAGGCCGGTCTGCTGGTCAGCGTGTCGGCAGACGCCCTGCTGCAGCCCACACTGAACGCGCTGGCCGCCCTGGGCCGCACGCGCTGGACCGCCCTGCGGGCCGAGCTGGCCGCGCTGCTGCAGGAAGGCTCGCCACTGGCCACCTACCCGCAGGCCACGCAGCTGCTGGTTCCCCAGGCCGAAGCCCGGATGCACCTGCCGTTCGCCATCGGCGGCTTCACCGACTTCTATGCCTCGGAAAACCACGCCTACAACTGCGGCTGCCTGTTCCGCGACCCGGCCAACGCCCTGCCGCCCAACTGGAAGCACATCCCCATCGGCTATAATGGCCGCGCCAGCAGCGTCATGCTGGGCGGTGCGCCGGTGGTGCGCCCCAACGGCCAGCTGCCCGGCAAGGAGGGGCCCAGCTGGGGGCCCACGCAGTCGCTGGACTTCGAACTGGAGATTGGCGTCTTCATTGGCCGTGACACTGAGCTGGGCCAGCCTCTGCCCGTTGCACAGGCACAGGACGCCATCTTTGGCGTGGTGCTGCTCAACGACTGGAGCGCGCGCGAGGTGCAGCGCTGGGAATATGCCCCGCTGGGCCCGTTCCAGGCCAAGGCCTTCCACACATCGATCTCGCCCTGGGTGGTCCCGCTGGACGCGCTGCAGCCCTTCCGTGTGGCACTGCCGCCGCAGCAGCCCACCGTGCTGCCCTATCTGCAGCAAGCCCAGCGCCATTCCTACGACGTGCAGCTGTCCGTGAGCCTGCAGCCCGGCACCGCCGACCGTGCCACACCCATCAGCTGCAGCAATCTGCAGCACCTGTACTGGAGCTTCGAGCAGCTGATCGCCCACCACACCGGCAGCGGCTGCAATCTGCGTGTGGGCGACCTGCTGGGCACCGGCACCATCAGCGGCACCGACCACGATGCCCTGGGCTGCATGCTGGAGATGACGCGCAACGGCCAGGAGCCGCTGCACCTGCTCACCGGCGAAGCACGCCGCTTTCTGGAAGACGGCGACACACTGCGCTTCAGCGCCCAGGCCCACCAGGGCGGCATCCGCATCGGCTTCGGGGAGCTGTGCAGCACCGTGGCACCGGCGGTGGCCTACCCGCAGGGGTGAGCCCCGGGTAACCCGGGTCGCGGCCACAGCGCCCGGGAGCTTCCAACCAGAAGCACCACCCCATAAAAAAACCGCCCCGGCTTCCCAGCCAGGGCGGTTTTTTTGGATGGCACTGCTACGCAGTGGCCGAGCGCAGCAGCCCGCAGGCTACCGACCGTGCTCAGGCATGGGCGCGGTGCCCGGGTTCCTCGAGCTCCACCGGGTTGCCCGACAGTGCAGCGTCCAGCTTGTCGTGGTCCAGGGCATTTTCCCACTTGGACACCACCACGGTGGCCACGGCATTGCCGATGAAGTTGGTCAGCGAACGACATTCCGACATGAAGCGGTCCACGCCCAGGATCAGGGCCATACCGGCCACGGGCACTTCGGGCACCACGGCCAGGGTGGCGGCCAGGGTGATGAAGCCGGCGCCGGTCACACCGGCCGCGCCCTTGGACGACAGCATGGCAACCAGCAGCAGCGCGATCTGGTGGCCCAGCGTCAGGTGGGTGTCGGTGGCCTGGGCAATGAACAGCGCCGCCAGCGTCATGTAGATGTTCGTGCCGTCCAGGTTGAAGGAGTAACCGGTGGGCACCACCAGACCAACGACGGACTTGCTGCAGCCGGCCTTCTCCATCTTGTGCATCAGCGAAGGCAGGGCCGATTCGGAAGACGAGGTACCCAGCACCAGCAGCAGCTCGTCCTTCAGGTACTTGATCAGCTTGACCACGGAGAAACCGCAGAAGCGGGCCACGGCACCCAATATCACCAGCACGAACAGGGCAGAGGTGATGTAGAACGTCAGCACCAGCTCGGCCAGGTTGACCAGCGAACCCAGACCGAACTTACCGATGGTGAAGGCCATGGCGCCGAAGGCACCGATGGGGGCGGCCTTCATCACGATGTTCACCAGCTTGAAGATGGGCTTGGTCAGCGATTCCAGGAAGTTCAGCACCGGCTTGCCGCCTTCGCCGGCCAGGGCCAGGGACACGCCAAACAGCACGGCCACCAGCAGCACCTGCAGGATGTTGTCACCGACGAAGGGACTGACCAGGGTCTTGGGGATGATATCCATCACAAAGCCGGTCACCGTCATGTCGTGGGTCTTGGCCACATAGCCCTTGACGGCGGTCTGGTCCAGATCGGCCACGTTGATGTGCATGCCGCCACCGGGCTGCATGACATTGGCCACGATCAGGCCCACCACCAGCGCCAGCGTGGAGAAGGTCAGGAAATAGGCCATGGCCTTGCCGAACACGCGGCCCACAGCGCTCAGGTGCGTCATGCTGGCGATGCCGGTGACGATGGTCAAGAAGATCACCGGCGCGATGATCATCTTGATCAGCTTGATGAAGGCATCGCCAAACGGCTTCATGGCCTCGCCGTAGGCGGGCTCGAAATAGCCCAGCAGCACGCCGATGATGATGGCGAACACCACCTGGAAGTACAGTTGGCGGTAGAACGGCTTGCGCAGCGTCTGGATGGTTTCGGTGGGAATGGCGTGCATGACGCAGGCTCCTGAAAACGCAAAAAATGCACCACCTCGGTGCACCACTGCCCGCATTGGACTGCGGTCCGTTTTCCGTGCCGATAACCTATTGGTATTAGACGCAGAGGCTTCCCTAGGCAAAATGCAGACAACCAAGGGTAAACACCTAATGCACCATGTCACCCCCAGGCCACGCCGGGCTGGGGTCAGGCCTGCCGTTCCGCCCTTCTCGCGCCCACCGGCGCCACTGCACCGCACCACACCGTGAGCTCCTTCAACCTGTTCTCGCCCCGCCGCCACCCGGCCTGGACCCTGCTGATCCTGCTGGGCGGCATGTGCCTGTGCATGACCCTGGCCTACCAGCTGGCCTGGCAGCATGCACTGCGCGGTGAAAGTGAAAACGTGCAGCGCCAGCTGGGCCTGTACGCCCAGGCACTGGCCCAGCGCATCGACCGCTACCGCACCCTGCCCGAAGTGCTCTCGCTGGACCCCGAACTGCGCAGCGCCCTGCACCAGGCGTTGGACCAGCCGCTCAGCCCGTCCCAGGTGGACCATCTGAACCGCAAGCTGGAGCTGGCCAACGGCGTCAGCCAGGCCTCCACGCTGACCCTGATCGATCTGCACGGCAAGGCTCTGGCCGCCAGCAACTGGCGCGATGCGCGCAGCAATGTGGGCGAGGACTACAGCTTCCGGCCCTATGTGCAGCAGGCCCTGGCCCAGGGCAGCGGGCGCTTTTACGGCATCGGCATGACCACCGGCCTGGCCGGCTACTTTCTGTCGCGCGCGATCGAAGACGAGCATGGCCGCATCACCGGCCTGGTGGCCATCAAGATCCTGCTGCACGAGCTGGAGAGCGAATGGCTGCAGGTGCCCGACACGGTGCTGGCATCGGATGCGCACGGCGTGGTCTTTCTGGCCAGCGGCGATGACTGGCGCTACCGCCTGCTGCAGCCGCTGAGCGCGGCCGACGAGGCCGAGCTGGCCGCCACCCGCCAGTACGCCAACCAGCCGCTGCGCCCGCTGCGCTACAAGGTGGAGGAGCAGCTGGACCATGGCGGCACCCTGGCCCGGCTGCAGGAGCCGGCACTGCCCGGCCGCACCCTGTGGCACACCCAGCTTCTGCCCGCCAGCCGCTGGCAGCTGCACCTGCTGCACAACACCGATGCCAGTCGCACCACCAGCCGCTGGGCCGCCGCCGCCGCCGGCGGCGCCTGGCTGGCGCTGTGCCTGCTGTGGCTGTTTGTGCGCCAGCGCCAGCGCATCACCCGCCTGCGCCTGCGCAGCCGCCAGGAGCTGGAAACCGTGCTGCACCAGCATGCCCAGGAACTGCGCACCGCCCAGGACGGCATTCTGCAGGCCGCCCAGCAGGCCGCCCGCACCACCGACACCGGCCTCTCCCCCAGCCTGGAGCACCTGCCCCAGGGCGTGGTCATCATCGATGCCGACCTGAACCTGGTGGCCTGGAACTCCCGCTACGTGGAACTGTTCCGCTATCCGGCCGAGCTGATGCGCGTGGGCCATCCCATCGAAGACCTGCTGCGCCACAACGCCCGACGCGGTCTGCTGGGCAGCGGCCCGGTGGAAGGTGCCATCCAGCGCCGCCTGCAGCATCTGCGCAGCGGCAAGCCCCACCTGCACGAAAGCGCCAAGGGCGATGGCACGGTGCTGGAGATTCGCGGCAATCCACTGCCCGGCGGCGGCTTTGTCACCAGCTACGCCGACATCACCAGCTACAAGAACGCGGCGCGCGAACTGCGCTCCCTGGCGGACACGCTGGAAAAACGCATTGCCGAGCGCACCCGCGATCTGGATGCCGCCAAGCAGGAGGCCGAGCGCGCCAACCGCTACAAGACCCGTTTTGTGAATGCCGCCGTGCACGACCTGCTGCAGCCGCTGAATGCCGCGCGCATGTACACCAGCCTGCTGCCCGGCCACCTGCACGACGCAGCCGGCCGCCAGGTGGCGCACAGCATCGACCAGGCCCTGGCCTCGCAGGACGCCATCCTCACCAGCCTGCTGGACATTGCGCGCATGGAGTCCGGCCAGCTGGAAGTCCATGTGCGTGACTTCGCGCTGAACGCCCTGCTGGAAGTGGTGCAGAACAACTTCGGCATGCAGGCCGAAAGCGAAGGCCTGACCCTGCGCTGCCTGCCCACGCACTATGTGGTGCACAGCGACGAGGCGCTGCTGCGCCGCATCCTGCAGAACTTTGTCTCCAACGCCATCCGCTACACGCGCAAGGGCCGCATCGTCGTCGGCTGCCGCCGCGTCGGCCAGCAGCTGCGCATCGAGGTGCACGACCAGGGGCCCGGCATTCCCGAGAGCCTGCAGCAGGAGGTGTTCGAGGAATTCCGCCGCCTGGACGAAGGCCACGCCGACGACCGCGGCACCGGCCTGGGCCTGGCCATCGTCGAGCGTCTGGGCCGCCTGCTGGGCCACGAGATCGGCCTGCGCTCCCAGCTGGGCAAGGGCAGCGTGTTCTGGGTCACCGTGCCGCTAGGGGACGCCACCGCGCTGGCCCCGCAGCCCGTGCCCAGCCATGTGCAGCAACCGGACACCGGCCCGCTGCACGGTGCCTGCGCCTGGTATGTGGAAGACGACCCGTCCACCCGCGCCGCCACCTGCGCCCTGCTGCAACGCTGGGGCTGCCAGCTGCCTTTTGCCGGCGGTGCCCCCGAAGCGCTGGCCGAGGCCGCCCCCGGCAATGCCCCCCAGCTGGTGCTGCTGGACGTGCACCTGGGCGCGTTCTACGGCCCGGATGTCTACACCCAGCTGTGCGAACGCTGGGGCAGTGCGCCCCCCGTCATCCTGCTCACCGCCGAGCGCGACGCCACCTTGCGCCGCCAGGCCGCCGAGCGCGGCTGGGGATTTCTGGCCAAGCCGGTCCGGCCGCCGGCGCTGCGGGCATTGATGAGCCAGACCCTGGTCCGGGGGCGGGAAGGCGGATAAGGCGGATAAGGCAGGTAAGGCCGCGGAGCGGAACGCACCGCGCATGGGTGCCGAAAAGCTGCAGCGAAGGCGCATCCTAGAATGCCGGACTGGATATCCGTCGTGCGCGCGCCTGTGGCCTCCCCGCTGCGGCGCATAGAAAAACCCCTTATCCGGTTCCGTGTCCATGCAACTTCCCATCCACATCGTCGACGCCTTCACCCCCGAGCGTTTCAAGGGCAACCAGGCGGCCGTTGTGCCGCTGGAGGCCTGGCTGCCTGCCGCCACACTGCAGGCCATCGCCACCGAGAACAATTTGTCGGAAACCGCCTTCCTGGTCTGGAGCGCCGAACGCTCCGCCTTTGAGATCCGCTGGTTCTCCCCGCTCAAGGAAATCGACTTCTGCGGCCATGCCACGCTGGCCAGTGCATTCGTGCTGTTCGCGGCCGATGCCGCCCTGCGCAGCATCACGTTCTGGGCGGCGGCCGTCGGCAACGTCACGGCCACACAGGAGGCCGAAGGACGCATCCAGATGACCTTCCCCCGCCGGGATGCCCGGCCCGTGGAGGCCCCGCCGGCCGCGCTGGTCGACGGACTCACCCCGCGCCCGCTGGCCTACTTGGTCAATCAGCAGGCCTATGTGGCGGTGTATGCCTCGGAAGCCGATGTGCGCCAGGTGCAGCCGGATCTGGACAAGCTCACCATGCTGGGACCGCTGGATGTGGTGGTCACCGCCCCGGCACCAGCCGGCGCACCCTATGACTTTGTCAGCCGCTATTTCTGGCCGGCCAATGGCGGGGTTGAAGATCCAGTCACCGGCTCCATCCACGCGGCACTGGCCCCCTACTGGGCCGGACAACTGGGCAAAAACAGCCTGGTGGGCCACCAGGTCTCGCAGCGCACGGGCACGCTGTTCTGCGAGGTGGGCGACACCACGGTGCAGGTGTCGGGCCACTGTGCCCGCTATCTGAGCGGCACGATCACGGTCTGACGCGGGCCCATCGGCCGCATGCGGCCGAGGGCGAACCCTGCAGCCGGTCGGTTACCAGCCCCGGCACACAGCGGTTCGCGCACCCGCGCGTGGTACTGCAGTGCTCCAACGCACTCACTCCACTTTCGCTGAAGCTGGGTCCCTCTGCGCCGCAGTCCCTTCCGGCACGCCGGCTGGAGGCAACCCCGCGGGGGCCAGCGCCGGTGCATCCTCCAGCACGATAAGGTTGCGCCCGGCTGCCTTGCCGGCATACATCGCCGCGTCGGCCCGGGAGATGACGGCTTCCGTCGGTTCGCCGAGGCGGTAGGCACTCAGGCCCACAGTGCAGTGCACCTGCAGGTCGGCATGCACCAGCTGGGCCCAGGGCAGCTCGGCAATGTGCTGGCGCACGCGCTCCAGCAGCACCTGGGCCTGGCTGGGCGTGGTGCCGGGCAGCACCAGCAGAAATTCTTCTCCGCCGTAGCGGCCCACGCAGTCGATGGCACGTACCTGGGCGGCCAGCAACTGGCCGAAAGCGCGCAGCACGGTGTCACCACCGTCGTGGCCGTAGCGGTCGTTGATCTGCTTGAAGTGGTCGATGTCCAGCAGCGCCACGCACAGCGGCGTGCCCTGGCGTTCCACGGCCTGCTGCGCCTGCTGCAGCCGCTCCATCACGCCGCGGCGGTTGGCCACGCCGGTGAGTTCGTCGCTGCGGGCCAGGCTTTCGATCCGGGCCAGTGCGCCGGCCAGCTGGTCATGGGCACCGCGCAGCCGGTACTGCATGCCGCGAAAATAGGTGACCAGCAGGCTGCAGCGGAACACCCCTCCCACCATCACTGCCACAGCCAGCAGCTGGCCGGCGGGGGTGTCGGTGGTCATGCGCATCTGCGGGCCCAGGACGTAGACGATGGCGGCCACGGCCACCAGGGTGCAGCCCCAGGTCATCCAGAAGCTGGTGCGCCGCCGCGCCAGAAAGCCGTCGGCGCTGAAGGCCAGCAGCATGACCATGGCCTGGAAGGCCACCTGGGGCGCAGCCATCCACAGGCCCAGGGTGCCGCTGATGGCAATCAGCTGGTGCGCCAGAAACATGCCGGGATCGCGCCGGGTCTGGCTCCAGCCACTGGCGTAGGCCCAAGTGATGAAGCCCATGCCGGCCCCAATCCACAGCGCATACCAGCCCAGCGCCTGCCAGGGTGCATAGCCCGCCCAGGCATGGCCGACGAACAGCAGCAGCGCATAGAGATGGCTGAGCACGACGGAGCCATGCAGCTGCCAGGTGCGCCGCCGCCACCGCGCCGCATAGTCGGTGTCGCCCGCCGCTTCCGGCCCCCACAGCAGGCGGCTGTCCGTCGTGTTCGCAGGAGAATCGGGCGGGGTCATAGTCAAAGCACGGGCAGGGCAATGGCGGGGATTAATGTTTCCTATTGTGACATTTTGGGCTGACACCCCTGCTGGCGGTGGGGCCGCCGTCCCTGTGGCAGCGGGCTGTGCGTCTGGCCCCGACCACCAGGCGCTCGGAGCGCGCGGAACCGGCCGCGCCGCAGCGTTTACAGCGTGTTCTTGTGGATCTGGCCGCCTTTCATGATCACACGCAGGTGCTGCCCGGGATCGGCCAGAAAGTCTAGGTTCACCGCCGGGTCGCCATCGGCCACCAGCAGGTCGGCCCAGGCGCCTTGGGCAATGCGGCCCAGCATGCCGGGGTAGGGATTGCGTTCACCCGACAGCGCCAGCAGTGCGCCATTGGTCCCCGTGGCCTGGCCCAGCAGGGTCAGCGGATCGTAGAAACGCGTCAGCTTGGCCAGATGCCGGCCCTGGCCAGCCGTGTTCTTGGGGTTGAACAGAATGTCCGTCCCCCAGCCGGTATGCACACCGTACTTCTGCGCCATGGCATAGGCGTTGACCGTGCCTTCGGCCACCTGCTTCTGGCTGGCACGGCGGGCAGGGTCGGGATAGGGGTTGCTGTCCTCGTCCTGCAAAAAGGGCTGCAGGCTCCACCACACGCCTTCGTCGCGCATCATGCGCACGGTGGCCTCGTCGGCCAGCTGCCCGTGCTCGATGCATTTCACCCCGGCGCGGATGGCCCGCTGTATGCCCTTGGAGGTGTACACATGCGCCATCACATAGGTGTTCCAGTCGCTGGCCGCCTCCACGCCGGCGCGCAGCTCGCGCTCCGTGAACTGCGTGCTGTCCAGCGGGTCGTACTGCGAGGCCACCCCGCCGCCGGCCAACATCTTGATCTGTGTGGCCCCCAGCATCAGCTGCTCGCGCACACGGCGCAGCACCTGCGCTTCGCCGTCGGCGATCATGGCCACGCCGGTGTTCTCCACCAGGCTCATCGGTGCGCCGTCGGCGCGCGGCAGATCACTGCGCAGGCGGAAATCCCCGTGGCCCGACGTCTGCGAAATCATGGCCCCGCTGGGGAAGATGCGCGGCCCAGCCACCAGGCCTTCATCGATGGCGCGCTGGAGCGCGAACGCCGGCCCGCCTGCGTCGCGCACCGAGGTAAAACCACGCAGCAGCGTACGCTGCGCCTCCTGCGCCGCCACCAGGTACAGATAGCCCAGATCGGCTGTCATGGCCACCATCTGCGAGACGCCCGCCAGCATGGTGTGCCAGTGCACATCAATCAGGCCGGGCATGACCAGCTTGCCCTGGCAATCCAGCACCCGTGCACCTTCCACCGTGGCGGCGGCGGGCAGCAGATCGGCGATCCTCTGGCCCTGGACCAGCACCTGCACGCCATGGCGCACCGGCTTGCCCGTGCCATCGAACAGGCGCAGATTCGTCAACAGCAGCGGGCGGTCATCGCTGGCAGCCGCAGCCGTGCCCGGCAGGGCAAACGGTGCCAGCATGGCCGCCATGCCGCCCAGAAAGCGGCGGCGCGACAGATCTTCACTCACCCGGTGGTGCAGACGCTGGCACATGGCACTGCTGCAGGGGCAGGCCAAGGCGCGGATGGGGCCCAGGCGCCAGGGCAAAGAAGAGGCGGAACCGGCGGGAAACGTCATATGCACCAGCCTTTGCTGCAGACAGGAAAAATCTGCCCCGCACACGGTGGCGCGGGCGGGAAAACCACAAGCGGGCCACGCCGTGGCCCACACCCGTTTGGCACGTGGGCGCGTCCACCGCGCCGCCGTGTTCGGCGTTTATTCCAGACCGCTGATCTTCCAGGCGCCGTCGGCCTGCAGGCAGAACCAGACGTTCCAGCTCTCGGTCTGCTGGCGCTGGCTGACCTTGGCCGACAGCAGACGGCACTGGCCGGCCGACTGCGTGGCGACGGTGGCACCCGGCGTCAGTTGCACCTTCACGGGCTGCTTGCTGCTGCGGGCGCTGCTGTTCCATTCCTGGGCCACGCCGGCCTGGCCTTCATTCAAGGCCTTGCCGATGAAGGCCCGGAAATCCGGCACGTCCCGGGCAGGGATGTGCAGCAGCACCGACTGGTTCAACGGACCCAGCGACAGCGCCTGTGCGCCCAGAGGCATGAACAAAGCGACCGCAGCGCAGGCCGCACCCAGGGAGATGGCTTTTTTCATTTGCAACATCACCACACGATAACGCCGAATGGCGGCCATGGCGCGTTTTGCCCGCACAGGGGCATCCGGACTGTAGCGGATCCCGCACGGACGCAACGCCGGCCCCCGCCGTGTGCGGACACGGCGACCGGACCGGTGGCAGCCGACCTGCCACCACAGCGGCATCACATCTCCTGGTCGTTTTCCAGGCTCTTGACCAGCACCGCTGCCTGGGTGCGTGAATAGCATTCCAGTTTTTTCAGAATGGCCGTCACATGCACTTTGACGGTGTTCTCGGCCAGGCCCAGTTCATGGGCGATCTGCTTGTTCAGCAGGCCGTCGGCCAGGCACAGCAGCACACGGAACTGCTGGGGCGTGAGCTGTGCCAGGCGGGCGGCCAGTGCGGCATCGGCCTCGGAGCGTTCGGCCACCATGGGCGGAAACCAGTTGTCTCCGGCCAGCACCGCGTCCAGTGCCGCACCCATGGTGTCGGCCGGTGTGGATTTGGGGATGAAGCCCGCCGCCCCGAATTGCTGGGCACGGCGGATGACACGGGGGTGGTCATTGGAGGAGATGATGACCACCGGGATCTCCGGGTACTCGCCACGCACATGCAGCAGCACGGAAAAACCGCGCGCACCGGGCATGGCCAGGTCCAGCAGCACCAGTTCCACCTCGGGGTGGGTCTGCAGCGCGGCGCCCAGGGTGGCGGCACTGGCGGCTTCCACAATGGCGTACTGCGGCAGGCGTTCGCGCAGCACATGCATCACGGCGGCGCGAAACAGCGGGTGGTCGTCGGCGACGAGAAGCGTGGGGGCGGACATGGAGGGCAAGTCTGCCATGCCCAGCGGCAGCGACGACGACGCAGCACAAAAAACCATCCCGGGCAGCGCGCGCCGCACGATCCGCCGCCACCCAGCCCCATCACTGACATTCAGAGTTCTGGAGCAGACCGCATGGTTGTGCCCCTTCGGCCTGCCGCCGAACGGCAGCAGGCAACAAAAATGCCCTGCAGCCGGTGCTGAAGGGCATATTGCTGGGGTGCCGCCAGGGCACCCTGTCCGCCGGGAAGTGACCGCGCGGCGGGCGCGGCAAGCCGCAGGGGCTTACTGGCTGGCGACTTCCAGGTGGGCCTCGCGGGCTTCGTGGATGAAGTTGATCAGAGAGTTGATAGCTTGGCGCATGACAGACCTTCTTTCGTAATGCTACGGAGAGATGCACTTCCACTGAGGGTGGGAATGGCTGCATCTCGACGGCCACTCCTAGGGTTAAACCCGATAAGTGTTAACCCGTAGACATAAGTATAAACCACAATCCAAATTTGTGCATAGCAGCATCACGCAGCGGCCACCATGCCGTCGGTCCCCGGGGGAGAACCCGCACAACGCCGCCCAGGTGACTGTGTTGCAGCGCCGCGACTGTCCACACTGGCAGGCATCTGTTCAGGAGGACCGCAATGACCCGCAATGTGACCGTCGCCGTGGCACAGACCGCCACCGTGTTGTTCGATACCGCCGCCACCGTGGCCCAGGCCCAGCGCCTGATGCACGAGGCCGCCCGCCAGGGTGCCCGGGTGCTGGTGTTTCCCGAGGCCTATATCGGCGGCTACCCCAAGGGGGCGGACTTCCACATCTTCATCGGCGCCCGCACGCCCGAGGGCCGGGCCGACTACCAGAAGTACTACGAAGCCGCAGTCACGCTGGACGGCCCCGAGCTGGCGGCCCTGGCCCAGACCGCGGGCGAACTGGACCTGACCGTGTGCGTGGGCATCATCGAGCGCGACGGCGGCACGCTGTACTGCACCGCCGCCTACCTGGGCCGCGGCGCGGATGGCCATGGCACGGTGCTGGGCCACCACCGAAAGCTGATGCCCACGGCGCTGGAACGCCTGGTCTGGGGCTATGGCGACGGCTCCACGCTGCAGGCCATCGACACGCCCCACGGCAAGCTGGGTGCGGTGATCTGCTGGGAAAACTACATGCCCGCGCTGCGCATGGCCATGTACCAGCAGCGTGTGGCCCTGTACTGCGCGCCCACCGCGGACGACCGCGACACCTGGGTCAACAGCATGCAGCACGTCGCCATGGAAGGACGCTGCTTTGTGCTGTCGGCCTGCCAGCACCTGCGCCGCAGCCAGTTCCCCATGGATGCCATGCACAACCGCCTGCCGGCCGCCGACGACACGGTGCTGATGCGCGGCGGCAGCGTGATCATCAGCCCGGCCGGGCGCATCCTGGCCGGACCGGTGTATAGCGAGGACGCCCTGCTGACCGCCGAGATCGATCTGGACGAGATTCCGCGCATGCAGATGGACTTCGACCCGGTGGGCCACTACGCGCGGCCCGATGTCTTCCAGCTGCGCGTGCACACCGCCGCACAGCGCGCCGTGGATCTGCAGCCTGGCCACGGGCAATAAAGCCGCAGTGGCGTGCACCGGAACGGCGCAAGGCCGCATCCAGTGGCACGGGTTCCATGCCCCGGCTGCTAAGCTGCCGGCATCCGGGGCCCATGGTCCCGGTCTTGTTCAACCCTGCCAGGAGCTGCCGCCATGATCGTGACCACCACCCCCAGCATCGAAGGCCAATCCATCACCCGGTATTGCGGGGTGGTGGCCGGCGAAGCCATCCTGGGCGCCAATATGTTCAAGGACATGTTTGCCGGCATCCGCGATCTGGTGGGCGGGCGCAGCGCCACCTATGAACGCGAGCTGCAGAAGGCACGCGAGATTGCGCTGCGCGAACTGCAGGAGCGCGCAGCCGCCCTGGGCGCGAACGCCGTGGTCGGCGTGGACCTGGACTACGAGGTGCTGGGCCAGGGCAACGGCATGCTGATGGTCAGCGCCAGCGGCACGGCCGTGGTGGTGCAGTGACGCGGGTGCGCAAAGTGGTGCGCCCGGCCGGCTGAAAAGGATTTTTCAACCGGCGCGGCACATCCCCTCAAACAGCCATCCACCCCGCGCTCTCCGCTTACGCCTTCCACGCCCCCACATGCGGGGCGGTGGCTTCGTCGATCAGGGACGGGCCGGTGCACTCCATGGCAAACGGCGCCGCACGGAACACATCGCGGCAGGAAAGCTCCACGTCGCGCTGGTCCAGGCGCTCGCCGCGGAACACGCGCAAGCGGCGGTCGTCGATGCCATAGACCACGCGGCGGATATTGGCCCAGAAGATGGCGCCGGCGCACATCACACAGGGCTCGCCGGACGCATAGATGGTGGCCGTCTCCAGCGTGGCGCGGTCGTGGCGCTGGCAGGCGTCGCGGATGGCCTGCACCTCGGCATGGGCCGTGCAATCACCGGTTTCGCCATTGCTGTTCCAGCCCTGGCCCAGCACCGTCCCATCGGCACCGATGATGACCGAACCGAAAGGCCGGTTGCCCCGCTCGCGCGCGGTGCGCGACAGCGCGATGGCCTGGCGCAGATAGCGGCCGTCCCGTTCGTCCACAGCCTGCTCGGCGGCCAGCACCGCCTGTCCGGCTGGCGGGCCTGCAAAAATGTTTTCAACGGCGTTCATGCAGCGCTCCCTTGCTTGACGGCGGTCGGCAGGAAGGCGGTGTTCCACAGTTTCTCGGGCGCCGGCAGCTGGCCCAGCGCAAAGGTCTCGCCCACCTCGGCGATCTGCTGCTTCAGCACCGCAGGCACGATGCGGCCCAGGCCGGCAGCCTGCGTCTCGGCGGTGGCCAGGTAGCCGCGGGTGATGGCCCAGCGCGCGGCTTCCAGATCGGCGCGCAGCAGCGGGTCACGCTGGCGTACGGCATCCAGGCCGGCCTGGGGGTTGGCCAGCATTTCCACCAGGGCACGCTGCGTGGCACGCAAAAAGCCTTTCAGCGCTTCGGGGCGCTCCTGCATCAGCTTGGTGGAAGCCAGCACCGCATTGCCATACAGGTGCACGCCGGCATCGGCATAGGACAGCACGCTCAGCTGGGCCGGCGGCATGCGCTGGAACAGCGAGACCGCGGAATCGTGGAAATAGGTGGCGGCATCTACATCACCGCGCACCACCACGTTGTCGCGGGCGGAGAAATCGGTGGTCACCCACTGGAACAGATCGGCGCCCAGCTTCTGCTGCTTGGCCACCATGGGCCAGCTGCGGCGGGTGGACTCCACTGCCGCCGCCGCTACCTTCTTGCCCTGCAGGCTGGCAAAACTGGTGCCCACACCCCGGTCCTTGCGACCGATGATGACAAACGGCGCGCGGTTGTAGTACTGGTAGACGGCCTGCACCGGCAACGCGGTCTCGGCCTTGGCATGGGCCTCGATCAGTGCACTGATGTCGCCCAGGCCCAAGTCGTAGGCACCGGAAGCCACACGGGTGATGGAAGCCACCGAGCCGGAGCCGGAATCGATCTGCACCTCCAGGCCTTCGGCCGCGTAATAGCCTTTGGCGGCGGCCAGCACAAAGGGCGCGGTCTGGCTGCTGAACTTGAAATCCAGCGTGAGTTTGAGCGGCTGCAGGGCCTTGGCCTGGGCGTGCACGGCCAGCGGCAGAGCGGAAGCAGCGGTCAGCGCACAGGCGCTGGAGAGGAAGTGGCGGCGTTGCATGACAAATCTCCTGGGATCGTGGGTGCCACGCCGCCGCCGGAAAGCAGAAAGCAACCGGGCCCGCGCCCATGCCACAACCCGCTCCCTTGCAACGGTGGTGGCAAGGCAGGTTGAGCAATTTCCGGGCGTTGGCGGCTGGATACAGCCGCCTTGCGCTGAACGCTTCTACTCGTTCGGCGCTGCAAGCATTTGCCGTGCCAGATGTTTGATGCAGCGCAAAAACTTCCGCAACTTTGCGCCGGACCGCCGCCACGGAATCGGGCCGCCATGCCATCGGTGCACGGCACGCCCCGGCACCCGGTCCGGCACGCTGGCACAGCTTGTGCATGCATGTGCAGCGCACGAGTAGAAGCGTTCAGCACCGTCCCCGGTACCACAGGGGGCGGGCAGGAAATTGCTCAGGCCGCACGGTGGCGGGAAGCCCCCGCACCGTGCGCCGCGCCTGAGGGCTGGACGCCACCTGCAAGACCGCTGCACCAGCAGCGTGCACGGCCACCCAGCCTGGGGCATTCACCACACCGGAGCACTCACCTGCTCCCTGTTTTGGAAAGCCAGCCATGCTGAACCCTGTCACCACCACTCCCCCCGCCCCCTCCGACTTCGCGCTGGAAGAACTGCGCAAGGAATCCACCATGGGCACCGAAGGCACGACCGTGGCGCGCGAAGTGCGCGTGATCGATCTGAGCGACTTCGAGGCCCGCCGCGCCGAAATCACCGAGCAGCTGTGGAGCGCTGCGGTGGAAATCGGCTTCTTCCAGGTCAGCCACCACGGCATTGCCCAGGCCGACATCGATGCGGCATTCGCCCGCTCTGCCGCCTTCTTTGCGCAGGCCGAAACCACCAAGGCCCAGTGGCCGCTGGCGCGCAACGCCGGCTGGGAAAGCCGTGCGCAGATCCGCCCCTCCACGGGCAAGGCCGACCTGAAGGAAAGCTACCAGGTCACCCGCCCGCGCATGGCCGGCCTGTGGCCGACCGAGGCCGAACTGCCCGGATTTCAGGCCGACACCCTGGGCTTCGAGGCGCAATGCTGGGCCGTGGGCATGCGCGTGCTGTCCTGCTTTGCCGACAAGCTGGGCATGGAGCGCGACTTTTTCACCCGCGCCCACAACCCGGCCAGCCCGCACTACCAGAGCACGCTGCGCATGCTGCGCTACTTTGCGCCCCAACCCGGCCAGGAACCCGGCGCCTGGCGCGCCGGTGCGCACACCGACTTCGACTGCCTGACCCTGCTGTTCCAGCGCCCTGGCCAAGGGGGGCTGCAGGTGCTGCCCGGCAAGGAAATGGAAGGCCGTGCCTGGACCCCGGTGGAGCCCGTGGAAGGCGTGATCACCTGCAATATCGGCGACATGCTGATGCGCTGGAGCGATGACCAGCTGCCCTCCAACTTCCACCGTGTGAAGAACCCCGCTGCGCATGAATACCAGGGCGACCGCTACAGCCTGGCCTTCTTCTGCCAGGCCGACGAGGACGTGCTCATTCACAGCAAGAGCGGCAAATACCCCGACATCACCGCCGCCGAGTACCTGAAGCAGCGCATCAGCGCCAACTTCTCCAACAAGTACTGAGAAAACCCGGCAGCGAAGGCGCGCGCCCCCGCAGAAAAGCACGGGGGCAGCCTGCGCACCGGCAGCGCCCGTATCCGCCCCCGGATGCGGGCTCGGCCCGCGCGGCGGGCGCCCGGTGGGCCTGGGCACTGGCAGGCGCGGCACGGGCACATGCTTTTCCTACACCGCAGCCTCACGGGCTCCCACGCCACAGCAGGGGATAAACGGCGCATAACGGCAGCACGTCGCTACGGAGCCCTGCCATGCGCCACACCCTCCACGCCCACCGGGCGCATGACCGCCTGCACTTCCGGCTCCATGCGCGCTCCCACCCGCAGGCCTCGGTGCCTCCCTTGCACCTGCGCTACCGCAGCCAGTTGCTGGTGGCGGCCGCCGTCATCGCGACCCTGGCACTGTTCAGCGGCATCTGGCTGCAGCCCGCACCGCCCGACCCGGCCCAGAGCCCCCCCAACACGTCCGCCGTGGAAGCCGACCAGGACCTGGCGCCCGCGGAGTGAACGGCATCAGCGAATGCACGGCATACAGGCGCCCACGTCACGGCGGTGCATGGCAGCGCCCACCCGCTCAGGCCTGGTGTGCCCGGCGTGCGCGCACCGCGGCCGCCAGCTGCTGCAGCACGGGCACGGTCTGCTCCATGCTGATGCAGGCGTCCGTCAGCGACACGCCATAGGCCAGCTCGGCGCCGTCCACGATGTCCTGGCGGCCTTCGTGGATATGGCTTTCGATCATCACGCCGGTGATGCGGGCATCGCCACCCGCCACCTGTTCCGCCACATTGGCGGCCACGTCGATCTGGCGGCGGTGCTGCTTGCTGCTGTTGGCATGCGACAGATCGACCATCACCTGCGGGCGCAGGCCGCTCTTTTCCAGCAGCTCGCACGCGGCCTGCACATGGGCCGCGTCGTAATTGGGCGCCTTGCCGCCGCGCAGAATGATGTGGCAATCCTGGTTGCCACGTGTTTCAAAGATGGCGCTCTGGCCCATCTTGGTGATGCCCATGAAGGCATGGCTGGACGCTGCGGCCAGCATGGCGTCGCTGGCCACCTTGACGCCGCCATCTGTGCCGTTCTTGAAACCGACGGGGCAGGACAGGCCGCTGGCCAGCTGGCGGTGGCTCTGGCTTTCGGTCGTGCGGGCACCGATGGCGCCCCAGCTGACGAGATCGCTGATGAACTGGGGCGACAGCAGATCCAGAAACTCCGTGCCCGCCGGCAAGCCCAGCTCCAGCACATCCAGCAGCAGGCGGCGCGCCATCTCCAGCCCTTCGTTCACGGCAAAGCTGCCATCGCGGTGCGGGTCGTTGATATAGCCCTTCCAGCCCACCGTGGTGCGCGGCTTTTCGAAGTACACGCGCATCACGATCAGCAGATCGTCCTGCAGTGCATCGGCCTGCACCTTGAGCTGGCGGGCATAGTCCATGGCCTGGTCGTGGTCGTGGATGGAGCACGGCCCCACCACCACCACCAGGCGGTCATCCTGCCCGTGCAGCACGCGCGAGATGGCGGCGCGGCTGGACTCCACCAGTGCATACGCCTGCTCGGTGATCGGCAGCCACTCTTCCAGCAGCGCCGGCGTCAGCAGCGGACGCACGATCTTGATGCGTGTGTCGTCCACACGGGTCTTGTCCAGCGTGGTCAGCTTGGGAGAGGCGGGCACGGCCTTGCGGACCGTTGCAGCAGTGGGAGGCAGGGGCGTCGTGGAGGAAGTCATCCCGCTATTGTCGCGCCATGCGCTTCTCCCTTGGCGATGACCTGGCGTGCGGGCACGGGCAGGCTGGCGGCCCCACTCCCGCTAGACTGCGCTCCGACTCTGGCCGCACTGCCCCCCGCTTGCCCCGTTGAACACCACCCCATGGAACTGCAGTTCACCATCACCCCTGCCCACACCGCCATCCGCCTGGAGGCCGCGCTGCAGCGCGAGATCGCGCAGTTGCAGGGGCAGCAACGCCGCGCCGTCGCCCACGTGGCGCACTGGCAGAGCCGCTGGCTCAGCCCCTTGCTCTACTGGCTGTGCCTGGGCGCAGGCCTGCTGGCGGAGTCGTACATCGCCATGCTGGTGTGGGTGCTGCTGTTCACCCTGCTGTGGCGGCGCTACGCCCCGCGCCTGCTGGGCGGCGTGAGCGCCCGCCAGACCGGCCGCCAGCCGCCCCTGCAAGGCCTGCACCAGCGGCTGACACGCAGCATGCTGCAGACCGCACTGCAGCGCGAGGAAGGCCGCTGGCGCCTGCTGCTGGATGCACAGGGCTTCACCCTGGTGCACGCCCGGCGCAACCCTCTCCGGCAGACCCGTGCCGCATGGGCAGACATCGTCCGCCTGCAGGCCACGCCCGACTTCTATTGCCTGGCCACGGCCGCGCTGGCGGCCCAGGGTAAGGCCTACCACCTGCCCCGCCACAGCGATGCCATGGACCCTGCCCTCTACCAGCAACAACTGGCGTTGTGGCTGCAGCGTTGCCCCGTGGCACTGGAAACCCCTGCCATGCCCGAGGCCACTGTGGACTTGGTCCAGAACACCGCCCAGGCAGTCACTCCGCAGACAGCTTCATCAGCACCAGACCGCTGACGATCAGCACGGCGGCCAGCATGCGCAGGGCGCTGACCTGCTCCCCCAACACGGTGATGCCCACCACAAAGGCGCCCACGGCACCGATGCCGGTCCAGATGGTGTAGGCCGTGCCCAGCGGCAGCGTGCGCATGGCCACCGACAGCAGACCAAAGCTTGCGATCATTGCCACCAGGGTGATGGCGCTGTATTTGAGGTTGGTGAACCCGTGGGACTGCTTCATGGTGAAGGCCCACACCACTTCCAGAACGCCTGCGATCAACAGATACACCCATGCCATAAACCACTCCTGAAACGGTTGCATGGCCGGGTCGTCCCAGCAAGCGGCGGCTGCCCCGCAGGGGCCAGCGGTGCAGGGCCGTCCCTGCACACCGAAAACATGGTCATCCTAGCCGCAGCAGCGGCCGTGGGCACAGACCGTCCGCATGGCCCGGCCGCGCATAGGTGGTTGGCACGCCACAGTCGTCCGCAAAAAGGTGAGCGGCCGGCGCCCACTGCCCTAGGATGAAAAGGTATTTGCGCACTCCCCAGCCATCCCCACGCCACCCCATGTTGACCGCCCTGAACCACCTGACCCTGGCCGTGACCGATCTGCCGCGCAGCCTGGACTTCTACACCCAGGTGCTGGGCTGCCGCCTGCATGCGCGCTGGGATGGGGGCGCGTATCTGACGCTGGGCAGTCTGTGGATCTGCCTGTCACCGGATGCGCAGCGCGTGTCCGCCAGCACCCCGCCGGACTACACCCACTACGCCTTCAGCCTGTCGCAGGCCGACTTTGCGCCTTTTGTTGCGCACGCCCGTGCCCTGGGCGTGCGCGAATGGAAGACCAACCGCAGCGAAGGCGATTCCTTCTACTTTCTGGACCCCGACGGCCATGCGCTGGAAGTCCATGTGGGCACGCTGGAGAGCAGGCTGGCACAGTGCCGGCTGCAGCCTTATGCGGGCATGCAGTTCTTTGACTGATCAGACCGCTGCGTCGGCCGGTGCCAGCGCCGTCCCGGCGGCCGGCTCGGCGGCGTCCAGCACCACCACATTGCCCACCGTCGCACCGTAGTGCGTGGCCACGCGCTTGCGCTGCTTGAGCACGGCGCGGTCCTTGCTGACCAGCACCGCCTGGTGCAGGCTGGCCAGATCCAGGAAATGCTGGTCGTCCGGATCGGTACAGGTGAAGCGGATCTTGGGCGCCTCGGCGACGTATTCGACGGCCGCGTCAAAGTCCGCCATCACGCCTTGCGGCGTCTTGCCGTAGTAGCTGACGCGCGGCGCGATCTGGCTGTAGTGGAGCACGCGCTCCAGCTCGATGCGCTGGGCCTGGTCGGCAATCCAGCGCACCTCACCCCGGGCGACCAGTTCCCGGATGGAGGGAATGTGCGGATCGTCGAAGATCAGCATGTCCAGCACCACATTGGTGTCCAGCACCATGGGACGCGGCAGCGGACCGGCATAGCCGTCGTTGCAGGACGGCCAGCGCAACGGAGCGATTTTCATGCCCCGTGCCCTTCGGCCCCAGGGCCTTGCGGTGCGCCCGAGGCACTGTCCTGCTTGCGGGGCTTGGTCGAGCCCTTGACCATATCGAAGCAGAACAGACGGCATTCGATCGGGCCATTCCACATCGGCGTGCGGCGCGATTCCTTGAGGCGCATCTTGCCGGGCAGCTTGAGGTCGGGCGTCAGCATCCACGCACTCCAGCCGCTGTAGTTCTTCTTCCAGTGGCTGGCCAGCTGGCTGAAGAACTCGCCGCCGTCTTCGGTCTGCGCGGTTTCACGGCCTGCGCGCTCCACCTGCCCCATGCGCTCGGCGGCATTGCGGCCGGCGGAACCGGCCGCGGCGATCCGCTCGCCATAGGGCGGGTTCAGAATCAGCATGCCCGGCTGCTCGCAGGGCGGCATGCGCTGCAGCGCATCACCGCCGCGCAGCTGGATGGTGTCGGCCACCCCGGCGCGTTCGGCATTGCGCTGGGCAAAGTCCACCATCCGGAAGGCGATGTCGGAACCGTAAATGCCCACGGGCGACTCGGGCAGGATGGCGCTTTCCGCCTCATCCAGCATGGCTTCCCAGACATGGCGCTGGAACGGCACCAGCTTCTCGAACGCAAAGCGGCGCAGAATGCCGGCGGGAATCTTGCGCGCAATCTGCGCGGCCTCGATCACCACGGTGCCGCTGCCGCAGCAGGGGTCGTACAGCGGCTGCGGGTTGTCGCCATGCGGGTCCCAGCCGCTGGCGGCCAGCATGGCGGCGGCCAGGGTTTCCTTCAGCGGAGCGTCCCCCTTGTCCTCGCGCCAGCCGCGCTTGAACAGCGCTTCGCCCGAGGTGTCGATGTAGATGGTGGCGCCGTCGGTGGTCAGGTGCAGGTGCACGCGCACATCGGGGTGGTGCGTCTCCACGCTGGGGCGCACGCCATGGCGCTTGGCGCGGAAGCGGTCGGCAATGGCGTCCTTCACGCGCAAGGCGGCAAAGTTCAGGCTGGTCAGCGGGCTGTGCTGGGCAGTGACCTCGATCTTGAAGGTCTCCTGGGGCGAAAACCAGATCTCCCAGGCCACCTCGCTGGCCGCGCGGTACAGATCGTTCTCGTTGCGGTACATGCTGTGCGACAGCTCGATCAGCACGCGCTGTGCCAGCCGGCTGTGCAGGTTGAGCAGCAGGGCGTCGCGCCACATGCCGCGCAGCATCACGCCGCCCCGGCCCACCAGCAGGTCTTGCCCGGTGGCGCCGGTGATGGCGTGGACCTCGTCGGCCAAAAAGCCCTCGACGCCGGCGGCGCAGGGCAAAAACAGGTGCAATTGGTTCATAGCAAGCCGCCAAGGATACGCGAGACACCCCGGCCACGGCGCGCGGTGGAGTTTCTGCGTCCCCCCTGTCCGGACCGTCCAGGCTCCCCTGCTGGCCTCCCGGACACTCCGCACCGCCGGGATTTGCGTACGATGCGGGCATGTCTACGCATTTCCTGACCTCTGTCCCGGCACTGGCCCGTGTCCGCCTGCTGCTGGCTGCTTCGGCCCTGGCCCTGCTCAGCGCCTGCCAGTCCGCGCCCACCCAGCCGGCAGCGCCTGCCACCGCCGGCCAGGCCATGCCCGCCGCAGCCACTGCGCCTGCCGTGGCCGAACCCCAGCCGCTGGACGAAACCCCGGAGCCGCCGATTCTGGGCAAGCGCACCGACAGCCATGGCTGCAAGCCGTCTACCGGGCATGCCTGGTGCGAACGCACCAAGAGCTGCGAACGCCCCTGGGAGCTGGCCCTGCAGCGCGGCTTTGAAAACACCCCGGCGGGCTGGCACGCCTACTGCGACGGCAGCACCCGCTGAGCACGGCAGGCCTGCAGCCCGGCACGGCGGCTGGCGCGCTCGCCCCGCCGCCTACTGCACATGCAGCGGGCTGGCCACGCCACCGGCCAGGGCTTCGACCTGGGCCCGCTGCGGTATGGAAGGCTGGGCGCCCACCTGGCCCATGCACAGGCTGGCGGCACGTATGCCCCATTGCACGGCATCGCCCAGGGCATGGCCTTCGGCCAGCCGGGTGACCAGCGCCCCCAGAAAGCTGTCGCCCGCCCCCGTGGTGTCCAGCACCGGCAGCGCCAGCGCGGGATGGGTGCTGACACGCCCGCCGCAGACGGCCACCGCCCCCTGGGCGCCCAGCGTGACCACCACCTGGGACACGCCCCGCGCCAGCAGGCGCTGGGCGGCGTCGGCCGCCGTGGCCGGGCTGTCCACCGCCTGATCGCTGTAGGCGGCGGCTTCGACCTCGTTGACCACCAGGGTGTGGACCAGGGGCCACCAGGCTTCAGGCAGCTCGCGCACCGGTGAAGGGTTGAAGACCACGCGGCAGCCAGCGCTGCGTGCGGCCTCCAGCACCTGCTCCAGCACGCTGTCCGAGGTCTCGCGCTGCAGCAGCACGAAATCGGCCTGGGCCAGCACGTTCAGCAGCGCCTCGTCCGGCAGCTCCAGCAGCACATTGGCGCCGGGCACCACGCAGATCCGGTTCTGGCCATTGCCCTCCACCAGCACCATGGCCGCTCCGGTGGAGACCCCGTCCAGCACCTGCACATGGTCCATGTCCACGCCGGCGTCGTGCAGCGCCAGCCGCAGGCTGTTGCCATGGTGGTCACGGCCCACGCAGCCAAACAGCGTGACCTGGGCGCCGTGGCGTGCGCAGGCCACGGCCTGGTTGCCGCCTTTGCCGCCAGGCAGGTAGCGCAGGCTGTGGGCCATCACGGTTTCCCCGGCCCGGGGCACACGTTCCAGGTGCAGCACCGCATCCATGTGCAGGCTGCCCACCACGGCGATGCGGGCCACGCTGTGCGGGTGATCGGGTTCGGGCTGCGCCGACAGCAGCTTGCGGGGCAGCGCGGAAGAAGAAAGCGGTGCAACCATGGGGTGTCTCCTTTGCTGCCAACGGCCGTGGCATGTGCGGAATGAACCAAGGATGGCTGCACGATACCTCCAACTGCCGGTGCTGCCCAGCCGGTTTGCACGGGTCTGGGGGATTGCGGCAGCGCAGCATGCACGCAGGGGTTCCGCCACCGCGGGCCGTGGCCTCACCGGGCGTCCCGCAGCCCTCTGCGGCACTCCTTGCGCTTACAGCGTCTTGCGCAGATTGGCCGGAGCGATCTTCAGCGCCTCGCGGTACTTGGCCACGGTGCGGCGGGCGCACTCGATGCCCTGCTCCTTGAGCATTTCGGCGATCTGGCTGTCCGACAGCGGCTTCTTGGCGTTCTCGGCCGAGACAAACTGCTTGATCAGCGCCCGCACCGCCGTGCTGGAGGCATTGCCACCGGTTTCCGTGCCCAGCCCGGAGCCGAAGAAATACTTGAGCTCGAAGGTGCCGTGCGGCGTGGCCATGTACTTGGCGGTGGTCACCCGGCTGATGGTGGATTCGTGCAGGCCCAGCTCGTCGGCGATGTCGCGCAGCACCAGCGGGCGCATGGCCAGCTCGCCGTGCACGAAGAAGTTTTTCTGCCGCTCCACGATGGCGCGCGACACCCGCAGGATGGTGTCAAAGCGCTGCTGCACGTTCTTGATGAACCAGCGGGCTTCCTGCAGGCGCTGCTGCAGGCCGGCATGGCCTTCGCTGCCCTTGTGGCCGCGCAGCGCACCGGCATACACATCGTGCACGCGCAGACGCGGCAGCACGTCGGGGTTGAGCTGCACGTTGAACTGGGGTGTGCCTTCGCTGGCGCGGCGGCCGGCGCGGGTGACGATCACGTCCGGCACGATGATGTTGCGCTCCACATTGACAAAGCGCCGGCCGGGCCGGGGCTCCAGCCGGGCGATCAGCGCCATGGCCATGCGGGTGCGCTCTTCGCTGCTGCCCGTGGCCTGCATCAGGCGGCGCACATCGCGCCGGGCCAGCAGGTCCAGCGGCTGGGCACAGATTGTCAGCGCCGTTTCCACCACACTGGCCTCGGCCTCACCGCGCTGCAGCAGATGGTTCAGCTGCAACTGCAGGCATTCGGCCAGCCCCTGGGCGCCCACGCCCACCGGCTCCAGGCTGTGCAGCAGCCGCAGTGCCACGGTGAAGCGGTGCACCAGTTCGTCGAGCTGTTCCGGGTCGTCCGTGCCGGCCAGGCCCTCGGCCAGGGACTGCAGCGACTCTTCGAGGTAGCCGTCGTCGTTCAGGTTCTCGATCAGGAAACGCAGCACATAGCGGTCCAGCTCGGACAGGTGCAGCGACAGCGACTGGCGCAGCAGGTGGTCGGTCAGCGATTCATGTGCACGGGCCAGATCCAGGGCGCTGACTTCGTCGCCATCGCCGCCCTGGGCGTTGCGCGCCGGGGCATCACCGCCCCATTCGCTGTCATCGGGCCGCAGTTCGCTGGTGCCGTCGCCCTCCCAGTCGGGGGCATCGTATTCCGTGCTGCCGGAGCCTTCCGCACTGTCGGCGGGCGCCTCCGCAGCCCCTGCCGTCAGCGCGCCATCGGCGGCATAGTCATCGCCCTGCACCGGCGTATCCGACTGGGACAGGCCGAAGTCTTCGCGGGGGGCGTCGTCGCTGTCGACTTCCAGAAACGGGTTGTCGTCGAGCATCTGCTCGACTTCCTGCGCCAGCTCCAGCGTGGACAGCTGCAGCAAGCGGATTGACTGCTGCAATTGCGGCGTCAGCGCCAAATGCTGCGACACCCGCAGTGACAAACCAGGCTTCAACGCGACGCTCCCTCTCTGTGATCTTGTATGTGTCGTGGCGGCGGAAGTGGCGGGCTACATCCTGAAATGTTCGCCCAGGTAGACCCGCCGGACGTCGGCGTTCTCCACAATCTCTTCCGGTGTGCCCTGCGCCAGCACATGGCCGTCGCTGATGATGAAGGCGTGGTCGCAGATGCCCAGCGTCTCGCGCACGTTGTGGTCGGTGATCAGCACCCCGATACCGCGCTCCTTGAGGAAGCCGATGATGCGCTGGATCTCGATCACCGCGATGGGGTCGATACCCGCAAACGGCTCGTCCAGCAGGATGAAGCGCGGCTGCGTGGCCAGGGCCCGGGCGATTTCCACGCGGCGGCGCTCGCCACCCGACAGCGCAATCGCCGGCGAGGAGCGCAGGTGGTCCACACGCAGTTCCTTGAGCAGATCAGTCAGGCGCCGCTCCACCTCGGCCTTGTTCAGGGGCTTGCCCTGTTCGTCCTGCTGCAGCTCCAGCACGGCGCGGACATTGTCTTCCACGCTGAGCTTGCGGAAGATGGAGGCTTCCTGCGGCAGATAGGACAGGCCCAGGCGCGAACGCTGGTGGATGGGCATGTTCGCCACCGAGTGGCCGTCGATGTAGATATCGCCGGCATCGCTGCGCACCAGGCCCACGATCATGTAGAACGAGGTGGTCTTGCCCGCGCCATTGGGGCCGAGCAAGCCCACCACTTCGCCTTTCTGCACGGCCAGGGACACGTCCTTGACCACCTTGCGGCTGCCATAGGACTTGGCCAGATGGTGCACTTCCAGGCGGCTGCTGGCGCCTGGGGCGGTCGGGGTGTCGGAAGAGCGGGTCACGGGTTGCGCAATTTCATGGTGTCCGAAGGCTTGAGCGGCTGCGCACTCGGCGCCACCGGGGCCTGCGGGGGCTGGGTCTTGGGCGCCAGCACGGCGCGCACGCGGCCACCGGAGCCGGCCGCAGCTTCCTCGCTGCCCGGCGTGGCGCGGCGGTTGCCGTCCACGGTGAACACATCGGTCAGGTTGTTGTAGGTGATGATGTTGCCGGTGATGTCGTCACTCAGCGTGGCGCCGGTGTAGCGGCGCAGCTGGCCCCGCTGGATCAGGCGCACATCGTCCTTCTTGCCGTCGTACTCGATGATTTCGCCTTCGCCTTCCACGTACTCTTCGGGTGCACCGGGCTGGGTGTCGCGCTTCTGGCGGAAGAACGCGCGCTTGCCGGGGGCCGCCCAGACCTTGCCGAACTGGTAACCCTCGGCGTCCTGGCGCACTTCCAGCTTGGCGCCGCGCAGCACGATGGTGCCCTTGGTCAGCACCACATTGCCCGTGAACGTGCTGACCTGCTGCAGCTCGTCATGGTGCAGCGCATCGGCTTCGATGTTCATGGGCTTGTTGCGATCGGCCTTTTCGGCCTGTGCCGTGCCCATGGCAGCTGCCAGGACCGTCAGCGCGAGTATCGGGAGGAGTTTGCGTGTCATGTGAGAAGGCATGAATCTTGCAGCCATTGTAGGGCACTGGTTTTCCCCAGGGCTGCCCTGTGGGCGACTCGCAAGGAAATCGACACAAAAAAGCCCGCTGGAAAGCGGGCTGTGTGCAGGGCGGTCAGGCCCTGCCGGGCGAAAGCGGGACCGCTCAGGCCTTGCGGCTCTGGTTGGCCAGGTAATCCACCACATTCAGCACGTTCTGCATGCTGCCGGCGCGGGGGCCGTCGGTGTAGAACTTGCCGGCCACGCCCATGGAAGGCACGCCCTCCACATCGTATTCCTGCTGCAGCGCCGAAGCCTTGCGCACCTGGTTGGCCACGGTGAAGGAGTTGTAGATCTCCTTGAACTTGGCCACGTTCGCGCCCTGCTTGCCCACCCATTCGAAGATGGCGTCATCGGTGGCCAGCTTGTTGCGCTCCACGTGGATGGCGTGGAACACCTTGACGTGCATGGCGTCGAAGTTGTCCATGGCCTGCAGCGTGAAATACAGCTTTTGCTGGGGCACGAAGCTGGCGTTGAAGGCCACGGGCACACGGCGCACCACCACATGGGCGGGAGCCTTCTGCTTCCAGGCGGCGAATGCCGGCTCGAAAGCGTTGCAATGCGGACAGCTGTACCAGAAGAACTCGACCACTTCCACCTTGCCGGCAGGTGCCTCGGTGGTGGCGGGCTTGGACAGTTTCACATAGTCCTTGCCTTCCTTGGGGGCGGCGGCCTGGGCATGGGCGGTCGCGGTGGCGCCCAGGGCCATGGCAGATGCGACCGAGGTGACGGCCAAGGAAAACTCACGGCGTTTCATCAAAGCTACTCCTGTTAGGGGATATTCACTGCCCAGTCAGAGCCGGGCCGTGGCAAAAAGTTCTGCCGGTCAGCGCTGCACGCGCACCAGGGCCGAATCCACCCCGGCGCCGTCGAGCTTGCCCTTGAGCTGCTCGGCGTCGTCACGCTTGCCGAATGGACCCACCCGCACCCGGAACACGGTACGGCCGTTCTGCTCGCGCTCGCTCACGCGGGCTTCCCAGCCCAGCATGGCCAGCTTGGCGCGCTGGGCATCGGCGTCGGCCTGGGTGCGGAAGGCACCCGCCTGCACAAAGTAGTCGAAACCGTCCGAACCCGAAGCGGCGGCGGCCTTGGCCTCCGACTGCTTGAGCTTCTGGTTGGCCAGGTCCCCCAGCGGGTCCGCCGAGGAGGCCTTGCCGTCAGGTTTCTTGGCGTCCTGCACCGGCGGAGTGGCCGGCGGGGTGCTGACACCCGTGGCCGGGCCACTGGTCGGTGGCGTGGTGGGCGTAGCCACCGGCGGCGCGGTGGGCGCCACGGGCTGCTGGGTCACCGGCTGCGTCTGCGTCTGGTTGGCCGGGTTCTTGCCGTACAGCGGCGAGTTCGGGTCCCAGTTCTTGTTGCGTTCGGCTTCCTTGGCCTCGGTGTCCTTGGGGGTCTTGGTCAGGAAGGGCACCGGCACTTTGGTCACATAGACCGCCACTGCCAGAGCGGCCCCCAGGCCGATGATGATGCCCAGGATCAGCCCGATCAGGGTTCCGCCACGTTGCTTGGTCTTCATAGTTTTGCGAGTCAATGCTTACATACGCTCGGGCGCGGACACGCCCAACACCGCCAGACCATTGTGCAGCACTTGTGCCGTGGCGGCGACCAGGGCCAGACGCGCCAGCTTGACCGCTTCATCGTCCACCAGGATGCGCTCGGCGTCGTAGTAGCTGTGGTAGCTGGAGGCCAGGTCGCGCAGGTAGAAGGTCACGTCGTGCGGAGCATTGCCCGCCGCGGCGGCGCTCAGCATCTCGGGGTACTTGGCCAGCAGCAGCATCAGCGCCTGGGCCTGCGGACCTTCCAGCGCGGACAGGTCCACCTTCTCGAGCGCAGGCACGCCCGCGCCGCCGGCTTCCTGCCAGGCGCGCAGCACGGACTGGATGCGGGCATGGGCGTACTGCACGTAGTACACCGGGTTGTCGTTGTTCTGGGCCACGGCCAGATCAACGTCGAAGGTGTATTCGGTGTCGGGCTTGCGCGAGAGCAGGAAGAAGCGCACCGCATCCTTGCTGGTCCACTCGATCAGATCGCGCAGCGTCACATACGAGCCGGCACGCTTGCTGATCTTCACTTCCTCGCCATTGCGCACCACGCGCACCATGGTGTGCAGCACATAGTCGGGGTAGCCCTGGGGAATGCCGACATTGGCCGCCTGCAGACCGGCGCGCACGCGGGCGATCGTGCCATGGTGGTCGGTGCCCTGGATGTTGACGACCTTGCCGTAACCGCGCTTGAACTTCTGGATGTGGTAGGCCACATCCGGCAGGAAGTAGGTGTAGGTCCCGTCGGTCTTGCGCATCACGCGGTCTTTGTCGTCACCGTAGTCGGTGGACCTGAGCCACAGTGCCCCGTCCTGCTCGTAGGTGTGACCGCTTTCGATCAGGCGCTTGACCGTGTCTTCCACATGGCCGTTCTGGTACAGGCTCGATTCGAGGTAGTACTCGTCGAACTTGAGGTTGAAGGCCTGCAGATCCTTGTCCTGCTCGTTGCGCAGATAGGCCACGGCAAAGTTGCGGATGTTGTCGTAGTCCTCGACATCGCCGTTGGCGGTGAACTCACGGTCATCGGCCTTGACGGTTTCCTTGTTCAGGAACGCCTGGGCAATGTCGGCAATGTAGTCACCGTTGTAGAAATTCTTGGCCAGCGGGTTCTCGCTGTCGGTCGGCCAGCATTCGTCACCGGGCTTGAAGCCCTTGGCGCGCAGCTGGGTGGACTTGGTCAGGGTGTCGATCTGCACGCCCGCGTCGTTGTAATAGAACTCGCGGTGCACATTCCAGCCCTGGGTGGAATACAGATTGCTGATGGCATCGCCAATCGCCGCCTGGCGGCCATGGCCCACGTGCAGCGGGCCGGTGGGGTTGGCGGAGACAAACTCGACCAGGACGTTCTCGCCACGGTCGGCCTGGAAGCCGAAGCGGGCCCCCTGCGCCAGCACTTCGCGCACGATCTCCTGCTTGGCAGCAGGCTTGAGGCGGATGTTCAGAAAGCCAGGACCGGCGATCTCGATCGCATCCACCCACTGCTGGAACGCGGGCGTGGCTTCCAGCGCGGCCTTGAGCTGTTCGCCCAGTGCGCGGGGATTGGCCTTCAGAGGCTTGGCCAGCTGCATGGCCGCCGTGCAGGCGAAGTCGCCATGGGCTGCCACCTTGGGGTTTTCAAATGCGGCGCGGGCGCCGGCGCCGGGCGAAAGTGTTTCGAGCTCGGCAGCCAGGGCTGCGAGCAAATCCTGTTTGACGGAAAGCATCGGGGGATTTTACGTGGCTGCCCATATCTTGCCGGCGGCCCGTGGCCACACCCTTGAGCCCGTGCTGCCAGCCAGGGGCCGGACAAAGGGAGCCGGGGCCCGCTGGAGCGCCCCGAAAAGCGGCATCCGCCCTTGCGCGACATACACAAACAGCTCCTCTTTTTACATTTTCACAAAACTTCGCTGACCGCCACGGGGTGCCGCCAGCGTGCCATTCCCCCGCACACCGTGGCGATGCCACTACACCACGCTAAACAAATAACAATCATTCTCATTCAAGAATAGAATCGCCGGCATGTCCCCGCCGCATCCGCCGTTCGACCCCATGCAGCAGGCCCAGCAACTGTTCGCGGGGCACCACCCCTGGCTGCTGTCCCGACTGAAGGCCCGGCTGCGCAACACGGCCGAGGCGCAGGACGTGGCGTCCGAAACCTTTTTGCGGGTGGTCGCTGCGCCGCAGCCGATGCGGATCGACGAAGCGCGCGCGTTTCTGACCACCATTGCCCAGCGCCTGCTGTTCACCTTGTGGCGGCGGCGCGAGCTGGAGCGCGCCTACCTGGAAGCCCTGGCCCAGCGCCAGGACGAACTGGCCCCCTCCCCCGAAGAGCGTGCGCTGCTGCTGGAAACCCTGGAAACCATTGCCCAGGCCTTGGAGGGCTTGCCGCTCAAGGCCCGGCAGACCTTTCTGCTCAGCCAGCTCGACGGACTGACCTACCATGCCATTGCCGAGCAGCTGGGCATTTCGCACAGCACGGTGCGCCGCCACATGACCGAAGCATTTCGCCGCATTGCCATCGCCCAGCTACAGCAGCAGGCAGGCGTCCCCCGGGCGTCCCGCCATGGCTAGCCACGCCAGTACCCCGCTGGACAGCGCCACCGAAGCCGCGATCGGCTGGCTGGTGCAGCTGCATTCCGGCGACATGGGCGCACCCGAGCGCGACCGCCTGGCGCAGTGGCTGGACGCGGACCCGCAGCACCGCACCGCCTGGGAACAGCTGCAGGTCCCGCTGCAACGGCTGCGCGTACCGCAGCCCGCCGCCGGGCGCCTGCTGAGCGACACCCTGGCCCGTGCCGAGTCCCGCACCCGCAAACGCCGCCAGGTGCTGCGCGGGGCCCTGGGCCTGGGCGGCGTGGCCGTGGGCGCCACCTGGCTGGCCGACCGCCACCAGCCCGTGGCGCAATGGAGCGCCGACCTGCGCACCGGCACCGGCGAGCGGCGCGAATTTCTGCTTCCCGATGGCAGCCGCCTCACGCTGGATGCGCGCTCGGCCGTGGACCTGGACTTCCGTCCCGGCCACCGCCGCGTCCGGCTGCGCCAGGGCGCCCTGCTGGCCGAGGCCACGCCCCAGGCCGACCTCGGCCCCGCCTTCACCGTGCACACCGTGCATGGCCAGGTCCAGGCCCTGGGCACCCGCTTTACCGTGCGCCTGCAGGACACCTCCAGCCTGGTGGGCATGCTGGAGCACAGCGTGGAAATCACCACCGCCAGCGGCCAGCAGCGCCAGCTGCACGAAGGGCACAGCGCCTGCTTCAATGCCACGGACATCGAGGATGCCGACACGCTCAGCCCCGAAGGCACGGCCGCCTGGCGGCACGGCATGCTGCAGGTGCACGACCAGCCGCTGGCCGACGTGGTGCAGGCGCTGCGCGCCTACCGCCCGGGCGTGCTGCGCATCGCGCCGCGTGCGGCGGCCCTGCAGGTCTATGGCACCTATGCACTGGACGACACCGACCGCGCCCTCACCGCGCTGGCCGAGACCCTGCCCATCACCGTGCACCGTGCGCTGGGCGGCTGGCTGGTGACGATCGAGTAAGGCCGCACGGAACAGAAACCAGGCATCCCGCGGGCTCCGGATGGGCTCCCCCGTCCGCACCCGCGGCACTGCCATGCCCCCCCAACCGGCTTCCCGCACCCTGTCCGTGCAAAAAAATGAACACTTTGCGCGGGCTGTTCGACAAGCCATGGACGCCTTCAGGTTCTGTCCTTTGTCCACCTTTGTCGAAAGCCTTTGCATGCTGCACCCCTGCCCCCTGCCGTTGCGCGCCCTGGCCGCCGCGGCCCTGGCCTGCGCCTTGAGCGCCCACGCCCAGACCGCCACCACTGCGGGCCCCGCCACCGCCACCTCCACCGCCGTCCGCAGCTATGACCTGCCGGCCCAGCCCCTGGGCAGCGCCCTGGCCCGCATCGCCGCCGACAGCGGCCAGCAGATCAGCCTGGATGCCGAACTGGTGCGCGGACGCACCGCACCGGCCGTGCGCGGCAGCTACACCGCCGAGCAGGCAGTGCGCGCCGCGCTGGCGGGCAGCGGACTGGAGCTGGTGCGCACCGGCTCCGGCAACTGGTCGCTGCGCACGCAGCCCACGCCCGCCCCACGGGCGGCAGGCGAAGCCCCCAGCCTGGGGGAAGTGCGCGTGAGCGCCGAGGCCACACGCAGCGCCACCACCGACCACACGGGCAGCTACACCGCCCGCGCCGTCACCATAGGCAAGAGCGAGCAGCCCCTCAAGGACATTCCCCAGTCGGTCAGCGTGGTGACGCGCCAGCTGATGGACGAGCAGAACGCCACCTCGGTCTACGACGCCCTGGCCAGCACCACGGGCATCACCCTGCTGCAAAGCCCGCAGGGCGGCAAATACATTTACTCGCGCGGTTTTGACATTGCCACCCTGCAGTACGACGGGGTCAATGTGCAGCGCCTGTACGGCCGCTCCAACAACTACAACGGCAGCACCGCCATTTACGATCGCGCCGAGATCCTGCGCGGCTCGGCCGGCCTGCTGCAGGGCGGTGGCGACCCCAGCGGCGCCGTCAACCTGTCGCGCAAGCGTCCGCTGAAGGAAGGCGGCGTCAGCGTCACGGCCAAGGCCGGTTCCTGGGACCGCTATGCCACCCAGATCGATAGCAGCAGCGCGCTGAATGCCGAAGGCACGCTGCGCGGCCGGGCCGTGCTGGACGTGGAGGACGAACATTCCTTCATCGACTTAGTCAACCGCCGCAACACCACCTTGTACGGCACGCTGGAATACGACCTCTCGGCCCAGACCCAGGTCAGCATCGGCGCCAGCTACGAAACCTTCAAGGGACGGCCCTTCATCTCGGGCCTGCCGCGCTACAGCGACGGCAGCGACATCCGCCTGCCGCGCTCCACCTACCTGGGCGCCAGCTGGAACCGCCAGGACAACAGCACCCAGACCATTTACGCCGACCTGTCGCACCAGTTCAACGACCAGTGGCGCGCCAAGGTCTCGGCCATCCACGTGCAGGAAGACGTCTACCTCAAGTACGCTTCCTCCCAACGCACCGTCAACCCCGCCACCGGACTGGGCGGCACCGTGGCCAACATCACCGATGCCAGCCAGACAGCCTGGGGCATCGACGCCAACCTGACCGGCGATTTCACGGCTTTCGGCCGCCAGCACGAGCTGGTGCTGGGCGCCAGCTACAACCACACCCGGGCAGACACGGACTACAGCTCCAAGACCCCGTTCACTCCCATCGATGTGTTTGCGCCCAATCCCTACCGGACCGAACCCACCGATGCCGAGATCCGCTACGCCAACACCGAAAACCGCCTGGCCACGTCCCGCCAGCTGGGCGCCTATGGTGCGCTGCGCCTGCAGCTGAGCGACCCGCTCAAGCTGGTGGTAGGCGGCCGTGCGGCCTCCTACCGGACCATCTGGGACACCACCGTCACCACGCTGGGCGTCGCCACCCCCTCGTCCACCCTGCAGGACAACAACCGCTTCATGCCGTTTGCGGGCCTGATCTACGCGGTCAACCCCAGCTGGTCGGCCTACGCCAGCTATGCCGACATCTTCAACCCCCAGTGGTCACTGGATGCGGCAGGCCAGAACCTCAAGCCCATCCAGGGTGCCACCTATGAAATCGGGTTGAAGGGTGAACTCTTCGGCGGCCGCGCCAACACGTCCTTCGCCCTGTACCGCGTGGACCAGAAAAACCGTGCCACCGAAGACCTGGCCTCGGGTGCGAACTGCCGCGACGGCTATTACTGCTACACCGACAGCGGCCGGGTGCGCAGCCAGGGTTTTGACGCCGAAATCAGCGGCGAGCTGGCACGCGGCTGGAACCTGTTTGCCGGGTATACCTTCAACCGCAACACCTACGAACGCGAGATCAACAACCAGGGACAGGACTTCAACACCTACACGCCCAAACACATGCTGCGTGCCTGGACCACCTACCAGCTGCCCGGTGCATGGAGTGCCTTCACCCTGGGCGGCGGTGTGAATGCGCAAAGCGCTTCCTACCGCAAGGTGGGCACCGTGAGCATCCAGGCCCCGGGCCGCGCGGTGTGGAGCAGCTATGTGCGCTACCAGATCAACAAGCAGTGGCAGGCTTCGCTGAACTTCAACAACATGTTCGACAAGCGCTACTACACATCGATCGGCAACCTGGTCAACAGCAGCCACTACGGCGATCCCCGCAATGTGATGCTGACCCTGCGCGGCACGTTCTGACCAGCGCCAGCACGTGCCACCGGCACCAGCCCATCCCGGCAGTGAAAAGGCCGCTTCAGAGCGGCCTTTTCAGCAGTGCCGCGCTTTCACCAGCCGCGCGCCCAGAACACAGCGATGACGGCGATCACCGGAATCAGGTGCGACTGCCACATGATCCAGCGGCGTGTGCGGCGCACGGCATCTTCCGGCGGCAGGCTGCCCTCGGCCTGCAAGGCCTTGGCCCAGCGGCGGAAGTCGATGGAAGGCTTGATGGACATCAGCGCCGCCAGCACAAACAGCGTCATCTTCAGGTGGAACAGCGGCTGGCTGACATACCAGCCCATGCCTTTGGCACCCCACAGCACCCGCGCCACGCCGGACAGCAGCAGCACCACGGCGGCAATGCCGTAGATCAGGTCCAGCCGCGCCAGGCGCCGCACCACGGCGGCATTCATCCATTCGGGACGGCACAGGGCCGCCTCGCTGCTCAGGAACACCACCAGGGTCAGGATGGCCACAATGTGAATGGCGGCCAGTACAGCTTCCAGGGTCATGGATTCACTCCCTCGCGCCAGAACTCCGGGCGCTCATAGTGCATTTTGAGGTAATCGATCCACAGCCGGACGCGCAGCGGCATGTGTTTGCGTTGAGGAAACACAACGTAAATGCCATTCGGGGGGGCGGCAAACTCCTCCAGCACCGCCACCAGCCGGCCAGCAGCGATCTCGGTCTCCACCTCCCAGGTGCTGCGCCAGGCCATGCCCCAGCCGCCCAGGCACCAGTCGTGCAGCACCTGGCCGTCGGAGCAATCCAGCGGCCCGCCGGGTTTGATGTGCACCACTTCGCTGCCGCCGCTGTCCTGCGGCATGCGAAACGCCCAGCCCCGCGTCTGCGAGGCATCGCTGGACAGCGTCAGGCAGCGGTGCTGCGCCAGCTCGCCCGGGTGGCGCGGCGTGCCGTAGCGCGCCAGGTAGGCCGGCGTGGCCACGCACAGGCGCCGGTTGTCGGCCATGCGCACGCTGACCAGGGAAGAGTCGGGCAGATCGCCCACCCGCACCGCGCAGTCATAGCCTTCCCCGGCCAGGTCCACCACGCGGTCGCTGAGGTTCAGCGAAATCGTCACCTCGGGATGCAGATCGTGAAAGCGCGGCACCAGCGGCGCCACGTGGCGGCGGCCAAAGCCGGCCGGCGCCGTGACGCGCAAATGCCCGGTGGCCTTTACGCCACCGGCCGACACGCTGGCCTCGGCGTTGGCCACATCGGACAGCAGGCGCTGGCAATCCTCCAGAAAAGCGCTGCCCTCGTGCGTGAGGCTGATGCGCCGCGTGGTACGCACCAGCAGCTTCACGCCCAGATGCTCTTCCAGCGCGTCCAGGCGACGCCCCATGATGGCGGGCGCCACCCCTTCCGCCTTGGCCGCAGCCGTCAGGCTGCCCTTGGTGGCAACGGAAACAAAGGATTCGAAGGCTTTGAGTTTGTCCATACACCCCGGTGCAGTCACAGTGCCTGCTGCAAGCCCACAGCGTGACGGCCCCTCCACGCCTTGCCATGGAATCGGCCGCTTGCGCCTGCTGTCCTTGCACGCACAGCGATCAAAACAGATATTGCTACAGCGCTGCCACCGTGGCAGAAAGGCCCGTAGCCCCACGCTGGTGCGCAGCATGCGTCACTTTTGCAAAAAAGTCATTGGTTTTGACATATTCGGTCGGTTTATTAACCGAATTATTTCTAATACAGTGTACCCAGCACCTATCCTGGTGGGCTGTTTCCGGCCCGCTTTGTTTTGTTTTCTGCCCACGAGGTTTCCATGACCCAACGCACCAACGCCCACGGCCTGCAAGTGGCCAACGAGCTGTACAACTTTGTGAACACACAAGTGCTGCCCGGCACCGGTGTGGAACAGGACGCCTTCTGGAAGGGTTTCAGCACCCTGGTGGGTGACCTGGCCCCCAAGAACGCCGCTCTGCTGGCCGAGCGTGACCGCCTGCAGACCGAGCTGGACACCTGGCACAAGGCCAACCCCGGCCCCATCGCCGACATGGCGGCCTACAAGCAGTTCCTGACGCAGATCGGCTACCTGGTCGAGTCCCCCAAGGACGCCAAGGCCACCACCGAAAACGTGGACGCCGAGCTGGCCCAGATCGCCGGACCCCAGCTGGTGGTGCCCATTCTGAACGCCCGCTACGCACTGAACGCCGCCAACGCCCGCTGGGGCAGCCTGTATGACGCGCTGTACGGCACCGATGCCATCAGCGAAGAAGGCGGCGCAGAAAAGGGCAAGGGCTACAACCCCGTGCGCGGCGCCAAGGTCATCGCCTTTGCCCGCAACTTCCTGGACCAGTCCGTGCCGCTGGCCGCTGGCTCGCATGCCGACTCCACGGCCTATGCCGTCGAAGGCGGCAAGCTGGTCGTCACCCTCAAGGACGGCAGCAAGACCGGCCTGAAGGACGCGGACAAGTTCATCGGCTTCCAGGGTGATGCCGCAGCCCCCACCTCGGTGCTGCTGAAGAACCACGGCCTGCACATCGACATCATCGTCAGCAAGTCCACCCCCATCGGCAGCTCCGACGCCGCGGGCGTGTCCGACGTGGTCGTGGAAGCCGCCGTGTCCACCATCCTGGATCTGGAAGACTCCGTGGCGGCCGTGGACGCCGAAGACAAGGTGCTGGGCTACAGCAACTGGCTGGGCATTCTGAAGGGCACGCTGACCGAATCGTTCGAAAAGGGCGGCAAGACGCTGACCCGCGGTCTGAACGGCGACCGCAGCTACACCGGCGCCAACGGCCAGCCCGTCACGCTGCATGGCCGCTCGCTGATGTTCCTGCGCAATGTGGGCCACCTGATGACCAACCCAGCCATCCTGTGGGGCGCCGAAGGCAAGGAAATCCCCGAAGGCATTCTGGACGCGGTGGTGACCACCGCCATCGCCATGCACGACCTGCAGGGCCACGGTGCCAACGGCATCCGCAACAGCCGCACCGGCAGTGTCTACATCGTCAAGCCCAAGATGCACGGCCCCGTGGAAGTGGGCTTTGCCAACGAGCTGTTCGGCCGCGTCGAACAGCTGCTGGGCCTGAAGGCCAACACCGTGAAGCTGGGCATCATGGACGAGGAGCGCCGCACCTCCGTCAACCTGAAGGCGTCCATCGCCGCCGCCCCCGCCCGCGTGGCCTTCATCAACACCGGCTTCCTGGACCGCACCGGCGACGAGATGCACACCGCCATGCAAGCCGGTCCCATGGTGCGCAAGGGCGACATGAAGTCCTCCGCCTGGCTGGCCGCCTATGAGCGCAACAACGTGCTGGTGGGCCTGACCATGGGTCTGCGTGGCCGCGCCCAGATCGGCAAGGGCATGTGGGCCATGCCCGACCTGATGAAGGCCATGCTGGAGCAGAAGATCGGCCACCCCAAGGCCGGCGCCAACACCGCCTGGGTGCCGTCGCCCACCGGCGCCACGCTGCACGCCCTGCACTACCACCAGGTGAGCGTGGCCGACGTGCAGAAGGAACTGGAAAAGACCAGTGCCGACACCGAGCGCGACAACATCCTGGCCGATCTGCTGCAAATCCCCGTGGCCAAGGACCCCAAGTGGACCGACGCCGAAAAGCAGCAGGAGCTGGACAACAACGTGCAAGGCATCCTGGGCTATGTGGTGCGCTGGGTCGACGCCGGCGTGGGCTGCTCCAAGGTGCCCGACATCCACAACGTGGGCCTGATGGAAGACCGTGCCACGCTGCGCATCTCCAGCCAGCACATCGCCAACTGGCTGCTGCACGGCGTGGTGACCGAGCAGCAGGTGCGTGACACCTTTGCCCGCATGGCCAAGGTGGTGGACGGCCAGAACGCCGGCGACGCCAGCTACAAGAGCCTGGCCGCCAACCCCGGCGGCGCCGCTTTCCAGGCGGCCCTGGACCTGGTGTTCAAGGGCGTGCAACAGCCTTCCGGCTACACCGAACCCCTGCTGCACGCCTGGCGTCTGAAGGTCAAGGCCGGCGCATAAGGACTTCCCCCGGCGGCAGCGCGCATTCGCCACTGCCGTATGACATGGCGCAAAAGCGGCACCTTCGGGTGCCGCTTTTTTGCGTTCTGCGTACATCTTGTCAGCCAGTTAGAAGTATCTTGCTGTTACATACGCGCAGAATTCATTTCTTTCATTCCTGCACGATCACATGCGCTCTTTCCAACTGACTTTCCTGGCCGCTGTCGTGGCCACGCCGCTGGTGCTGACCGGCTGCGCAACCGAAACCTCCCAGGCCGTGGCCGCCACCCAGACCCAGAGCGCCACCCGCAGCTACCACGGCCCGCGCAGCCCGATTGCCGTGGGCAAGTTCGACAACCGCTCCAGCTACCTGCGTGGTGCGTTTTCTGACGGTGCGGACCGGCTGGGCAGCCAGGCCAAAACCATTCTGATGGCCCATCTGCAGCAAACCAACCGCTTCAATGTGCTGGACCGGGACAACATGGCCGAGATCAAGCAGGAAGCTGCCATCCAGGGCGCTACCCAGCAGCTCAAGGGCGCAGACTATGTGGTCACCGGTGACATCTCCGAATTTGGCCGCAAGGAAGTCGGCGACAAACAACTGTTCGGTGTGCTGGGCCGCGGCAAGACCCAGACGGCCTACGCCAAGGTCACACTGAACATTGTCAACATCCGCACCTCGGAAGTGGTGCGCTCCGTGCAAGGCGCGGGCGAATACCAGCTCTCCAACCGCGAAATCATCGGCTTCGGCGGTACCGCCAGCTATGACTCCACCCTCAACGGCAAGGTGCTGGATCTGGCCATCCGCGAAGCCGTGGACCGTCTGGGCGAAGCCGTGGATGGCGGCGCACTGCCCGCCCTCTCGGCGCAGCGTTGAAGGAGCACGCCATGAAGATCTCTTCGGCCATCCGTACCGGCAGCGCCCTGGCCCTGACTGCATTGTTGGTAGGCTGCGTGTCCGCTCCCAAGCCACTCTACAGCTGGAACGGCTACCAGACACAGGTTTACAGCTACCTCAAGAGCGATGGGCCGGCACAGGAAGAGCAGATCCTGGAGCTGGAAAAAGGCGTGCAGCAAACCGCCGGCAAGGATGCACACCTGCCCCCCGGCTACCAGGCCCACCTTGGTCTGCTGTACCTGAACACCGGCCGCACCGACCAGGCCCTGGCCGCCTGGGAACAGGAGAAACAGCAGTTTCCCGAGTCGGCTCCCTACATCAACTACCTGGTCAGCAACCTGAAGAAGAACGGCAACTGATATGCGCTTCCCCCGGATTTCCCGCGCCCTCCAATGGGGTGCCCTGCTGGCCACCAGCGCCTGGCTGGCCGGCTGTGTCACAGCACCCACCAAGGACTACAGCGCCTACCGCGCCGCCAAGCCTGCCTCCATTCTGGTGCTCCCACCGGTCAACGATGCCCCCGAAGTCCAGGCCAGCGCCAGCGTGCTGTCACAGGCCACCCTGCCTTTGGCCGAGGCCGGCTACTACGTGATGCCCGTCACGCTGGTGAGTGAAACCTTCCGCCAAAACGGTCTGGAAATTGCCGGTGACATCCACGAAGTGCCGACGCCCAAGCTCAAGGAGATCTTCGGCGCCGATGCCGCGCTGTACATCCGCGTGACCAAGTACGGCACCACCTACCAGGTAATCCAGAGTGCCACGGTGGTCAGCGTCGAGGCCCGCCTCGTCGACCTGCGCACCGGCGAGCAACTGTGGGACGGTCGTGCATCCGCCTCCAACCAAGAGGGAGGCAACAACTCCGGTGGCGGCCTGATCGGCATGCTGGTGACGGCCCTGGTCAACCAGATCATCAACTCCGCCACCGATGCGGCCCACCCCATGGCGGGAGTGGCCACCAATCGCCTGCTCGCGGTGGGTACACCCAACGGTCTGCTGTACGGCCCGCGCTCACCGCAGTACGGCAAAAACTGAACCCGCGCAGCGCAAAGCCAAGGCCCTTCGGGGCCTTTTTTCATGGCTGCCCGACTGGCATGCCTTGCGCACGCGGGGCCGCTGGTCTGCCCTATCCTCGCGGCCAACCCGACCGGCGCGCGTGCTGAGCACCAGCCCTAGGCCGGCCCCCACATCGGCCGCATTGCCAGCATCAGGCGGTACAGGGCCTGGGCCGCCACCGACAGGCTGCGTTCGCGCCGGCGCACCAGGTAGATCTGGCGCTCCATCCCGGGCAGCGGCAAGGGCTGGGTGCACAGGCCCGGTTTGTCAAAGTGGAACAGCGACAGCGCCGGCACCACGCTGATGCCCAGACCCGCCTGCACCAGCCCCATCACCGTGGCCAGTTGCTCCACCTCCACCAGGGTGCGCAGGGTTTGCGGAAACAGCGCGGCATCCAGGTACTGGCGCACGCTGCTGTGCCGGGCCAGGTGCACAAAAGGCCAGGGCTGCAGATCGCCCACACGGATCTGCGCCTGGGCGGCCAGCGGGTGGTCGGTACGGCACACCAAATGAAAGTCGTCGCGGCAAAACGGCTCGGCCTGCAGCTCGGGCGTATCGACGCGGATGGCGGCCAGGGCAAAGTCGGCATCGCCCTGGGCCACGGCGGCAATGCAGGGCTCGGACAGCACATCGTGCACCGCCAGCTCCACCCCCGGGTGCCGGGCCATGAACTGCGCCAGCACCTGCGGCAGCCACCCCGCTGCCAGCGACGGCAGCAGCGCCACTGCCACATGGCCGCGCGCCAGCTGGGCGGTGTCGCGCATGGCGCGGGCGCAGTCGTCCAGCTCGGCCGCGATGCGCTGGGCCGACAACAAAAAGCGCTCACCCTCCTGCGTCAGCAGCACGTGGCGCGTGCTGCGGTCGAACAGGCGCAGGCCCACGCTGTCCTCCAGCGCCTTGATCAGGGCGCTGAACGCAGGCTGCGACAGGTGGCAGCGCGCGGCGGCGCGGGTGAAGTTCTTCACCTCGGCCAGCGCCAGAAAGGCCTGGATGTCCCGCGCCGAAAGATTCATCTGCATTCCAAATCAATTCATCTCAACTATCTATTTCACAGCTTAGATGCCGCTTCCTATAGTGGTCTACAGGAGATTCCATGACACCCGCTACGCCCCCTCCCGCCCCCCTGCTGATTGGCTGCGCCGCCGGCTTCTCGGGCGATCGCATCGATGCCGCCGGTCCCGTGGTGCAAGAGCTGATCCGCCAGCAGCAACCGGCGGTGCTGATTTTTGAGACCCTGGCCGAGCGCACGCTGGCACTGGCCCAACTGGCCCGCCGCAGCAACCCGGAAGCCGGCTTTGAGCCGCTGATGCCCGAATTCCTGCGCCCCGTGCTGGCCGACTGCCTGCAGCACGGCATCCGCATCGTCAGCAACTTCGGCGCGGCCAACCCGCCCGCCGCGGCCCGTGCCATCCAGCGCCTGGCGCAGGAGCTTGGCATCCGCGCGCCGCGCATTGCGGTGGTGCACGGCGATGACCTGAGCGCGACCGCACACCGCCCGCTGTTGACCGCCGCCCTGGCCGAGCGCATGCCCGCACACGAGCTGGTCAGCGCCAATGCCTACATCGGCGCACAGCCCATTGCGGCAGCGCTGCAGGCCGGGGCCGAGATCGTGGTCTGCGGGCGGGTGTCCGACCCCTCCCTGGTAGTGGGCCCCGTCATGGCCCACTACGGCTGGGCCTGGGACGACTGGGACCGCCTGGGCCGCGCCACCATGGTGGGCCACCTGCTGGAATGCGGCACGCAAGTGACCGGCGGCTACTTTGCCGACCCCGGCTACAAGGACGTTCCGGGCATGGACCGCCTGGGCTACCCGATTGCCGAGGTGGATGCCGAGGGACACTGCACACTCTTCAAGCCGCAGGGCACCGGCGGCTGCATCACCACCGCCACCGTCAAGGAACAGCTGCTGTACGAAATCCACGACCCGGCACAGTACCTGACCCCCGATGTGGTGGCCGACATCAGCGCCGCTGAAGTCATTGCCGTCGGCCCGGATCGGGTGCGCCTGCAGGGGGTGCAAGGCCATGCCCGCCCCGAGACGCTCAAGGTCAATGTCTGCTACGCCACCGGCTGGTTTGCCGAGGCCGAAATCTCCTACGCCGGCCCCCGCGCCGCGGAGCGTGCGCGCCTGGCAGGACAGACCATCCAGCAGCGCCTGGGCCATATCGCCCCCCTGCGCACCGACCTGATTGGCGTGACCAGCGTGTGGGGGGACGACCGCAGCCGCTGGCTGGAAGGCGCCGACCTGCAGCAGGCCAGCCAGGATGTGCGCCTGCGCATGGCCTGGCAGCATGCCGACCACGCTGCCGCCCTGTGCCTGCCGCGCGAAGTGAATGCCCTGTACTGCTGCGGCCCGGCCGGCGGCGGTGGCGTGCGCACCCATATGCGCCAGCGGCTGGGGCTGACCTCGTGCTACATCGCCCAGCAGCACATTCCCACCGGCTTTACCTGGGCCGCCCCTTTGACCACCACGGAGCTGTCGCATGCCTGAGCCCACCACCACCCTGCCGCTGTACCGGCTGGCCCATGGCCGCACGGGCGACAAAGGCAACCGCTCCAACATCAGTGTGATCGCCTACCACCCCGCGCTGTGGGAACTGGTCCACACCCAGGTCACGGCAGACGCCGTGCGTAGCTTGTTTGCCGACCGCCAGCCGGGCCAGGTCACCCGCCATGTGCTGCCCCGGCTGCAGGCCATGAACCTGGTGCTGGACGATGTGCTGGACGGGGGCGTGAACGATGCCCTCAACCTCGACAGCCACGGCAAGACCCTGTGCTTTCGCGTGCTGCAAATGCCCATTGCCGTGCCCACCGCGCTGCTGCCCCAGTTGCAGCCGCATCTGGCCGGCCCCCCTACAGACGCCTAGGCGGCAGCAGACCGCCAACGTACTGCTTTCATAACCATACCAAGGAGACACACCATGCCGACACTGCCCCATCCCGCCCACCTGGCCCGCCTCGCTCGCCGCACCCTGCTGGCCAGTATCGCTCTGGCCCTGGCCCCCAGCGCCTTTGCCCAAGGCGCCTACCCCAACAAGCCCATCACCCTGCTGGTGCCGTTTGCCGCCGGCAGTGCCACCGACCAGCTGGCCCGCGCCCTGGGGCAGTCCATCACCGACCAGACCAAGCAGCCCGTGGTGGTGGAAAACAAGGGAGGGGCCAGCGGCATGATTGCCGCGCAGGCTGCCGCCAAGGCCGCTCCGGACGGTTACACCGTGCTGATCACCACCAACACCACGCATGCGGCCAATGAACACCTGTACAAAAAGCTGTCCTACGACCCCGTCAAGGACTTTGCCCCGCTGGGCGGCTTGGGCAAAGGCGGGCAGGTGCTGGTGGTGCCCGCCAATGCACCCTACAAGAGCGTGGGCGAGCTGGTGGCCTTTGCCAAGGCCAACCCCGGCAAGCTGAGCTTTGGCAGCGGCAGCTCGTCCAGCCGCATCGCGGGGGAGATGCTCAAGCAACTGGCGGGCGTGGACATCCTGCATGTGCCCTACAAGAGCAACCCGCTGGCCATCACCGACCTGCTGGGTGGACAGATCAATCTGATGATCACCGACGTCTCCACCGGCGTGCCGCAGATCAAGGCCGGCAAGCTGCGCGCCCTGGGCTACTCCACCCCCAAGCGCAGCACCCAGCTGCCCGATGTGCCCACCATTGCCGAAGCCGGCGTCAAAGGCTACGACATGGGCTACTGGTTTGCCGCCTACGCCCCCGCCCATACGCCGGCCCCCGTGGTGGCCAGACTCAACCAGTTGCTGACCACCGCCGTGGGCAGCGCTGCGGCCAAATCGTTCTTCGAGATGTCGGGTTCCGAGCCCTGGACCACCACCCCGCAAGAGCTGGCACAGTTCCAGGCGGCAGAAACCCAGAAATGGGGCCAGGTGATCAAGGCCGCGGGCATCACACCCGAATGAGGGCCTTGCCTCCGGGAAGCCAGGCGACCGCCGTGCTTTCCGGGTGCCATATGGCGCCATCCACTGCCAGGCCCTGCGGGGCCTTTTTTTCTGGGGAGTAGGCAGGGGAATGCCCGTGGCTTCCGCTACCATGCGCCCATGCAGTTGAAAACCATTCTCATTAACAAGCTTGCACACGCCACCTTGGCAGCAGCGGTGCTGGCACTGGCCGGCTGTGGCGCACTGCGCTCGCCCCCTCCATCCTCCCTGGCCGCAGACGCCCTGGATGCCCCGGCCTGGCTGCAGCATCTGGAACGTTTCGACCGTGCCCAGCCCCTGCCCGCCATCCTACTGCTGGGCGAACAGCACGATGCCCCTGCCCACCAACAATGGGAACGCGACACCATCCAGACCCTGGCGCGTGACGGCCGCCTGGCGGCCGTGGTGCTGGAGATGGCGCATGCCGGCACGGACAGCCGTGCGCTGGACCGCAACCCCAGCGAAAACGATGTCCAGGCCGCGCTGCAGTGGAATGCCGCCGGCTGGCCCTGGGAACGCTACGCCTCCGTGGTGATGGCTGCCGTGCAGGCCGGCGTGCCGGTCTATGGCGGCAATCTGCCGCGCAGCGCCATGCGCAGCGTGATGCAGCAAGCCCACTGGGACCAGCACCTGCCCTCTGAAGCCTGGGAACGCCAGCGCGATGCCATCCGCATCGGCCACTGCGGCCTGCTGCCTGAGACCCAGCTCACGCCCATGGCCCGCATCCAGCTGGCCAAGGACGAGCGCATGGCCCAGACCGCCAAGGCGCTGCTCCAGCCCGGCAAGACCGTGCTGATCGTGGCCGGGCGCGGCCATGTGCTGCGGGAGGTGGGGATCCCCACCTGGTTGCCGGCCCACATCACCACCGGTGTGGCCGTGGCCCAGGCCCAAGGCGCCGAGCCCACGCGGGTCAGCGACCGCGACTGGCTGGTTCACACCCCGGCCATCCCCGCCGAAGACCATTGCGCCGCACTGCGCGCGCAGTGGAAAGACGGGGCCCCAGGCGCAAACCGGCCCGCCGCGAAACAGCCATGACGGCGGGTGCGCATCGCACCGGCGCACACGACGGGCACGCTTGGCACCAGCGGCTATAGAGAAGAGCCCGCCTCAGCTGGCAAATGCCGCCAGTACCTGCAGCACCGCCTCCACCGCCGGGTTGGGCACGAGCAGCCGACGGTGGGCCACCGCCATGGGCCGCAGCAGCGGCGGGTGCAGCGGGCGAATGTCCACACCCGGCGCATGGCGCTGGTCCTCCACCTCTTCCAGCGGGAGCAGGGCCGCACTCTGGCTGGCGGCGGCCAGGCTTTTGAGGGCACCGGGGTAGGTCAGCGTCAGAAACGGACGTGGATGGTGGCCGGCCTGGCCAAACCAGGCAGAAATCAGCCCATGCATCTGGGTGGCAGGCGCAAACGAGGCCCAGCGGCGCTCGGCCAGCCAATCCGGCGTGATCTGCGCCGGTGCATTCCAGGCCGAAGGCAGCAAAGCCACCATGGCGTCGGTGCGCCAGGGCGTGAGCACAATGTCGGCCGCCGCAGGCTGGGGACCGGCCACCACGGCAATATCCAGCGTGCCGGCCTGCAGGCGCAGTATGGCGTCGGCGGAACACTCGGCTTCCAACCGAACTTCCACGCCCGGGCTGCGCTGGCCCAGGGTTTCCAGCATCAAGGGCAGCAGCCGGGTGCTGACGCCAGCCGACACGCCCACACGCACCAGCCCTTCACGCCCGCTGGCACGGCGCTGCACCAGGTCAATCAGATCGTCACTGGCCGCCAACAGCTTGCGGCCTTGTTCCACCAGGGCCGCACCGGCCGGTGTCAGCTCGGCCTGCCGGCGCCCGCGCAGCAACAGCACGGCATCCAGCCGGGACTCCAGCTCCTTGATGTGCAGGCTCACCGTCGGCGGCGCCAGATGCAGTGCCTGTGCGGCGGCGGCGAAAGTGCCCAGATCGGCAATGGCGATCAGGGTCTGCAACTGGTCGAGGTTGAGGTTACGCATCAGAATTTCTGCAGCAATGCTTCATAGAATTCAACTTTACGGATGGTAGTGCGGAATGGAACATCGCGTCCATGCCCCACGAACCTCCACCCACCACCGTTGTCTGTCCCCCCCTCCCAGAGCCGGTTGTTGCACCACCCGAGACCCGCCGCCACATGGTGGGCTGTCTGCAGCACTGTGCCCGCACTGCAGGGGTACGTATCCTGGACGCACTGCGGCGTGCTGAAAAGCACATCATCGAGAATTTTCGGTTACCACCCCATGGTGGCTGAGGGGCAGGCTGCAACGCCAGATCGGCAGCTCCCACCGGCCTTGGTAACGCAAGAATCTGCTTGGGCGAGCCGCAGCTACTGCGGCGGTGCTGGCACCCGCACGCCATACCCCCGCGCACCCTGGCCATGGCTGGCCGCCCTACACTGCACAGCATGGCGTTCTCTGCACCTTCCTCTGCCGCTTCCACCAGCGTGGACCCGCTGCGCTGCCCCCTGTGCGGCCAGAGCAACCAGTGCGCCATCACCGCTGGTCTGGCACCGGAAAGCTGTTGGTGCATGGGCGCCGATATCGCTCCCGACGCGCTGGCCGCCATCCCCGAAGCCCAGCGCCGCCAGTCCTGCCTGTGCCCGCGTTGCGCTGCAGGGCAGTTCCTGGGGACAGTCCCCGTGACCACGGCACCGCGCAGCTGAGCAGAAAGCCGCCGTGTTCCGTCCCGGGGACCTGTGTCCAGGGCCTGGCCAGGATGCCTGCGGCCGCCCGCGTTGCCCAAAAGGTGGCCACTGCACTCTCCATCGGAGCCTCCAGCCATTCCTCAGCCCCATCAATAAAAAAGAGCACGCGCAGCGTGCTCTTTTTTATGGGGTTGTCTGTCTGCAGATAAAAGACGGTGGATTGAATAATGGAGAGGCCTTGGCTGGGCCACATGCATTTCTGCACCGCCAAAGACAAAACCCCCAGCCTCTTGCGAGAGCTGGGGGTGTTGCGCTGTAAGAGCCTGACGATGACCTACTTTCACACGGGAACCCGCACTATCATCGGCGCAAATTCGTTTCACTGTCCTGTTCGGGATGG
>NZ_JAHUXB010000005.1:0-426985 GCF_019218715.1 Comamonas sp. CMM03 | reverse complement strand
AGGGACGACCGGTGACCGAGTCCTGGCTGCGGGTGATCAGCTCTTCGTCACGGTAGCGGTAGCCCGCCGAGGCCACCAGCTTGGGCAGCATGTCGAATTTGGAGACCTGGTAGGTCCCCTGGGCCACAGCCTCTTCCATGGCGCGCAGGCGCTGCACGGCGTTGTACTTGATGGCACGGGCAATGGCTTCTTCCAGCGTGACGGTGGCGGGCAGCGGGGCCACATCCTGCGTCAGTTGCTGGCGGTCGGCCTGCACCTGGCTGCGCAGCTCATCGTCGGTCAGGGGCTGGGCATTGAAGCTGGCGCAGCCGGTGAGCACAGCGCCCGTGCCCAGAACCAGGGCAGCGCGGCGTGCCAGAGGCAGCCAGGAGAGGGAAACAGAGTGGTCTTGCATGGTGGCGGGTTGAGATGGAATCGAAACACCAAAGCAGCCACTGGCAGGAGGCGGGCACAAACTGTCCACAGCAAACCCTACTCAAACCGCATTTACCCCAGTAGAGGGGATCACTCAGCGGCTGTCAATTTGTAAACTTTTGTCATGTTAGCGACGGGTGGTATCGCAGGCAATCACTGGATTTAGGTATTTAGTGTCAAACCCCGTGCCGTTGATTGGATTGCACCAGCCTGGTGCAGGCTGACACCTGCATCACCCATTTCCGCAATCCGTCTGAAGGCCCACTCCGGGCAAACATGCTCCTGGGGGCCCTCTCACCTTCCCGGCAAAGAAAAACCCCGCTGCGTAGAACACAGCGGGGTGTGGGATGGGGCGGCGCAGCCGCATGGGTGCCAAGCATCAGCAAGTTATAGAAGCCGCGGAGCATCAAGGCGCGGCAGCATGCGCCCTCTCCCGCAGCCCTGCCATGTGCTCAGTACCGGGGTTCCCCCAGCGACAGCATGAGCCGGTTGGCCCAGTTGAAGAAGGCCGCCGCGTGCAGCAGATCGGCTGCGGCCTGTGCATCCAGACCCTGCGTGCGCAGGGCGGCCACATGGGAGGCGTTGAATCGGGATGGGGTGTCCGTCAACGCCACACTGGCGTCCACGATGACATTCCAGCGCGCCCCCAGATCGGCGTGCACGCCTTCATCCAGCAGGCGCTGCACATCCTCGCGGCGGCGGGCGAAATGGCTGGCGAACCGGGCATGCACCGAAGCGCAATAGATGCAGCCGTTGTGGCGCGACGTGGCCGCCGCAGCCAGCTCCCGCTCGGCCCGTGGCAGGCCGGCTTCGGGGTTGTAGAAGATGTCCTTGTCGGTGCGGGTGCGCGCACCCAAGGTGTCCGGGTCGCGTGCCAGCAGGCGGAAGTACGGCGACTTGGCGCGCACCGCATCCACCAGCCCGTCATAGTGGCGGTGCGTCAGCGCAGCCTCTTCCAGCGGCGCCAGCCAGGGCTGCCAGTCCAGCTCTGCCTGGGTGAACACGACGGGGGCCGTGCCCGGCACCACTTCCTCGTGTACTGGCGCTACCGGCTGCGATGCGCCGGTGCGTGCCGTCGCAGCAGCGGTCGTGTCCCAGTGCGCCGACAGCACGCACAGACCTGCCACCACCCGGATCTGGAAGCTGAGGAACGCCACCAGCTGCGACAGCACCACGATGTCGTCGGCCGACCAGCCCGCAGCCTCCAGCACGCGCAGGCGCTGCGGCTGTGCATCCCGCGGATGGAACACCAGGAAATGCGCGTGCCGCAAGGCAGCATGCAGCCGCCCCCCCAGCACGGTGCGCAGCGTATCGGACAGGTGCAGTTCCAGCCCTTCACGGTCTTCCACCGTCAGCGGCCCTTCGGGAAAGCGCCCGTACGGCCCTTGCACCGTGCCAACGGCGGCGGCATGGCGCACCGCCTGGACCCAGGTGGGCGCCAGGGCTTCCAGGGCCTGCAGATGGAAATCCGCCACCGCCGCCTGCTGGTGCAGCAAGGCCACAAAGGCGGCCACTGCATGGCGCTCCGCCGCACTGACCTGGCCCGCCACGGGGGCCGCCGGAGCAAACAGCGCATCATGGCTTTTTTGCGCCTGATCACGGGTCTGCGGCCGCGACCGGCGCAACTGGTTCAGCCAGCCCCCTGGCGCAATACCTGCCAGCAGGTCGATCACATCGGACGTTGCCGTCTGTGCGCCCACAGGGGTGTCCGCCTGGGTACCCGCCGGTGCGACTTCGGGTGCATGCACGATTTCAGTCATGGTTCTGCCTTTCTCAAGCCGCTTGCAATTCGCGTTCGGTGCCTGCCGGTGCCGCCGCGGCACCAGCGGCGCCACTCCAGCCCAGCGCAGGCGCCACGATGCGGGCCGTCAGCTCCAGCGAGCGCAGGATGGCCGCATGCGGCGGGTCGATCGAATGCACCTGGAACACCAGGTCCGTGGTGCGCGCCAGTGCCGTATCGGCCTGCAGCGAGGCGATCACCTCGTCGGGCGTGCCCAGGTGCACGTCATAGGCTTCGATCAGCCGCTCCAAGGGGGCCTGGGGGTCCACACGCGGGAAGGGGCCGGCCGATGCATGGGCATGGCGCACCGCCAGGCGGCGCAGCCCGGTCTCTGCCCAGCGCAGCGCGTCTTCACGGCGGTCGGCCACCAGCAGCGTGCGCGAACCCAAAATGCGCGGGGCCTGCCCGGCCGGCAGCGCCGCCAGATAGGCATCGATGATGGGGTTCTGGATTTCCGACAGCGACAGCTTGGGCGCATGGTCCGGGCGGGGCTGGGTACGCGACAGCATCAGGCCTTCGCCTGCCGCGCCGGCGCGCTGGCCGCCCTCCACCGAGAACGTGGCCTGCCAGATACGGCCCAGCAGATGGGGGGCCGCGGGGTAGACCCTCACCCCACCTTGCAAGGCATCGCCGCGCCAGGCGGCGCGCAGCACATCCAGATTGCGGCCATAGACCGCGCCCCGCTCCTGGCTACCCACGCCAAAGGCTTCGAACGATTCGGCCGTGCCGCCGGTTCCCAACCCCACTTCCAGGCGGCCGCCGGACAGCAGGTCCAGCACCGCGGCATCTTCTGCTACCCGGATGGCGTTTTCCATGCTCAGCGTCACCACGCCCGTCCCCAGGCGGATGCGCTGGGTGCGCGCCGCCACATGGGCCAGAAACACCAGCGGCGAAGGCAGCCCGCCTTCATGTTCATGGAAATGGTGCTGGGCAACCCAGGCCGATTCGAAGCCCAGTGCCTCGGCATGGGCGATCTGCTCGGTCACCAGGCGGTAGCGTTCACCGGCAGAGGCGTCATCCAGCAATCGGCTGAAGTAGCCCAGGCGTTTCTTCGGGGTGGTGGTGGGATTGGACAAAATCAATGCTCCTTGTGCCGGGAATGGCGGCGATCAGTTCACGGGTGTAATGGCTGCGGGGATGCAGGAACACCTGCTCCACCGTGCCCTGCTCCACCACCTTGCCGTGCTGCAGCACGGAGACGGTGTGGGCGATCTGGCGCACCACCGACAGGTCGTGCGTGACAAATACATAGGTCAGCTGCAGCTGCTGCTGCAGCGTTTCCAGCAGGCGCAGGATCTGGGCCTGCACCGTCACATCGAGTGCAGAAACGGCCTCGTCCAGCACCAGCACCTCGGGCTGCAGCACCAGGGCACGGGCAATGGCCACGCGCTGGCGTTGGCCGCCCGACAGGGCATGCGGGCGGCGCTGGTGCAGCTCCGCCGCCAGCCCCACGCGCTCCAGCGTGGCCTGCACGCGCTGGCGGCGCTCCGCGGCCGGCAGCGGCGCAAAGTTGCGCAGCGGCTCCTCCACAATGTTCCACACGGTCTGGCGTGGGTCCAGCGAGGCATAGGGGTTCTGGTAGACGAGCTGCACCTTGCGGCGGAACTGGCGCAGAGCCTCGCCGCGCAGCGTGGTCACATCCTCTCCGGCAATGCGGATCTGCCCCGCCGTGGGCCGCAGCAGCCCCACCAGGGCGCGGATGGTGGTGGTCTTGCCCGATCCGGACTCTCCCACAATGGCATGGGTGCTGCCGCGCCGCGCCTGGAATGAAACCCCGTCCACGGCCTTGAACGGCTCCCGCTGGCCCGGCACGGGGAAATGGTGCTCGACCTCCTGCACCTGCACCGCCCATTCGGTGACCGTCGCGGCATCGTCCGGCTCTGCCGTGCGCAGCACCGGCGTAGACAGGGCCGGCGCATCGGCCAGCAACTGGCGCGCATAGCTGCTTTGCGGCTGGCGCAGCACCTGCAGCGTCTCACCCGCTTCCTGCACGCGCCCCTGGCGCAGCACCACGATGCGGTGGGCCCGGTCGGCCGCCACCCCCAGATCGTGGGTGACCAGCAGCACGGCGGTGCCGGTCTCCCGGCGCAGGGTGTCGATCAGGTCGAGAATGCGCCGCTGCACGGTCACATCCAGGGCACTGGTGGGCTCATCGGCAATAATCAGCGCAGGCTTCAGAGCCACCGCCATGGCAATCAGCACACGCTGCTTCATGCCGCCCGACAGCTCGTGCGGGTACTGGCGGTAGCGCAGCTCCGGCCGCGACAGGCCTACCTTGCGCAGCAACTCCACCACCTGCTGTTCCACGGCCGCAGCATCGCGCCAGCCGTGCAGTTGCAATACTTCGGCCACCTGGGCACCCACGGTGCGCACGGGGTTGAGCGAGGCCGTCGGGTCCTGGGGCACCAGGCTGACCACCCGGCCGCGCAGGCTGCGCCATTGCGCCTCGCCGGCATGGGTGACGTCCTCGCCCAGCAGGCGGATGCGGCCGCCCACCACCTGGCCGTTGTCCGGCAGCAGCCCGATCGCGGCCTGTGACGTGGTCGACTTGCCGGAACCGGACTCCCCCACCAGCGCCACCACCTCGCTGGCACGCACGCTCAGCGAGACGCCGTGCACCACCGTGCGCAGCCCGTCCGCCTCCCGGTAGGCGATTTGCAGGTTGTCGATTTCCAGCAACGGGCCGTCCGCCGGAATGGGCGCAGTGACGGTGGCAGGCTCTGCCGCTGCCGTGCGCAGCAAGCGCTGTCGCCAGATTTGCCAGGCACTCATGGGCGTGCTCCCGACAGCGACACGCTGATGCGGTTGACCGCCAGCACCACGGCCACCACCACCAGGCCTGGGGCCGATGTCAGCCACCAGGCGGTAGACAGGTAATTGCGGCCCTCGGCGATCAGCAGCCCCCATTCCGGTGTGGGTGGCGGTGCGCCATAACCCAGAAAGCCCAGGGTGGCGATGGCCAGAATCGCCGTACCAAACTGCAGCGCCGCCAGCGCCACCACCGAAGTCAGCGAGTTGGGCAGCACATGGCGCCACAGCACCGCACCAAATCGCCCGCCGCTGCCAAAGGCCGCTTCCACATATTCCGTACGGCGCACGCGCACCACTTCCGAGCGCACCAGGCGCGCAAAACTGGCCACCGATGCCACCCCCACGGCAATGGCCGCATTCACGGTGCCAAAGCCCAGCACGATGATGATGGTGAGCGACAGCAGCAGCGACGGCACGGCCAGCAGCACATCCACCACCCGCATCAGCGCCTCGTCGGTGCGGCCGCCCACGGCGCCCGCGATCAGGCCCAGCGCGGTGCCGGCCACCAGGCCCACTCCCACGGCCACCAGCGCGCCAGACAGCGAATGCACGGCACCGTGTACCACCCGGGCCCAGACATCGCGCCCCAGCGCGTCCGTCCCCAGCCAATGGCCGGCACCCGGTGCGCGCAGTTGCTGGCCCGCCAGCCCCACCAGGGGGTCGTGGCTGCTGAACCAGCCGGGCACCACGGCCCACAGCAGCACCACGGCCAGCACCGTCCAGGCCAGCCACAGGCCCCGCGGCACCTGCCGTGCGCGCTGCAGCAGCAAGCCCAGGCCAAGGCCCTGCGCCCATGGGCGTGCACGGGCGGGGGCAGCAGGCGCAACAACCGCTGTGGCCGCTGTGGCCGCCACGGCGACTTGCGGCACCGTGGCCTGCACGGCATCTATCGCCGGTGCGCGCAGCGCCAGCCCTTCGTTGTGTGTCAATGCATTCATCGCGTCAGCCTCCTGCCGCATGGCGAAGCCGTGGATCCAGCCAGGGATAAAGCAGGTCCACGATCAGGTTGATGGTCACAAAGGCCGCAGCAGACACCATGACCACGGCCTGCAATACCGCCGTGTCCTGGTTGCCCACGGCCTGCTGGGTCAGGCTGCCCAGGCCGTTGAGGCCGAACACCGCCTCGGTCACCACGGCGCCGGCCAGCAGCTCGCCGAACAGCACACCGGCCATGGTCAGCACGGGCAGCAAGGCATTGCGTGCGGCATGGCGCAGCAGCACATGCAGCTGCGAGGCGCCCTTGGCCCGTGCCACGGCCACATAGGGCTGGGCCAGCGCGGCATCCAGGTTGCGCATCAGGATCTGCGCCAGCGGCGCAGAAATGGGTACGGCCAGCGTCAGCGTGGGCAGGATCAGCCCCTGCCACGGCCCGGGATTGATCACCGGCACCCAGCCCCAGCGGAACGACACCCACTGGATCAGCATGATGCCCAGCCAGAACACCGGGATCGATACGAACAGCGAGGGCAGCGACTGCAGCAGCGCACGCACGGCCCGCACCCGCACCATGCTGGCGGCCAGCGCCAGGCCCAGGGCCAGCAGCAGTGCCGCAGCCAGCCCCAGTGCCGCCAGGCGCAGCGTGGGCGGCAGGTTGGTGGCCAGCCCTTCGCTGACCGGCACCCCGGCCTGCAGCGAATAGCCGAAATGGCCCGTCAAAAACTGCCCCAAGGTGTGCAGGTACTGGCGCCAGACCGGCTGGTCCGCGCCATAGGCGGCCTGGATATCGGCAATCTGCTCCGGCCCCAGCCCCAGATCGGGGTTCAGGAACTTGATCAGCACCGCATCCCCCGGCATCAGCTGCAGCAGCACGAACGAGACCGAGAACGCCGCCCACAGCACCAGCAGGGCCTGGCCGGTGCGCCGCAACAGATATGCCGTCATGCGCGCCTCCGCTTAGGGCTTGGCCAGCCAGGTGGCGTAGAAGCTGGGTCGGCCCACGGCCTCGAACCCGACATCCTTGACCGTCGTGGCACCGGCAAAGGCCTGGGGTTCCTCGAAAATCGGAATCACATAGGCCTGGGCAATCAGATAGCGCTGCACTTCCCCGGTAAGCTGCAGGCGCTTGGCGGCGTCGGTCTCGGCCGCAATCGCGTCCAGCAGGCCGTTGAGCTTGTCATCCACAAAGCTGTTGACCTTCTGGCTCACACCCCCTTTTTGCAGCAGTACATTGCGGTTCGTGGGGTAGTAGTTGCTCTTGATCACATCCGGATCGGCGCGTCCCACCATGCCCGGCGCCACCGGCGTCTTGGCCGGATCCAGGCTGTCCAGCGTCTTGCTGCCCGCATCACCGGCCAGCACATTGAGCTTGACCCCCAGCTTGCCCCACTGCTGGGCCACCAGCTGCAGGGTTTCCTTGTTCTGCGGCTGCGGCAGGGATTCATAGGCCGTCAGCACCAGCTCCTGGCCGTCCTTCTGGCGCAGGCCGTTGGCCCCCAGGGTCCAGCCGGCTTCGTCCAGCAGGCGTTGCGACTGCTGCGGATCGAACTTCAGCTCGGACGACAGGTCCACATACCCGGCGGCGGACTTGGCAATCACCGAGGTGGCCTGCGGGTAGTTGGCCGAGAACAGGGTCTGCACCACTTCGGCGGTGTTCGTCCCATGCAGCAGCGCCTGGCGCACGCGCAGATCGGCCACCAGGGCGTTGTCCGGGCGCAGGGCAATGCTGTTGTTCACCCCGCGGGTGGAAGGCGCGTAGATCTGGAAGTTCTGTTCCTGCACCCGCTTCTCGTCATAGGCCTGCACCTGGCGGATCAGGCCCGCCTGGCCCGACAGCAGCGCGCCAATGCGCACGCTGTCCTCGGGCGTCACCACCAGACGGATGCTGTCCAGGCGCGCACGGCCCTGGTGCGCATGCTTGGCAGGGCCCCACTTGTAGTCGGCACGCGCCTTGAACAGCAGCTCCTTGCCCAGGGTTTCACGCTCCACCACGAAGGGGCCGGAGCCGATGATGCGCGTGGCATCACCCAGCTCTTCGAAAGGCCGTGCCAGCGTGGCCAGCGACACCAGGCCCGAGCCGATCACCGAAGTACCCTGCAGGAATCCCGGCGACGGCTTGCTGAAATAGAACTTCACCGTCAGCGGGTCGACGACCTCGCTGCGCTGGTAGTTGTTGATGACTTCGGACACCGGCAGCTTCAGCGCCTTGTTGCCCAGACCGTAGGTGTCGAAGTTCTTGGCCACGGCCGCCGCATCCAGCGGCGTGCCATCCGAGAACGTCACGCCAGAACGCAGCTTGAACGTGAACTCCGTGGCCTGGTCATTGATGGCCCAGGACTCGGCGATCCAGGGCTGGATTTCCAGCGTCTTCGGGTCCTGGTAGGTCAGCTTGTCGGTGATCTGGTTAAGCACACCGCCGTTGGGATAGAAGCCGCCGGCCGGCGGATACAGATTGGTGTGGGCCTGCTGCTCCAGATAGACCAGCTCGCCTCCCTGTAGGGCAGCACCTGCCGATGCGCCTTCCGAAGTGCTGCTTTGCTGGGAGCATCCCGCCACCCAGACTCCCGCAGCCATGGCTGCCAGCCACCACCATTGACGTTTGTTTTTGCGTTGCAGTTGCACGAGACCATCCATCCTTCATGCCATTGAGGCGCTGTTATGCAAGAGTCGGAAGACTCCAAGGGAAACCTTCCAGATGGCCTGAATGCTAGGAATTCCGCTCGCCTTTTTGAACCTCTGTTTTCGCACTTGGATATGCGGCCAGCAGATATGCAGCGCCCGGCACAAACCGCATAACCAAAGCCGTATTCCGTATTTGCCGCCCGCCCGCAGCCGCGCGAGCATGGCGCTTTCCCACCTCAGAGAAAGCCTCCCATGTCACTGCCTTTGGACCACATCGTGATTGCCGTGCACGATCTGCACACCGCCATCCACGACTACCGCAATCTGGGATTCACCGTCACCCCGGGCGGGGACCACCCGGGCCGCGCCACCCACAACGCACTGGTGGTGTTCCAGGACGGCTCCTACTTTGAGTTGATCGCCTGGAAAGGCCCGGAAGAAGCCCACCCCTGGTGGCCCAAGCTCAGCCGCTTTGGCCCCGGCATCGTGGACTTTGCCTTGCTGCCCGGCACCACGCCGCAGGTGGTGGCACAGGCGCTGTCGCGCGGCCTGGCCTACCAGCCCCCGGTCGATGGCGGGCGGCTGCGCCCCGACGGGGTGGAACTGCGCTGGCAGAACGCCCGCCCTGCCACGCCCGATCTGCCTTTCCTGTGCGGCGATGTCACACCCCGCGCCCTGCGCGTGCCTGAAGGCCCGGTGCGTGAGCACGCCAATGGCGTGCAGGGCGTCGCCCAGCTGCACGTGGCCGTGCACGACGTGGCCGCCACACTGGAACGCTACCGTGCCCTGCTGGGCCTGGCGGATGCCCCGGTCCCTGCCGAAGGCGCTGCCAGCCTGCAGCTGGGCAGCACCGCGCTGAAGCTGGAATCCGCCAGCGCCAGCCCTGAAGCCGCCCAGCGGCTGTCCCTGCAAGGCGAAGGCCCGTTTGCCATCGCCTTGCACACCACGCAGGCCAACCCTCTGGGGCCCGTGGTACATGGCAACACCCATGGCACCCGGCTGGAGCTGATCGCCTACCCCGGCACCGGCACCTCCGCTCATCCCACCGCGCACCCCGGTGCTCATGCGCAAAGCGCATTTGCATAGCCGCAAAGCTTCGTTGCCCGGGCCCCGGTGGCTCGGGATACTGCCTCCCATTCCATCCCACCGACCGGATCCACCATGAACAAACGCGACTTTCTGCGCACCTCTGCTGCCTTCCTGCTGCCTGCTGCGGCCGGCACCTTCTCCGCCCTGGCCACGGCCGCCACCACCACCCCGGCCCTGATCCGCGTGGGCGTGCGCGGCGGTGTGGACGAGGAAATCTGGGAGGTGGTGACCAAGGTCGCCAAGGAACGCGGCCTGAACGTCAAGCCCGTGGTGCTCAGCGGCTCGGTCAGCCCCAATGAAGGTGTGCACAACGGCGATCTGGAAGCCAACTCCTTCCAGCACCAGCCCTTCCTGCGCGACCAGAACCAGCAGCGCGGCTACCAGCTGGTATCGGCAGGTGACACCTACATCTCCCCCATTGCCTTCTATTCCCGCAAGTACAAGCGCCTGGCCGACCTGCCCGCCGGCGCGCGCGTGGGCATCCCCAACGACCCGAGCAACCAGACCCGCGCCCTGGTGGTGCTGCGCGACCAGGGCGTGCTGGACCTCAAACCTGGCTTCGACCCTTTCACCGGCACCGCCTCCCTGGCCGACGTGACCGCGCTGCGCCAGAAGGTAGAGCTGGTGGAAGTGGCCTCGGTGGTGCTGGCCCGTTCGCTGGATGACCTGGCCGCCGCCGCCATCGTCAACAGCTTTGCCTACCAGGCGGGGTTGGTCGCCACCCGCGACGGCATTGCCGTGGAAAAGCGCGAGCGCAACCCCTACACCAACCTCATTGCCGTGCGCGCCAAGGACCAGGACACCCCCTGGGCCAAGCAACTGGTGGCCGCCTACCAGTCCGAACCGGTGCGCCAGTTCATCCTGCAGAAATACCAGGGCTCGGTGATTCCCGCGTTCTGAGAGAGCCATCCATGATTCATTTTTCCCCAACTTCGCGCCGCGGCGCACTGGCCGCCCTGCTGGGCACAGGCGCCGCTGCCTTGCTGCAACTCCCTTCCGCCCAGGCGGCCCAGCGCGTGCGCGTGGGCATCCGTGGCGGCATCGGTGAAGAGCTGTGGGCCGAAGTGGCCAAGGCCGCCAAGGCCAAGGGCCTTGATGTGCAGCTGGTCGTGCTGGGCGGCGCGGTCAGCCCCAACGAGGCGCTGAACAACGGCGACCTGGAAGCCAACGCCTTCCAGCACCTGCCCTTTCTGCAAGACCAGGTGCGCCAGCGCGGCTACCAGATCGTCTCCGCAGGCAACACGCTGATTGCCCCGATCGCCTTCTACTCAAACAAGCACAAGCGCCTGCAGGATCTGCCCGCCAAGGCCCGGGTGGGCATTCCCAATGACCCCAGCAACCAGACCCGCGCCCTGGTCATCCTGCGCGACCAGGGGCTGATCAAGCTGCGCGACGGGTTCGACCCCTTCTCCAGCACCGTGGGGCTGGCAGACGTCACCGCCAACCCTCGCCAGTTGCAGCTGGTGGAAGCCGCCTCCAACGTCCTGGCCCGCTCGGTGCCCGATCTGGACGCCGCCGCCGTCATCAACACCTTTGCCTACCAGGTCGGCCTGATCGCCACCCGCGACGGCATCGCTGTGGAAAAGCGCGAGCACAACCCCTACGTCAACATCATTGCCGTGCGCAGCAAGGACCAGGACGCGCCCTGGGTCAAGGCCCTGGTGGCATCCTTCCAGACCGAAGCCATCCGCCGCTTCATCGAAACCAAGTACGAAGGCACGCTGATTCCGGCGTTCTGAGCGACTGCATGACCACCCTCCCTCCTCCGGTGCAACTGGCACCGCACATCGTGTTCGACGGCGTGGGCAAGTCCTACGCCGGCCGCAGCAGCCAGGTCCAGGCGCTGTCGGCGGTGAACTTTGACATCCACCATGGCGAGGTCTTCGGCATCATCGGCCGCAGCGGCGCCGGCAAATCCACGCTGCTGCGCACCATCAATGCGCTCGAGACCCCGTCCGAAGGCCGGGTGCAGATCCACGGCGTGGACCCGGCGCAGCTGGACGAAAACGCCCTGGTCGCGCTACGCCGGCGCATCGGCATGATCTTTCAGCACTTCAACCTGCTGTCCGCCAAGACCGTGCGCGAAAACGTGGCCCTGCCGCTGCGTGTGGCCGGTGAACGCCCGGCCATCATCAAGGCCCGGGTGGACGAACTGCTGGCCCTGGTCGGCCTGTCGGACAAGGGCCAGGCCTACCCGGCACAGCTGTCCGGCGGCCAGAAGCAGCGTGTCGGCATTGCCCGTGCTCTGGTGCACGGGCCCGAAGTGCTGCTGTGCGACGAAGCCACCAGCGCGCTGGACCCGGAAACCACACAGTCCATCCTGTCCCTGCTGCGCGACATCAACCGCCAGCTGCGCCTGACGGTGGTGCTGATCACCCACGACATGGCGGTGATCCGCGCCATCTGCGACCGTGTGCTGGTGCTGGACCAGGGCCAGGTGCAGGAAATCGGCGAGGTCTGGCGCGTCTTCGGCGCACCGCAGGCCGCCGCCACGCAAGCGCTGCTGCAGCCGCTGCAGCAAGGCCTGCCCCCCGATCTGGCCCGCCAGTTGCTGCCCCAACCCAGCAGCAGCGCCGACCGCGCCGTGCTCAGCCTGCGCTTTGCCGGTGCGCAGCGTCCCCAAGGCCTGCCGCTGCAGGCCCTGACCGCCCTGGGCAGCCAGGCCACGCTGCTGCACGGCGGGCTGGACCGGCTGCGCGGCCATTCACTGGGTCAGTTGCTGGTGTCCACACCGGCCACCGACCTGCCTTCCCTCGATGCATTGCGCCACTCCACCGGCGCCGACCACCTGGAGCTGCTGGGCTATGTCCGCGCCGATTGACAAATACCTGCAGGCTTTTGCCGAAACCCTGTTGATGGTGGCCACCTCCTCGCTGATCGCCATCGGCCTGGGGCTGCTGCTGGCCATCGTGCTCACCATCACCGGCCCGCGTGGCCTGTACACCCGGCCGCGCTTTTACAAAGGGCTGTCGGTGACGGTGAACATCTTCCGTGCCATTCCCTTCATCATTCTGCTGGTGGCCTTGCTGCCGGTCACCCGCAGCATCGTCGGCACCACCTTGGGCACCTGGGCGGCCGTGGTGCCGCTGTCGGTCAACCTGATCCCCTTCTATGCACGCATCGCCCAGGTCAGCCTGAACGATGTGGATCCGGGTCTGGTGGAAGCCGCGCGCGCCATGGGCTGCAAGCGCTGGCACATCGTGCGCCATGTGCTGCTGCCCGAAGCCCTGCCCGGCATCATCGGAGGGATGACAGTGAGCGTGATCGCCATGGTCAACGCCTCGGCCATGGCCGGCGCCGTGGGCGCGGGCGGCCTGGGCGACCTGGCCATCCGCTACGGCTACGAACGCTATGAAACCCGGGTGATGTTCGAAGTCATCGTGATCCTGGTGGCACTGGTGTCCATCGTGCAGTTCGCCGGCGAAACCCTGTCGCGCAAGGTCAACCACCGGCATTGACACCGCAGCCGCCCCGGCGGCCCGACATCCCACCGCCAGCGACCCCAGCCATTTGTGGCACGGGTCGCTGGCGGTTTCACATGGGCGCCCGCACGACCGGCCTTGTCCTGCACACGGCCCCATCCTCAGGCGCTGCATTGCCAATCACCCACGACAGAGCACCCAGCACAAACAGCACTGCAGGCATATTCAGTAATCTAAATATCTTTAGGTAATTAAAAAGTAATAAAACATTTATTGTATTTATAAGCGAGTTTTTTTATAGTGGCTGCCATACCCACTTTCTTTTTGGGCGAGGCATTGATGAGCGCCACTCACCTACTCCAGCGCACGGTATTTCCCTGTCCCTGACGGGCTCCTTGACCGCCCCGTCAGACCCCACGGGTTTCTGCCATCGGTAGGCCCAGCAAACGCTGGCGCCGCTTCCCCATCCCTTTGAATACACCAGGCTTGTTGCAACCCGCGGATTGTCCCGGGCCGCAAGGGCTGTGCACGCACATGATCATCACCTCGGTCAACCATATCCATTTTCAGTTTCCGGCCCATTCGAAGGAAGCCATCCGCTTTTTCTATGCCACGGTGCTGGGCGCCCACGAACTGCATTCCCCCGAAACCAAGCAACTGCTGCAGTTCGAGATGGGCGAGCAGCGCCTGTGCTTCACGCCGGAGACCGGGGCCACGGGCCGCAAGCCATCGCAGCATGTGGCGTTCAACGTGCAAGGCATCGGCGATCTGAAACAGCGCCTGCATGCCTTTGACCTGGCCTTCATCGAAAGCCACCCCGACCAGCCGGCACAACAGATCTACGTCAAGGACCCGGCCGGCAATCAGTTGGAGTTTCTGGAAACTGCCCACTGAAAAATCATTACAGACCGTGGAGCCCTCACCATGAATTTCCAGCAACTGCGCTCCATCCGTGAAGCCGCACGCAACAACTACAACCTGACGGAAGTGGCGTCCGTGCTGTTCACCTCCCAGCCCGCCATCAGCCGGCAGATCCGTGAACTGGAAGAAGAGCTCGGGGTCGAGATATTCACCCGCGCCGGAAAACGGCTGACCGGGCTGACCACGCCCGGCAAGACCCTGCTGCCCATCATCGACCGCCTGCTGCTGGAGGCCGGCAACCTCAAGAACGCGGGCAAGGACTTCAAGGAAAAGGACACAGGCGTCTTCTACGTCGCGGCCACCCACTCCCAGGCCCGCTATGCCCTGCCTGCCGTGGTGCGGGACTTCCGCCAGATCTACCCGGGCGTCACGCTGCACCTGCGCCAGGGCTCTCCCCAGCAGATTGCCGACATGCTGCTGACCGGGGAAGCCGACATCGGCGTGGCCACCGAAGCCCTGGCCGATTACGAGCAACTGGTCACCCTGCCCGGCTACCGCTGGTCCCACAGCGTGATCGTCCCGCCCGATCACCCTTTGCTGCAGCAGAGCACGCCGATTTCGCTGGAGGATCTGGCCCGCCACCCCATCATCACCTACGAGCATGGCTTCACCGGGCGCGCCCACATTGACGAGGCCTTTGCACGCGAAGGCCTGGCACCGGAGGTGGTGCTGACCGCCATGGATGCCGATGTGATCAAGACCTATGTGGAGCTGGGCATGGGCATCGGCATCGTGGCTTCCATCGCATTCGACCCCGAGCGTGACCGGCTGCTGCGCGCCATCGATGCCCGCCACCTGTTCGAGATCAACCTCACCCGCATTGCCGTGCGCCGGGGCATCTGGCTGCGCGACTATGCCTACCACTTCATCGAAAGCTTTGTGCCCACGCTGACGCCGGATGTGGTGCGCCAGAAGCTGAACGAAGACAGCGACGGCTGAAACCCTGTCCCTCCCTCCTCAACAAAGCAGTCCTGCACCGCGGCAGGACTGCTTTTTTTCATCCGCAGTAAATGCGACCGTGGTTGCGGTACGTGGGCCGCGTTCAGCGCCCGCCGTGCACCCGCCCACCCTGCACATAGCCCAGCGGCTCGGCATCCATGCGCCGCAGAATGCGGGTCAAGCCGTCCTCTTCGGTGTGCCCCCGGGCAGCGGCCGGCGCATCCGTGGTGCGGCACAGCAGATCGTCATCGCTCCAGCTTTCCATGCCCCGGCCGTTGCGCGCCCGCAGCCAACCGGCCTTGTCCGCCAGCAACTGCACCTCGCGCACGGATTCGCCCGCATTGATCCAGCCCAGTGCCTGCAACGCGGTCGCCCCCGAGGTAACGGAGCAATCCACATGGTCTGGAAGGTGCGCAGCATCCTGCCCCGGCTGGGGCAGCCACAGCGTCACCATGCGCGGGTCCGGCGCCACATCCTGCACGCGGGCGCTGCTGACCACCCGCAGGCGCTGGCCCTGCCAGTCGCGCACCTGCAGCTTGTCCGGGCGGTGGCAGCGCAACGGCATGTCGGGCAAGGCAATGGGCTGGGCCCAACTGCCCGTGGCACGCAGCAGTTGTCCCGCCGCCTGGGCACGCAGAAAATGCAGCAACGCCCAGCTCTCGGGAACCGACAGCTGCGCGGCAAAGCCAGGCATGGTCGTGCGCCCCTGCGCATCCTGCATGCCATGGCGCACCGCCTGCAGCAGCTCTCCTTCCGCACGGCGCCACAGCAGCGGGCCGGAAAAACTGGGCGGCCAGACCGGCTGGTCTGCCGCATCCGGACCCTGCCCGTTGCCCGCTTCGCCATGGCAGCGCAGGCACTGCCGCTGGTAGAGCGCCGCGCCCTGGACGATCGCCGCATCGGTAAAAGGCAGAGGGTTGCGGTGAAAACTGGTGGGCACCGCCGATGCCAGCACCACCTGGCGTTCCGGCCAGGGCGCCAGCACCAGGGCCAGCAAGGCGCCGGCCAGCAGCCAGGGCCGGCCGCGCCGCCACAGTACCGCGACGCCCACCAGCACCAGCACGGCGGCCACGGCCGCCAGACTCCAGACCAGCTGGCGTGCCTGGCCCAGGTCCTGCAGCAGGCGCTCGCCCGCCATGCGCTGTGCCCAGGGCCAGGCAGGCTGGCCGTCCACCTCGCCGCTCAGGCCCAGCGCATGCCACAGCTGCAGCAGGCCCACCTGGCACCGGTGCACCGCTTCCAACAGCCAGAACAGCCAGGGTGCGTCTGCAATCCGCTCAGGCATCAGGTCGCATCACCCAGTCCCAGATGGCGCAGCGCCTGCTGGCGCAGCTCCACAAAGCGTGGCTGCGTGCGGTGGCGCGGATAGGGCAGATCCACGGCCAGCTCGGCCACGGTGCGGGCCGGACGGTCGGAGAAGACCACCACCCGGTTGGCCAGGAACAAGGCCTCTTCCACATCGTGTGTCACCAGCAGCACCGAAAAGCCTGCGCGCTGCCATAGTTTCAGCAGCTCGGCCTGCATGGTCAGCCGGGTCAGCGAATCGAGCTTGCCCAGCGGCTCATCCAGGATCAGCAGTTGCGGCTCATTCACCAGGGCACGCGCCAGTGCGGCACGCTGGGCCATGCCGCCCGAGAGCTGGTGCGGGTAGCTGTCCGCAAACTCGGACAGCCCCACCAGTGCCAGCGCCTCGTCCACCCGGGCATGCTGTGCCTTGGGCACTTTGCGCGCCTGCAGCCCCAGGGCCACGTTGTCGCGCACCGTGCGCCAGGGAAACAAGGTCGGGTCCTGGAAGACCACGATGCGCGAAGGATCGGGCCGCGTGATGGGCTGGCCATCCTGCGTGATGTGGCCGCTGCGCGGTGGCTCCAGCCCGGCCACCAGGCGCAGCAGCGTGGACTTGCCGCAACCGCTGGGCCCCAGCAGGGCCACGAACTCGCCCGGCTGCACCTGCAGGCTGACATCGCTCAGCACCGGCAGCTGGGCAAACTGGTGCGACACCTGGGCGATATCGATGCGTGCCCCGGTCTGGGACTCCGGGTTCTCCAGCGCTTGCGCATTGCTGGCACTTGCATTTGCAGCGCTCACCATTTCACGGTTCCTTTCTGCCAGCCCAGCAGCCGGTCACGCACGGTGAACAGCAGGGTGATCAAGCCCGAGCACAACACCGCCATCACCAGCAGCGCGCCGTACATATTGGCGTAGGCCGCCCAGCCCTGGGCCCACTGCAGGTACCAGCCCAGGCCCGCTTTCACGCCCATCATCTCCGCCGTGATCAGCACCGAGAACGACGCGCCCAGCCCCATGAACAGTCCCACAAACACCTGGGGCAGCGCGGCCGGAATCGCCACGCGTAGCACCAGAAACCATTCCGATGCACCCAGGGTGCGGGCGACGTCGTAATAGCTCTTGCTGACATTGGCCACCCCGGACCAGGTCAGCACCGCCACCGGGAAGAAGGTGGCCAATGCCACTAGGAACACCGCGGCACTGTAGCTGCTGGGGGCAAAGAAGAATGCCAGTGGCAGCAGTGCCGATGCCGGAACCGGTCCCAGAAAGCGCAGTAAGGGATGGACCCAGTAGCCCGCAACGCGCGACCAGCCCACCCACACGCCGGTGACAAAACCCACCAGGCTGCCGATCACGATGCCGTGCACCAGCAGCCGCAGCGAATGCGCCACCGACAGCCCCAGCCGGGCGGAATCGTCCAGGTAGACCTCCAGCAGGCTTTGCGGCGGCGCAAAGAATGGCGGCGGCAGCACGCCCAGCTTGGCCGTCAGCACCTCCCACACTGCCAGCAGCGCCGGCGCAGCGATCAGCCAGGCACCCGCCGGCCGCAGCCAGCGCAGCACCCGGCCCGCGCGCTCGCCCGCCAGGGCCAGCGCGGCCAGCAGCACAGCCAGCGCGGCCGTGAGCACGGCAAACTCCGTGGTGTATGCCCAGTCGCTGAAGCCGATTTCCTTGTTGGGCCACCACCAGGTCAGCGCGCCCAGCAGCAGCCAGGCCAGGGCCGCCACCAGACCCTGGCGCCAGACACCCTGCTCCGCCGAAGAAGGTGCCGGATCCGCAGCCACGGCGGTGGCCGTGGTCGAAGGTGCGGCCGTGGGCGTGGCGGGCTGCAGGATCGGCGCGCCGGCCTGCGGCGCCAGCTCCAGAAGTACGGTGGCGCCACTCATGACAGCACATCCTGGGTAATATGGCGCGCAAAGCGTGCCGGGTCGGTGCTCTTCTTCAGAATGCCGGCCGAACGGAAATCGGCTGCGAATTCACGCACCTCATCCTGCAGACGGCTGTTGTGCGGATGGTGCTTGTACGTCAGCTCCGCAATCAGGCGCTGCAGATCAGGCACCTCGAACTTGGGCGTGTACTTGGCGAAGATCTTGGCAGACTCGTTGGGGTTCTCGGCCACATAGTCCGATGCCTGCGCCAATGCACGCACCACCGCGGCAGCGCTCTTGCGGTCGTCGCGCACGAACTTGGCGCCCGCGCCCAGCACGCAGCAGATCTTCTCGGCATATTCCCCGGTGGCGCTGTTGCCCAGTTCGGTGAACACGCCGGGGTTGCGCTTTTCGATCAGGTAGAGATTCGGGTCGCCATCGGCAATGGCGTGGACCTCGCCCTTCTTCACCGCCACATCCAGCAGGTCGGCAGGGTAGACCCGCCACTCCACATCCTTGTCGATGTCCAGCCCCAGCTTGGCCAGGTGGATGCCGTAGAACTGCTTGGCCGGACTGTTCAGGTCGGCCACTCCGATCACCTTGCCCTTGAGCGACTTCACATCGCGCGTCACCCCGGCCGCATTGACCCCAACCAGGCGCAGGCAGCCGCCGTGCACGCTGCCCACGATCTTCACGTCCAGCCCGGCTTCCAGCGGCTTGACCCAGCGGTGGATAAGGCCCACCCCCACTTCGGCCTTGCCGGTTGCCAGCGCCTCCAGCAACTGGTCGGCAGAACCGCCCCAGTTCAGCACCTCCACCTGCAGGCCGTTCTTCTCGAACAGGCCGCGCTCCAGCGCAATCGGCACCGGCACCTGGCAGAAGCTGGCCTGGCTCCAGGCCAGGGTGATCTTGCGCGGCTGCGAATGCACCGCCAGCGGCAGCAGGCCTGCGGCACCGGCTGCACCAGCGGCCGCAGCCGCTCCCAGGAAATGGCGGCGGTTCCAGGGCGTGCCGTGCGCCGTGGGCAGAAATTCGTCCATGTGCTCCCTCCAGGAAACTGTGAAAAGTGGCAGCACGATAGGACGCCAGACCGCGCTGCAGCAACGAACGAAAGCGTGTATCCATATGCGCAAAACACCGCCGCGCCCAGGCGACGGCCGCACAGCAAAAAGCGCATATGCAAACACAAAAAGCTTCGTAGCCTTGCGGTGCAGGCTTGGCAGACCATGGCGGCATTCCAACGGAGCACACCATGAGCCTGAACGACTATCTGTCCCACAAACGCCGCGCCGTACTGGCTCGCCAGCAACGCATTGCCGACGGCAGTGCCCAGGCCACGTCCTTGCACGCCCATGTCTCGGCCGAAGGCCGCAGCGGCATCCGCCGCCTGCGCATCCGCGAGCACCAGGTCATCAGCGACAGCCCCTACGACTTTGCCGGCTTCAACCTGGGCCCCTCCTCGCCCGAGCTGCAACTGGGCGTGCTGGGCACCTGCGTGACGCACATCTTTGAAATCCAGGCTGCGCTGCTGCAGGTGCCGCTGGACAGCATCGAAGTGGATGTGCGCGGCACCATCGATCCGCGCGGCGGCCACCCCGGCCACGAGGTCCCCCCTATCTGGCCGCACAACATCCAGTACGAAGTCCAGGTCGCCTCCAGCGCCTCGGATGCGCAGCTGAACGAGCTGTTCGCGGCGGTCGAGAAGAACTGCCCCATTCTGAACCTGCTGCGCAACCCGCAGCAGGTCGTGGGCACGCTGGTGCGCGCCAAGCCGGCCCCCCAGGCCGCAGCCCCTGCCGCCAAGGAAGCGCAGCCCGCATGAGCACCGCACCTGCCCAGGGCCGGCAGCCGCCAGCGCCTGTGCCAGCGCCCACACCCGCATGGCAGCCCGACACCGTCGTGCTGCACGCCGGCTATGACGGGTTGCAGCACCAGCGCAGCGCGGCCGTGCCCATCTACCAGACCACATCCTTTCTGTTCGAGGATGCACAGCACGGCGCCGAACTGTTCGACTTGGTGCAGGAAGGCCATATCTACGCCCGTACCGGCAACCCCACGCAGACCGTGCTGGAGCAGCGCATCGCCCGGCTCGAAGGCGGCACGGCCGCACTGGCCGTGGCCTCCGGCATGGCTGCCATCGACATCACCCTGGCCACGCTGGCCCGGGCCGGGGACCATGTGATCCTGGCCTCGGCCCTGTATGGCGGCTCCCACAACCTGGTCGTGCATGTGCTGCAAGGCCGCGGCATTGCCAGCACCGTGGTGGGCCGGGGCGACCACGACGCCCTGCGCGCGGCCTTCACGCCGCAGACCAAGGCAGTGTTTCTGGAATCCGTGGGCAACCCTTCCGGCGATGTCGCCGACATCGCCGCCATTGCCGCGCTGGCCCATGCCCAGGGCGTGGCCGTGGTGGTGGACAACACCAGCGCCACGCCCCTGCTGATCCGCCCGCTGGAGCATGGCGCCGATGTGGTGGTGCACTCGGCCACCAAGTACATCGGCGGCCACGGCACGGCCATGGGCGGGCTGATTGTGGATGGCGGCCGCTTCGACTGGCAGGCCCGGTCCGACCGCTACCCCCAGCTGACCCACCCCGATCCGGCCTTTCACCAGGTGGTGTTCACCGAACGCTATCCCGATGCCCCCCTGGTCGCCCGTGCACGCACCGTCATGCTGCGCAATGCCGGCGCCACGCTGGCGGCGCATTCGGCTTTCTTGCTGCTGCAAGGGCTGGAAACGCTGGCGCTGCGCATGGAACGCATCAGCAGCAACACCCGGGCCGTGCTGGACTTTCTGCAGACCCAACCCCAGGTGGCGCGCATCCACCACGTGGCCCACCCCGGCCATCCCGACCACGGCCATGCCACGCAGTACCTGCGCGGCAGCCTCGTGCCCGGGCTGCTGTCCCTGGAGCTGCACGGCGGCCGCCCCGCCGCCCAGCGCTTCTATGACGCGCTGCAGCTGTTTCTACGCCTGGTCAACATCGGCGACAGCAAATCCCTGGCCGCCATCCCGGCGGAAACCACCCACCACCAGCTGACCGATGCCGAGCTGGCACGGGTGGGCATTGCCCCGGGGCTGGTGCGCCTGTCCATCGGCATCGAACACCCGCACGACCTGCTGGCCGACCTGGGCCAGGCCTTGGGCCATGCGCAGACCGCCACGGCCTTGCCCGCCTCCACACCCCACCTTGAACTTCTCCAGGAGCCTTCATGAGCACCGTTGCACAAGCCCTTCGCCCCGCCACCACATCCCTGAATGCTGCCCAGGCCCTTTCCGCCCTGGACACCCCGCTGGACTCCCTGCCGGTCATCAACCTGGCCGAGCTGGGCGACTCCACCCGGCACACGCCCGCCCACGCCCGGCTGGCCCGGATTGCACGCGACATCGGTTTCTTCTATCTGGAAGGGCATGGCATTGCGCCCGAGCAGATCGAGCGGCTGGAAGCCGTGGCCCGCCAGTTCTTCGCCCTGCCCCCCGAGGTGAAGCAGCGCATTGCCATCCACCACTCCCGCCATTTCCGGGGCTACACCGGTGTGGGCGGTGAAATCACCCGCCTGCAGCCCGACCTGCGCGAACAGATCGACTTCGGCGAAGAGCTGGAGCCCGTGGCACAAGCCGCCGACACGCCCGCCTGGTGGGGCCTGCAAGGCCCCAACCAGTGGCCTGCCGAGCTGCCGCAGCTGCAAAGCGATATCCTGGCCTGGCTCGACACCACGCGCGATGTGGCCAAGCGCCTGCTCCAGGCCTTTCTGGTGGCACTGGAGCAGCCCGCCACGGCCCTGAACGCCCTGGTGGCACCGCCGCACAACAACCGCCTGAAGATCATCCACTACCCCGGCCAGGCCCAGGGCCAGTCCGACCAGGGCGTCGGAGCCCACAAGGATGGAGGCCTGCTCACCCTGCTGCTGCAGGACCAGGTGGGCGGGCTGCAGGTGCAGACCCCGCAAGGCTGGCTGGATGTGCCGCCCCGCAAGAACGCCTTTGTGGTGAACATCGGCGAAATGCTGGAGCTGGCCACCAACGGCTATCTGCGCGCCAATGTGCACCGAGTGCTGTCTCCCCGCTCGGGCGTCAGCCGCTACTCGATCGCGTATTTCTTCTCGCCCAGCCTGCACGCCCAGGAAGTGCCGCTGCTGGACCTGCCCTCCCATCTGGCGCAGCAGGCCCGTGGCCCCGAGAGCGACCCGCTGAACCCCTTGTTCAGCCACATCGGCACCAATGCACTCAAGGGCCGGGTGCGCTCCCACCTGGATGTGGCGGAGAAGTTCTACCCGGCGCAATTTGCCCTGCTGGACAAGACAGCCAAGCCCAGCGCCTACTGAACCTTGTTCAGCAGGCTCTGTGTGATGTAGTGTTACCGGGCACAGTGCAGCGCTCTGCACACGCAAGCAACCCCGGGCGGCTGCGCCGCCCCCACGGTGAAGCGGGTGAACACCGCGAAAAAGGCCCTGGCTGTGTCCGCAGCCAGGGCCTTTGTCATGGCGGGCGACCCGCAGTATGGAGGCCGGCCCACCGACCCGCAGCCGCCGCTGTCGCCGTGGTCCGTGGTCCGTGGTCACACCGCCACCGGCAACCAGCCTCCGGGGTTGCTCACTTGTCGGGGCCAGCCTGCAAGGCCTCCAGCTTCAGCAGATCATCCTGCACCCGCAGCGCCATGTCCGACCCGGGCTCCATCTGCGCCAGCAACGCCTGCCAATGCTGGCGGGCCAGGGCGATGTCCCCACGCCGCACCGCGGCACTGCCGGCCAGGGCCAGGGCCTTGGCCTGGGTCGGCTGCAGACGCAGGGCCTGCGCAATGGCAGCCCCCGCCTCACCTTCCAGGCTGCCGCCGGCCGCCGAAGCCAAGGCATCGGCCTGGTCTGCCAGCAGCCGCGCCTGGGTGTCGGTATCCAGACCGCTGCGGCGTGCTTCCTCCAAGGCCTGCTGGTAGGCCTGGGCGGCATCGCCGTAGCGCTCCAGGGTTTCGTAGGAACGCGCCAGCATCAGCCAGCCGGGCAGATTCTGCGGCTCCTCCTGCAGCTTGTGGGCCAGGCTGGCCACCATGGCCTGCACCTGCCCCTCCCGGGCCATGTGGTCGCTTTCCTGCACCTGGCCCAGGCGCACCACCGCCTGCGGATCGCCCACCTGCGTATAGAGCAGCATCGCGCCCACAGGCACCAGCACCGCCAGCAGCAGGCCGCTGCCGCGCTGCAGCCACACACTGTGCCGGCGCAGGCCAGCCGGGGTGCGCCGCTCTAGCTCGGCCAGCAGGCGCGCCTGCAACTCATCCACCGCCTGGGCATGGTCTGCCGCGCTCAGGCGCTCCCCCGCCCGTTCGCGCTCCAGCTCGGCCAGCTGGGTCTGATACAGGCCGCGCAGCGCATCGTCGCTGCGTGGCAGCGATTCCGGAGCCACCTCCACCAGCAAGGCTGGCAGCAACACCCCCAAACTCAGCAGGATCAGGGCCAGCACGCCCACCCACAGCAGTTGCACATCGTTCATGGCTGCTCCTTCCCGTCGGACTGGTGCAGCCACGTCTGCACCTGCTGGCGCTGTGCGGCCGACAGCGTGGACGGTGGCGTCTGGCGCCGCCGCAACGTGCGGCGCAGCAGCAGCAGCCCCGCAATCACCACCACAAAGGGACCGCCCCATAGCAGCCAGGTGGACGGCTTCCAGGGCGGGTTGTAGCGCACGAAAGCGCCGTAGCGCTGCTCGAAGAAGGCCACCACCTCGGCATCGCTGCGGCCCTGCTCCATCTGTGCGCGGATTTCACGCCGCATATCGGCCGCCATGGGGGCATGCGATTCGGCCACGGTCTGGTTCTGGCAGACCACGCAGCGCAGTTGCGCCGCCAGCGCCATTTCCCTGGCCTGCAAGGGCTCGGCCGGGTTGGCATGTCCCCCCAGGGCCACCAGCAGCAGGCCACCACCCAGCACTGTGTGGAGCTTCATCGCACGGCCTCCAATACCGGTCGGATGCGGTCACGCCAGACCTCGGCCGTCACCGGCCCGGCATGGCGATAGCGCACCCGCCCCTGTCCATCGATCACAAACGTCTCGGGCACTCCCTGTATGCCCCAGTCCATGCCCACGCGCCCGTCCGCATCCACGGCCGATGCCTGGTAGGGATTGCCCGCCACGCGCAACAGCGCCTGGGCCTTGGCCGGCTGGTCCTTGTAGTTCAGGCCATACACCGGCACCTGGTCAGCTCGCGACATGGCTTCCAGCACCGGCAACTCCTGCCGACACGGCGCACACCACGAGGCCCACACATTCAGCACCCAGGCCTGCCCGTGCAGCGCCTGCACGCTCAGCAACTGCTCCGGCTTGTCCAGCAGGGGGCGTTCAATGGCCGGCGCCGCCCGCTCCACCAGCGCAGACGGCACATCGCGCGGATTGCGCTGCAGCCCCAGGCCCAGCATCACCGCCAGGGCCAGGAAGGCCGCCAAGGGCAAGATGAACCGCATCAGGCGCTCCTTTCCTGCAGAGGCTGCAGCGCAGCCCGTGGCTCACGGCGCTGGGCCAGGCGGAAGCGCCGGTCCAGCAGGCTCAGGCCGGCGCCCAACGCCATCATCAGGGTGCCCACCCAGATCCAGTCCATGAACGGCTTGATCTGCAGGCGCACCGTCCAGGCGCGGCCTTCGGGGTCCAGCGGTTCCCCCAGGGCCAGGAACACATCCCGCGTCCAGCTGCTGTCGATGGCCGCCTGGCTCAGCGGCATGCTCTGGACGCGGAACACACGCTTTTCCGGGAACATCAGCCACGGCGTCTGCCCCTCGGTGTGCACACTGAACTGCGCACGCTGTGCGTCGTAGTTCGGCCCTTCCACAGGGGCCACGCTGTCGAAGCGGAAGTGGTAGCCCGCCAGCTCCACCGACTCGCCCTGCGCCAGCGTGGTTTCCAGCTTGCGCTCCATGCCGTTGGCCAAGCTCACCGCCAGAATGAAAACCCCCACCCCGGTGTGCGCCGCCAGCATGCCCCACCAACCCCAGGGCTGGCGCAGCACACGTTGCCAGCCCTGGCCGCTGCCCACACCCTGGCGCATACGCTGCACGGCATGGCCCGCCGTCCCCAGAATGCACCACAGCCCCAGGGCCATGCCCAGCAGCGTGGCGGCGGAGACCTGCGCGCCCAGCCAGCCTTCGGCCAGAACCAGCACCGTGGTGCAGACCCCGGTCCACAGCACCGGCATGCGCAGGCGGACCCAGAGCTCCCGCGCGGTGCTGTGCTTCCAGCGCGCCACCGTGCCCACGGCCATCAACAGCAGGGCCGGCAGCACCAGGGGCACGAACACGGCTTCAAAGTACGGCGGGCCCACCGAAATCTTCTCGCCGCTGAGCACATCCAGGGCCAGCGGATACAGCGTGCCGATCAGCACCGCCAGCGCGGCCGCGCTGAACAGCACGTTGTTCACCAGCAGCAGCGACTCGCGCGACAGCATGGCGAACCGGCCTTCACCCTGCCCCAGCGCCTGGGCCCGCCAGGCAAACAGCCACAGCGAAGTCCCCACCACGGCCACGATGAAGCACAGGATGTACAGCCCGCGCCCGGGATCGACGGCAAAGGCGTGCACCGAGGTCAGCACCCCCGAGCGCACCAGGAACGTGCCCAGCAGGCTCAACGAGAACGCCGAAATAGCCAACAAGGCCGACCAGCTGCGGAATGCGCCGCGCTGGTCCGTCACTATCAGCGAATGCAGCAGCGCGGTGCCCACCAGCCAGGGCATGAAGGAAGCGTTTTCCACCGGGTCCCAGAACCACCAGCCGCCCCAGCCCAGCACGTAGTACGCCCAGGCGCTGCCCAGCAGAATGCCCACGGTGAGAAAGCCCCAGGCGGCCAGCGTCCACGAGCGGGACCAGCGCGCCCAGGCAGCGCCCAGCTCTCCCGAAATCAGCGCCGCCAGCGCAAAGGCGAAAGGCACGGCAAAGCCCACATAGCCCATGTACAGCAGCGGCGGATGCAACACCATGCCGGGGTCCTGCAGCAGCGGATTCAGGTCCTTGCCTTCGGGTGCGCCAGGCACCAGCCGGGTAAAGGGATTGGAGAGAAACAGCAGAAACAGCAGCAGGCCCACGCTGATCCAGGCCAGCACCGCCAGGACCCGGGCCACGAACGCCGGGGGCAGATGGCGGCTGCGCCACGCCACCACCCAGCTCCAGCAGGCCAGCAGCACCTGCCACAGCAGCATGGAGCCCTCGTGGCCGCCCCACATCGCGGTCAGCTTGTAGACGGCAGGCAGCGCGCTGTGCGAATTGCCCGCCACATACAGCACGGAAAAGTCATCCCGCCAGAAAGACCAGACCAGGCAGCCGGCCGACAGCAGGCTCAGCACGGCAAGCAGCATGGCAGCGGGCCGCGCCAGGCGCACCCAGCCCACCACGCCCCAGTGCGCACCGGCCAACGGCACCACGGCCTGGACCGCGGCCACTATCAACGCCAGCACCAGTGCGAACAGTCCCAGCTCCGGAATCATGGCAGCTCCTTGGCAGGCTGGGCCTGTTTCAACGCGTGCGCGGCTTCGGGAGGCATGTAGTTCTCATCGTGCTTGGCCAGCACTTCGCGGGCCTGAAACCCGCCACCCGCCTGCAGCTTGCCGGACACCACCACCCCCTTGCCCTCCCGGAACAGGTCCGGCAGCAGGCCACGGTACTGCACCGGCACGCGCTGTGCGCCATCCGTCACCATGAACCGCACCTGCAGCCCATCGGGGCTGCGCTGCAGCGAGCCGGACTCCACCAGCCCGCCCAGGCGAAAGGCGGCAGACGGCGGCGCCTCCCCGGCCAGTACCTGCGTGGGGCTGTAGAAGAACATCACATTGGCATTCAGTGCCCGCAACACCAGGGTCACCGCAGTGGCCACCAGCACCAGACCCGCCAGCACCCACAGCAGCCTTCTTTGACGTGGCTTCATTCCGGCAACTCCCCTTCGGTGTGTGCGGCCTGCCTGCGGCAGCGCCGCCACAGCGACCAGACTTCAGCCACCAGCAGCATGGCACTCACGCCGTAGGCCAGGGCAATAAAAAAAGCATGGTCCTGCATCACAGTTGCTCCTCGCCTGCGCGTTCCACAATCAGGCAACGGGTGCGCACCAGCGCCATGGCCAGGGTGTAGGCCCAGCAGGCCAGCGCCATCAGCAGCATGCCGGCCAGCATGGTGTGCGTCATGCTGGGCGCGGCATCCATGCGGATGGTGGCGCCCTGGTGCAGCGTGCTCCACCACTGCACCGAAAAATAGATGATGGGAACGTTGACCACGCCCGCCAGCAGCACGATGGCGCCGGCGCTGTCCGCGCGGCGCGGGTCCTCGATGGCGGACACCACGCCCAGATAGCCCAGGTACAGGAACAGCAGGATCAGCTCCGACGTGAGCCGGGCATCCCACACCCACCAGGCTCCCCAGGTGGGCTTGCCCCAGGCTGCTCCGGTCCACAGTGCGATGACCGTGAACACCGCGCCCGTCGGCGCCAGGGCCCGTGCCAGCAGCGGCGACAGGCGGGTGCCATAGACCAGACCCAGGGCCGCATGCAGGGCGGCCACCAGGTAGATGAACATCGACATCCAGGCCGCAGGCACATGCAGGAAGATGATGCGGTACACCTCGCCCTGCTGGTGGTCGGTGGGGGCCACCGCAAACCCCAGCCACAGACCGGCCACCGCCAGCACCACCGCCAGCACCGCCATCCAGGGCCAGACCCGGCCAGCCCAGTGATAGAAGACGGGGGGTGATGCCAGCTGGCGCCAGCGTCGGGGCACGGTGCGAGCCGAAGTTGCCACCGTCTGGGAGGAAACGGGGTTCAGGGTTTTCATGTCACTCCAAGGCAAGGCGCAGCGCCGCACCAATGGCCCACGGCCCTGCCAGCAGGGCCAGGCACAGAAAAGCGCCCAGCAGGTTCAGCGCAGGCGCCGCACTCAGCCCCTGCTGGGCCTGGGCCACCGCATGGCTGCCAAAAATCAGAACGGGGATGGACAGCGGCAGCACCACCAGCACCAGCAGCAACTGCCCGCGCAACCCCAAGGTCAGTGCAGCGCCCAAGGCCGCCAGCAGGTACAGGCTGGGGGTGCCCAGCGCCAGGGACGCCAGCAGCACAGCGATCACCGCGCCGTCGAGCCCGTACTGCCAGCCCAGCAGCGGCGCCACCAACAGCAAGGGGGCTACGCCCAGCAGCCAATGCGCCGCCACCTTGGCCAGCACCAGCAGTGGCAGCGGCTGGGGCGCCAGCAGCCACTGCTCCAGCGAGCCATCGGCCCAGTCGCCTTCAAACAACCGGTGCTGGCCCAACAGCACGGCCAGCAAGGCGGCCACCCACATCACACCAGGCGCAATCTGCTGCAGCAAGTTGGCGTCCGGCCCCAGCGCCAGCGGAAAAAGGCTGCCCACCAGCACAAAGAACAGCAGTCCGCCCAGCGCATCGGCCGGGCGCCGGGAGGCCAGGCGCAGCTCGCGCCCCAAAACCGCGGCTAGCATGGCACTGCCTCCTGCACCAGAGCCGGGGCACGCTCTGCTGCCGCAGACAGCGAGAGGGTCTGGGTGTGCTGCGGCGGCAGCGCCAGGCCGCGGTGGCTGACCACCACCGCCAGCCCTCCGGCATCCAGATGCTGGTCCAGCATCTGCACCAGACGCTGGCAGCCTTCGCCATCCAGGGAATTGTCCGGTTCGTCCAGCAGCCACAGCGGCCGCTGGCTGAGCCAGACGCGGGCCAGTGCCAGCCTGCGCCGCTGCCCCTGGGACAGCCGGCCCAGGGGGCGCGACACCACATCCTGCAGAGCCAGCTGCTGCAGCACCTGCTGCACCAGACCAGTATCCCAAGGGACCTCCGCCAGGGTCAGCGCAAAGCGCAGATTCTCCAGCCCGGTCAAGGTGTCGCTCATGCCGCTGTGGTGGCTCAGATAGGCCAGACGCTGCGCATACGCCGCATCGGTGGGTTTCAAGGTGTGCCCACACCACTGCAGCTGCCCGGCCCGCCAGGGCAGCAGTCCTGCCAGGCTGCGCAGCAGGCTGCTCTTGCCCGCTCCATTGGCGCCATTCACCACCAGTGCCTGCCCGCGCTCCAGCACAAAGCCGAGGTCGCGGAACAGCACCTTGCCGCCGCGCAGACACCCCAGACCCGAGACCGCCAGCGATACCGGTCGATCCGGGGCTGCGGCGCCGTCTCCTGCCATCCCCACTACTTCGCTTGCGCCACCGGTGTGGCGGCCATGGGAACCACCTGGCCCGGGGTGTCGTTGCCCGGTCCCTGCCCCGGTGGAATGTGCGGCAGCTTGTGGGCAATACCCTTGTGGCAGTCGATGCAGGTCTTTTCCTTGCTCGCCAGGTAGGTCGCGTGCATGTTCTGCGCGCGCAGGCTCTGGCGGGTGAAGTCCATGGAGTCGTAGTTGTGGCAGTTGCGGCACTCCAGTGAATCATTGGCCTTCAGACGCGCCCATTCATGCTGCGCCAGCTCCAGGCGCTTTTCCTGGAATTTTTCCGGCGTGTCGATGGTGCCGAAGATCTTGCCCCAGACTTCCTTGGACGCCTGCATCTTGCGGGCCATCTTGTCGGTCCAGTCATGCGGCACATGGCAGTTGGAACACACGGCCCGCACACCGGAGCGGTTGGTGTAGTGGATGGTGCTCTTCAGCTCGGCATACACGTTGTCGCGCATTTCATGGCAGCTGGTACAGAATTTCTCGGTGTTGGTGAACTCCATGGCGGTATTGAAGGCACCCCAGAACAGGATGCCGCCAATAAAGCCCCCGATGGTCAGAAACCCCAGGCTGAAGTGCACGCTGGGGCGACGGATGACCGCCCAGTAGCGCTTGAGAAGTGTCAACATGATGGTTCTCTTGTGCTGCACAAGGCAGCGTCAGTTTTTCTGGGTGGCCTGTGCGCCCGACTGCGACCGCATGGACTTCAGGATCAGGGCGTCCACATCCATGAAGGTGTTGTTCACCAGCGGACGGACTGCATCCTGGCTCACATGGCACTGCATGCAGAAGTAGCGGCGCGTGGACACCTGGCCCAGCATGTGGCCGTCGCGGTCCATGTAGTGCGTCACCGACACCGGCACCGCCTGCGAGACTTCCGCCTTGGTGCGCGAATGGCAGTCCATGCACTTGTTGAAGTTCTTGTCCACCTGGTAGCCATCCACCCGGTGCGGAATGGTCGGCGGCTGCCAGGTGTAGTTGCGCGTGCGGCGCACATCGTCATTGATGGCATTGCCCAGCACCGGAGGCTTGGTGGTCTCCATGATGGGCGCGGGGCCGCGTGCAGCGTCCGTGAAAGGGCGTGCCACTGGCTGTGCCAGGGCGGCTCCCATGCACAGCATCAGAAAAAGAGTACGAATGAAGTTCATGATCCACACTCCTGCCATCAAACCTTGGTGATCTTGACAGCACATTTTTTGAAGTCCGTCTGCAGCGAGATCGGGTCTGTCGCATCCAGCGTGACCTTGTTGATCAGCTGGCTGGCATCGAACCAGGGCACATAGACCAGCCCGCGCGGCGGCTTGTTGCGGCCACGGGTTTCCACCCGCGAGCGCATGGCGCCACGGCGCGATGCGATCTCCACCTCGCTGCCCCGGCGCAGGCCCAGCGCCTTCGCATCCTCGGGATGCATGTAGCACAGGGCATTGGGCACGGCACGGTGCAGCTCGGGCACGCGGCGGGTCATCGAACCCGAATGCCAGTGCTCCAGCACACGGCCGGTCGACAGCCAGAACGGGAACTCCTTGTCCGGTGACTCGGCGGCCGGCTCGTACGGCAGGGCAAAGATATTGGCCTTGTTGTCCACGTTGCCGTAGAACTGGTAGCCCGTGCCGGCCTTCACATAGGGATCGGAGCCTTCGCGGTAGCGCCAGCGGGTTTCCTTGCCATCCACCACAGGCCAGCGCAGGCCGCGCACCTTGTGGTACTCGTCAAACGGCGCCAGATCATGGCCATGTCCACGGCCAAAGGCCGCGTACTCTTCGAACAGGCCTTTTTGCACATAGAAGCCGAAGTGGGCCGATTCTTCGTTGTCGTAGGCCTTGTCCATGTCCGTGAGCGGGAACTTGTCCACCTGGCCATTGCGGAACAGCACTTCGTACATGGTCTTGCCGCGGTAGGCGGGCTTCTTGGCCAGCAGCTCCTCGGGCCAGACTTCCTCGATCTTGAAGCGCTTGGAGAACTCCATCAGCTGCCACAGGTCCGAATGGGCTTCCCCCGGCGCCTTCACCAGCTGGTGCCAGAAGTGGGTGCGGCGCTCGGCATTGCCGTAGGCACCCTCTTTTTCCACCCACATGGCGGTGGGCAGAATCAGGTCGGCGGCCACGGCTGTCACCGTGGGATAGGCATCCGAGACCACAATGAAGTTCTCGGGGTTGCGGTAGCCGGGGTAGCCTTCCTGGGCCAGGTTGGCACCGGCCTGGATGTTGTTGTTCACCATCACCCAGTAGGCATTGAGCTTGCCATCCTTGAGCATGCGGTTTTGCAGCACGGCGTGGTAGCCCGGCTTGCCCGGGATGGTGCCTTCCGGCAGCTTCCACATCGCTTCGGCCATGGCACGGTGCTTGGGATTGGTCACCACCATGTCCGCCGGCAGACGGTGCGAGAACGTGCCCACTTCCCGTGCGGTGCCGCAGGCCGAAGGCTGGCCCGTCAGCGAGAACGGGCTGTTGCCGGGCGTGGCGATCTTGCCGGTCAGCAGGTGGATGTTGTAGATCATGTTGTTGGCCCAGACACCGCGGGTGTGCTGGTTGAAACCCATGGTCCAGAAGGACACCACCTTGGTCTTGGGGTCTGCGTACAACTCGGCCAGCGCTTTCAGCCGGTTCGCGGGCACGCCGGTCAGCTCGGTCGTGTACTCCAGCGTGTACTTGGAGACGTACTTGGCGTACTCCTCATAGGTCATCGGCTTGGCGCCATTCGGATCGTCCGCGTTCTTGGCCGCTTTCTGCAGCGGATGCTCGGGACGCAGGCCATAGCCGATGTCGGTATTGCCCAGCTTGAAGTTGCAGTGCTTGGAGACGAAATCCTGGTTCACACGCCCGGTGGCGATGATGTGGTTGGCGATGTAGTTCAGGATCGCCAGATCGGTCTGGGGCTTGAACGTCAGCTCGATATCGGCCAGCTCGTAAGAGCGGTGCTCGAAGGTCGACAGCACGGCCACCTTGACGTCCGGGCTGCTCAGGCGGCGGTCGGTCACGCGGGTCCAGAGCACCGGGTGCATTTCCGCCATGTTCGAGCCCCACAGCACAAAGGCCGTGGCCTGCTCGATATCGTCATAGCAGCCCATGGGCTCGTCCATGCCGAAGGTGCGCATGAAGCCCGCCACCGCGGACGCCATGCAGTGGCGCGCATTGGGGTCGATATTGTTGGAGCGGAAACCCGCCTTGAACAGCTTGGAGGCGGCATAGCCTTCCCACACCGTCCACTGGCCCGAGCCGAACATGCCCACCCCCGAAGGACCCTGCTTCTTCAGCGCCTTCTTGAACTGCTCGGCCATCACGTCGAAGGCCTTGTCCCAGGACACGGGCTGGAATTCGCCGTCCTTGGCATACACGCCATTTTTCATGCGCAGCAGCGGCTTGGTCAGCCGGTCTTCGCCGTACATGATCTTGGACAGGAAGTAACCCTTGACACAGTTGAGCCCCCGGTTCACCTCGGCTTCCGGGTCGCCCTGCGTGGCCACCACGCGGTTGTCCTTGACGGCCACCATCACACCGCAGCCTGTGCCGCAGAAGCGGCATGGGGCCTTGGACCATGTCAGCTGCGCGCTGCCTGCCTGCGGCACGGTTCCCTGCGAAATGGCTTCAATGGGAATGCCGGCCACGGCACCTGCGGCCGCGGCGGCAGATTGACGAACGAAGTCACGCCTTGTGCTGCTCATGCTTTACCTCTTGATTGAGTGATTGCCATGCCTCGGCATGCTGGTAGACCAGAGAGACGTTGATCACGCCCTCCAGGTTTTGGATGGTGGAAACACGATCCAGGACGGAAGCGGCGCTGGGCCCTTCCAGGGTGACGACCAGCTTGCCGCTGGGGTGGGTGCCGTGCAGCACCAGCCCGTCGACACCGGTCACCGCCTGCGCCACCCCCGTCAACGACGCGGGCGCCACATGCACGACCAGGCTGGCGATATGCAGTTCATCGCTCATGCATCACTCCCCATCAGGCGTGGGGAGGGCCGGCGAACATTTGATAGAACCAGACGAGAAAACCGTAGGTCACGATGATGGCTCCCGTAATGACGGGGGCCATGACCACGGTCAGGAACGCAAAACTGCGCAGTTCCTCTTGGCGGGTAGAGGGGGATTGAGGGTCGGCCATAAGGACTCCCGTGGGTGTGGCACCGAGGTGCCTTGTAGGTCGCGCCACATGCTTGCCAGCCCTTGCGGGGCAGCCCTTCCAGGCTGGGTCAGCAGTTCAGCGCAACGGGTTTTTATTCATGCGCCCATATTATTTTTGATGGTACGCCAAGTACTTGATGAAAATCAAACGCCATGCACCATCTTGGTGTTGCCCTGCCGCATTTCGCACCAATTCGAAGCAATTCCACCCGGCAACTGGCCCGCCACGCGCCCACTCGCGCCATACCGCAGCCAGCTAACGCCATCGGCGCTACAGTGCAACCATGCCTGAGACCGCTGCCATCCCTGTTTCCCCTGCCTCCTCCGCTTCCACTTCCGCTGGATCGCCTGATTCGGCCGCGCCCTCCACGCCCTGGTGGACTGTCCACATCGATGGCAGCGCCCTGCCCAACCCTGGCCGCATGGCGCTGGGAGCGGTCTTGGTCAGCCCTGCCGGGGCCTGCCACACCGTGTCCCAGGACACCCACCGCACCGGCTGCAACAACGAGGCCGAGGTACTGGCCCTGATGGCCGCACTGGCAGTGCTGCGCACCCAGCAGGCCCAGCATGCGCGTGTCTACAGCGACAGCAGCATCCTGGTAGAACAGCTCACCCTGGCCAAGCCCAAACCCGTGGTGCGCCTGACACCGCTGTATGACCAGGCACGTGCCGCCGTGCGGCAGTTTGCGGGCGTGACCTTGCACTGGGTGCCGCGCCACCGCAACCAGCAGGCCGATGCCCTGGCCCGCGCGGCCTTACAGCTCCCGGGGGCCGTGCCTGCCCCCCTGGCCGTCAAACGCAAGCCGTAAGGCTTATCAAGCAGCCTGCGCCCCATCTGTTCGCCGGCCGTCGTTGGCAGGCGGCGTTGCAGGAGCCGCGGCAGGATCGGCAGGGGCGGTGCCAGCCATTGTTGCCGTCCCCGCAGTGCTGGCAGTGCTGCCACCAGCACCGTCAGCGCACACATCCGGCGCCGCCGCCCGCACCGTGCCTGCTTCGGCCTCGTTACGCTCCTCCGTCAGCCGGGTGCCGCAACGCCGGCAAAAGCGGGCATCGTCCTCATGGCGCGCCTCACCGCAGGTCTCGCAGTGCAGCGGCCGGCGGCAGGGTTTGGTGCCGAAGCCGCGCGACAGCTCCACGCCCACAATGCCGGTGGGTACGGCCAGAATGCTCCAGCCCACCAGCATCATCGCGGAGGCAAAGATCTTGCCCAGCGGCGTGGACGGCGTGACATCGCCATAGCCCACGGTGGTCACGGTGGAAATGGCCCAGTACATGCCCATGGGCATGCTGGTAAAGCCATGCTCGGGACCTTCGATCACAAAGATCAGCGCGCCCATCACGAACACGATCACCGCCACCACGCTGAGGAACACAAAGATCTTGCGTGCGCTGTGCTTCAGCGCCCGGCCCAGCATGAAGTAGTCCTCCAGAAAGCCGCGCAGGATGGGAAACACATGGAAGGTGCGCACCAGCCGCAGCGCCCGGATGGCGCCCAGGAACTGGTATTCCGGATGGAACAGCGACAGGTAGCCGGGAATGATGGCCAGCAGGTCCACCAGCCCGTAGAAGCTCAGCACATAGCGCCATGGCCGGCGCACGGAAATCAGCCGCAGCCCGTATTCCACCGTGAACGCCAGCGTGAACAGCCACTCCAGCGTGCGCAGCCCGTACACCACCCAGCCCTGGGCAATCGACGGAATGCTGTGCGCAATCACCACGCACAGGCTTAGCACAATGGCCACGGTCAGCCGCTTTTCAAAGCGTTTGCCCATGGGCGTGTTGGTCTCGAATACCGTGCGGTAGATGCTCTGGCGCCAGCGCGCTACCGGCACCCCCAGGCGCTCGGCCGAGGGGTATTTATCGTGGAAAAAGTCGATCAGAAAATCCAGCCAGCGCATGGGTCACCATCAGGTGGAGCGCATGACCGGCTGCTGGCGTGCGGCACGCCCCGCCTGCCCAAACCCCGCGGCTGGTCGCACGCCCCTGAAAATAAAGCGGCCTGTGCCATCCATCCAGGCTTTCACCGGCAAAACCGCCAGAATCACAGCTGCAAGGGCACAAGTTGCTCACATTTTGCCTAATCTCGCCTGTGCCATGCCTGGCATAACCGGCAAAACCCCGCCCTGTCGCCGCCATCCACCGCTGTGCGCCCTTCGACCGCCACTGGCTGCGTGGCATGGGATGGCAGCAAACGAAACACCCCGCCAGAAGCGGGGTGTGGTGTCAGCGGTGCGCATGCACCGCCGCAGGGGACTCCGGGCCTTAGGGACGGATCACGACCTGCGGACTGATCACGATCGCACCGGGTGGCGCTGCCGGATACACCATGACGGGCGGCGGCGGGCGGTGGTAGACCATGGGCTGCGCCTGGCACTTGCGCTTTTCCTTGAACTCGCCGTTGCGCTTCCACTTGCGCTCCACCTTGCAGTGGCCGTCCCAGAATTCTTCCTTGTAGCTGCCGCCTTTGTGCTTGTGGCGGTGGCCATGGTCGTCATGGTCCGCCAGCACCGACAACGGGAGCGCACACAACAAGGCCGGCAACAGCCAGCGGGGAGCCAGAGAAAAAATCATTGTTCGGAACCAGAAAAACAGAACGCGCAAGCCTACTGGAATGCCACCCGATCAGGTGTTTCCAATCATCACAGCACCTCGGCCGCAGCTCAGCAGTTGCCCTTCTTGGCCTGACCGGGTGGGCAGAAGTCCCGGTCGTTTCCACGGCCATGGTCATGGCCATAGCCCGGGTACACCACACAGCCCGACAACACGGCCACCACAGACAACATCGCACACCATTTTTTCATCGCACAGCTCCTTCGCAAAGCGTGGGAAGTCTAGAAAGTTTGCACCGCCAGCAATGGAAAGTTCTGTAAGAAATTGTCCGCCGCACCGCCCTGCCCCATAGCCCGCAGCACCTGCACGCCTTGCATGCCCACGCGGTTGGCACACCGCCGCCAGCACGCTGAAATGCCAATCAGCTCCCTGCTGACAAGCAGACACCCTGTCTACCTCACATGACGCCTTCCGCCGCCACCGATAGTGAACAGACGAACCCACCGTGCCTTCCCCAGCCAGGAGACCGCCCATGACCGACGCTGATGCTGCACGCCTGGAATCCCATGCACCACCACCCGTCCTGGCGCCCTTGCCGGAACCGCTGCCGCCGGAAGAGGTGCTGCAGTTGCTGGCCCAGCAGTCCCCGCTGGGCGAACACAGCGTGGACGCGTTCTGAACCCTCCGCTGGCGCAGTTCCGCCACACCACCTAGCAGCAGCTGCTAGAATTTGCACACCAGCTTCAAGCGCTGGTCGCTCGAGTTATGACTATTGCAGGGGCGTTACCAACTGCTAAAACGTTGAGCCGCGCACTCCTCCCCGCACGTAGCAGACGTTTCAACAGTCTGCGGGGAAACAGGAGTCCACATGGCAATCACCCCAACCACCGTATGCGCGCAACTGGATGCCACCATCCAGTCTTTGGGGGCAGACCAGCACCACCTGCTGATCACCAGCGTCATCCCCAGCGCGCGGCGGCCAGAGCACCAGGTGCGCTACAGCAGCGCACTGACCACCGCAGAACTCCGCCGCCTGCGCGATGTGATCGACCAGGCGCTGACGCAGGCAGCCTGAGCCTTTGCAACTCGAAGTCGGCATCCTTGTGCGCACCAGGTCAGCCCTACACAACTGCGTGCCGCTGACCCGTATGGTGGCTACGTTCTGCGCTGGTCGATGGCGGAGGCTTTTCTACCCTTTGTTGAATCCAGCGCAGCGACGGCATGCCGCCATGAAGGCTGCAAGCACACGTGCCCCTGCGATCAGACGCACGATCAACAAGCAGAGAAATAGGACAACCATGCCGGCAGCGAAAACGTTCGAATCCGGATGACCCAAGCCAATTGCATCAATGGCTGATCCATTCGCCTCCTCTCCCCGGGGATGCATGCATGGCAAATCAGACCGCCCGTGATCAAGGAAAATCCCAGCCAAACCGGTCAACAGCCAAACTCTAATCCGCTGGAATGCGGGAAACCATTCGACTCACATCGATCCAGCATGTTCTGGTTGTGCTACGGGCAGATAAAAGGACCGGCGTGCTGCGCAAGCAAGATAAAAATTCTTCACTCAGTAAGTAAAATCAAATTTTTTCACCTACTGCGGCACCTCACTACCGACAATGCAGATCCCCTAATGCAACCATCCGAGATGGCAAAATAACTCAATCGCCTCGTATTTCTTGCCAATCTGTATTTTCTTCTTTTTTATATTTTTTTGAATCTTCCAGTATTAAATCAATAATTTCCGATGGTCCAGCAATTGCAGTCCCTCCATCTCCATCGTAAACTGAGAGGACCAAAAACTTTAATGGATCTGAAAAATAAACATCGTTTCTCCAATCCGATATACGTTGCTTCCCTAGATCAGATATGTTCTCACCAAACATCCAACCACCTACTTGAATTTGATTAATTATCGAGTAATCAACGCAATCAAATTTCATTAAAATAATAGGCCTTTCTCCTCCATTCTTTATCCTCTGCAGGGATGTTGCATAGAGTGGTTCAACTTCATTATCCTTCCACCACTTTATCAAAATATCTAATTCATTAAATATCTGTCCCGAAGTGTCTTTGCTTGCAATTACTCGCCAATCTTTTCGACGAACATTTTTAACATTGAAATTCAAATCATCCTTTACTAGATCTTCAATTTCAAGTATTAATTCAGACGATAGCTTTTCAATACAAAATGATTTTCTAATTTTTAAAATTGACTCCTCAACTGAGTCCAGCTTATTATTTTCATAACTCATATATTTTCTCTCAGAATATAATTTCTGCATCTTTCTTGCACCATCAAGCCAGAGTTTTTGCGAAAATCGCCTACTAGCATCAGTTAGCCTCGGACGATAGGTCAGTCCGTTAATTTCCACCCCCGCTATCGCGCAACTAACTAGATGCATTACAACGCGCCTCTCGAAACACGGTGCGCCTTGAGAATTTAGTAGAATGAAACCATGCCATGGTTTATCTATACTCGCAGTTCTCCGATACCGCCATTCAGTTTGCCAAACCATAAATAACCAATTTGGCTTAATCTTGCAACAGGTCCGGCCCACCTGCGTCACATCGAATAGCGTTCAGTAACGCAGTTGCAATGGAGTCGTTGCTACAGCAGCAACCAGCCGATGAGTTCCTGCTCAAGACACAGTTAATCTACAACAGTCCCATACTTTCGCCTACGGCCAGTCACTGAAACGCTGCGCCAAGGTCTCGTTGGCGAGGTCTAACCGCAGGATTTCCTTTGATCAGCTTGGGGACATTGATCTACGTCTACAAAACGCTCAGTGCGAACAACCGAACCTGCTGGAATGCCGAAGATAGATTCAGGGTACCCCACAGGCGGATTAGGATAGAGCGTGGCCTCCTCATGGTTGCCCTTTTAATCGTTTTTTGCAGAGTCGATTCAAGAGAACTGAATTTATTGCTCTACGCCTCTCCGACAACGGCGAGCAACAGGTCCGGCAACGCGTCCAAAACTCCATGGACAAACTGCTTTTGATGCATGCCCTACCAAGGGCTCCATAAAAAAGCCCGCAATTGCGGGCTTTTTAATCTGCAGTGGAACGCCAGGCTCCACCAGCCAGCGGGATTATTCCCACTCGATAGTTGCAGGCGGCTTGGTGCTCACGTCATAGGTCACGCGGTTGATGCCACGCACCTCATTGATGATGCGGCCGGACACCTTCTTCAGCAGGCCATAAGGCAGTTCAGCCCAGTCGGCCGTCATGAAGTCGCTGGTCTGCACCGCACGCAGGGCCACCACGTAGTCGTAGGTGCGGCCGTCGCCCATCACGCCCACGCTCTTGACGGGTAGGAAGACGGTGAAGGCTTGGCTGGTCAGGTCGTACCAGCTCTTGCCGGTCTTCTCGTCGATCCAGTTGTTCAGCTCTTCGATGAAGATGGCATCGGCGCGGCGCAGCAGGTCCGCGTATTCCTTCTTCACCTCGCCCAGGATGCGCACACCCAGACCCGGGCCAGGGAAGGGATGGCGGTAGACCATGCCGCGCGGCAGGCCCAGGGCCACACCCAGTTCGCGCACTTCGTCCTTGAACAGGTCGCGCAGCGGCTCCAGCAGCTTCAGACCCAGCTGTTCCGGCAGGCCGCCCACATTGTGGTGGCTCTTGATGGTGACAGCCTTCTTGCTCTTGGCGCCGCCGGACTCGATCACGTCGGGATAGATCGTGCCCTGGGCCAGGAAGGTTGCGCCCTTGCTGCCGGCGTTGGCCGCCTTGAGTTTGGAGGCTTCAGCCTTGAACACATCCACGAACAGGCGGCCGATGATCTTGCGCTTTTGCTCGGGCTCGGACACACCGGCCAGCTCGCCCAGGAACAGATCGGAAGCATCGACACGCACCACCTTGGCGTGCAGCTTGCCTTCGAACATGTCCATGACCATATCGCCTTCGTTCAGGCGCAGCAGGCCGTGGTCCACGAACACGCAGGTCAGCTGGTCGCCGATGGCGCGGTGGATCAGCGCCGCTGCCACCGACGAATCCACGCCGCCGGACAGGCCCAGAATCACTTCCTCGTCACCCACCTGCTCACGGATCTTGACTACTGCTTCTTCGATGTAGTCGCCCATGATCCAGTCAGCCTGCGTGCCGCAGATGTCCAGCACAAAGCGATTGAGCAGCGCCTGGCCTTGCACGGTGTGCGTGACTTCGGGGTGGAACTGCACGGCGTAGTAACGGCGTGCTTCGTCGGCCATGCCGGCGATGGGGCAGCTGGGGGTCGAGGCCATGACCTTGAAGCCGGGAGGCAGCTCGGTGACCTTGTCGCCGTGGCTCATCCAGACCTTGAGCATGCCGTGGCCTTCGGGCGTAACGAAGTCTTCGATGCCCTTGAGCAGTTCGGTGTGGCCATGGGCGCGCACTTCGGCGTAACCGAATTCGCGGCTGTTGCTGCCTTCGACCTTGCCACCCAGCTGGGTGGCCATGGTCTGCATGCCGTAGCAGATGCCCAGCACGGGCAGGCCCAGCTCGAACACGGCGTCCGGTGCGCGGTCGTCCACTTCGTACACGGAAGCATGGCTGCCGGACAGGATGATGCCCTTGAGCTTGCCGTCTGCGGCGAATTCGCGCACCCAGTCGCTGCTCACATCGCAGGGGTGGACTTCGCAGTAGACATGGGCTTCGCGCACGCGGCGGGCAATCAGCTGCGTGACCTGAGAGCCGAAGTCCAGAATGAGGATCTTGTCGTGTTGCATGGTGATCAAGGGCAAGAGGGTGACAAAAAGGGGCTAGAAATCTTCGGGCGCCAGCAGCGTGACGCCGCTTTTGCGGGCGGCAGCCATCTGGGCGGCATCGAATGTGGCAAGTGGCAGGCGCAGCGACTGCGCCAGCCACAGATAGGCGGCATCGTAGGTGGGCAAGCCCGTGTCCAGCGCCACATCCAGCACGGCTTTGTGCTGGGCGGGCGCCAACTCGTGCAGCTCCACCCGGTGGCGTATGGCTTCCAGCACGCCCCACAGGCCTTCGACAGACCCATGCGGAATGCGGCCATTATTCACACCCGAGGCGATCAGATTGCCGCATTCCCACTGCCAGAGGTTGGGGGCTTGCGGATCGACCTCATCGCGGCGGATGCGGGTGTACAGGCGCTCGGTGTGGCGGCTGGCATGCTCGGGCAGCAGCCAGGCGGCGGTAACGGAGGCATCCAGAATGAAAGCACTCATGCCACGCTCCGTCCGGTCTGGCGCAGAGGGGCAGCGTCATCCGCCGCCGTGGCTGGGCGGATGGAGCGCTGCAGCGCCTGGATCTGCTCCAGCTCGCGGGCGATCTGCTCATCGGTGATCACCGGCTTGCGGCGCACCGGCAGCATGCGCACCACTTCCTTGCCGTGGCGTGTGATGCGCACTTCCTCGCCCTGCTCGACCAGTTCGATCAAGGCAGAGAAACGTGTCTTGGCTTCGTAGATGCCGACGGATTGCATAAGGTGGTTGCGCAAAAAGAAAAATCTGGCCTGACGTTGGAGTCAGACCAGATTTTAGCATTCAGACCAGAATTTGCAATCTGGTCAGATTTAGTGGAGCTCAGTCCGCGCGGTAGTTCGGCGCTTCCTTGGTGATCTGCACATCGTGCACATGGGATTCACGGATGCCGGCCGCCGTGATTTCCACAAACTCGGCGCGTTCGTTCATCTCGGCAATCGTGGCGCAACCGCAGTAGCCCATGGAGGCGCGCACGCCGCCGGCCATCTGGTAGACGATGGAAACCATGGAGCCCTTGTAGGGCACGCGGCCTTCGATGCCCTCGGGTACCAGCTTGTCGGCATTGGGGTTGCCGGTGGAGGATTCCTGGAAGTAGCGGTCGGCCGAGCCTTGCTGCATGGCACCGATCGAGCCCATGCCACGGTAGCTCTTGTACGAGCGGCCCTGGTACAGGATCACTTCGCCTGGAGCCTCTTCGGTACCGGCGAACATGCCGCCCATCATGATGGTGGAGGCACCAGCAGCCAGCGCCTTGGCGATGTCACCCGAGAAACGGATACCACCGTCACCGATCAGCGGCACGCCCGTGCCCTTCAGGGCCTGGGCCACGTTGTCGATGGCCATGATCTGGGGCACACCCACACCTGCCACGATACGGGTGGTGCAGATGGAGCCTGGGCCGATACCAACCTTCACGCCATCGGCACCGGCTTCCACCAGTGCCAGCGCAGCCGCGCCGGTGGCAATATTGCCGCCGATCACGTCCACCTGAGGGTAGTGCTGCTTGACCCAGCGCACGCGGTCAATCACGCCCTTGGAGTGGCCGTGTGCCGTGTCTACCACCAGCGCATCCACACCGGCCTTGACCAGCAGTTCCACGCGCTCTTCGGTGCCAGCACCCACGCCCACGGCAGCGGCCACACGCAGGCGACCGGCGGAGTCACGCGCCGCATTGGGGAAGGTGGTCTGCTTGTTGATGTCCTTGACCGTGATCAGACCCTTGAGCTCAAAGGCATCGTTCACCACCAGGATACGCTCGAGCTTGTGCTTGTTCAGCAGCGCCTTGGCCTGAGCCGGGGTGGTGCCGTCTTTTTCATTGACGGTGATGAGCTTTTCACGCGGCGTCATGATCTCGCGGACCTTGACGTCGTAGCGCGTTTCGAAACGCACATCGCGGCTGGTCACAATGCCGACCACCTTGCCGCCGTCGCACACGGGGAAACCGGAGATACCGCGCTCTTCCGACAGCTGCAGCACTTGCAGCACGGTGTGATTGGGGGTGATCACCACGGGATCGTGCACCACACCGGATTCGTGGCGCTTGACCTTGGACACTTCGGCGGCTTGCTGCTCGGCCGTCATGTTCTTGTGGATCACGCCAATGCCGCCTTCCTGGGCAATGGCAATCGCCAGACGCGCTTCTGTCACAGTGTCCATCGCGGCCGAAACCAGGGGCAGGTTCAGCGTGATGTTGCGCGTGAATTGGGTGGAGAGGGAAACGTCCTTGGGCAGGACTTCAGAGAATGCGGGAACCAGCAGAACGTCGTCGAACGTCAGTGCTTTACCGAGAAGGCGCATGTGAAAGCTCCAAAAGAAAGATTGTACCTGCCCTTCGATTCCCTTTGCCAACGGATGGCCCCAGTCCCCATGCATGGCACACCCTGAACTGCCCTGCCCTCCACGCCCGCGGCCGACTTCTGCTAGTGCGGCGCGGCGCCCCTTACGACACAGCACGTCCACATGACTTATGCAAGAACACACCATGCACCCGGCCCGATGCGGGGCCACACCGAAGCCTGGGGACGTGCCGTTCTAAAGTTGAAGGATGGCTCAAGAGATCGTGGAAGGCCATGCCACCCGCCTACAAGAATCAGGCACGGCGCGCACCTGACGCACGGCCTCATCAAGCGATCAGTAGCCTGCCTTGCTGTTCGCTCTGCGCTTGGCAAACAGCCCGGAGCGGCGTGCGCCCTGCTGGGCAAAGCGTTCGCGGCGCGCCACCTTGGGGTCCACTGTCAAGGGGCGGTAGAGCTCCACCCGGTCCCCGGAATGCAGCAGGGTGGCGGCATCGCACACCCGCCCCCAGATGCCGCAAGCCTGCCCTTCCTGCCAAGCCAGGCCAGCCGCCTGCAGGGCGTCGGCCACGGTGGCGGGCGCAGGCAGTTGCAGGCAGTGCTCCTGCACTTCGCCCGGCGCGGGCGAATGGCATACCCACACCGCCAGCTCCGCCGGGGGCGGCGCGACCGCCTCAGATGGGGAATGCTCAGCCATACACGGCTTCGGCACGCTTGATGAAGGCATCCACCATGGAATTGGCGATGCGGTCGAACACCGGCCCGACCAGCGCCGCCAGCGGCGCGGAGTCAAAACCGTAATCCAGTTGCAGCTCGACCTTGCAAGCGCGCTGGCTGCCATCACCTACGGGGTGGAAGATCCAGCGCCCTTCCAGCCGCGAGAACGGCCCTTTGATCAGCCGCATGGCCACGCTGTGGCCTGCTTCGTGTGTGTTGCGGGTGATGAAGGACTTCTTGAGTCCGCCCAGGGACATGCCCACCTCGGCCGTCATGCCCGTGGCGTCCTGCTCCAGCACCTGTGTGTGGGAGCACCATGGCAAAAACTCCGGATAGCGCGCCACATCGGTAACGAGGGCGTACATTTCAGCAGGGCTGTACCAGATCAGGACGGATTTGTGGACGTTTTTCATCAGAGCGCTGCAGGGCCCTGGCGCCCACCGGGAATGATTTCCCTGGCGGCACGACAGACCGTGCGAAACTAGAATTGCATCTTGCGGCAAAGCGCCCATTGTAGAGAGAGCCCTGCTGGCACGGGGCGCACCGTATCAAAGACCCATGGCAACGAAAAAAACCGAAACACCCTCGCGCATTGCAGACAACAAGAAAGCGGCTTTCAATTACTTCTTCGAAGAGCGCTACGAAGCCGGCGTGGTGCTGCACGGCTGGGAGGTCAAGGCCCTGCGCGAAGGCAAGGTGCAGCTGACCGATGGCTACGTCCTCATCAAGGAGGGCGAGATGTTCCTGCTGGGCTGCCAGATCAACCCACTCAAGACCGCCTCCACCCACGTCAACCCCGACGCCGCGCGCATCAAGAAGCTGCTGCTCAAGAAGAACGACATCGAGCGCCTGACGACCAAAGTCGAACAAAAAGGCTACACCCTGGTGCCCATCAACCTGCACTGGAAGAACGGCTTCGTGAAGTGCGACATCGCACTGGCCAAGGGCAAGGCCGAGCACGACAAGCGCGATGTCATCAAGGACCGCGAAGGCAAGCGCGAGGTCGAACGCGCCCTGAAAAGCCGCAACCGCTAAGGCGCACACTCACCCCGCCACAGGCCGCCTTGCGCGGCTTTTTTTGCGCCTGTGTGACAACGTGGCCGTGCATGGCGCGCGGGCTGCCGGCGCCGCATCGGGCATGGTCCAACTGCTGCTGGTGGCTGCGCAGCATCCAGCCACCAATCAGGCAGAAAAAAGCCGCACCTGGGTGCGGCCTCGGTCTGCGGCGCAGCGGCGCCCGCAGCGCCTGCCGTGCCGGCTTACGCGTCTTTCAGCATGGCCAGCGGGTGGGAGTGCGCTGGCCAGGGGCTAACAAAGAAGGCGCGCCACAGCTCCTCGCTCACCTCTTCAATGCGTGGCGGATTCCATTGCGGGTTGTGGTCCTTGTCCACCGCCAGCGCACGCACACCCTCCACGGTCTCACTCTGGCCGGGGCGCAGATAGAAGCAGTGGCGCACCATGTCGCGCTCCATGCGCAGATCGGTGGCCACATCCATGCCGCGCGCGCGGCGGATCTGCTCCAGCACCACATGCAGCATCAGGGGCGAACGCTTGCGCAGCGCCGCCGCCGTGCTCTGGGCCCATTCGCTGCCATCGGCTTCCAGCGTGTCGATGATGGCCTGCACCGTGGGCAGGGCAAACACACGGTCGATATCGGCCGTGCTGCGCACTGTGCCCGGTGCCTGGGCCTGCGTGCGTGCCTGTGCAAAAGCCTGCACCGCCTGCCCGTCGGCAAAGGACTGGGTGGCCAGCGCCTCCCACAGCGCGCCCTGCTCTGCCGTGGGCAGGTAGGCATCGGCCAGCTTGAAGGCGATGGCATCGGCCGCGGTGATGGTGTCACCGGTCAACGCCAGCCACTCCCCCACATGACCGGGGCAGCGCGACAGGAAGTAGCCGCCGCCCACATCGGGGAACAGACCGATGACGGTCTCGGGCATGGCCATCTTGGTCTTCTCGGTCACGATGCGCAGGCTGGCGCCCTGGCTGATGCCCATGCCGCCGCCCATGACGATGCCGTCCATGAAGGCAATATAGGGCTTGGGATAGTTGAAGATCAGGTGGTTGAGGGCGTATTCCTCGGTGAAGAAGTCCTCCAGCTCGGGGTTGCCCGTGCTGCCTGCCGCATGCAGAAAGCGGATGTCCCCGCCCGCGCAGAAGTGGCCGAACACGCCTTCCTTGTGGCTGCCGCGGATCGCCACGGCCAGCACCTTGTCGTCATGCTGCCAGGCCAGCAGCTGGGCCAGCAACGCACGCACCATGCCCAGCGACAGGGCATTGATGGCCTTGGGGCGGTTCAGGGTGATAAAGCCGACCTGGCCACGCACTTCGGCCAGAACGTCTGCGGTTGTCTCTGTCATGGGGGAAATCTCTCCGTAGGGGTTCGCGGATCCGGCGCACGCCACGAGTACTACGGCTGCGCCCGGTCAAACCGGCACGATAACCGAGGATGGTGCCGATTTCTGTCCCCCGCGCGCACCACCGCCAGCGTATTGCGCGATCTGGCCCTGCGGCGGCAGCTATTGCAACCGCAATACCCAAAGAAAAAGGCCGCACAGGGCGGCCTTTGTGTGCAACAGCTGCCGAAGCAGCCGCTGGCTTACGCGTTTTCGCGCGAAGCACGCTTGCGGTCGTGCTCCTTCAGGTGGCGCTTGCGCACGCGCAGGCTGGTGGGGGTGATTTCCAGCAGCTCGTCGTCTTCGATGAATTCCACGCCGTATTCCAGCGACAGCTCGATGGGAGGCGTGATCTTGATCGCGTCTTCCTTGCCGCTCACGCGGAAGTTGGTCAGCTGCTTGGTACGGGTGGCGTTCACCACCAGATCGTTGTCACGGCTGTGGATACCGACGATCATGCCTTCATACACGGGGTCGTTGGGCTTGACGAACATGCGACCACGGTCGTCCAGCTTGCCCAGGGCGTAGGTGAAGATTTCACCGTCGTCCATGGAAATCAGCACGCCGTTCTTGCGGCCGCCGATGTCGCCCTTATGGGGTTCGTAGCTGTCGAAGATGTTGGCGATCAGGCCGGAACCACGGGTCAGGTTCAGGAATTCGTTGGTGAAACCGATCAGGCCACGGGCCGGGATGCGGTATTCCAGACGGACGCGACCGCGGCCATCGGGCTCCATGTTCACCAGCTCGCCCTTGCGCTCGCCCAGGGCCTGCATCACGCCGCCTTGGTGACCTTCTTCGATGTCGGCCGTCACCAGCTCGATAGGCTCGTGGCGGACACCGTCGATCATCTGCATCACCACGCGGGGCTTGGACACAGCCAGCTCATAGCCTTCGCGACGCATTTCTTCCAGCAGAATGGTCAGGTGCAGTTCACCACGGCCGGAGACTTCAAAGATACCGTCTTCGTCGGTTTCCTTGACGCGCAGCGCCACGTTGGAACGCAGTTCCTTTTGCAGACGGTCCCAGATCTGGCGGCTGGTCACGAACTTGCCTTCACGACCTGCCAGAGGCGAGGTGTTCACGCAGAAGTTCATGGTCAGCGTGGGCTCGTCAATCTTCAGCATCGGCAGAGGCTGGGGATTGGCGGGATCGGTGATGGTTTCGCCGATACCGATGTTTTCGATACCGCTGATCAGCACGATGTCCGAAGGACCGGCTTCGGTCACTTGCACGCGATCGATACCCTGGAACTGGTGGATCTGGTTGATCTTGCCGTTGTAAGGCTTGCCTTCCGGACCGGCCATGACCGTCACGCTCTGGTTCACCTTCAGCGTACCTTGGGTGATGCGGCCCACGCCGATACGGCCCACGAACGTGGAGTAGTCCAGCGCCGAGATCTGCATCTGCAGGGGTGCCGAAGCATCGCCTTGCACCGAAGGCACGTGCTCCAGAATGGTGTCGAACAGGGCCGACATGTCGGTACCCCATTGTGCGCCGGGCTCGCCCTCTTCCTTCGAAGACCAGCCGTTAATGCCCGAGGCATACACCACGGGGAAGTCCAGCTGTTCATCGGTGGCGCCCAGCTTGTCGAACAGGTCGAACGCAGCGTTGACGACCTTGTCGGGGTTGGCACCCGGCTTGTCCACCTTGTTCACGACCACGATGGGACGCAGGCCCAGGGCCAGCGCCTTCTTGGTCACGAAACGCGTCTGGGGCATGGGGCCTTCTTGCGCGTCGATCAGCAGCACCACACCGTCCACCATGGACAGGGCACGTTCCACTTCGCCACCGAAGTCCGCGTGACCGGGGGTGTCCAGAATGTTGATGTGGGTGTCCTTCCAGGACACGGCGCAGTTCTTGGCCAGAATCGTGATGCCACGTTCACGTTCGATGGCGTGGTTGTCCATCACCGTGTCCACGACTTTTTCGTGTTCGGCAAAGGTACCGGATTGGCGCAGCAGCTGGTCAACCATGGTGGTCTTGCCATGGTCAACGTGCGCAATGATGGCGATGTTGCGGATTTGTTTGCTCATAAAGTTTCCAAACTGCCGCGCTCTGTGTGCAGCGGCGTGCCTTCCAAAATCTGTTGAATTTCCAGGGGACTGAGCAGGCGGTCAGGAATCAGCTCCCCGCTTGTGACATGCCCCACACCCAACAGGGCACGGGGTTGGTCTCCATACACCGCCACGGCACTGGCATCGGGCCAGTCGCCACGGCGGCGCAAGCCGGACAGGAAACGTCCGGCATCTTGCTCGCCCAATGTGACAGGCACATGGGCATGCAGCAATGTGTCCGCAGGCAGCACATGCTGCATGCGTTCGGCCTCCGGCATATCGATCAGCGCCTGCAGCGTCACGCAGCGTGCAAGATCGATGCCACCGGTATCGGTACGGCGCAGCGCGCGCAGGTGCGCACCACAGCCCAGGGCCTCGCCTACATCCTCGGCCAGCGTACGGATGTACGTGCCCTTGCTGCAGGTCACCACCATTTCAATGGCCGGCTGGCCGTCCTCGTCCTGCGTCAGCGCCAGCTTCAGTGCGTGGATCGTGACCGCGCGCGCCGGGCGCTCGATCTCCACACCCGCGCGGGCGTACTCATACAAGGCCTTGCCGTCTTTCTTCAGGGCGCTGTACATCGGCGGCACCTGCTGGATGTCGCCAGTGAACTGGGCCTGCACGGCAGCCAGACGCTCGGGCGTGATGGACACCAGGTCCACCGGACGCTCGCGCAGCACCGCGCCCTCGGCATCGGCCGTGGTCGTGGTCTGCCCCAGGCGGGCAATGGCGGTATAGGTCTTGGGTGCTTCCAGCTGCAGCTGGCTGAACTTGGTGGCCGCACCAAAGCACAGCGGCAGCACGCCACTGGCCAGGGGGTCCAGGGTTCCGGTATGGCCGGCCTTTTCCGCGCGCAACAACCACTTCACCTTCTGCAAAGCGTCATTGCTGGAAAGGCCCAGCGGCTTGTCAAGCAGCAACACCCCATGCACAGGGCGCCGCTGCACCCGTGTGCGAGGGGCGTTCATCTGCTCAGCCTTCTTCAGGTCCGCGCGACGCCACAGCCTTGGCAATCAAGGCGTTCATGTCGGCCGCACGCTCGGTGGTGCGGTCGAAATGGAAGTGCAGCGTGGGCACGGTATGGATGTGCAGGCGCTTGAACAGGCCGTTGCGCAGAAAGCCTGCGGCCTGGTTCAGTGCCATTTCGGTTTGTTCAGGATCACCCACCAGCAGGCTGAAGTAGACCTTGGCGTGGGCATAGTCGGGCGTCACCTCCACGCTTTGCAGCGTGACCATGCCAACGCGCGGGTCCTTCAACTCGCGGGCGATCAGCTCCGACAGATCGCGCTGGATCTGGTCGGAGACTTTGAAGCTGCGATTGGGCGCAGCGGACTTCTTGCGTGTTGCCATCGGTGATTACAGCGTACGCGCGATTTCCTTGATCTCGAACACTTCGAGCATGTCGTTCTCACGAATGTCGTTGTAGTTCTTGAGCTTGATACCGCACTCGAAGCCTTCCTTGACTTCCTTGACGTCGTCCTTCATACGGCGCAGCGACTCGATCTCGCCCGTGTAGATGACCACGTTGTCGCGCAGCAGACGGAAGTGTGCATTGCGGGTGACGTGACCTTGCGTGATGTACGAACCGGCAATGGTGCCGATCTTCGTTGCCACGAACACGGTGCGGATCTCGGCCATACCGATGATCTCTTCGCGCTTCTCGGGGGCCAGCATGCCCGACATGGCCGACTTCACTTCATCCACGGCGTCGTAGATGATGTTGTAGTAGCGGATGTCCACGTCGTTGCCTTCGGCCGTCTTGCGGGCCTGGGCGTCTGCACGCACGTTGAAACCGATGATGATGGCCTTGGAGGCCAGCGCCAGGTTGACGTCGGATTCCGAGATACCGCCCACGCCGGAGTACACCAGCTGGACCTTGATTTCCTCGGTCGACAGCTTGAGCAGCGAGGCAGCCAGTGCTTCCTGCGAACCCTGCATGTCGGCCTTGATGATGATGGGCAGCGTCTGCACATCGCCAGCGGACATTTCGGCGAACATGTTTTCCAGCTTGGCGGCTTGTTGCTTGGCCAGCTTGGTGTTGCGGAACTTGCCAGCGCGGTAGGTGGCGATTTCACGGGCACGGCGTTCGTCGCTCAGCACCATGAAGTCATCACCGGCCATGGGCACTTCGTTCAGACCCTGGATTTCGACCGGAATCGACGGACCGGCTTCCTTGGTCTGCTTGCCGTCTTCGTCCAGCATGGCACGCACGCGGCCATAGGTCTGGCCTGCCAGCACGATGTCGCCCACCTTCAGCGTACCGGACTGCACCAGCACGGTGGCCACGGTACCGCGGCCCTTGTCCAGCTGTGCTTCGATCACGAGACCCTTGGCAGCGGCATCCACTGGCGCCTTCAGTTCCAGCACTTCGGCCTGCAGCAGCACCTGCTCCAGCAGCTCGTCGATGCCCTGGCCGGTCTTGGACGACACGGACACGAAAGGCGAGTCACCACCGTACTCTTCGGGCAGCACCTCTTCCACCACCAGCTCCTGCTTGACGCGGTCGGGGTTGGCATCGGGCTTGTCCGACTTGGTGATGGCCACCACGATAGGAACACCAGCCGCCTTGGCGTGCTTGATGGCTTCCTTGGTCTGGGGCATCACGCCGTCGTCGGCAGCGGCCACCAGAATCACGATGTCGGTGGACTTGGCGCCGCGGGCACGCATGGCCGTGAAGGCCTCGTGACCCGGGGTGTCCAGGAAGGTGATCATGCCGCGTGGCGTCTGCACGTGGTAGGCACCGATGTGCTGGGTAATGCCACCGGCTTCGCCCGACGCCACCTTGGTGCGGCGGATGTAGTCCAGCAGCGAGGTCTTGCCGTGGTCCACGTGGCCCATGACGGTCACCACAGGAGCGCGGGAGATCATCTCGGCTTCGGAGTTGGACACTTCCTCGGCGGTGAACGCTTCCGGATCGTCCAGTGCAGCCACCTTGGCCACGTGGCCCATTTCTTCCACCACGATCATGGCGGTGTCCTGGTCCAGCGGCTGGTTGATGGTGACCATCTGGCCCATCTTCATCAGCGACTTGATCACTTCGGAAGCCTTGATGGCCATCTTGTGCGCCAGTTCGGCCACAGTGATGGTTTCGGGCACCGAAATCTCCAGCTGGCGGAATTCCTGGCTCTGCTGTTGTTGCTGGTCGTTGCGGTCATTGCCGCGACGGCCACCACGCGGACCACCGCGCCAGTTCGAACGGCCCACGCCGCCCGAGCTGTCGCCACGGGTCTTGATTTCCTTCTTCTTGCCGTTGGCGTCATTGGCCCAGCTGGAGGACAGCTTGGCCGACTTGACTTCCTTGCCACCGCCGTTGCGGTTGCCGGCACCCGCGTTGGCGGTCGCACCGCCGGCGGCAGGCTTGCCATCCTTGGCTGCAGGCGCGGCCTTCTTGGCGTCGGCCGTGGTTGCTGCAGGCTTCTTGGGCTCTTCCGGCTTCTTGGCGACCAGCACCTTCTTGGGAGCGGCCATCATGGCACGGATGGCTTCGGCTTCTGCCAGGGCCTTGCGGCGGCGCTCGTCCAGATCCTTGGCACGTGCGGCTTCTTCCGCAGCGCGCTGGCGGGATTCCTCGTCGGCCTTGGCACGGGCTTCGGCCTGTGCCGAAACGCGGGCTTCCTGGGCGGCCACAGCTTCTGCAGCGGCTTCCTTCTTGGCTTCCTTTTCCTGGCGCACCTTGGCAGCTTCGGCTTCGGCATAGGCACGGGCGCGCTCTTCGGCTTCGCGCTCGCGGCGCACCAGCTCTTCGCGCTCTTCGCGTTCCTTGCGTTCGGTCACCAGTGCTTCTTCCTGCTTGCGCAGGTCTTCCACTTGCAGGCGGGCCTCTTCCTCACGGCGGGCCAGTTCGGCCGCAGGGCGTGCAGCCTGGGCGGCAGCTTCGGCCGGGGTTTCGTCGCGTTGGATGAAGGTGCGCTTCTTGCGCACTTCCACCTGAATGGTGCGGGCCTTGCCAGTGGCATCGGCCTGCTTGATCTCACTCGTCGATTTTTTGGTCAACGTAATCTTCTTGCGGTCAGCACCTTCCGCGCCATGGCTGGCCTTCAGGAAGCTGAGTAGTTTTTGCTTGTCCGATTCGGTCAAAGGATCTGCAGACGTGGCTTTGGCCACACCTGCGGACTTCAGTTGTTCGAGCAGGGTCTCGGGGGTTTTCTTGAGTTCGGCGGCAAACTCGGCGACTGTATTCAACGACATATTTCCTACTTACCTCCGTACCCTTACTCTTCACCCTGCGTGAACCAGTGCTCGCGCGCCTTCATGATCAGCGCCTTGGCTTCATCAGCGGTCTGACCGGTCAGTTCGGTCAGCTCGTCGATGGCCAGGTCAGCCAGATCATCACGGGTTTGCACACCACCAGCAGCCAGCTTGGCCACCAGATCCGGTGTCAGGCCTTCCAGATCACGGAGATCCTGGGAGACATGGGCCACGCTCTCTTCCTTGGCGATTTCCATCGTCAGGAGTGCATCCTTGGCACGTGCACGCAGTTCGTTGACGGTTTCCTCGTCGAACGCCTCGATTTCCAGCATTTCGGCGATGGGCACATAGGCCACCTCTTCCAGGCTGCTGAAACCTTCGTCAATCAGGATGCCGGCGAATTCCTCATCCACGTCCAGCTTTTCCATGAACAGCTTGCGGGCGGAGTCGGTTTCCACAGCCTGCTTCTGGGCAGACTCGGCGGCATCCATGATGTTGATCTTCCAACCTGTCAGGTCGGAGGCCAGACGCACGTTCTGACCACCACGGCCGATGGCGATGGCCAGGTTTTCCTCGTCCACCACCACGTCCATGGCGTGCTTTTCTTCATCCACCACGATGGACGACACGTTCGCAGGCGCCAGGGCGCCGATCACGAACTGCGCAGGGTCTTCCGACCACAGCACGATATCCACGCGCTCGCCGGCCAGCTCATTGGTCACGGCATTGACGCGCGAACCACGCACGCCCACGCAGGTACCGATGGGATCCACGCGCTTGTCATGGGAGATCACGGCGATTTTCGCACGGCTGCCCGCATCGCGTGCGCAGCTCTTGATTTCCAGCAGACCTTGCTCGATTTCCGGCACTTCGTTGCGGAACAGCTCGATCATGAATTCCGGTGCGGAACGCGACAGGATGATGGGAGCGCCACGCAGCGTCAGGTCCACTTCCATGATCATGGCGCGCACGCGGTCGCCGTTGCGCAGGTTTTCCTTGGGGATCATTTCCCCACGGCGCAGACGGCCTTCCACACGGCCGGATTCGACAATGATGTCGCCCTTGTCCATGCGCTTGACCGTGCCGGTGAAGATCTTTTCGCCACGGGCCATGAATTCGTTGAGCAGCATTTCGCGCTCGGCGTCACGGATCTTCTGCAGGATGACCTGCTTGGCGGCCATCGCACCGATACGGCCGATGGGCAGCGATTCGATCTGCTCTTCAATGAACTCGCCCACCTGGATGCCGGGCACGCGATCTTCCGCGTCCATCAGCATTTCTTCGGCATCGGGGTTTTGCAGACCGGCGTCATCCGGCACCACCACCCAGCGGCGGAAAGTGTCGTAGTCGCCGCTGTCGCGGTCGATCGCCACACGAATGTCCACTTCACCTTCGTACAGCTTCTTTGTGGCTTGCGCCAGCGCTTGTTCCACCGCGCCGAAAACCACATCGTGCTCGACATTCTTTTCACGCGAAATGGCTTCCACCAACATCAACAGTTCGCGATTCATGCGACGACTCTCCTATTTTCTTTCCAAGAGGAGGCACCCACAGCGCCTTCCTTGCCCAAACGATGACGATCCAGCCTTACTCCGGCTTGGCCGCGCGCCCTTTGAAATTGACGATGGGCGCCAGCCGCGCTTCACGCAACTCGTCGAACGTGAAGCCCAGCGCCTGCAGTGGCGGCGCTTCACGCTTTTTACTCACTCGTACCCCAGGCTTGATGGGAGGGGCATCGCTCCAGACGATCTGCCACCCACCGCCTTCGGCGCGCTCCAGCGTGCCGCGGAATTTCTTGCGATTGGCATTGATGCTGCCGGTCGCCGCCTCGCCAATGGCTTCCTTGAGCGTCAAGTCCACCTCCTGGCCTTCAAAACGGATGAAGTCCTGCTCGTGGCGCAGCAAACGGTCGATGCCGGGCGACGAAACTTCCAGGCGCTTGTAATCGGCGCCATCGACTTCCAGCGCAAACTGCAGTTGGCGTGTCACACGTTCGCAGTCTTCGACGGTGATGAACTGCTCCAGCAGCGGCGCAGCCTGGCCCTCGGCCGGCGGCGCCCAAGGCAAATCAATCGTAATACGCAACAGCCCGCCTGCGGTGCGTTCGATCTCGACCAGGTCGTAGCCCAGACCTGTCACGGTTTCTTCAACGATTTGCTGTAATGCCACGTGTATTCAGTTCAATCCCGGAAGTACAAAAAACCCGATAACCACCGCTCTGATAGGGCGGCAGCTTCGAGCTCCAAATCCTACCGACCAAAAAAAACGGGCGGTTGTTACCCGCCCGTTTGGTCGTGAAGCCCGTATTGTAGCCGCTAAAGCGTTGATTCGCAAAGACAGCCCACAAGCCGGATGGAAGCCTCCAGACCGCCTTACGCCAGTGCGGCTGTCACCCGCTGAAAAAGCGGTGTGGCCTCGGGCGGCAACTGGGGCGTGGCCGGCGCGCCATCGATAAAAGAGGCCACCAGCCGCTCCAGCACCGCATGCTGCGGCAGCAGCGGCCCCAGGAAGAACGCACGCGCCCCCTGGCCGATCAGCAGCGTGGGAAAAGTCTCCACATCCACATCGTCCACAAGGTCTTCCCGGTCCTCCACATCCAGCCATTCCCAGCGCACGTCCGGCCAGCGCTGGGCCATGGCATCGAATCCGCTGCGGTAATCCCGGCACACCCCGCACCAGCCGGCGCACAGGCACACCACCCACCAGGGGTCGGCAGACACCTCGGGCGCCGCGGTCGGCACAGCCGCATCCTTCATTTGCATTGCACTCCTGGCCCGCCAGCCGCCGTCACGGACGGCCCTGCCGGGCGCGAAAAACCTCCATGGTAGCGACTGTCGCAGCCTGGTTGCCCCAGGACTGGCGGATATACGTGGCCAGCGCTGCGATTTCCGCATCGCCCAGGGTCTGCATGAACGGAGGCATGCCATGCGGCGCCGGGTTGCCCGCCGTCGCGGGGGCATAGCCGCCCTGCAAAATACTGCGCAGCATATTGCCGGGTTCGCTGCGCAGCACCGCCCGGTTGCCCGCCAATGGGGGAAACGCCCCGCCAGGGCCGCCCCCCTGGCCCTGGGCACCATGGCAGTCTGCACAATAGTGACGGAAATTGGCCTGGGCGCCGCTGTCATAGCGTTGACCGCCCCCTGCGGCGGGCGGCGGCACCGCGGCCTCTCCCCCACTGCCCCCTGTACCCGCCGCCGCATCCGGCAGACGCTGCAGATAGGCGGCCACGGCCCGGGCATCGCCGTCCGTCAGATACCGGGTGCTCCAGAACACCGCATCCGCCATGGGGCCACTGGCCGTGGCCCCTTCATCGGTGCGCCCGGTGCGCAGCAGCTGCACCACGGCCTGCGGCGTCCAGCGCTGCACGCCGGCCTCGCGGCTGTCCAGCAACGACGGCGCCTGCCAGCCCTCGGTGGGCATCAGCCCCCCTTCCAGCCGCTGGCCGCCCCCCAGCGCCCCCAGGCCATTGCGCGGGGAATGGCAGGCCGCGCAATGTGCCACAGCCTGCACCAGATACCGCCCCGCTTCCAGTGGCCCAGCCTCCCCTTCCTGCGCCACAGCAGCGGCCGGGCGGAAGTACAGCCCGCGCCACAGGGCCAGCGCCCATTGGGACCCATAGGGAAACGCCAGCACATGCGGCTGGGCCGGCTGCGCCACCGGCGGCAGGCTGCGCAGGTAGTGGTAGAGGGCATCCACGTCATCCGTACGCAAGGCCGTGTACTGCTCGTAAGGGAATGCGGGGTACAGCAAGCGCCCGCCGGGCGCCACGCCGTGGCGCATGGCGCGACGAAAATCGGCCAGGCTCCAGCGGCCCAGACCGGTCTCGGCATCGGGGGTCAGATTCGGCGCATGGAACACGCCAAACGGCGTGCGCACCTCGCCTCCCCCCGCCAGCACCACACCGCCCTGGGCGGTGTGGCAGCCCATGCAGGCGCCGACCCGCACCAGATAGGCCCCGCGCTCCAGCACCGCGGCAGAAGGCGGCGCCGACGACTCCGCACCCTTCGTCTCCGACGGCGTGCCCGCCGCACTGCCGCGCCACAGCAGCCAGGCCAGCGCGGCCACAGCCAGCAAGGCGCACAGAACCACAACCCGCATCCACCGGCGCCGCCCCCGCGCCCCCAGGCCGACCGGCATGGGCTGCGCCATGGCGCGCGGCATCCGTGGCGCACTCATGGCCGGCCCTCCCCGGGTTGCGGCGCCGCACCGCAAGGCAGCGGCCAGCGCACGGCCGCAGAGGCGGATGGCTTGGAGTGCACGGGCACGGGCTGTGTGGCCAGCCAGGCGCTCAGATCGGCCACATCCTCCAGCGCCAGCCCCTTGGCCACCTGGGCCATGCAGTCCGGCGCGCGGGCGGCGCGCCGCCCGGCACGCCAGGCTCCCAGCTGGCTGTTCAGGTAGTCGCGCGAGAGACCCAGCAGCCCGGGCACCGCCGGCAGACTGCCCGTCAGCTGCGCTCCATGGCATTGGGTGCAGGCAGGAATGCCGCGTGCGGCATCGCCCTGGCGCACCAGCTGTGCGCCACGCGCCAGGCGGGCCGCCGTGGAAGCCGGGGGCTCCGGCGGCGGATACGGCACATCCAGCGCCGCAAAATAACGCGCCATGCCCCGCAGCATGCCGTCATCCAGGTGCTGCAGCAGATGGCCCATCAAGGGGTAGCTGCGCCGGCCATCGCGGAAGTTCAGCAGTTGCTGGTAGAGGTATTCCTCGGGCTTGCCCGCAATGCGTGGAAAGTAACCGGACGGCGTGGCCCGCCCCTGCGGCCCATGGCAGGCGGTGCAGGCCGCCACATGGCTGGCTTGCAGCGAGGGCACGGCGCCCTGGCCTGCCCAGGGAGAAGGCGCTGACAGAGCTGGCGACAACGGAGATAAAGGGGATGGCTGCGGCGCAACAGAAGGCATGGCCTGCGCTGCAACTGCCGCACCTGCTATACCCGCTGCACCAGTCACGGCGCACAGTGCCACCCATAGCGCAGCAGCGACCCGCGCCAGTCCGTGCTGATGCCTGCGCCACGCACCGGAAACTCCCGGTGCTTCATACCGTGGTGAAATCCGTCCATCCCCCAATGCGCAAAGCCTGTGGTGCATGCCCACACGCTAGCCAGAGCCGTCCGGCTCCACCATCCGGGAGAACACCCCCTGGCCAGCAGCCAGATCGCCACATACGGTCGTGACGGCCTCCCTGTGCGCCCATGGCATGTGCCTCTGCACACGGTGGACGACCCCAAAACGACAACAGCCCGCCAAGGCGGGCTGTTGTGCAGCAGATCCGCAGGCAAGGCGCCTGCAGGTCCGGGAATCAACCGTGGCGCTTGCCAGGGTTCTTCTTGCTGCGGGTGTGCGAACCACGTTCCAGGCTCACGCGCTGGCCACGGCCACCGGTGGGCAGGGTCACGCCGTTAGGCACTGCGGGTTGGGGGGTGAACTTGCGATCGGCTTCGGTCACGATTTTGTTGCCCATGATGGACTCCTTTTGCGAACAACGGTAAAGGGCAGGATTCTTCCACATCCAGCGCCCGGCTTGAACAGTGCGCGTGCAAATCCCTGCACAAAGTCATAAATACATAGCCAACTGTGCTAGTGCCACCTGCGTTGCAGGCCGGTTTCAGCGGTCATTCAAAAACACTGCTGCGCCCTCGACCAAGGCCGCAAGGGCCCGCGTTCCGCGCCATGCAGCATGGAATTTCCCTGCGGTGCGGCCGGGGCGCCCCTCCGCCGGCTCCGTAAAAACCCGCAATGCACAGCTTTGTACTGCATCCGCTTTCCTGCACAAGCCACCCTCTGGCACACCGCTGCCGGTACGCTGACAGGACCGCAAGCCCTGCACCTGCGCACGCGTTTTGCCAGAAATGGACTACAAGCGCTGCAACTACGCCACACCTACAGTCAGAACCTATAGCAAGCGCCTGCGGATATGCCTAAGCTGGTAACCGCACCCGTTTGCGCCGCCCGACTTCCCTGTTTGCAGCCAAAGGAACCTGCCATGCTCCGCCTCCCCGATCCGCTCCGCCAGGACCCCACAGAAGCACGCGGCCATCTGCCGGTTTCGCAGGTGCTGGAACGCAACATCCCCGTGCTGGCCACCCTGGCGCTGACCACCGTGGGCGCGATTGCCTGGTATGCGCTGCGCCGCCCGCCGATTCCCCTCACGGCCATACCGGTGTCCGACTTTGAACTAGGCCGCTACCTGGGCAAGTGGTACGAGGTCGCGCGCATCGACAACCGTTTTGAAAAAGGCCTGCAGCGCACCCAGGCCGAATACAGCCGCCTGCCCAATGGCGGTATCCGCGTGGAAAACCGCGGCTACGACCCACGCAAGCGCGAATGGCATATCGCCACCGGCAAAGCCAAGACCGTGCTGGGGCCGGATGTGGGTGCGTTGAAAGTGGCGTTTTTCGGGCCGTTCTACGACGGCTACAACGTGGTGGCGCTGGACCCCAAATACCGCTGGGCCATGGTGGTGGGCTCGCAGCTGGACCGCTTCTGGATTCTGTCGCGCACACCTTTTTTGCCCATGGGGGTGGAAGAGCGCCTGCTGCGCCAGGCGCGCGAGATGGGCGTACCGGTGGACCGCGTGATCTGGGTGCACCAGGACGGCGTCAACCCCACCGGCAGCTACTAGCACCCACACAGCTTGCTGCGGCAAGGCGGCGGCCATGCGCCCAGCCGCCCACCCGTGCGGAGCAAAGGCGCCGACACTCCGCCCCGGCAGGCCATGGGTGGCGCATGCCCCTTCCGGGGTGCCTGCCCTATTGCGTGGCCGCCACCAGCTTCTGGGTATAGGGATGGCGGGGCTGGGCCAGCAGCTCCAGGGCCGGGCCTTGCTCCACGATGGCGCCATCCTTCATCACCAGCACCTGGTGGGCCATGGCGCGGATCACGTCCATATCGTGGGTGATCAGCAGATACGCCAGACCGCGCTCGCGCTGCAGGCGCTGCAGCAAGGCCAGCACCTGTTGCTGAATGGTCACATCCAGCGCGCTGGTGGGCTCGTCCAGCACCAGCAGCTGCGGCTCCAGCACCAGGGCGCGGGCCACGGCAATGCGCTGGCGCTGGCCGCCGGAAAATTCATGCGGGTAGCGCTCCAGCAGGCCGGGGAACTGGGCTTCGCTCAGGCCAACCTCCTCCAGCATGGCCAGCACCTGCTGGCGCACCTGCCCGGCCGACAGCGCGGACGCATGCACCCGCAGGCCTTCCCCCACGATCTCGCCCACCGTCATGCGCGGCGACAGCGACGAGAACGGGTCCTGGAACACCACCTGCACCTGGCGGCGCAGCCGCTGGTTGTGGGGGCTGTTGCGGATGGCCGGCTGCTGCCAAGGCTGACCGCCCACGTCCAAAACCCCTTTGGACGGCAGCAACCCCAGGATGGCCTGCGCCAGGGTGGACTTGCCCGAACCCGACTCGCCCACCACACCCAGGGTCTGGCCTGGCTGCAGCGCCAGGCTGGCGCCCTGCACAGCCACGAATTCGCCATGGCGGAACCACCCCTTGATGCCCGGCAGCGGTGTGGCATAGGCCACGCGCAGATCCTGGGTATGCAGCACAGGGGGCTGGGGCACGGCGCCGTCCGCCACTTCCACCACCTGGCGCCGGGGCGCACTGGACAGCAGTTTGCGGGTGTAGGGGTGCTGCGGCGCTGCAAACAACTGCGCCACAGGGCCCTGCTCCACCAGATGGCCATGCTCCATCACCACGGCACGGTCGGCAAAGCGGCGCACCAGGTGCAGGTCGTGGGTGATCAGCACCATGGCCATGCCGGTCTGGCGCTGCAGATCGCTCAGCAGCGCCAGAATCTGCGTGCGCAGCGTCACGTCCAGCGCGGTGGTGGGCTCATCGGCCAGCAGCAGGCGCGGCTGGGACGCCAGGGCCATGGCAATCATGGCGCGCTGGCGCTGGCCACCGCTGAGCTGGTGCGGATAGGCGGCGCCGCGGCGCTCGGGCTCCGGAATACCGGTGGTGGCCAGCAACTCCACGGCCTGCTTCCAGGCCTGGGCCTTGCTGAGGGCCTGCTTGATCAGCAGCACCTCCGCCACCTGGTCGCCCACGGTCATCAGCGGGTTCAATGCCGTCATCGGCTCCTGAAAGATCATGGCCACATCACCGCCGCGCACGGTCTGCATCTGCCGCTCCGGCAAAGTCAGCAGGTCGCGCCCATCCAGCAGGGCCTGGCCGCTGATGCGGGCATCGCCCAGCAGGCGCAGCAGACCCAGCGCCGTGACCGTCTTGCCCGAGCCGGATTCACCCACCAGGGCCAGTTTTTCACCGGCATGCAGCTCAAAGCTGGTGCCGTGCACCACCTCTTTGCTGCCAAAGGCCACGCGCAGATCGCGTACCGACAGCAGAGGGACCGGATTCATCGATGTGGACTCGCTCATGCGCCCCCCTTGCCCGCACCGGCGGGGGCGGCAGGTGCCGCCGGTGTTTCCATCGCCTTGCGCGGGTCCAGCGCATCGCGCAGCGCATCCCCCATGAAGGTCAGCAGCAGCAGCGTGGTAACCAGCACGCCAAAGGTGGACAGCGAAATCCACCAGGCGTCGATATTGTTCTTGCCCTGGCTCAGCAGCTCGCCCAGGCTGGGGGTGCCGGGCGGCACCCCCAGGCCCAGAAAGTCCAGCGACGTCAGCGCCAGAATGGCCGCACTCATGCGAAAGGGCAGAAAGGTGACCACCGGCGTCATGCTGTTGGGCAGGATGTGGCGACCGATGATCTGGCCGTTGGACACCCCCAGCGCCCGCGCCGCCTTCACATAATCCAGCTGGCGGTTGCGCAGGAACTCGGCCCGCACATAGTCGGACAGCCCCATCCAGCCAAACAGGCTGAGCAGCACCAGCAGCAAGGTGATGCTGGGCGCAAACACGGCAGAGAAGATGATCAGCAGGTAGAGCTCAGGCATGGAGCCCCAGATTTCGATGAAGCGCTGGAACACCAAGTCTGTCTTGCCGCCGAAAAAGCCCTGGATGGCGCCGGTCACCACGCCCAGCAGCACGCCGGTGGCTGTCAGCGCCAGCGCAAACAGCACGCTGACGCGAAAGCCGTACAGCAGCTGGGCCAGCATGTCGCGGCCCCGGTCGTCCGTGCCCAGCCAGTTGGCCGTGGTGGGCGGCGCCGGGTTGGGCGACTGGGCAAAGTAGTTGATGGTGTTGGCGCCATAGGGGTTGGGCGGAAACACCGCCCAGTTGCTGCCCTTGGACAGCTGCGCCTGGATGAAGGGGTCCAGGTAGTCGGTGGCGGTGTCAAAGTCGCCACCAAACACCTTTTCGGGATAGCTGTGCCACAGCGGCCAGTACATCTGCCCCTCATAGCGCACGGCCAGCGGCTTGTCGTTGCTGACCAACTCCGCCCCCAGACTGATGACCACCAGCACCACAAACAGCACCAGGCTCCAAAAGCCCAGGCGGTTGCGCCGAAATCGCGCCCACGCGCGGGCGGCTGGCGAACGCGCTGTCTCCACCGTCATGCAAACACTCCTTGTACTGTCAGCAGCGGCTGCTGCCGACGGCGCATCCATTGCCAGGCACGCAGCTGCGCACCCATACTGCGGCGACTGTGCCCTGCCAGCCGCCCCATACACCCGCGTCCATGCCCCCTCCCACCACAGCTTCGCCCGCCGGTTTGCGCCACGCCGTGCGCGGTGTGGCGATTTTCGAGGCCCTGAAAGGGGTGACCGCCTTGGTCGGCCTGCTCGGACTGCTGGACCTGTTGCACCACGATCTGCACCATCTGGCGCTGGAATGGATGGGGCATATCGGACTCAGTCCCCAGCAGCACTACCCGGCCCTGCTGATGCAGGCGGTCGACCGTGTCAACGCCACACCCGTGCACACGCTGGTGTGGCTGGGTGGGTTGTACATCACCGTGCGCTGGATCGAAGCCTGGGGCCTGTGGCAGGACCGGGCCTGGGGCGAATGGCTGGGCGTGCTGTCCTGCAGCATCTATGTGCCCCTGGAGGTGCAGCACCTGCTGCACGCCCCCCGTTGGCAAGGCGCCGCGGTATTGCTCATCAATCTGGCGCTGGTGGCCGTGCTGGCGCTGCGCTTGCGCGAACGCCGCCGGGAGCCTGTGCGTGTGGAAGGGCGCTGAAGTGTGCACCGAGTGCGCTTTCAATCGAATTTCACGCGGGGGTCCACCCACACGTAGCACAGGTCGCTGATCAGCTTGGTCACCAGACCGATCAGAGTGAAAAAGAACAGCGATCCCAGCACCACCGGGTAGTCCCGGCGGATCACGCTCTCATAGCTGAGCAGGCCCAACCCGTCCAGCGAAAACAGGGTCTCGATCAGCAGCGAACCCGTGAAGAACGCGCCCACGAACGCCGCCGGAAAGCCGGTGATGATGGGAATCAACGCATTGCGGAACACATGCTTCCACAGCACCTGGCGCTCCGACAGGCCCTTGGCCCGGGCCGTCAGCACGTACTGTTTGCGGATCTCTTCCAGAAATGCGTTCTTGGTCAGCATGGCCGTGACCGCAAAGCTGCCCGCCACCATGGCCGTCACCGGCAGTGCGATATGCCACAGGTAGTCGGCCACCTTGCCCAGGGTGCTCAGCTCGTCCCAGTTGGCCGATGTCAGCCCGCGCAGCGGGAACCACTGCAGCTGCCCCCCGAAAATCACCAGCAGGGCCACGCCCAGCACAAAGCCGGGGATGGCATAGCCAACCAGAATCAGCAGCGTGGTCAGCAGATCGAAGCGGCTGCCTGCGCGCACCGCCTTGGCCACGCCCAGCGGCACGGCCACCAGATAGCTGATGAAAAACGTCCACAGCCCCAGGCTGATGGAGACCGGCAGCTTTTCGGCAATCAGCGTCCAGACATCCTTGTTCTGGAAAAAGCTGCGCCCCAGATCAAACCGTGCGAACTGGCCCAGCATCTGAAAAAAGCGCTCGTGCGCCGGCTTGTCAAAGCCGTACAGGGCCTTGATCTGCTCCAGCCGCTGCGGGTCCACCCCCTGCGCCCCGCGGTAGGCCATGCCCCCACCTTCGGCACCGCCCCCGCCGATACCGGCCTTGGCCTCTGCCAGGTACTGCTCCACCGGGCCGCCGGGCACAAACTGGATCACCACAAAAGTCAGCAGCAGCACGCCCAGCAGGGTGGGCACCATCAACAGAAAGCGTTTGAGGATATAGGCCAGCATAGAACATGCATTATGTCGCGCGGAATCGGCTAAGCTTTGCAGCTTTTGCTTACATCTTGCCCGTTTATCCGCTGCATGGACACCATGGTCTGGCTCCTCCGCATTCGATCCGCTCTGCGCATTCTGGCACTCGCCTGCGGGCTGGGCGGCCCGGCATGCCAGGCGGCTGCACCCGTTTTCGTGGTGCAGAACGAGCCCCACCTGGCCCATGCCCGCGCCCTGGTGCGCGCCGCGCTGGATGCCGCCGGCATGCACGCCACCTTCGCCGACGCCCCGCAGGGCAACGAACGCCGCAACCTCTACCAGATCAGCCACGGCCACACCCACATCGACATGATGCCCGCCACCCCGGCACGGCTGCGCCTGGTGGAGCAAGGCAAGCTGCGCATGGTGCCCATTCCCTTGGACCGGGGGCTGCTGGGCTGGCGCATCAACCTGCTGCTGGCCTCACAGCGTGACAAGCTGGCCCAGGTGCGCACGGCCGCCGACCTGGCGCAGTTCTCCATGGGGCAGAACGTGGGCTGGATGGATGTGGAGATCTACCGCGCTGCCGGCATCCCCACCAAGGAAATCAAGCACTGGAGCAACGGGGAATTCGCCGAACAGATGGAGGCAGGCTTTCTGGACCTGTTCCCGCTGGGCCTGGAAGAGACGCTGAACTACTTCCTGCCCCACTTCCAGAAGTACTACCCCCAACTCACCGTCGACCCCTACCTCCTAGTGCGCTACCCCTGGTTCCGCTTTGTCTGGGTGGCCCCGGGACCAGATACCGAGGCGCTGTACCAGGCGCTGCAGACCGGCTTTGACCGCATCGTGGCCAACGGCCAGTTCATGCGCGTATGGAACCAGTACCGCCACCCGCCCGACGCGCGCTTCTTCCGCGAGCGCACCACCATCGACATTGCTAACCCCTTCTACGACCAGCGTCTGGTGCCGCCGCGCTATCGCCACCTGCTGTTCCAGCCCTGAGACCTGCATGCCCCCTTCCCCCGCCACATCCTCGCCCCCGCAGCCCCGCCGCCGCACGCTGCACGGGCAGTTCGTGCAGCGGCTGCTGTGGCCGCTGGTGCTGGCCTTTGTGCTGGCCGCAGGCACCACGGCCACCGTCAACTACCGCAGCGAAAAAGCGCAGCACACCGCACTGCGCGAACAGACGTTGCGCATTTTTGCGCGCACCCTGATCAAGCCGCTGTGGGACTGCGATGGCGCCACCGCACGCGGGATCGTGGACACCCTGGCCCAGCAGCCCCTGGTGCAGGCCGTGCGCCTGCACGACAGCTGCGGCGACAACGTGATCGCCTCCGAATCCGCCCTCGACACCTCCCTTACAGCCCAGGACCCCGCACACACCAACCAGTTGGCCATGCCGCTGCACCACCGCGACGAACAAGGGCGCGACCACCAGGTGGGCCACCTGAGCGTGCAGTTCACCCCTTTCTCCATGGCCCAGGCCGCCATGCAGAACCTGGGCCAACAACTGGCCGTGTTCGCCGCCATGCTGGTGGTGGTGCTGCTGGGGGCCGCCCTGGTGTTCCGCCACCTCATTGGCCGCCCGCTGGCACGCTTTCGCCAGGCCATCCGCGACCAACGCACCGTGCACAGCCACGCCGGCCCGGCGGATGCCCGGGAGCGGCTGCGCAACGACGAACTGTCGGACGTGGTCCAGGCCTACGACGCCCTGCTGGAAGAACTGGACTCCCGTTTTGCCCGCCAGTCCACCCTGGCCCATTGCGCCCGCAGCCTGCTGGCCACCGCCGCCGGCCAGCAAAGCCCGCTGCCCGAGGTACTGGCCCAGGTGCTGCGCACCACCGGGGCGGACCGCATCTACCTGGCAGAGAACCTGCAGGCCACCGCCACCACCTGGCAAGCCCAGGCCCGCGTGGTGGCCGGAGCCCCCTGGCCGGACGCAGCGCAGGCCCTGGTGCCGGCCCGCTGGCGCAGCTGTTTTGAAGAACGCTCCGGGGTGCTGGGCACCGTAGAGGACCTGCCCGAGCCCGAACGCCAGCAGCTGATCGCCGCCGGGGTGCGCAGCGTGGCCGCCCTGCCGGTGTGGGGCCAGGGCCAGTGGTTCGGCTATCTGTGTGTGCAGGACCTGCAGCAGCAGCGCCGCTGGTCGGACAGCGAGCGGGTGTTTCTGCACACCGTGGCCGACATGATCGGCGCCTTCCTGGAAAGCCAGCAGCACACCCGCACCCTGGACCGCGCCATCGTCCAGCTGCGCGACAGCGAACGCGCGCTGCAGCACCGCGCCCGCCACGACCCGCTGACCGGACTGGGCAACCGCGTGGTGCTGGAAGAAGCCCTGGGCCATGCGCTGGCGCATGCCCAGGCCGGGGAAGACCTGCACGGCTATGTGCTGCTGCTGGACCTGGACGGTTTCAAACCCGTCAATGACACCCATGGCCACGCAGCCGGCGATGCGCTGCTGCAGACCGTCGCACAGCGGCTGCAGGCCTGCCTGCGCAGCACGGACACCGTGACCCGGCTGGGCGGGGATGAATTCGTCATCGTGGCCCAGGGCAAGGGTCCGCAATTCCAGCTGGACCAGTTGCTGGCCAAGGTGACGGCCGCCGTGGAAGCCCCGGTGGACTACCTGGGCCAGGCGCTGCAGGTGGGCGCCAGCATCGGTTACGCGCGCTTTCCGGAAGCAGGCCGCAGCAGCGCCGAACTGCTGGTGCGTGCCGACCAGGCCATGTACGCGGCCAAACAGGCCAAGCGCCTGGCGCGCTGAACTCCTGGCACGCCTTCCGACCCGATGGCGGGAACGGCCCGGAAAAACGGCTCAGGGGGCCGGCTTGCCTGCGGGCGACCTAGCCCACCAGGTGTCCATCACCCAGCCTTCGCCGCTGGAATACGGCGGCACCACGCTGGGCACCGCCAGGCGCCAGGCGTTGTAGGCCATGCGGTGGGTGCCGGCCGACCACTGCGGAATCAGGTAGTGACCGTGCGCAATGGCGCGTTCCAGCGCATGGCAGGCAGGCAGCAGCTGTTCCTGCGTCTTGGCGCTGGTCATGGCCTTGATGAAGGCATCCACCGCCGGGCTCTTCACCCCGGGGAAATTGCCCGAATCCTCCTGGTCGGCCGCTGCGCTGCCGAACAGGTCCGCAAATTCCTGGCCCGGGTTGTTCGTGCCCTGGTAGGCAATGGTGGTGATGTCAAAGTCGAACTTCTGCAGACGCTGCTGGTAGAGGGCAAAGTCCACCGCGCGGAAGTTCAGACGGATGCCCAGCTTCTCCAGGTTGCGCTGCCAGGGCGCCACGGTGCGGATGCCGCCGTCCCCGCTGTCCAGGTACTCCAGCTCCATGGCCTGGCCCTTGGCATTGCGCAGCACGCCGTCCTGCACCGTCCAGCCCGCATCCGCCAGCAGTTGCTTGGCACGGCGCAGATTGTCGCGCAGGCTGCTGGGCGGCAAGGTGCTGGGCGGCACCGTCATGGGCCCGAAGGCGGCCGCAGGCAACTGCTTGCGCCAGGGCTCCATCAGTGCCAGCTCGGCCGGCGCGGGGCTGCCATGGGTTTCGCACAAGGTGTTGCCAAAAATGCCGTTGACCCGCTGGTAGGCGCCATAGAACATCTGGCGGCTCATCCAATCGAAGTCCACCGCCAGCCCCAGGGCCTCGCGCACCCGCGCATCCTGCAGTAGCGGGCGGCGGGTGTTGAGCACCGAACTCTGGAAACCCGTGGGCAGCTTGTGCGCGAACTCGCCCTTGACCAGCTCGCCGCTGGCGAACTTGCGCCCATTCACCCGCCGCGCCCAGTCGCCGGCGCTGAAAAAGCGCATCAGATCAAACTCTCCGGCCTTCAGCGCTTCCAGCTTGGCCGTGTTGTCCTTGTAGATCTTGACGCTGATGCGGTCGAAATTGGCCGCGCCCTTGCGCACCGGCAAGTCGCGCGCCCAGTACTGCGGGTCGCGCACATAGGTGATGTCCTTGCCAAAGCGCACCGGCCCGATCCGGTAGGCGCCACTGCCGATGGGGGTATCCATCACCACCTGATCGAAAGGTTTGGGCTTGCCGTCCTCGCCCAGGCCCCAGTCGCGGCTGAAGATGGGCAGGCCGCCCACGGTCAGCGGCAGTTCGCGGTTGGGCACCTTGAAGACAAAGCGCACGGTGCGCGCATCCAGCACCTCGCAGCCTGCCACCTCGGCCAGCAGCGTCTTGTAGCCAGGCGACACATAAGGACCGATCAGCGTGTCGTAGCTGTGCTTCACATCCTGGGCCGTGACCGGTTTGCCATTGTGAAAGCGCGCCTGCGGCCGCAGGCGGAAGGTGGCCGACAGTCCGTCCGCTGCCACGCTCACGTCCTCGGCCAGCAGGCCATAACCGGTCGACGTCTCGTCCATGCTGCCCAGCAGCAGGGTGTCGAACATCAGCGACGACAGATAGGCCGGCGCCGAGCCCTTGATGGTGAACGGGTTGTATTTGTCGAAGGTGGAAGTGCGCAGATTGCTGACCAGCCGCAGCTCCCCGCCCTTGGGGGCCTGCGGGTTCACATAGGCGAAGTGGTCAAAGCCGGACGGGTACTTGGGCTCCCCCCATAACGCATAGGCGTGGGCGGACCAAGACGGCAGGGCCGCAGTGGCTCCTGCAAGCAACAGGCAAAACTTCCAAAGGCGCATGCGACAATTCTGCACCACAGCGGCCCCGGCCCGGCAATGCCTCCTGTAGATGCATGGCCTGCACCAGCCGCTTCCACCCTTTACCCCTCAGGAGAAGAACAATGGGTTTTCTGACCGGCAAGAAGCTGCTCATCACGGGCGTGCTGTCCAACCGCTCCATCGCCTACGGCATCGCCAAGGCCTGCCACGAACAAGGTGCCGAGCTGGCATTCAGCTACGTCGGTGAGCGTTTCAAGGACCGCATCACCGAATTCGCCGCCGAATTCAATTCCACGCTGGTGTTCGACTGCGACGTCGCCGACGACGCCCAGATCGACAAGATGTTCGCCGACCTGGGCGCCGTCTGGGGCAAGTTCGACGGCTTTGTGCACTCCATCGGTTTTGCACCCCGTGAAGCCATTGCGGGCAACTTCCTGGACGGTCTGTCGCGCGAATCCTTCCAGATCGCCCACGACATCAGCGCCTACAGCTTCCCCGCCATGGCCAAGGCTGCCCTGCCTTACCTGAACGACAAGTCCTCGCTGCTGACCCTGTCCTACCTGGGCGCACTGCGCTCCATCCCCAACTACAACACCATGGGCCTGGCCAAGGCATCGCTGGAAGCTTCCGTGCGCTACCTGGCCGAAGCCGTGGGCCGCACCGCCGACGGCCGCGCCATCCGTGCCAACGGCATTTCCGCCGGTCCCATCAAGACCCTGGCTGCCTCCGGCATCAAGGACTTCGGCAAGCTGCTGGGCCGCGTGGCCGATGCGTCCCCCCTGCGCCGCAACGTGACCATCGAAGACGTGGGCAATGTCGCCGCCTTCCTGCTGTCCAACCTGGCTTCGGGCGTGACCGCCGAGATCACCTACGTGGACGGTGGCTTCAGCCAGACCGCTGGCCTGTCGGCCGACCAGGTCTAAGCAGCACTTTCTGCCCGCACCGCCAAGCCCCGCAGGTTCACCGCCTGCGGGGCTTTTTCGTGTCCGTCGCGCTGCAGGTAACCCTTTCGCTGAATGTGGATATTGGAGTGAATGGCTGGTGATACGCATCAATTTGAATGAGAATAATTCTCAATCAAATTGTTTTTGGAGTATCTCCCATGGCCCCGGAGCACCACGGCGATGCGGATCCCAACGCGCCCCCCGCCCCTCCTACGCCCTTGCAGGCCTGGGAACAGCGCATGCAGCGCGCGCAAGCGCTGTGGCAGAACGGTGAACAGGAATTTGCCCTGGCCCAGCTGGTGCAGGCCATTCCGCTGGCCCACCAGTTGCTGCGCAGCCCCTATCTGACCGTACAGCCCGACGACTACCTGGCCGCCTGGGTGGTGACCCACCTGTGGATTGCCGAGCTGCTGGCCGAACGCCAGCAACTGCCCGCCGCGCTGGACTACCTGTGCGATGCCCACACCGCCTTGCTGGGCCTGGGCCACAGCACCGAAGTGACCCTGCTGCAGCAAGCCGCCTGGCGCCACCAGCGCGAGACGGTGCAGGCCCTGCTGCAGTGGCAGCGCCAGCACGGCCCCAGCGCCCGTGTGACGCAGCTGCTGCAGGCCACGCACTGCGCGCCCCCGGCCGCACCGCCGCCCACCGCCCCAGCCACCGCAGCGCTGCAGCCCGAACCGCTGGAACGCTGCCCCCTGCCCGCCGACCGGCTGCACTGATCGGCCCCCGCGCACCTGCCTTTTTGCCACCCTTGATTGGAAAAACGGAATGACCCAACACACGCTGCCCCCCCTGCCCTATGCCTATGACGCCCTGGCTCCGCACATCGATGCGCACACCATGGAAATCCACCACAGCAAGCACCACCAGACTTATGTGAACAACCTCAACGCCGCCGTGCAAGGCACGCCGTTTGCCGAGGTGCCGGTGGAGCAGCTGATTGCCGACCTGGACCGCCTGCCCGAAGCCATTCGCCCTGCCGTGCGCAACAACGGCGGCGGCCACGCCAACCACAGCCTGTTCTGGACCGTGATGGCACCGGTCGGTCACGGTGGCGGCGGCGCCCACGGTGGCGCCCTGGCCCAGGCGATTGACCGCGATCTGGGCGGCATGGAAGCCTTCCAGAAAGCCTTCACCCAGGCCGCGCTGACACGCTTTGGCAGCGGCTGGGCCTGGCTGGTGGTCAACGCCCAGGGCCAGCTGGCAGTGGAAAGCAGCGCCAACCAGGACAGCCCGCTGATGGCCGGCATCGGCTCGGGCAGCACCCCCATCCTGGGGCTGGACGTGTGGGAGCACGCCTACTACCTGCAGTACCAGAACCGCCGCCCGGAATACATCGCCGCCTTCTTCCACGTCATCCACTGGGACGAAGTGGCCCGCCGCTACCAGCAGGCGCGGGGCTGATTCCCGCCAGCGCACCGCTCTATGGCTTTGCCCCCGCACCAGGACCTCTCCATGAAAAAAGCCAGTGCCAGCCTGTCCCCGGCACCTTCACCGGCCTCCCGCCTGCACGCCGCCACCGGTGTGCGCCACAGCGCCCGGCTGTGGCTGGGGCTGACCATCACCATGGCCGGTGTCTGGGCCCTGTGCAGCCAGTTCTGGCTGTACGCCCAGCACCACCCGGTGGTGTGGCAGGCCCTGCTGGGCGGCAGCATGGCGGCGCTGGCCACGGCACTGGGCACCCTGCCCGTCATGCTGTCCCAGCGCATGTCCGAGCGCACCCAGGACACGCTGTTCGGCTTTGGCGCCGGCGTCATGCTGGCGGCCTGTGCCTTCTCGCTGATCCTGCCCGGGCTGGGAGCCGCCAAGGCCCAGGCCTTGTGGGGCGGTGGTGGCTGGGGCGCCGGCGGGGTGATGGGCACGTCCATCCTGCTCGGCGCTGCGGCACTGATGGCCATGGACAAGCTGCTGCCGCACGAGCATTTCATCAAAGGCCGTGAAGGGCTGGACGGTGATGCCGCCCGCAAGCTGCAGCGCACCTGGTTGTTCGTGATTGCCATTGCCCTGCACAACCTGCCCGAAGGCCTGGCCATTGGCGTGGGCTATGCCGGCAACGACGGTCTGCGTGCCAACGCCCTGGCCACCGGCATTGCCATCCAGGATGTGCCCGAAGGCCTGGTCGTGGCCGTGGCCCTGCTGGCCGCCGGCTACCGGCGTCGCTTTGCCGTACTGCTGGGCATGGCCAGCGGTCTGGTGGAACCCGTGGGCGCCGTCATCGGTGCCGCCGTGGTCAGTAGCTCGGCCGTGCTGCTGCCCTGGGGCCTGGGCTTTGCCGCAGGCGCCATGCTGTTTGTCATCAGCCACGAAATCATCCCCGAATCCCACCGCAAGGGGCACGAAGCCTTTGCCACCGGCGGGCTGATGCTGGGCTTTGTGCTGATGATGGTGCTGGACACCGCACTGGGCTGAGCCAGCCCCGCACCACCAGGACACGCCGGGGTGCAAGCCACCCCGGCGTGTCCGCTTTCCGGTATCCCTGTGCGGCGACCTCCCTCCTGAGCGTGTCCTGCTGGGGCTAGGTTGCATCGTGAAAGATGATGCCCAGCGTATGCCGCCGGCCGGAGCGGATGCGGGACACCCCATGCCGCATGGTGACCCGGTAGCTGCCCCGGCTCCCCTGAACGGGCCGCTGCTGCACCGCAAACACGGCGGCATCGCCCTGGCGCAGTGCAAGCACCTCGACACGCGACTGCATGCGCGGCCGCTGTTCGGTCAGTACCAATTCCCCGCCCGTGAAGTCCTGCCCCGGCTGTGCCAGCAGCACCACCATCTGCAAGGGAAATACATGCTCGCCATACAGGTCCTGGTGCAGGCAGTTGTAGTCACCCGCTTCGTACTGCACCAGCAGCGGGGTCGGACGCTGCTGCCCTGCGGCATGGCAGCGCGCGACAAAGTCGCCATGCTCCGCCGGAAAGCGCGGTGACAGGCCCATCTGCTCGTACCAGTGGTTGGCCAGTGGTGCCAGGTGGGGATAGATGCTGGTGCGCAGCCTCTGCACCAGGTCGGGCAAGGGGTAGCCGAAATACTGGTACTCGCCATTGCCAAAGCCATGGCGCTGCATGACGATGCGGCTGCGAAACACCGCAGGCTGCGCGTAGAGCGCCGCCAGGGCCTGGCAGTCCTGCGGCGTCAGCAGTTGCGGAATCACGGTGCAGCCGCTGTGGTTCAGGCCGTCGCTGGCCTCCTGCCAATCTACCGCCGCCAGGCGCTGTGCCAGCCCGCTATGGTCCAGCCCGCTCATGCCTGGGCCTCCCGCTCCAGCAAGGCACGCTTGCGCTCTACCCCCCAGCGGTAGCCGGACAGATTGCCGTCGGTTCGCACCACGCGGTGGCAGGGAATCGCCACCGCCAGTGCATTGGCGGCGCAGGCCCCCGCGACCGCACGCACCGCCTTGGGCGCACCGATGCGCCGGGCTATCTCCGTGTAGCTGACGGTCTGCCCCGCCGGCACATCGCGCAGCGCCTGCCAGACGCGTTGCTGAAAGGCGGTTCCACGCACATCCAGCGGCAGATCCAGGCCCTGCTGCGGCATTTCCACCAGACCGACCACCTGGGCCACCAGCTGCTCAAACCCGGCGTCCCCGCCGATCAGCACGGCCTTCGGGAACCGGTCCTGCACATCGCGCACCAATGCATCTGGATCGTCTCCCAGCAGGATGGCGCAGATGCCCCGTGCGCTGGTCGCCACCAGGATCGCCCCCAGGGAACACTGGCCCACCGCAAAACGGATGGCAACCTGCTCCCCTCCGGCGCGGTAGGTGAACGGTGTCATCCCCAGCAACTGGTCCGATTGCTCGTAGAAGCGACCATGGGAGTTGTAGCCCGCCCCATAGATCGCTTCTGTGACCGAGCCGCCCCGCACCAGTTCCTCTCGGACCTTGTGGGCGCGGTGGGCCGCCGCGTAGGCCTTGGGCGTGACACCGGTCACGGCCTTGAACACCCGGTGCACGTGGAAAGTGCTCATCTGCGCCACCTCGGCCAGCGCTTCCAGGCTGGGCGGGGTTTCGGCGGAGGCAATGAAACGGCACAGCTTTGCGACCAGCTCGGCATGCTGCTCCAGCCGTGCGGGCTGGTCCGGCTTGCAGCGCTTGCATGGGCGAAAGCCTGCCTGCTGTGCCGCCGCCTGCGCCGTAAAGAACCACACATTCTCGGGACGCGGCGTGCGGGCTCCGCACGAAGGGCGGCAATAGACCCCAGTCGTTTTCACCGCGTACCAGAACTGCCCATCGGCCTGCGCGTCGTGCGCCACGACTGCCGCCCAGCGGGGATCGGTCAGTACCGCCTGTGCGCAGGCTTCAGTTTGCTTCAACATGGTTGAGCCTCTCATCAAGGATTGCGTGCCCAAACTGTAGGTCGCACGCGATTTTCAGGCACTCCGTGTCTTGCTTTGGAATTCAAAACTGGCCGATCCGCATGCCTTGGCCGTCCCTGGTGGCGTGGACAGTCCGCTGTTTCAGACACCCTCCTGCGGCGGCCTCTTCCGTACCGAGCCTGCGCTGCCCCACTTACGGGAACGCGACACGCCTGGGACATATGCCAGTGGATGCGCCAAAAGCGCCTCTCAGAACGAAAACTGTATATTTATACATAACCCATTACCCAAGGCACTCTTATGAACCATGTCGCAACCGGTCAGTTTGAGATCGCCCTCGACAGCCAGCCCTTGAGCGGCGTTGCCGCAAGCACCGGTCTGGCCCGCATGTCGCTGGATAAAGAATTCCAAGGCGACCTGGAAGCTGTCAGCCAAGGCGAGATGCTGGCATTTCGCAGCGGTGTCCCAGGTTCTGCGGGCTATGTGGCCATGGAGCTCGTCCGAGGCAGCCTGCATGGCCGCCAAGGGAGTTTCGTGCTCCAGCACAGCTCCACCATGAACCAGGGGGCGCCCACCCAGTCCATCACCGTCGTGCCGGATTCCGGCACAGAGGCACTGGCCGGACTGTCTGGAAGCCTGGTCATCACCATCACCGACGGGCAGCATGCCTACCGGTTCGAGTACAGCCTGCCAGAGCGCACACGGTGACTTCGAGAGCTAACAGGCCCTGTGCTGGCAATAGTTGAAGGCTTTAATGTGTCAGCCTTCATGAACAAGCTCTGATTTGAATATCAGTCGCGAGTTGGCTGGCCTGTGCAGCTGCCACTAAATGGCGGTGTCATCATCTCGCGGCACTGCCCAATCCAAGCGAACATTGATTTTTAAGCGCCTTCAGAAAACCAACGATTTTTGGCATATTACACCCCCTCTCCTTCAAAAAAGAAGTCACGATGGCGTTCAAGCACCTCGTCCAAAGTAACCGCGACATAGTAGACAAATGAAATAGCTTGCAATGCCTTCACCTCAGTTCCATAGTCGCATGACTCCCCATGAAGAACTTGGTGTCTATTAAGTTTATTGAAATCTAGAGGTCTAACTTCTTTGCTAAGCCGTATAGCTGTCTTATCCAAAAATGGAGCCAGCATTGCTTTGGTGAGTGGGTCTAAGTCAGATAATTTTTCGAAGTGATGCTTAGCCCCTCTAGGTTTTTGAAAGAATTGTTCCTGCAGGACGTCCTCACAAATTCCATCCGACTGAGCCAAGAATGTAGGCACTGACACATAGAACATTCCCTGCCGATGAGCGTCAAATGCCTGCCTAAAAATATCAGCTCTTTTCGGATAAAGGCCTATTAATTCTTGCTCAATGCTTGGAAGCCTTTTTGTAAAGTGCTCAACCAGTTGCGCATCAACCTCTTGACTTCGTCCATCTAAGTACATTTGGGCAAGCTCTGCAGGCTCACTGAGAGACATTTCTTTCCAGTCCAAGTACCAACCTTCATTTGCCAAACAAATCAAAGCCTTTTGCATCGCTTCTGGCATGCGTCGAACTGCCTCGACAACACGAGCCAACATCGGGGCAAACTCTTTAATCAGATTAGCCAAAGCATTGGCTACAGTACCATTTTTTGCGCTTAACTTTATAGATTCAACTATAGCTTCTTTGCCATTATCTGCTTGAGATTTCTCTTTATTCATCATGCCCCTTTTGGTACAAGCGTGGCTATCCAGGATAGCGTGTTTCATTCAGTCTTAAGGATCTGTTGCTCAGAATTTTTACTTGTGCAGCTTTGCAAGTAGGTTATTCCAGCTCTTAAACAGAGTTTCATTCTTAACCCCATAAGAAGTTGGATGAACTACCACCTCATAAGGTACCTTGTATCTTTCGAGAAGATGCCCTGAAAACTCAGCCTGCCCTTTCCCCAGCACCCACACCCCTTTAGGGCAATGTTTTTCGAGCATTTTTTCTAGACGGACGTATGCATCTAGATAGTGTGCTGTTGTTGGCCTTTCTATACGCTTAAGACCTGCCCAAGGCACAAAATTAGTAAATAAAACGTTGTCCCAAAACTCTTTAACCGGTATCTGACATGCATTAGCCATTCTCGTATACATGGCGTCTTTGACAGTCCCTCTCAGATACGCCTCAATGTATCCGCTATCACTATTTAAAGAAGTACCCCAGTCACCGTACCATGATTCACCTAAGATAAATATCCCAGATTCTTTATATTTAGCGCCAACCCAAGGATCATCCAAAAACCCCACCGGATAAATAACACTCATAGCAAGCTAATTGAATACAAAGCTTCAATCTTATTCGTTCGTTGAGTTTTCTACTTCGCATACCAGGGGTACGGGAGAAGTGGCATCTGCACCAACCTATCAGAAGGTGCTCAGAAATACCATGCCCAAAACAGTCCGACCCTTGGTAGACTTAAGACTTATTCTACGTATTACTTCACTGTGTCACTTTGGTCCAAAAGGGTCTGACAGGCCCCTTCGCATGGGGAAGCAACTAACCGGGTCAGGTAGAGAACCAAGCAGGCCTAACTGTGAAACCAGTGCCGAAGTAAGGCTCGTCAAATTTAGGTGAACATCTACGTCGATGTAATAACCGACTGCTCAATCAAGGTGATCCATCGCTAGTTCGCCCTCAGGCTGGTGACTGATTTTGCAGGTACAAATCGGCGGCACTAAGTCGGCATGCAAGGGGAACTGAAGGGCGAGAGCGAACGTTCACCCGCACCGTGGTGCGCCCGCCCACGCCGCGCCCAAGGCACTCGCCCGTTACAGGGTCTGGCCCACGTCGATGCGGTTCCCGTCCGGATCCGCAAAGACAAAGCACCTCGGCCCAAAATCTGCATCGCGAATGGCTTTGATGATCTTGACCCTGTACGCCTGCAGATGCTGGTACAGGGCCTCTGCATCGTGCACCAGAAGGTGGGCCACGTTCTGGACCGTCGCCTTGTGGCCTTTGTGCAGGGAAAGATGCAGCTCGGCATCATCCTTCTTGAGGATGGCGAAGCCGACCGGACTCCCGTTATCGAAGACCTTGGTGAACCCAAGAATGCCGGTTAGAAGTGCATCGCCTGATCGATATCGGACACCGAAATCGTCGGGGCCAATCGGCCAAAGCGAACCGCATGGGATGGAAAAACAGTAGATGGCATGTCGCGCTCCAACTGGGTGACGCGGGGGCCAAGGCGAGGCGGTGCCCGGGATTTTGGCTGGCGTCAGAGAGCGGAGCGGTGTCCGCACCATCAGCCGCCGATTCTAGTATGCACCGCCTGCGCCTTCGGCTTCGTCCCTTCCTGGCGGCAGCCATGGTGCATGGTATGCCAAGAACCTGCCTGCGACCCAACCGGCCGCCATCGCTGAGCAGCCAGAAGCAGGCAGCTCCCGGCCTCACCCCGGCAGCGCCGCAACCAGGTCCGCGGTTTACCCGGGACGCCCGTCCATGCGCGGCCGAGTAAGCAACGGCCCATAGCACCAGGCATACAGGCCAAAGCCTGCCGACCACAGCACCGCCGACACCAGGATGGCGTGCAGCGTCTGGCTGGGGGCAATGAGCGGCAGGGCCACACGCACCACCGCAGCCAGCAGCACCAGCACATAGGCTGCCGTGTCCGCCCGGCTGGCTTGCAGCGGGCGCCCGGTATGGCCCTTGGCGGTCCGGGTCATCATGCCAACCATGAGGCCGCCTGCGGCCCCCACCGTCAGCGCATGGACCGACAGCGACGGGCTCACCCACCCGAAGGCGCTGAATGCGCGCAGAAGCAGATGCATAGGCACCCACACATAGGCCAGCTGCAGCACCCATACCAGCGGCGTGCCCAGCGTCTTCCACGGCTGCCACAGCAGCCACCGGCACAGGTGCGCCACGCAGGCTACTGCGGCCACCGCTGCCACGGGCCAGCCCTGCAGGCCGAAAGCATCGGCAAGCAGCAGCACCAGCACAGAGCCCAGCGCCACCTTTTCGATCCAGGACCGCTTGGCCGCAGACGCACCGGGCACCCCGTTGTTGGTGAACATCGGAATGACCCGCCCGCCCATGACCACCACAATGAACAGCACCGTATCCAGTGCGATCTGCAAGCCTGCCCACGGCGGCATGGCCAGCGCACCCAAAGCCGTCAGGTGGAAGAGTGCCGCCACTGCAGCCAGTAGCACAAGCAGCGCCACGAAAAAGTAGTTGCGGCGGTTGCGCGCCTGGAAGAACGGCACCGCCAGCCCGGCGGCTGCCGCCAGGGGAAACGCCACATTGGCCACGGCGGCGGCGAGCGCGTAAGGCGTCAGCACCAGGACCCGCGCCAGCAACCACAGAGCCACCAGAGCGCACAGCTTTGCGCCGGTGGGCGTAGGCAGATTGGTCCAGTTGCGACCGGCAGTCAGCAGAAAGCCGACGATAACGGCCAAGGTGAAACCCAAAAGCATTTCATGGGCATGCCAGACCACTCCACTGAGATACGGACGCGGCAGCAGGCCGGCGAACTGCAGCGCCCACAACGGCACCGACAAGGCGGCAAAAATGCTGGCCAGCAGATAGAAAGGCCGAAAGCCAAGTGCGAACAGCGCAAAGCCCTTGGGTTGCGGAGCAGATGGTTCTTCAAGGTGTTGCAGCAAGGCCATGGGGTGGTTCCATCAGGGTTTTCGCACAGGGGCAGACTTGGAGGTCCATCGCAGACTGGCCGCCGGACCTCTGGCGGCACGGTCGCCGCAAGGCCCGCATTCCCGGCCTGGCATCCATGGCCAGCAGCGGCCATGGTGCAAAGGCCGACGGATCTCGCGGGGCACCCATTGCACAAGCGGTGCGCGCTGGGTCAGACTGGAGCAACCATGGCCCCACACAAGAGTTCACCATGCCAGACACCACACCAGACTCCAGAGTTCGTGCCAATCCCATTCAAAGTCAAGGCCACACGGCCTCCCCGGACAAGGACAAGGACGGCGGCGAACCGGCAGCCAGCGGCCAGACGGCTCAGCCGACAGGCCAGCGGGCCGACAGCAGCCCGCCTTTGAGCGATGCCGAACTGGTGCAACTGCGTGTGCGTGTCATTGCCCTGGAGAACATCGTCATCGCGCTGCTGGCCCAATCGTCCGAGCGCCAGTTGGAACTGGCACGCGAAATGGCGGACCACATCTCTCCGAGGCCAGGCTTCACCACCCATCCGGTGACCATACACGCCGCCGCCGAGATGAACAGCCTGGTCCGGCGGGCCCACGCCTTCCGGTCCGGCGCCTACCTTCCCAGGGATGATGCGCAGACGGAGTGATCCGCGCCTTGCTCCAACGCAAGGGCCCACGCCTTTTCGCCCCTTGCTTTCCGTCAGTGGCTGGTTTCCGGCGCCTTTCCATCCCAGGCAGGCAGTCCCTGCTTGTTGAGGGCACGGCCATGCACCCAGCCCTTTGGCCCACCCCAAGCCGGTGACCACCACCGCACGCAGCCTTCCCGTGCAGGTCACGCCGCCACGGGAGTTGCACCCAATCAGGGCATCTGGGCAGCAGCGTGGTGGCGACCGCTGGATTGTTTGCTTTTTCCATACAAACCAATCCATTTACTTCTATTTATCTTTCAATCCACAGTTTCTACCATCGGGGCATTGCATTCACAGGACCCCTCCATGGACAAGACCTTGCACTACATCTTCGATCCGCTGTGTGGCTGGTGCTACGGCGCCAGTGCCGCATTGGCAGCGGTTGCCGACAGGGCAGGAGTGCACCTGAACCTGCTGCCCAGCGGCCTGTTTGCAGAGGAAGGAGCCCGAAAGATGGACGACGATTTTGCGGCCTATGCCTGGAGCAACGACCAGCGCATCGAACGCCTGACCGGCCAGCGCTTTACCGAGCGCTACCGCGCAAAGGTGCTGGGCAACCGCCAGCAGCGCTTCGACAGCGCCCTTGCCACCCTGGCCTTGTCCGCCGTAGCACTGACCGCCCCGGACAAAGAGCTGGACGCACTCAAGGCCATTCAGCAGGCCCGCTACGTGGACGGCAAGGACATCACGCGGACCGACACGCTGGTGTCGATACTGGAGACCCTGGGGCTGGCACAGGCGGCACTGCGACTGCAGACCCCGGATGCCGAGTTGCTGGACACCAACCGGGCACGGATGGATCAAGCCCAGCACCTCTTGCAGGCATTCGGTGCCCGCGGTGTACCCACCTTCATTCTGGAAGCCGAAGGTCAACGCAAGTTGTTGCATGCGGGCTCCGCGTTCGCCGACCCGCAAGCGTTTGCCCAAGAGCTGCAGACAGCCTAGTTTTCACTGTTCAACCAGAGGAGCACCATGACCACCAACCTGGACATCATCCGCGCGACCTACGAAGGCACGTCGGAAGAAAACGGCAAGCACCTGCTGGCCGTGCTGGCCCCCGATGCCACATGGACCGAGGCCGCGGGCTTTCCGTATGCCGGCACCTATGTGGGGGCCGAGCAGATTGTGGCGGGCGTGTTCCAGCGCCTGGGCACCGAGTGGGAGGGCTACAGCGCCAAGGCCCACACCTATCTGGCGGACGGAGACCGGGTGGCAGCCTTCGGTATCTATTCGGGCACCTACCGCAAGACGGGCAAGGCCATGACCGCGACCTTCGCCCACCTGTACCACCTGCAGAACGGGAAAATCATCCGCATGGAGCAGTATGTGGACAGCCACCTGGTGCAACAGGCCATGCTGCCCTGACAAGGCAGGCCATGCGCGACACCACCACCGAACTGCGCGACGTGCTGGCGCTCCTGCGTGCCGGCCACTGGAATGCGGCGCACGACCGTGTGCAGCAGTACGAAGGTCTGCATGCCGTCTGGCTCCATGGCCTGCTGCATTGGCAGGAAGGGGATCTAGAAGATGCCGAGAACTGGTACGAGCGCGCCGGCCGGCGGTTCCGGCAACGCGGCACGCTGGACGAAGAACTGGCGCTGTTCGAAGCAGCGCTGAACGGGCCGCCCAAAGGGTGACGCCCTTGGGTGACGCTCTTAACCATAGGCCCTCCCTCTGGCCTATGCAGCCAATGCCCACCGGCTGGCGACCGTCGATGGGCAGGCACTCCCCCCCAGGCTCAGCGGCGGGCACAGCCATGCGCCTGCATGCAAGCGCATGGGCTGTTTATTTGGATGCAACAAAGGCTTCCGTATCTGTCGCCCTGTGCACCACAAAAGCATCCGAGAACGACAGGACATAGCGGCCTCCATTGGCGCTGTAGTGCAAAAACTGCGGCGGAAAAAAAAGCTGGCACGGCAGATCCGAATCCAGCTGCCTCAGCTGGGAGGGATAGTGGCCATGCTGTTGCCGGTATGCCGCCAGTTGCACCCGTATGCCCTCTCCATCCGCCACGCACTGATTGAATGCGGCTGTGGCGGAACGGCTGCCGATGAGCCAGGCAAAGACCGTCGCCGCCAGACAGCAGCCCGCCACCAAGGCACAGGTGCGCCCCCCATCGCCCCGCAGCAGAAAAAACGACACAGCAGCAGGCGCGCACACCGGCAACAGCTGCCACACAGGCAGGACCGAAAAATGGTGCTCGCCCAGCCAGTAGCCCAGGGCCATGGCAAAAACGGTCAGCAAGCTGGCGATGGCGGGTTTGGACATAACGGTTGCGCACAAGAAAAGAAGAACGTCTTGGTCTCGCTGGCTGTTGGTTTTCTCGGCGACCTGTGACAACCGCTGAACGGTCACCAGCAGTCTTTCATATATTCCACGTTCCCACTGCAGATGGGCCAGTCCCTGCCCTATGCTTGCGACTTCGCATGTGTGCACTGAATGAGAGAGTGGTAATCCATGTCTGCCAATTCGCCCGATTCCCTCGCCGATATGGGTGCCGCAGTGCAGCGGCTGGTACAGCTGTATGAAACGCTGACCCCGGCCAATATTCAGCAACTGGGGGCCTGCTACGCAGCGGATGCACACTTCAAGGACCCATTCAACGATGTGTCGGGGGTGCCGGCCATCACCCGCATTTTCGAACACATGTTTGATGCCTTGCTGGATCCGCGTTTCGTGGTCACCCAAAAGCTCGTGCAAGGCCAGCAGGCTTTTCTGGCATGGGAGTTTCATTTTCGGCTGCGAAGCTGGCGACCCGATACCGCGCAATGCATCAACGGCGCCACATGGCTGACCTTGGATGCCCAAGGCCGCGTTAGCATGCACCGCGACTACTGGGATACGGCTGAAGAGCTGTATGCAAAATTACCTCTGCTTGGATCCCTGATGCGCTGGCTGCGCAAAGCGGGCTCCGCTTCTGGGAAGACCATCGATGCTGACCGTTCACCACCTTGATACCTCGCGCTCGCAGCGCATTCTCTGGCTGCTGGAAGAGCTGGGGATGCCTTACGAATTGCGCCTTTACAAGCGGGACCCGCGTACCCGCCTGGCCCCGCCCGAGCTCAAGCGTGTGCACCCACTAGGCAAATCGCCCGTGATTACCGATGGCGACACCGTGGTCGCCGAATCCGGGGCGATCATCGAATATCTGGTGGAGTGCTATGGCAACCAGGCGCATGTGGAGCTTGCCCACCTGGAGCCGCCACGCGGCACGACAGAGCACCGCCAGTGCCGTTTCTGGATGCACTACGCCGAGGGCTCGCTGATGAACTGGTTACTGATGAAGCTGGTTTTCGACACCATCCCGCGCCAGCCCATGCCATTTTTCGTGCGCCCGATCGCACGCGCCCTGTGCGGCAAGGTGCAGCAAAACCTCGTGGCCCCCAATGTTCAGACCGCCTTGGGCTTTATGAACGACCATTTGGCCAGCCACCGCTGGTTTGCGGGCGAGCATTTGACGATGGCCGACTTCCAGATGAGCTTTGCCGTCGAAGCTGCTTTGGTGCGCGGAGGAAACGAGACCATGTGGCCCCACCTGACCGCCTATCGCCAGCGCATGCAGGCGCGCCCCGCTTACCAACGGGCCTTGAGCAAGGGCGGGCCGGTGGTAATGTCCTCCTGAACCCGAAGCATGTGCGCCTGGTGAAACCAGCCCTTCCCCCAAGCAGACATGTAGACGCCTGAAAACGGGTCGTCGCCCTTTGCTTGCAGGCGACGACTCTGCCAGGGCGCAGTGCATGGGCCCATGCAGGCCACTCACCGCGCCACTTACTGGGCCATTTACTTGACGGCGGCCAGCCCGTCGAACGTGGTGCTCGTCACCCAGTCGATGATTTGCGTGTGCGTGTATTGGCCCGATTCCTTGAGCAGGGCCACCACGGGATCGCAGGCCCGCGCGAACAGCGTGTACAGCACGAGCTCAGCAGGCAGCGCGGCCTGCAACTGGCCGCTGGTCTGGGCCTCGGTGATCCATATGCTGAGGCGGTTGCTCAGCGCAATCAACCGGTCCATGTAGGCGTCGTTGGATTGCAGCGAGGCGCTGAGGTTGGAGTTTTGCGCCGGCAGAGAAGGCATTTCCCCCTCCAGCTGGGTCTGCATGGCCCACCGCGTCACGGCCTTGAGCAGGTTCAGCGGGCGGATGGGTATGCCGGCTTCGGCCGCCTGGTCCGCTTCGTCGCGCAGGCCGTCCACAAAAGCCAGGGCACGGTCCAGCACACCGACCATGGCGGCGCCCGCCAGTTCTTCCTTGGAAGTGAACAGCTTGTACAGGCTGGCCTTGGCCATGCCGGCTTCGGCAGCGACCTCGTCCACCGTCATCGCGTCATAGCCCTTGGTGGCCAGCAGCCGATTGACGGCCGCCACGATGGCCTGCTCACGCACGCGCTGTATCTGCTGTTTGATGGAGGAACGGCTAGTCATGGACATATTTTAGACCTCACAGACTATAGCCAATACTAAATAGTGCAAATTTGGAGCGTTTGGTTTATAGTTTGAACTCATTAGTTCACAGTTTGACCTTTAAGGTACAAACTGTACTGTACAACCAGGAAAGGCATTCCATGCATCGCATTGCAGTCATCGGGTCTGGGATTGCGGGGCTGGCCGCAGCGCGGCGGCTGGCCAGCGCGCCGGGCGGGCATGGCGTGACCCTGCTGGAAGCGGGCAGCCATTTCGGCGGCCATGCCAACACCGTCGACATGACGCTGGAAGGCGTGAGCCAGGGCGTGGACACCGGCTTTCTGGTGTTCAACCACCGCACCTATCCGCTGCTGAAGCGTTTGTTCGAAGAGCTGCAGGTGCCTACGGCGGCAGCCGAGATGTCTTTTTCCGTGCAGGTGCCGCAGGCCGATGGAAGCGCCGGTCTGGAGTGGAGTGGCAGCTCGCTGCGCGGGGTGTTCGCCCAGCGCCGCAATCTGCTGCGGCCGCGCTTTCTGAAGATGCTGGCGGAGATCCTGCGCTTCAACCGCCTGGCCACGCGCATCGCCCAGGAAGGCAACGAAGCACGGCTGCACAGCTCCATCGAGGTTTTTCTGGACGGCCACGGCTTTGGACCGGCCTTTCGCCAGGACTATCTGCTGCCCATGATGGGCTGCATCTGGTCCTGCCCCACAGACCAGATGCTGCGCTTTCCCGTGGCCACACTGATCCGCTTTTGCCACAACCACGGCCTGATCCAGGTCACGGACCGTCCGCAGTGGTACACGGTGCGTGGTGGCTCGCGCCACTATGTGCGGCGCATCGTGGCCGCGCTGCAGCAGGATGGCCGCCACGAGGCACGCCTGAACACCCCGGTGCTGGGCCTGCGCCGCATGGCGCATGGGGTGCTGCTGCAAACGGCGCACGGCACGGAGCAGTTCGACGCCGTGGTGCTGGCCTGCCACAGCGACCAATCCCTGCGCCTGCTGGGCACCGATGCCACGCCGCAAGAGCACAGCGTGCTGGGCGCTATCCGCTACCAGCCCAACCAGGCCGTGCTGCACACCGATACCAGCGTGCTGCCGCACTGCGAAGCGGCCTGGGCTGCATGGAACTATGAACGCGCAGCCGATGCGGGGCGCGACCAGGCCGGCGTCTGCCTGCACTACCTGCTCAATCGCCTGCAGCCCTTGCCGTGGCAGCAGCCGGTGATGGTCTCGCTGAATCCGGTGCGCCCCATTGATGACAGCCGGGTCCATGCGCGCATCGCATACAGCCACCCGGTGTTTGACCTGGCCGCCATCGAGGCCCAGGCGCAGGTGGGTGCCCTGCAAGGCCAGCGCCGGACCTGGTTCTGCGGCGCATGGTGTGGCTACGGCTTCCATGAAGATGGCCTGCGCTCGGGCCTGGACGCGGCCGACAGCCTGCTGCACGCCTTGCAGACCTTTCCGTCCAGCCCCGCCATCGAGGGGGCCGCATGAACGCCCTGCCCCTTATCGGCTTTGGCCATGTCTGGCACCGCCGCCTGCGGCCGGTGGAGCATACTTTTCGCTATCCGGGCTACTTCCTGCTGCTGCCCCTGCGCAGCCTGCGCACGCAGCCGGACCCCGTGTTGCGGCGCAACCGGCTCGGCTGGCTGAGCTTTCATGACCGCGACCACGGCGAGGGCGGGCCCGATGCGCTGGCCTGGTTCGAGCAGTTGTTGCACAGCGAAGGCATTGACGACGCCGATGGCGAAATCTGGCTGCACACCTTTCCGCGCGTGCTGGGCTATGTGTTCAAGCCCGTGAGCTTCTGGTACGCCCACCGCGCCGATGGCTCGCTCGCCGCCGTGCTGGCCGAGGTCAACAACACCTTTGGCGAGCGCCATGCCTATCTGCTGGCCGGACCGGACCTGGCCTGGGGCCGTGAACAGGTGGCGCACAAGCAATTCCATGTCTCGCCGTTCTGCGAGGTGCGGGGCGAGTACCGCTTCCGCTTCGAGCGCAGCGGCAACCGCACCCTGGCGCGTGTGGACCTGCATGACGAGGACGGCCCCCTGCTGCAGACCAGCGTGGGCGGCGTGCTGCATCCGCTGGATGCGCCCACCGTGCGCCGGGCCTTCTTCGGCACGCCGCTGATGACCTTGGGCGTCATTTTCCGCATCCACTGGCAGGCGCTGCGCCTTTGGGCCAAGCGTGTGCCGTTCCATGGCAAACCTTCCGAGCCCAAGCGCTTTGTCACACGATGAATACCACCGCCGCCCCCCTGCTGAGCCCCTCCGCCGCCGCACCGCACCGCATGCCTGTACGGGCACGCCGTGTGCTGAACCTGCTCGAACGCCTGCCGCACGGGCAGCTGGATCTGGAACAGCCCGACGGCCGCCTGCTGCACCTGCCCCGCCCCCAACACGGCCCTGGCCCCGCCGACGCGCATTGCGTGCTGCACCACTGGCAGGCGCTGGAGCGTACCCTCAAGTCGGGTGATATCGGGCTGGCGGAAGGCTATATCGCTGGCGAATGGGACAGCCCCGATCTGGCAGCCCTGCTGCGCCTGTGCATGACCAACCGCGACCATGTGCAGCGCCTGGTCTACGGCAGCTGGTGGGGCCGGCTGGGCTACCGCCTGCGCCACCTGCTGCAGCGCAATACGCGGGCCGGCAGCGCCCGGAACATCCATGCCCACTACGACCTGGGCAATGACTTCTACCGCCTGTGGCTGGACCCTGGCATGAGCTACAGCGCCGCCTGGTTCGAGGGGCGCACCGGCGATGCACTGCACCAGGTCGACCTGGAGCAGGCCCAGCAGGCCAAGCTCAGGCGTACGCTGGACGAAGTACAGTTGCAGCCCGGCCAGCGCCTGCTGGAGATCGGCTGCGGCTGGGGTGGACTGGCCGAAACAGCGGCGCACGAGTTCGGCGCCCGGGTCACAGGCGTGACGCTGTCGCGCGAGCAACTAGTCTGGGGACAGCAGCGCATGCTGCAGTCCGGCCTGGCCGACACCGTGGACCTGCGTTACCAGGACTACCGCGACCTGCCTGCCCTGCATACGGGCCAGCCCTTCGATGCCATCGTCTCCATCGAGATGTTCGAGGCCGTGGGCCACGCGTACTGGCGCGGCTATTTCGAGACACTGCGCGCCTGCCTCAAACCCGGCGGTCTGGCCTGCATACAGACCATCACGCTGCGCGAGGACCTGTTCGCACGCTATCTGCGCTCGACCGACTTCATCCAGCAATACATCTTCCCGGGCGGCCTGCTGCCCAGCATTTCCGCATTCGAGCAGGAGGCGAGGCGCGCAGGCCTGGTGGTGGAAGGCCGCATGGCCTTCGGCCGCGACTATGCAGAAACGCTGCGGCGCTGGCACCAGTCCTTCGCAGCCCAGCTCGAGGCCGTGCGCGCCCAGGGTTTTGACGAGCGATTCATACGCATCTGGACCTTCTACCTCGCCTACTGCGAGGCGGCCTTCGACACAGGCAACACCGATGTCGTCCAGTTCACGCTGCGCAGGCCCCTGCCATGAAGCCCCTCCCGCCCTTACAACCCCGCGCGCGCCGCCGCCAGGCCCTGGCCTGGTGCGCTGCCTGTGCGCTTGCCCCCTCTCTGATCGCCATGTCCAACGCCCTCCATGCCATGACCCCGGCGGCAGCCCACGCTGCAGACCTGCCGACCGAACTGCGCAGTGCCCAGCCTGCCAGCCGCCTGGTGGGTACCGGGGTGCTGCGCTTCTTCGGCCTGCGTGTCTACGAAGCACGGCTGTGGGCGGCACCCGGGTTCCTGCCCGAGGACTACGCCCGCCACCCGTTTGCGCTGGAACTGGTCTATGACCGCAAGCTGGAAGGCGCGGCCATTGCCGAGCGCTCCATTGCCGAGATGCGCCGGGTGGGCAGCTTCACCGAAGCGCAGTCCCGGCAATGGCTGGAGCTGATGCAGCAGGCATTCCCCGACGTTCAGCCCCGGGACCGGCTGCTGGGCCTGAACGACGGCCAGGGCGAGGTGCGCTTCTTCCACAACAGCCGCCCGACTGCGCAGATACGCGATGCCGAGTACGCACGCCTGTTCTTCGGTATCTGGCTGGCCCCGCAGACCTCGGCGCCCGCCATGCGCACCGCCCTGCTGGGCCTGGGGTAAGCACCACGGAACCAGGCCATGGATTCGCACCCCGCCGCCGCCCCCCAACTGCCCTGGCGCACAGGGCTGGCCTATGGCGGCCTGGCGGCGCCGCTGGCCTTCGTGTCCCTGCCGCTGTATGTGAACCTGCCCTACCACTACGCCAGCGTCGCAGGTGCACCGCTGGCCGGCCTGGGCGCCGTGCTGCTGGCCACGCGCGCATTGGATGCCCTGGTCGACCCCGCCATCGGCCGCCAGGCCGACCGGCTGCTGCGCCGGGGCACGGCCAGCGCCGCAGCTGCGGCCGCGCTGGCAGGCCTGCTGATGGTGCTGGGCTTCGGGGCCCTCTGGCGTCCGCCGTTCGGTGCGCAAACACAGGTGGGGCTGCTGGGATGGCTGGCCTGCAGCCTGCTGGTGTGCACGCTGGCCTATAGCTTCCTCACCATCCTCCACCAGGCGTGGGGCACCCGCTGGGGCGGAGCCCCCGCATGGCGTGCACGCGTCACCGCCTGGCGTGAGGGAGCCACCCTGGTGGGCGTGCTGCTGGCCAGTGTGCTGCCTTCCTGGCTGGGACTGGATGCGACCACTGCCGTGCTGGCCCTGGGCCTGGTGCTGGGCCTGACCGGGCTGTACCGGCTGCAGGCGCCCGTGGCGCAACAACAGCCCGCCGACGGCCCTGCCGCTTCACCGTGGGCGGATGCCGGCTTTCGCAGGCTGCTGTCCATCTTCATGCTCAACGGGGTAGCCGCCGCCATCCCAGCCACCTTGCTGCCCTTTTTCGTGGCCGACAGGTTGCAGTCACCCGCATTGCAGCCGGTACTGCTGTTGTGCTTTTTCGGCGCGGCGGCTATGGGCCTGCCGCTGTGGGTGAAGGCTGTCTCCCGCTGGGGTCTGGCGCCCAGCTGGCGCGCGGGCATGCTGGCCAGCGTGCTGGTCTTTGGTTGCACGCCCTGGCTGGGAGCTGGCGATGGCATGGCCTTCGCAGCGATCTGCCTGGCCAGCGGGTTGGTCCTGGGAGCAGACCTGGCCTTGCCAGGCGCCCTGCTCACGGGCGTGATCCACAACTCCGGTGAAGGCGGTCGGGGTGAAGGCCGCTACCTGGGCTGGTGGACCTGCGCCACCAAACTCAACCTCGCCCTGGCGGCAGGCCTGGCTTTGCCGCTGCTGTCACTGGCGGGCTACCGCAGCGGCGGCACCGATCCGAACGGCCTGCAGGCACTGGCCTGGGCCTATGGCGGGCTGCCCTGCCTGCTCAAGCTGGCAGCGGCGGCGCTGCTCTGGCGCGCCGAGCAACTGCATTCTTCCTGGAGGCACACATGAGCCACATCTCCCACTCCATTTCGTTTTCGCCACTGCGGCGCATCTACCTGGGGGCAGCATTGGCACTGTCTGTGGCAGGCTGTGCCGGGCCTTCGGTACAGGACTACGCCAAGGAGCAACCGCAGTTGGATCTGCGCCAGTACTTCAACGGACCGCTGACAGCGCATGGCATGTTCACGGACCGCTCGGACAAGGTGGTCAAGCGCTTCACCGTGCGCATGACAGGCCGGTGGAATGGCGACGAAGGCACGCTGGAAGAACACTTCGTCTACAGCGATGGCAGCACGCAGCAGCGAACCTGGCATCTCCGCCACCTGGGCAACGGACGCTACAGCGGCCGGGCCGACGACGTGGTGGGCGAGGCACAGGGCCAGAGTGCAGGCAATGCTATCCGCTGGAGCTATGTGCTGGCCTTGCCCGTGGACGGTCGGGTCTGGAACGTCCGCATGGACGACTGGATGTACCTGATGGACGGGCGCACCCTGCTCAATCGGACCGCCATGAGCAAGTTCGGCCTGCACCTGGGTGATGTGACGCTGGCCATCACAAAGGAGTGACTGCCATGCCACTGTTCTCCCTCCGTCTGAACCCACCGCTGCGCGACTGGCAGGGCCGCACTGCATGGATTCTGGGAGCCTCTTCAGGCATAGGCCGGGCCACGGCCGAAGCACTGTACAAACAGGGAGCAGGCGTGATCGTCTCTGCGCGGCAGGGCGATGCGCTTCAGGACTTCGTGCAGGGCCATCCGGGCTGCCTGGCCCTGCCGCTGGACGTGACCGATGCCCCCGCCGTGGCCGCAGCCGCTCAGGCCGTGCAGGTCCATGCGGGCAAGGCGCCCGATCTGGTGCTCTACTGCGCAGGCCACTACCTGCCCCAGCGCGCCACGGCCTTCGACCTGCCCGAGATGCAGCGCCACCTCGCCGTGAACTATGGCGGGGCGCTACACCTGCTCGATGCCGTGCTGCCCATGCTGCTGGCGACAGGACAGGGCCATCTGGCCCTGGTCGGATCGGTGGCCGGCTACCGCGGGCTGCCCATGTCCCTGGCCTACGGCCCGACCAAAGCGGCGCTCAACAATCTGGCAGAGAACCTTTATCTGGATCTGCACGACCTGGGACTGGGCGTATCCATCATCAACCCCGGCTTTGTCGATACGCCGCTGACGGCCCAGAACCGCTTCAGCATGCCGGCCCTGATCAGCGCCGACGAGGCCGCCCGGCACATGCTGCACGGCTGGGCACAGGGGCGCTTCGAGATGAATTTTCCGCGCCGCTTCACGCGCTGGATGCGCTTGCTGCGCTGCCTGCCCGACGCCTGGTATTTCTCGGCCGTGCGCCGCTTTACGCGGGCCTGAGATGCGGGTGCTTTCGGTGCCCGCATGGGAGCAGTCATTGCGCGCGGCCTGGCACTGCGGGTGCGCCAACCTCGCACAGCAGTCGGGCGCCACAACCGCTGGGCCATGACCCGCACATGAAAAAAGCCCGCACCTTGCGGAGCGGGCTTGGCGATAGCAGCTATCGGCCTGTCAGGGCATACCCTGAGCACGGCACCTGAAGCTCATGCCTTCGTTGCCTTGGCGGTCTTCACAGCGGGCTTCTTCGCCGCTGCGGCAGGCTTCTTGGCGGAGGGCTTGGCCGCTGGCTTGGCTGCCACCTTCTTGACCACAGCCGCCTTCACGGGAGGCTTGGCCGCCGGTTTGGCACTGGCCGTGCGGCTGCGCGGCGCGGCCGCCGGCTTGGCTGCGGGTTCTGCCACGCAGTCGGCGTAGTAGCGGATGTTGCCGTTCTCGTCTTCCAGTTCCACCAGACCGTGGATATCGGTCTCGAAGCCCGGGCATTCCTTGGCAAATTCGCGGGCGAACACCAGGTAATCCACGATCTTCTTGTTAAAGACTTCTCCGGGAATCAACAGCGGAATGCCGGGCGGGTACGGCGTGACCAGACCCACAGTGGTGCGGCCCACCAGGTGATCGATCTCCACACGCTCGGTCTTGCGCTGGGCAATGTGGGCGTAGGCATCCGAAGGTTTCATTGCCGGCTTCAGATCGGACAGGTACATCTCCGTCGTCAGGCGGGCGATGTCGTACTTGGCGTACAGCTCGTGCACGTGCTGGCACAGATCCTTCAGACCCATGCGCTCGTAGCGGCGGTGCTGCTGCACGAACTCGGGCAGGATGCGCGCCAGCGGCTGGTTGCGGTCGTAATCGTCCTTGAACTGCTGCAGCGCAGTCAGCATGGTGTTCCAGCGGCCCTTGGTAATGCCGATGGTGAACATGATGAAGAAGGAATACAGGCCGGTCTTTTCCACCACCACGCCGTGCTCGGCCAGGTACTTGGTGACGATGGACGCGGGAATGCCGGTGTCGGCAAAGTCGCCATCCAGATCCAGGCCCGGCGTGACGATGGTGGACTTGATCGGGTCCAGCATGTTGAAGCCGTCAGCCAGGTCGCCAAAGCCGTGCCAGTTGTCGAATTCCTTGCCGCTCTTGCCCTTGGCCTTGTGCTTGCGCGAGGCATCGGGGCCACGGATGATCCAGTCCTGGGCCGAGCCCACGCCTTCTTCGGCCAGGGCTTCTGGGCCCCAGACTTCGAACCACCAGTCGTCGTCACCGAACTCGTCGTCCACCTTGCGCATGGCACGGCGGAAGTCCAGCGCTTCCAGGATGGACTCTTCCACCAGCGCAGTGCCTCCGGGCGGCTCCATCATGGCGGCCGCCACGTCGCAGCTGGCGATGATGCTGTACTGCGGGCTGGTCGAGGTGTGCATCAGGTACGCCTCGTTGAACAGCGGGTGGTCCAGCTTTTCGGTCTGACTGTCCTGCACCAGCACATGCGATGCCTGGCTGATACCGGCCAGCAGCTTGTGGATGGACTGGGTGGCATACACCACGGAATGCTTGGGACGCGCACGCTTCTTGCCCATGGCGTGGTAGCTGCCATAGAAGGGATGGAAAGCGGCGTGGGGCAGCCAGGCTTCGTCGAAATGCAGGTTGGCCACATAGCCGTCCAGCATGCCCTTGATGGTTTCGGTGTTGTACAGCACGCCGTCGTAGGTGGACTGCGTCAAGGTCAACACGCGCGGCTTGACGGCCTTGGCATCCACGCCCTTGAGCAGCGGGTTGGCCGCAATCTTGGCCTGGATCGACTCCACGCTGAACTCGCTCTGCGGGATCGGCCCAATGATGCCGAAGTGGTTGCGCGTGGGCTTCAGGAACACCGGAATCGCACCCGTCATGATGATGGAGTGCAGGATGGACTTGTGGCAGTTGCGGTCCACCACCACCACATCGCCGGGGGCCACGGTGTGGTGCCAGACGATCTTGTTGGAAGTCGACGTGCCGTTGGTCACGAAGTAGCAATGATCGGCATTGAAGATGCGCGCGGCATTGCGCTCGGACTCGCCGATGGCGCCGTTGTGGTCCAGCAGCTGGCCCAGCTCTTCCACGGCATTGCAGACGTCGGCGCGCAGCATGTTCTCACCGTAAAACTGGTGGTACATCTGGCCCACGGGGCTCTTCAGGAACGCCACGCCACCCGAGTGACCGGGGCAGTGCCAGCTGTACGAACCGTCTTCTGCGTAGTCCAGCAGTGCCTTGAAGAACGGGGGCTGCACGCTTTCCAGGTAGCTCTTGGCTTCGCGGATGATGTGCTTGGCCACGAATTCGGGGGTGTCCTCGAACATATGGATGAAGCCGTGCAGCTCGCGCAGGATGTCGTTGGGCAGGTGGCGGCTGGTCTTGGTCTCGCCGTAGATGTAAATCGGCACCTCTTCGTTCTTGCGGCGCACTTCACCGATGAAGTTGCGCAGGCTGTGAATGATGGGGTCTTTGTCGCTGCCCAGCGTGAACTCTTCATCGTCGATCGACAGAATGAAGGCGCTGGCCCGGCTTTGCTGCTGCGCGAACTGGCTCAGGTCGCCGTAGCTGGTAACGCCCAGCACCTCGAAGCCCTCTTCCTCGATCGCATGCGCCAGGGCGCGGATACCCAGACCCGAGGTGTTCTCGGAACGATAGTCCTCGTCGATGATGACGATGGGAAAACGAAATTTCATGCGCAGCCCCGTGCAACCGGGCCTCATAAATAACGAAACAGGCGCGAAGTGTAAGTAATATCGAGGGCATTCCCTGCGGTTTGCCCGCAATTCATGGCAAAACGGGGTTTTGTTACCAACATACTGCGCCGCACGACGGCGCCGAAAGGACTGCAGACAATGGAGGCAAGCACCTGGTGGTGGATTCTGGCGGGCATGGCCGTAGTGGCCGAACTGCTGACGGGCACCATTTATCTGCTGATGATCTGCCTGGGCCTGGCAGCCGGCGCGGTATCGGCCCACCTGGGTCTGGGCATGCCACTGCAAATCGTGGTGGCCGCCGTGGTGGGCGTGCTGTGCGTGCTGGTGGCGCGCCGCATCCGCCGCGTCCGCAGCTCTGGTCTGCCGGCTTCGGCCGATCCGGCCATGAACCTGGACATAGGTGAAACCGTCACCGTCAACCAATGGGAAGCCGATGGCACGGCCCGTGTCGCCTACCGCGGCGCACAATGGACAGCCGTTCTGCGCGCCGGCTCCATGCCGGCACCCGGCCAATACCGCGTGGTCGAGCTGCAAGGCAACCGCCTGGTGGTGGACAAGGCCTGATCCAGGCTTGCCGCTTACAGACCTCTTGCCCTCGATATCCTGATCCCTATTGGCTGCCCATCCAGCGCTGCTGCAGCGCGGGCAGCCCACTTTTTTGCAACTCCCCTTTCATGCTGAAGGAGCATCCATGGAAATTGCCATCGTCCTGTTCGTCATCGCCATCATCTTTGTGGCGCAATCCGTCAAGGTCGTCCCCCAGCAGCACGCCTGGGTCAAGGAGCGCCTGGGCAAGTACGCCGGCACCCTCACGCCCGGCCTGAACTTTCTGGTGCCCTTTGTCGACCGCGTGGCTTACAAGCACAGCCTCAAGGAAATCCCGCTGGATGTGCCCAGCCAGGTCTGTATCACGCGCGACAACACCCAGTTGCAGGTCGACGGCATCCTGTACTTCCAGGTGACCGACCCCATGCGTGCCAGCTACGGATCGTCCAACTACATCATGGCCGTAACCCAGCTGGCACAGACCTCGCTGCGCAGCGTGATCGGCAAGCTGGAACTGGACAAGACCTTTGAAGAGCGCGACATGATCAACGCCCAAGTGGTGTCCGCCATCGACGAGGCTGCGTTGAACTGGGGCGTGAAGGTGCTGCGCTACGAGATCAAGGATCTGACGCCGCCCGCTGAAATCCTGCGCTCCATGCAGGCCCAGATCACCGCCGAACGCGAAAAGCGCGCGCTGATCGCTGCCTCCGAAGGCCGCCGCCAGGAACAGATCAACATCGCCACCGGCGAACGCGAAGCCTTCATTGCACGCTCCGAAGGTGAAAAGCAGGCCGTCATCAACAAGGCCCAGGGTGAGGCCGAATCCATCAAGGCCGTGGCCGAAGCCACTGCCACCGCCATCGAACGCGTGGCCACTGCCATCCGCCAGCCGGGCGGCGAACAGGCCGTGCAGCTGAAGGTGGCAGAAAAGGCCGTGGAAGCCTACAGCCAGGTGGCAGCGGACTCCAACACCACCCTGGTGGTGCCCAGCAACATGACCGAAGTCTCGGGCCTGATCACCTCCGCCATGAAGATGGTGCAGGTCGGCAAGAGCGTCTGATTTGCGACCCCGCTCCCGCGTGCCTGCACAAAAAAACAGGCACTTCGCCGGGAGCGGCGGAATTTCAGGCTAGAATTGCGGCTTCATCACACGGAGCGGTGGATGAGTGGTTTAAGTCGCACGCCTGGAAAGCGTGTGTGGGTTAATAGCCCACCGCGGGTTCGAATCCCGCCTGCTCCGCCAAATGAATTTTCAAAACCAAGCTGCCAGTAGAGCTTGGTTTTTTGTTTCCCTCCAGGGAAACAACGCCGGTTATCAATGTGGAGCGGTGGATGAGTGGTTTAAGTCGCACGCCTGGAAAGCGTGTGTGGGTTAATAGCCCACCGCGGGTTCGAATCCCGCCTGCTCCGCCACATTGAACCCCAAGCCCCAGTTACGCAAGTAGCTGGGGCTTTTCTCGTTGTCCCGCGCCCTCTCACAACCAGCATCAGCCCGCGCCACCCATCTTCGCTCCACATGGCCCTCGGCAGCGCGCACCAGTGCAAAAAGTGCCATCCCAACAAGAGCGTCGCCCGCAGGCAGCAGCAGATTTCGCCGCCCGGCCCCATCGTTTGCTGCACCATCGGAAGTACGCCAGCCAGCAGGAACAGGCCCTACAGCAAGCAACGACACCGCCCTCTCGCACACAGCCGGCTCCAGCCATCTGGCCGCCACAGGGTGTGCCAACCCAACCACGCAGATCAAGCCATGAAAATTCTCACCCGATTCTCGACCCTCGCCGCAGGTGCTGGCATAGGCATGCTGGCAGCCGGCATTGCAGGCGACCGTCCTGGGCTGTGGCTGCCCGGCACATCGCTGTTCTGCGTAGGCGTCGTTCTGTTCGGGCATCCAAGCTGATGCGCAAGCCCGCCAAGGAGCAGTGAGCCACAGGCAACGGAGCAGCCTACCAGTTGCTCCGCGCCGCTGAAGGCTTGGCGCCAGCGACGAAAGCGGCTCGCCATGGGCTTCCCTCCCGCAGACGCCCCTGGCGCAAAGGGATAGTGCGCGGGCTCAGGCCCCGCCCTTCTCGCTGACCATTCCGGCCTGCTCCCATTCCGGCACGCCCCCCCACCAAGCGCTGGGCCTGGTAGCCGTGGCTGACCAGCAGCTCCACCGCCTGCGTGGACGAGATGCAGTAGGGATCGCGGCAGTAGGCCACGATGTCCGTCTTGGGCAATTTCCGCATCCGTGACTGCAGCTTGGCAATGGGAATGTTCACCGAGCCCGGGATATGGGCTTGCGCAAACTCGGCCTCGGACCGCACATCCACCAGCGTAATGCTCTGCTCTGCCATTCTGCGGCGCAGCTCGGCCACCGTGATGGCCTCCAGCTTGAGCGACTGGAAATCCAGCGCCAGCGTCTGCTGCAGCGCTCTGCGCTGAAACTCCGCATAGTTGCGCAAGGCCGCCAGCACTTCGGTCAACGGGCCTGCGCCCAGTCGGTAGAGCATCTGCTTGCCCTGCCTGCGTGCCGTCACAAAACCGCCGCGCTTGAGCGTCTGCAGGTGCTGCGAAGCATTGGCAACGCTCAGTTGCGCAAGCTCCGCCAGCCGCTCCACCGCCATCTCCGCCTGTGACAGCTGCTCCAACAGCGCCAGCCGCTGCGGGTTGCCCAGCGTCTTGGCAATGTCCGCGAATTGCGCCAGCACGCTTCATGGAAATCATTTGGGCCCACAGTGCCGCAGCGCTGTGGATGTGCGTGGTCATCGCGGTAGCTGCCGCCAGCATTTCCTACACCGTCACCATGACGGAGCTGTTTGCACCACTGCGTTCCTGGAGCCAGAAGCTGGGCCACATGGTGGGCTATCTGTTCACCTGCTTTTATTGTATGAGCCACTGGGTCGTCATCGCAGCCGTGCTGCTCTACCAGCCCCGCCTGATACACAGCAACATGCTGGCCGTCGACCTCATCGTGTCGATCTTCTTCACCATCACGATCGCCGCCCTGGTGTGCGGCCTGCTGTTCAGGGTCTTTCTGAGCGCCATGGCGATGAAGCTCAAGCAACAAGAAATGGCCGCGGTCATGCACAAGTAGCACCGCGCCACCATCATGGTGGCCGGTTTCCGGTTTCTGCGTTCTACTCCCTGCCATCAGGATCACCAGTCCACATCCACCATTGCTGCGCAGAGGCTCGCCCACATGAACCGGAACCCCATCCCCGCCATCGCTCTGGCAGCCCTGCTGGGACTGCCCATGCTCTCCAGCGCCGCGCCCAGCGTACAGGCGGGCTTCTCACCCGAAGGGTCGGCCCGGCAACTGGTGCTGGACACCATCACCAGCGCCCGGACCAGCATCCAGATCCTCGCCTATGCCTTCCAGGCGCTGGACATAGCCCAGGCCCTGGTCGATGCCCGGCAACGCGGCGTGCTGGTGCGCATCGTGGTGGACAAGAAACGCAACACCGGCAAAGCCAGCCAGGCCGCAATGGATCTGGTGGTGCGCAACGGCATTGAACTGCGCACCAACGACCGCTTTCACATCCACCACGACAAGGCCATGATCGTGGACGGTGATGCCGTGGAAACCGGTTCCTTCAACTACGCCCCGTCGGCCGAGACCGCCAACTCGGAAAACGTGGTGGTGATTCGCGGCATGCCGGAAGTGACCCAGCAGTACCTCCAGCATTGGCAGTCCCGCTGGAAGCTGGGAGTTCCCTACCCGGTGCGCTGACGACGCTGGCCGCCACGCGGCGCGGCCCGTGGCCCGTGGTCTGCGGCATCCGGTAACCGAACCAGGCGACCGTTCCAGCAGCGGCTCCTGCCTGCGCTGGAAAGACCATGGCGGCCAGCACTGCCCAGCAAGAGCGGCAGGGCATGACCATGGCTCCCTTCCACCGCGTTGGCAGCAACGCCAGTTCTGAAAATAAGACCCATCCCAGCGCACCGGGGCGCTTCTCGCCCAATGGCCCGGCCCGGGCACAGGTGGTGCACACAACACGCGACACCGGCAAAGCAAGCCGGGCCGCAACGGACCTGATGGGACGCAACAACATGGGACCGCGAGACGCCGACCGCTGTCACGTTCACCACGACAAGTGCCGCCAGAGATATGAAAAAGATTTCATTTTTCACATCTCTCAAGTTTTCTCGTGCATTTCCGAGAACAAGGGTAGTTGTGCATCTTGTTTCACCCCCTGTTGAGTGCCTCGGATTCCGTATGTTCCATACCCTTCGTTCAAAAATCCTGGCCATCAGCACGGCCACCGTGGTGGGCGCACTGGCGATCACCGGTGCTGCCAGCTACACCATCGCCCGCACCAGCAGTTTCCAGACGCTGGCGCAGGACCTCAATGCCATCACGGCGGGCAACACCATGGCTGTCGACCAGTGGGTGGCCGCCAAGGCGCAAGCCGTGACCGCCGCCGCAGCTGCCATCGAACACGGTGACCCGCGCGACCTGGCGGCCCACATGGGCCAGGCCAGCGGTTTCCCCATCACCACCGTGGGCTGGGAAGACAAGAGCTTCAAGTCCACCACCCAGACCGCCGCTGACTACGACCCTACAGCCCGGCCCTGGTACAAGGCCGCCGTACAGGCCGGCAAGCTGACGGTGACCAAGCCTTATGGCGACTCCAGCACCGGCATACCCTATGTGGCCTTTGTGGCGCCCTTGCAGGCCGCCGGTGTGCGCGGCGTGCTCAGCGGCGCCGTGCCCCTGGATGGCGTACGCGCCGTAGTGGCAGCCATCCGCCCCACGCCCAGCAGCAGCGGCTGGGTGGTCAATACCGAAGGCCTGATCTTGGCGCATGCCAACGCGGAGTACGCGCTCAAGCCTGCCACCTCGCTCTCTACCGAGCTGACGCCTGCAGCGCTGGCTGCGCTGGCCAGCGCCCAGGCTCCCATGCGGTTGGACCTGGGCGGCCGCCCCCAGTTGCTCAAGGCCCAGACGGTGGCTGGAACCGACTGGCTGCTGGTGGTTGCCCTGGACGAAGCGGAAGCCACGGCCGGTCTGTCCAGCCTGTTGCATACACTGATCGCCGCCATCGTGATCCTGGCCCTGGTGGCCGCCGCGGTGGCTGCCGCGCTCACGGCGACATCCTTCCGCCGCCTGTCTCAGGTGCGCGACGCCATGAACCGGATCGGTTCGGGCGGCGGAGACCTTACCCAGCGCCTGCCCGTGATCGGCCGGGACGAGGTGGCACAGATTGCTGTGGCCTTCAACAGCTTTGTGCAGCAGATCGGTGTCGTGCTGCAGGACGTGCGCAATCGCGTGGACTCCATGACCACGGCTACCGACGAGATCAAGGCCGGCAATGTGGACCTGTCCACCCGCACCGAGGACTCGGCCAGCAGCCTGCAGGAAACCTCGGCCGCCCTCTCCCAGCTCACGGTCCATGTGCGTCAGTCGGCCGACGCCGCAGCGCAGGCCACGCGCCTGGCCGATGCCGCCAGTGAATCGGCCAACCGTGGCGGTGCCACCGTGAGCAGTGCGGTCGCCACCATGGATGAGATCGCCCAGTCCTCGACCCGCATTGGCGAAATCATCAACGTGATCGATGCCATTGCCTTCCAGACCAATATCCTGGCACTCAACGCCGCCGTCGAGGCCGCCCGCGCGGGCGAGCAGGGCCGCGGTTTTGCCGTGGTCGCCAGCGAGGTTCGCTCTCTCGCCCACCGCAGTGCCACCGCCGCCAAGGAGATCAAGGCCCTGATTGACGCCTCGGGAGCCAGCGTACGCACAGGCACGGAGCGCGTGCGCGCCTCGGGCGCCACCATGGGAGAGATTGTGGACAGCATCCAGCGGGTGGCCCGCATCATCAATGAGATCCACGGCTCCATGGCAGAGCAGAGCACGGGCATTGATCAGATCAACCAGGCCGTGGCAGAAATGGATAGATCCACCCAGCAAAACGCTGCCCTGGTCGAGCAGTCCACGGCCGCCTCGGGCGTGCTCAACGAACAGGCCCACCACTTGTCCGATGCGGTGAGCCGGTTCACGCTGTCCACAGAGGATTCCAGCCAATCCTCCAAGCTCCTGCAGTTGTCTCGATAACCTAGTCTGCCGCGTGCCGATCGAAGCCGCACATGTCGGGCACATGCCGGCATCGAAGGCCGGGCAGCAGGCGCTGGTGTCGAAAGCGGAAGCGCTGCGGCGCCTGAAACACCGCTGCACGGCATGACCGGAGCGTGACAGCTGAGAAAGGCCGCTGCGCACCTTGCCAAGCAGTTCAGGTGAAGTAGGCCTTCACAAGGTGCACCGCACTCATGCTGTGCGCCATGGCCGCAGATGCCCCAGTCTCGCGCAGGATGCGTTCGACCATCTGGCTCTGGATTCCCTCAACACAGCCTGGCTAAACCAAGTCGCCTCAACCTGACGCGCTGTCGAGCCTGCGAAAACGCGGGCCGTATCGGAGTACGGAGATCACAAGCCAGGACAGGTTTCCGAACGCCCTGGCATGGTGAACCCGCCTGGCTCGTTGATAAACCCGATGTATCGAGCCCAGGCGTGGTGCATGAAGAAGCGGCACCAGGGTCATCGGGACACAAAAAAGCCACCCAAGGTGGCTTTTTCTGTGCAGATCCTGTCGTCCGTGGATTCAGTTATTTCTGCGGCAGAGCCCAAGCAATGATGCTGTCACCCAGCTTTGTTGGGATACGTTCATGTCCGCCCACCACGGCTACCACGTACTGACGTCCATTAGCCATGAAGGTCAGGGGTGATGCCTGATTGCCTGCGGGCAAACGCTGTTCCCAAAGCAGCTCGCCAGTCTCGCTGTTGTAGCCACGGATAAACTGGTCCAGGGCTGCACCGATGATGGTGACACCGCCAGCAGTGGTCACGCCAGTGCCATCGCTGGGTGTACCGATCTCCCACTTGGTGCGCGAAGGAATCCCCCAAGGGCCGCTGTCGTAGCCAGTACCGAAAGGGCGACTCCAGACCACTTCACGCGTGCGCAGGTCGATGGCCGACAGGAAACCCCAGGGTGGCGCGATGCAGGGCTGGTTCAGCGACGACATCCACGGACCTTTGGAGGCGCCGTAAGCCTGGCCTTCCTGTACACGGAAGCCCTTACTTTTACCTGGGGCCTGCTGGAAAGACTTCGCCCCCATAGCATCGAGCTTTTCGCGCGATACCAGGCTTTGCATATAAGGCAGACGCTGGTTGTTCAAAAGCAGCAGGCCACGTTGCAGATCCACCATGACCCCGCCCCAGTTCAGACCACCATGGTGGCCCGGGTAGACCAGCGTTTGCTGGTCTACACGCGCAGGCGTCCACTGGCCTTCATAGTGGGCCTGACGGAAGTCGATGCGGCACTGGATGTGGTCAAACGGCGTCAGCCCCCAGGTGCTGGCTTCGGTCAGGAGCTCATGTGCCTTGCCCGGGCGGCCCATGGTATTGGGCATATCCAGTGACATGGGCTGGGTAGCGGCTGTGCGCTCCCCTGGGACATCGGTCTGAGGCACGGGCACTTCGGTCACGGGCACCAGAGGCTGACCGGTGACGCGATCCAACACAAAGATCTGTGCCGACTTGGTGGCTTGGATCACAGCCGGGCGTACGCCGTCGGGCGTGGGGAAATCCACGAGGTTGGGCTGTGGACTGAGGTCGTAATCCCAGACGTCGTGGTGCACGGTTTGAAAATGCCAGCGCGGCTGGCCAGTGGACGCATCCAGCGCAACCAGGGCAGAGCTGTACTTGCCCTCCTGCTCAGTGCGGGTGCCGCCGTAGAAGTCGCCGGCCGCATTACCCGTGGTCACATAGACCAGACCCAATTCGTCGTCCGCAGACAGCGGAGCCCAGGAGTTGGGTGTGCTCAGCGTATAGGTCTCACCTGCCGGCGCAGGTGTGTTCACGCCCGGGCGGCCCAAATCCCACGCCCAACGCTGCTGACCAGTGATTGCGTCATAGCCGCGCACTACACCTGACGGAGCTGGGCGCACATCAGAGTCGATGACTTGCCCTCCTGTGACGATGGTGCCGCGAATAATGGTGGGCGCAGAGGTGATGGCCGTTGATCCTGGGCGGAATTTGCCCAAGCCTTGTTTGAGATCCACAAATCCCCCCTGGCCGAAACTTTCGCAAGGCTGGCCCGTGGTGGCGTCTACCGCCCCCAAGCGCACGTCGGTTGTGCCCCAGATCACGCGCCGCGCGCAAGCTGAGTCCGGCTGTGCGCCAGGTACCTCAAAATAAGCAACACCACGGCAATTAGCGCCGCCACCCTTCAGGTAAACCGGATCCACCTTGGAATCGAAACGCCAACGCTCCTTACCCGTAGTGGCTTCCACCGCCACAATTACCTGCGTAGGAGTGCAGGTGTAGAGCAAATCCCCAATCTTGAGCGGCGTGGACTCATTCAGGTAAGCGACCTTGCTGCCTGCGGGCTTGACGTCACCATGGTGGTACTCCCAGACTTTTTCCAGCTGGCCGATGTTGGTCGGCGTGATCTGAGCTGCTGCGGAATAGTGGTTCCCCATATTGGAGCCGGCATAGGCTGTCCAATTGGTCTCGTCATGGCTTGCAGCGATGTTGCCGTCGGGCGAGGTCATTTGGGAACGGCTGAAGGGTGCGGCCGGGCGTTGTTGAGCCAAACTTGTGTCGGCCAGCTGCACTGCGGAGGGAAACTGGATGGGCACAAGAATGGTCAGCAACATGACCAGAGGCAAGGCCCCATGCACGGCAGCATATGTGCGTGGACGTATGTTGGGCAGCATACGCAGCACTACAGACCAGCATGCCAGCCACAGGAAGCTGACTGCTATCAGCCAGGCCAGACGCGGGATGTAGGCCCAGCCGTTGCTGCCCGACTCCCAGATCGACCATACATAAGTCGCCACCGAAAGCAAGGCAAAAAGCCAGAAGCCCAATTGCTTTCGCTGCAGATGTAGAACACCTGAAGCCATGAGCAGGACTCCGGTCAAGGCATAGACGAAAGAGCCTCCCACGGCCAGCAGGCGCACGCCGGCAAACAGCAGGGCCGCACCTAGCACGATCATGGCCGCGGCAAGCAGGATGAACACGACAAGGCCGCCTCGCCCAACACGGGCTGGCGGCGTTAGAGAATCCGAAGAAGTCATAAATGGTCTGGCAAAGACAGTGGAAGGCAGGGCAACGCTGCACATGAGCGCAAGAGCAACTTAAAGAGCGCGTGGCTCTGCAGGCGGGGTGCCGACTTTACGTGTTCCAAATTGGAATCTGAAGCGGTAATAATTGATCACCAGCCATTCCATTTCAGAACTTTCAGAACTCTCTTCTCTACCTTTTCTTGTCTATGCGGGACCTGGATTTAAGTAACTTGCGCCTGTTTGTGACCGTATGTGCCACTCGCAGCCTGGCACAGGCAGGGGCACAACACCACCTTGTGGGATCGGCCGTGAGCAAACGTATGCAACAGCTAGAAGCTCAACTTGGTTCGGTACTGCTGGCACGTCATCGGCGGGGCGTGCTGCCTACCGCTGCAGGCGAGGTCCTCCTGGGCCATGCCAAGGCCATACTGGAACGTGCAGACAGTGCTGTGCAGGAGCTTTCCGGTCTGTCATCCGGCATCAAAGGCGAGGTTCGGATAATGGCCACTTTATCGGCGATCCTGGGGCAACTTCCAGACGACATTGCCGACTTTCTGGCCGATCCGACCCATCGACAAATAGATGTCAGCGTGACTGAATGCAATGGTCGCGAGATCGTGCGCAGCCTGCGTAGCGGACAAACTGCAGTGGGCCTTTGCTGGGATCGAGAGGCGCTGGATGGCTTGCATGTCCGGCCCTACATGCAGGATCGGCTGGTAGCCGTGGTAGCTCCTCACAGCGTGCTGGCACACCGTAGCCAATGCAGCTTTGAGGACACGCTGGACTTCGACCATATCGGCATGCCAGCTTCCACAGCGCTACGGCAGAGCCTTGACCAAGCTGCCGTACATCTGGGGCGGGTGATCCGCTACCGCATGAATGTCACCACAATCGACAGTGTCCTGCGCGGCGTGCGTGCAGGTTTGGGCTTGGCCATTGTACCCGACAGCCTGCTGCGAAACGTAAGCGATGGCCTGCGCTACTTGCCATTGATCGACTCCTGGGCACGGCGCCAGCTCGTAGTCTGCTCGCGCCCCCCCCAGGAGCTAAGTCCTGCTTCGCAGTTATTGGTCCAGCATCTTGAAGCGGTAGGTCTCCGCGATCTGGCAGCAACAACATCTAAATCCTCGGTCGGACTGCAACAGTCGTAGATCGGCCAAAAGCAGCGTTTAGCGACCCTTTGCCTAACTGGGCTAACGCAACGGACTCGCACAATTCTCCGGTAATTTGGCCGTCGGGGAAAGCTGCTCGTCCTGCTTGAGGCACACCACAAACTGGCGTCTCGCCCAAGAGTCCTGCAGAGGGATCACACGCATAGGAGCACCGTCCACCCAAGGGCTCAAAAGTGTCTCGTGAAACCGGGTCAATCCATGGCGCGGCAAGGAGAGAGGCTTATGCCCACTCGCTTTGCATGGCCGAACGGTCACTCGCTTTCGATTCCGGTGAAGCCCGCCTCAGGGTAGCGTTCGCCAGCCACACGCCCTGGTGCGAACATCTCATCGAGTTCTTGAATTTGCTTTGAGGTGAGTGTCACGCTGGAAGCGCTGACATTGCTCTCCAGATAGCTCACCCGTCGCGTACCAGGAATTGGAATGACGTTCTGGTGCTTGTTCAAAATCCACGCCAAGGCAACTTGGGAGTTTTTCAGCCCATAGCGTGAAGAGAACTCCGTCAGCTCGCTGACGAGTTGCTGGTTCTGTGCCCCAGCATCGCCGTTGAATTTCGGGTTGGAACGCCTGAAATCATTCGACGCCAGTTCGTCCACATTGACTGGTCCGGCAAGAAAAGAGCGGCCAAGGGGACTATAGGCAACAAAGGTCGTTCCTAATTCGGCGCAGGTGTCCAGCATCGCGTGCTCAGGCTCTCGGCTCCAGAGAGAGTATTCACTCTGAATGGCTGCAATGGGGTGGATGGCATGGGCCCGCCTGAGCGTTTGCGGGGAAACTTCCGACAGGCCGATTGCAGCGACCTTTCCTGCGGCGACCAGGGCGGCCATGGAGGACACGACTTCCTCAATGGGAACAGAGAGGTCTCGCCGATGGCAGTAGTACAGGTCGATTCTTTCGACGCCGAGCCGCTTCAGCGACGCTTCACAGGCCTGCCGAATGTATGCAGGCGAGTTGTCGATGCGGCGCTCATACTTCCCTTCAGAGCGAACAATCCCGAATTTGGTGGCAAGGACTATTTGGTCGCGCTGTGCTTTGCCAAGGTGAGCAACAAACTGACCGAGGAGTTGTTCGTTGCGGCCAAAGCCGTAGGTGTCTGCGGTGTCGAAGTGGGTGACGCCGACCTCCAGTGCTCGCGCCAGGACTCGAAGCGAATCTGCGTCGTTGCTTTCTCCATAGAACTCGCTCATTCCCATGCAGCCCAGGCCTATGGCTGAAGAGAGCTTTCCCTTGTCTCCCAGTTTGCGCTGCTCCATCTCTATGCACTCCTCTGAATTGCTTTGATCGGACTATCTCCAAGTAGACAGCCGCCCATGCATGCTACAGGTACGCGGCCCCACCAAGCGGCGGCGCAAGGCCATCCGCCCCGCGCAGACAAAGCACCACAGCACGGAGCCGCCAGGAAGCCCGCCAGGCATACAAGCTCAGGAACTGCCAGCATGCGCTGATAGCTCAGGAACACTGCACCGGGTCTGGGTGGTACCGCACCACCCCGCGCCCTCCCGCTTCCAGCGATGTGCGGTCCAGCCGGATGCGTTCGTACTTTTGGGTATTCACGCTGGTGACAAATTCACCGTGGAAATGTGGAGCGAACGCCTGCCCGTGGCAGTCGAAATAGGCGACGTCCACAGCAGGAAGTAAGCAGCGGGCGAAAGAATGCACTGCGGCAATGCAACGGCGACTCCAGAGGCAAAAAACGCCATCGGGCCGCCACATTGCTGTCATGCCGATGGCCGCCGTTCTGCCCATGGTCAGTGGCAAAGCTTGCTGAGCGCCTATCATTTGCCGCAGCGTTCTCCACGGTAGCTATCCAACCGGGCACAGATCCGGCTCACACACGTTTCAGTTTCAGTTGAATCGTCAGGGAGTCTCAGATGCAGAAACAGAGCCGCGTTGCCGATTGGCACGCGTTGCCGGCCGATGCCGTACTCACCCAATTGCACACGACCGCCGCCGGACTGGACTCCGGCCAGGCCGGTGAGCGCTTGCAGCAGCAAGGGCCCAATGCCCTGCCCGCTGCCGCGTCACGCAGCATGCTGGTGCGCTTTCTGTCGCAATTCAACAACCTGCTGATCTATGTGCTGCTGGGCTCGGCCGTGGTCACGGCATTGCTGCAGCACTGGGTCGATACTGGGGTCATCCTGGCGGTGGTATTGATCAATGCCATCTTCGGTTTTGTGCAGGAAGGCCGCGCGGAAAAAGCGCTGGATGCGGTGAAGGCCATGGTCTCCAGCCGCGCCAATGTGCTGCGCGACGGCCTGCGCAGCTCCGTGCCTGCCAAAGAGCTGGTGGCAGGCGACTGCGTGCTGCTGGAAGCCGGAGACCGCGTCCCAGCCGATGTGCGCCTGCTGCGCGCCAGCAGCCTGAAGCTGGATGAAGCCATGCTGACCGGCGAATCGGTCGCCGTCGACAAATCGGTCGACCCCGTGGCTGCCGATGCCGCCCTGGGTGACCGCTTCTGCATGGCCTACTCCGGCACCCTGGTCGCCGCAGGGCAAGGCCTGGGCGTGGTGGTGGCCACCGGCCCGCGTACCGAGCTGGGCCGCATCAGCACCATGCTGAGCACGGTGGCGACCCTGGCCACCCCGCTGACCCGGTTGATGGACCGCTTTGCACGCCAGCTCACCATCACGGTGCTGAGCCTGTCCGCCCTGATGTTCTGCTTTGCGCTGTGGGTGCGCCATTACGACCTGGCCGATGCATTCATCGCCATCGTGGGCATTGCGGTGTCGGCCATCCCCGAAGGCCTGCCCGTGGTCATGACCATTGCACTGGCCATTGGCGTGCAACGCATGGCTGCGCGCTATGCCATCGTGCGCAATCTGCCGGCGGTGGAAACGCTGGGCGCAGTCTCGGTCATCTGCTCCGACAAGACCGGCACCCTCACCCGCAACGAAATGAGCGTGCGCGCCGTGGTGCTGCCCGGCGCCAGCTTTGACATAGAAGGTGAAGGCTATGCCCCCCAGGGCCGCTTCAGTCTGGCGGGCCAGCAGGTGGACCCCGCAGCCCACCCGGCGCTGCTGCAGTTCGCCCGGGGAGCAGCCCTGTGCAACGACGCCCACGTGCGACAGGCCGACGACGGCACCTGGACCGTGGAAGGCGACGCCATGGAGGGCGCCCTGGTGGCATTGGCCAGCCGCGCCGGCCTGGACGTGGAGGCCTTGCGTCTGGACTGGCACCGCCTGGATGAAGTGCCGTTCGATGCCGTCCACCGCTTCATGGCCACCCTGCACCGGCCTGCCGACGCCCTGGCAGTGGTTTTTGTCAAAGGCGCACCCGAGCAGGTGCTGACCATGTGCGTGGACCAGCAGGGCCCCGAAGGCCTGCAGCCGCTGGACGCCCCCTACTGGCTGCAGCAGATCGACGCCCTGGCCGCCCGGGGCTACCGCGTACTGGGCCTGGCCAGCCGCGCCCCGGCACGCGGCGCAGACAGCGTGGACATGGACGATGTGAAAGACCTCACCCTGCTGGGTGTGCTGGGCATGATCGACCCGCCGCGCGACACCGCCAAGCAAGCCGTGCGCGAGTGCCGCAGCGCTGGCATCGCCGTGAAGATGATCACCGGCGACCATGCCACCACCGCCGCCGCCATTGCCAAGGAGCTGGCCCTGGCCGACACCATCCGCGTTACTTCGGGCCATGAGCTGGACGGCCTCAACGACGCCCAGCTGATCGACGTAGCCAGGGCCTCCACGGTCTTTGCCCGCACCAGCCCCGAACACAAGCTGCGGCTGGTGCAGGCCCTGCAGGCAGACCGCAGCGTCATTGCGATGACCGGCGACGGCGTCAACGACGCCCCGGCACTCAAGCGCGCCGACATCGGCGTGGCCATGGGCATCACCGGTACCGCTGCTGCCAAGGAAGCCGCAGGCATGGTGCTGGCCGACGACAACTTCGCCACCATCGTCGCTGCCGTCAAGGAAGGGCGCACCGTCTACGAAAACCTGCGCAAGGTCATTGCCTGGACCCTGCCCACCAACGGCGGCCAGGCCATTGTCATCGTCGCGGCCATCCTGCTGGGCCTGTCGCTGCCGGTCACGCCGGTGCAGATTCTCTGGGTCAATCTGATCACTGCCGTGGCGCTGGGCCTGACACTGGCGTTCGAGCCGCCGGAGCCCACGCTGATGCAGCGCAAGCCCCGCTCCCCCGACGAACAGCTGCTGCAGCCCTATCTGCTGTGGCGCGTTGCCCTGGTGTCGGTGCTGTTCGCCATAGGCTGCTTCGGCATGTTCGAATGGTCGCTGCAACGTGGTGACTCGGTCGAGCTGGCACGCACCATCGTCGTCAATGCCCTGGTGATCATGGAAATCTTCTACCTGTTCAGCGTGCGCTACATACAAGGCACCTCGCTCAGCCTGCGCGGCGTGCTGGGCACCCCGGCCGTGCTGCTGGGCGTGGGCGGCGTCATCCTGGCACAGCTGCTGTTCACCTACACCCCGCCCATGCAGGCGCTGTTCGACAGCCGCCCCGTCGACATGACCGCAGGCCTGCTTTCCATCGGGCTGGGCGTGCTGCTGCTGGTGCTGCTGGAAGTGGAAAAGCTGGTGGTGCGTCTGATGAACCTGGATGTCCGGGGCTAGGGTGAGAGGGGCATTGCTGGCGGGGCGCCAGCTGCCAGCCTGCCCCGTGGCATGAAGCAGCAATGCATCCTCACGATCCCCTATCGGTCATTTGAGCAACGATGCGGTCGACGGCCCCATGACGGGTTTCAGGTGTGCGGCGAACAGGAGCTGGTAAACCATAGCGATCGCCCCTGGGCGCTTCACGTGGGCAGTGGTGTTTCGGGCGACACTACAGCTTTCCATTCAAGCGTCCAAATGCCCAAAGCCTCCGCCTGCCTCATCCATTTTCTGCTTTTTGGGTGTTTTCGGCGCCCCTCTCGCACGCAGGCGAGTTGTGCACCCTGGTTGTGGATGCAACAACCGGCGATACCGTTGTCCGCAGTGGTGCCAGTTGCGCACAGCGCATCACGCCGGCATCCACGTTCAAAGTCGCCATCAGCTTGATGGGGTTTGACTCTGGCGTGCTCCAAAGCAGTCACCGCCCAGCATGGCCCTATCGAGATGGCTACCCTGACTGGGCAGGGGATGCATGGAAGGGAGATATTGATCCAGCCGGTTGGATGAAGAAATCCGTCTTCTGGTACTCCCAACAGGTGGTGAAACAACTCGGCCAGACTCGCTTCGATTCCTATGTGGCCTCCTTCAACTACGGAAACCAAGACACCTCAGCTGTCCAGGTGCAACACCCTGAAAACCAGGGTGTCTGGGTCATGTCGTCGCTCCAGATTTCCCCCATCGAGCAGGCTGCATTCCTGAGAAAGCTGGTCAATCGCCAGCTCCCCGTGAGCGCTGGTGCTTATGGGATGACGGAAGAGATCACCCGACAGGAAGATCTGAACGGTTGGCGGATCTACGGGAAAACAGGCACCGGGTCACCGGGGCAGGACCACAAGTACCAAGCTGATCAAGCCTATGGCTGGTATGTCGGGTGGGCCAGGAAAGGCGCGCAAGCCAAGGTGTTTGTCCGCCTTATTCAAGATGAAAAAGTGCAATCCCCCAATGCAGGCTTGCGGGCCCGCAGCCAAATGTCCGAGCAGCTGCTTTCGGTCACCACCCTCAACCCAACGCGTTGAGGGCAGCGTCTGCAACTGGCGGGCGACCGCAGGAGATCCACCCGTTGCAGCCGCACCGCACTCCTGGGCAATCAGCGTTGCGTGATGTTCAAGCCGCTCCCCAGGCCAAGGCAGCCGCCTTGCCCTGACGTTCAGTCCTCGCTCGTGCGCGGGTAGCCGGCGTCTGCCCACTGCTGCGCAGCAGCGCGGGTGAGCCTGTAGTCGGGGCGGGCCCGTACCTGGGCCAATTGGCTGCCGTCCGCCGCCGTCGCGCTGAGCGTGGCAGTGGGGTTCTCCTCATCGGGCTCGATATCGAGAGCCACCGTCACGCGCAACCCGTGCACGTCAATCTGTATGGCCTGGTGCAACAGCGCTGCCAGGTGCTGCTCATGCCGACGGATGACCTCGTGGGCCGTCTTCACCAAGGTATTGAAGGCCGACACATCAAGTGGCTTGGGATTCTTCTTGTCGCGGCCCATGGTCCATGGGCCGACCAGGGCGGGCTCCGATTGGCCGTCCTGGGTCATTGACACAGCCCAGCCATCGTCGTCTTCATTTTTGATGACACGGGCTTCCCAGCCCTTGTGGTGCCAAAGGCGGTCTTCGAAGATGGAGACGTCTTCCTGTTCGGGTTCTACGGACATGCTTGGCTTCTTTTTTGGGAGCTATCAAGTCCAAAGTTTACTGTTTCTCTATACAGCCCACAGCCTGGTGAGGCGGAGGGCACAGACCGCACAGCGGCATTGCCCACGTCGCACCAATGTCCAGGCTCACATCTCCACACAAGCTCTCTGCGATTCGCAACCTGCCCCCAATCTGCATCTTGAGGTGAGGCTTTGTACAAATTGAGAATAGGTATCATTTATGTAGAATCGCCGCATTTCCAATGCACCTGAACCTCCCGTGTCCACCCCCGCCCACAGCATCGCCAGTGAAGCACTTGGCGGCATGTACACACTGCACAACCGCTGGTTGATTGCCTGGCTGCAACGCAAGCTGGGTGACCGCCACGACGCAGCGGACATTGCACAGGACACCTTCACGCGCATCTGGAGCACGGCCAAGACCCAGGCCATTGAAGACATTCGCGAGCCCAGGGCCTATCTCACCACCGTCGCCCGGCGGCTGATGATCAACCACCTGGAACGCCGCTCGCTGGAACAGGCCTATCTCACCTCCTTGCAGCTGCTGCCTGAAGCCACCACCCTGTCTGCCGAAGACCGGGCCATCCTGCTGGAGACGCTGGAAGAGCTGGATGCCTTGCTGGGCGAACTGCCGGCCAAGGTGCGCACGGCATTTCTGCTCTCTCAGCTCGAAGGTCTGGCTTACGAGGAGATTGCCGAGCAGATGCAGCTGAGCGTGCGCACCGTCACGCGCTATATGGCACAAGGCTTCCGGCAATGCCTGCGCGTGATGTGGGATGCGTGAAGGCCACACCATGGATGCACACATTCTCGACGAGGCGGCCCAATGGATGGCGCGCCGGCATGCCACCGGCTTCGGCGCTGCGCAGCAGGCCGAGCTGGCCCAGTGGCGTAGCCGGAGTGCCACCCATGAAGCCGTCTGGCAGCGCATAGAACAGCTGCAATTGCGCATGGATGGCGTCCCCCCATCCATGGGCATGGCCGTGCTGAACCGTTCACGGGCAGGCAGCCGCCGGCACGTGCTGCGGGCCACGGCGCTGGTCCTGGCCACCCCCATGCTGGGCTGGCTGTCCTACCGCCACCTGCCGTGGCAGGTCTGGAGTGCAGACTTCAGCACCGCCACGGGCGAAACGCGCGATGTGACGCTGACGGACCACAGCCACGTGCTGCTGAACACGGCCTCCGCCATCAGCACCCGTTTTGACAGCGAAGCGCGCCGGGTCCGCCACCATGCGGGCGAGATCCTGGTGGAGACTGCGCACGACAGCGTCTACCAAGCCCTGCCCTTCGTGGTGCAGACGGACGACGGCCTGTTGCGCGCCCTGGGCACCCGGTTCACCGTTCGCAAGCATGCGCACGGCACCACGCTGGCCGTGCTGCAGGGAGCCGTGCAAGTCACGCCCGCGCAGTCCGGCCAGTCCCTGGTGGTGCAGGCAGGCGAACAGGTCAGCTTCAACAGCCACCAGACTGGTGCCGTCACACCACTGCCCCCCCATACCGATGCCTGGGTGCGGGGCACGCTGTATGCCCAGGACATGCGCCTGGACGACTTCCTGGCCGAGCTGCAGCGCTACCGCCCCGGGGTGCTGCAGTGCGCCCCCGGTGTGGCCGACCTGCGCGTCTCCGGCGTGTTCCAGCTACGCGACACGGACCGCATTCTGGAACTGCTGACGCAGACCTTGCGCGTGCGCACGCAAGCACGCACCCGCTATTGGGTGACGCTCATCCCCGCCTGATGCTGATGGGACTGCGCTATTCCTCTCCGGCTGCCCTCCGCTTGCTCTTTCCACCGCCCTTGCCTGTCATCTTTCGCCACTGACCATTCCTGGCTTGCAGGCAGGAATACCAATTTTTTTGTCCATTGCTGTCCGGTTTTTCGATCTCGCCTGTCAAGCACATCAAGACCCATTCATTGACAGACAACGAGGACTGAACACCATGCCCGCCACGCGCTCACGGCCCACCACCCCCCACTCCCCTGCGGTGCCACTGCACCCGCTCACCCTGGCCGTCCGAGCCGCGTTTGTGGCCATCGTCGGCAGCGCCACACTGGCCCTGCCCATGGCGGTGCACGCGGCAGAGCCTGCTGCCCAGTCCGCACAGAAGGCCTACCAGATCAACGCCGGCCCGCTGGGCCCCGCGCTGATGGACTTTGCCGGCCAGGCCGGCATCAACCTCAGCATGGACCTGGCCCAGCTCAAGGACCTGCGCACCCCCGGCCTGTCCGGCCCCCACACCGTCGACAGCGGCTTGGCACGCTTGCTGGAACACTCGGGGCTGCATGCCCGCCGCCTGGGCGCAGGCAACTACGCGCTGGAAGCTGCGCCGGCCACCCAAACGCCCGCAGCCCCTGCCGCGTCCAAGACCGGCGCCGCCGCATCGGCAGATGGACAAGCTGCAGCGGAACTGGCCGCCGTCACCGTGTCCGCACGCACCCAGAACAATCTGGTGGCCCCGTCGCGCCAGGTGACCATTCTGGAAGGGGAAGAAGTCCAGCAGCTGCGCCAAGGCTCCGACAGCCTGGCCACCATGCTCAGCAAGGTGGTTCCCGGCATGGCGGACTCCAGCCACACCATCACCGACTACGGACAGACACTGCGCGGCCGCAACATGCTGGTGCTGGTGGACGGGGTTCCGCTGAACACCAACCGCGACTCCTCCCGCAACCTGGCCAACATCAACCCCGCGGACATCGAACAGATCGAAGTGCTGCGCGGCAGCAGCGCCATCTACGGCAGCGGCGCGGCCGGCGGCATCGTCTCCGTGCGCACCAAGCGCCCTTCGGGCGAAGCCAAGGCAGAGACCGTCGTGACGGGATCAGCCCCCCTCTCGCAACTGCAGGGCGCGGGGCTGGGGGGTGAAATCCAGCATTACCTGTCTGGCGGCGGCGACGTGGTGGACTACTCGGTCAGCCTGGGTGCCAAGCATGTCGGCGGCTCCTACGATGCCAAGGGCAAACGCATCGCCCCCGAACCCAGCCAGGGCGACCTGTTCGACTCCAACATCTACAACGCATCGGCCAAGATCGGCTTCAAGCTGGATGCCAACCAGCGCCTGCAGCTCTCCGCCAGCCACTACAACGCCAACCAGGACACGGACTATGCGTCCGATCCGTCCGTGGCCCGCCTGCCTGCAGGCACGGCAGCGGCCAGGCCCATCCGCGGCCTGGTGCTGGCCGACCAGAACCAGATCAAGAACACCATGCTGGGCCTGGACTACGAGAACCGTGACCTTGCGGGCAGCATCGTGGCGGCGCAGTTCTACTACCGGGATTTCTACACGCGCTTTGCCCCGTTCGACGCGCGGGCCGTGCCCGTGCGGGGCGCCAACGTCGACCAATCCATGCAGAACTCCGATGTGTTCGGCGGCCGCCTGACCGTCAAGACCCCGCTGGGGGCCGAAAAGAACACCCTGCTGATCTGGGGCGCAGACTTCAACCACGAGCGCACCGACATGCCGATCGACATTTTCGATCCCGCCGCCTATGACGCCAGCGGCGGCCTGGTGTTCAACAAGACCGGGCGCCTGATGTACATGCCCCCGGTCACCACGCGCAGCCTCGGCGGCTTTGCCCAACTGCAGCACAAGTTCAACGAACAATGGTCGGTGGAAGGCGGTGCGCGCTACGACCGCGCCCAGGCCAGCTTCAACGACTTCACGCCGCTGTCGCAGTCCAAGCTGTCCACCCCCCAGCCGGTGGCGGGCGGCACCGTCAAGTACAACGCCTGGACCTACAACCTGGGCACGGTGTTCGCGCCCACCAAGGGGCATGAACTCTATGCCTCCTACAGCCAGGGCTTCGAGCTGCCCGATATCGGCGTGGTGGTACGCAATGCCACACCAGCCTTCAACATCGGCAACTCCAACCTGCAGGCGGTCAAGACCAACACCGTCGAAATCGGCTGGCGCGGCAAGTTCGCCAACGTCATCGCCAACCTGGGTGCCTTCCAGTCCGAGTCGGATCTGGGGGCGGTGCAAAGCTTCAACAACGGCCTGACCCTGCTGCGCACCAAGGAAAAAATCCATGGGCTGGAAGGCAGCCTGGATTACTTCAGCGACGACGACCACTGGAGCACCGGCGGCAGCTTCACCTGGATGAAGGGGCGTGAACTTCCCCAGAATGCGGCCCAGTACCAGGACATGACGGGCTACCGCATTCCACCCCTCAAGCTGACGGCCTATGTGGAGTACCGCCCCAGCGCCAGCTGGAGCCACCGCCTGCAGGCCAGCTCCTATTCCTCCAAGGACTACCGCCTGGATGGCAAGACCAGCTTCGGCCGCTACAACACCAAGGGCTACACCACGCTGGACCTGATCAGCCAGTGGAAGATCGACCCCAAGAACCGCATCTCCCTGGGTGTGGAGAACCTGCTCAACCGCAACTACTACCCGCTGTACAGCCAGCTGCTGCGAAGCAACAACAACACCAGCCGCCTGCCCGCAGCAGGCACGGTGCTGCGCATCAGCTACGCACACACCTGGTAAGCCGGTCTGATGTCGGCTGACCCGCCCATGGCGGTAGCTGCCAGTGGCCTGCAGTCACCTGCAGCGCCCTGCGGCCACCGTGGTGGCGGTGTTTGCATGGCCAGAACGCGTGTCCACACCCGCTCTGGCATACCGCCCTGCACACCGCTGCAACCCGCCGTGCGCGGCACTGGTGCATGCGTGTGTGGAAGGGCAATTGAACGTACCAACGCTGCAAACCCGGCCCTGCAACGCCAGCGTTGCGGACCTGGCGCAAGCCCGTGGTGAATGGCACACAGCACGGCACCGGGCCGGATTTTTCCGGCCACCGTTTCCGGTTTGGCTGCACTGGCTTGCATAATGCAGGCCATGCAAGCGCTGCGCTCCTCCCTGTCACTGACCCGCCTGGTTCTGGCGTGGTTCATGCTGACCTTGGGCATCGCAGTGGCCTCGCCCATCGTGCACCCCCGCGCCATGGAAGTGGTCTGCACGGCAGGTGGCAGCATGCAGGTGATCATGCTGGATGAGGACGGTCAGGCCGTCCCCGGCCCGCACCATTCTCTGGACTGCCCCTTGTGCCTGGCCATCACCACGCCGCCGGTGTATGAGTACCAGCATATAGCGCAGCCGCAGCCCCTGGGGCTGGCGCTGCAACCCATTGTCGCCGCGCGCATTGCCGCGCTGGTGGGGGCGCCGCTCCCGCCCCGGGGCCCTCCCGCTCTCGTGTAAGCCCCGTGCGACCGGCATGACTGTCGGCGCACGCCATCGCCGCCGGGCTTGGTCCTGCGCGGCTGGTTCCACTTGCACGCAGATCGTTCATGACCCGTCCCATTTTTGCTGCAGCGCCCCAAGGCGCTGCCCGTTTTCGCTCGTCCCTCGCCCTGCAACGCCCGCGCACAGCCCTGGCCATGGCCCGGCTGCCCTGGCTGCTGTCACTGGCATGGGCGGCTTCTCCCGGCTGGGCCCAAATCGCCACCGCCACCGCCACCGCTACCGCCACCGCACCCGCTGCCACGCTGGACACCGTCACCGTCCACTCGTCCGGCAGCACCGCCCTGGAACGCCCGGTCAGCACCGGCAGCCGCCTGGACCTGAGCCTGCGCGACACACCGGCCAGCGTGGAAGTCACCACCCGCGAACAGCTGGAGGCCAAGGGCGACAGCACGCTGGTCGATGCCATCACCCGCTCCACCGGCATCACCAGTCTGGGCCACCCCGGCAACAGCGGCAGTTCCCTGTCCGCGCGCGGCTTCACGGACACCACCTCCGTCATGCGCCTGTATGACGGCACCCGCCAGTACGGCGGCGTGGGCGTCAGCTTTCCGTTCGACACCTGGTCCATCGACCGCATCGAAGTGCTACGCGGCCCTGCCTCGGTCATCTATGGCGACGGCGCCATTGGCGGCGTGGTCAACGTGATCCCCAAGAAACCCACGCGCGGCCCGGTGCGCAACGAAGTCCAGGCCACCATCGGAACGGACGGCAAGCGCGCCCTGGCCTTTGGCAGCGGTGGCGCCATCAATGACCAATGGTCTTACCGCCTGGATGTCAGCGGCGACCAGTCGGACGGCTGGGTGGACCGCGGTGATTCCAGCAACCGCACCGTAAGCGGCGCGCTGCGCTGGGACCTGACGCCGGACTTCAGCCTCCAGCTCTCGCACGCGCAAGGCCGGCAAAAACCCATGCGCTACTTTGGCACGCCCCTGGTCAACGGTGGGCAGGACCCGGCCCTGCGCGAGCGCAACTACAACGTGGCCGACAGCCGCATACGCTACCAGGACCGCTGGACCGAACTGACGGCCCAGTGGGCCCCCAACAGCAGCACCGCGGTGCGCAGCAAGCTCTACCACATCCGCAGCGACCGCTACTGGCGCAACGCCGAAACCTATGCCTACAACGCCAGCACAGGGCTGATCGACCGTTCAGGCAACACCGAAATCGGCCACGACCAGACGCAGACCGGCAACACCGCCGATGTCACCTTCATCGGCAGCCTGTTCGGCCGCCCCAACCAGGTGTCTGTGGGCTTTGATGTGAACCGTGCCACGTTCGAGCACAGCAACAACACCTACGCCGGCAGCTCCGGCTCCGTGGACCCCTACCACCCCGACCCGGGCTACTACACCAGCGCGGTGCCCTACATTCCGCGCTACCGCAACCAGGCTGACCAGTACGCGCTGTTCGCCGAAGACCGGCTGGAGCTGACCGGACGCTGGTCCATCGTGGCAGGCACCCGGTTTGACCACGCCGACCTCACCCGCCAGGACCTGGTGGCAGGCAGCCAGGCCTTCCAGCGCATCTATTCCAACACCGGCTGGCGCCTGGGCACGGTCTACAAGCTCCAGCCGGATCTGTCGCTCTACGCCCAGGCCGCCAAGGCGGCCGACCCGGTGAGCGGACTGCTCATGCTGTCGGCAGCGAACGCGGCTTTCGATGTGTCCACCGGCAAGCAGTTCGAAGTCGGCCTCAAGCAGTCGTTCTGGGAAGGCAAAGGTGACTGGACCCTGGCTGCCTACACCATCACCAAGAACAATCTGCTCACGCGCGACCCCACCAATCCCGCGCTGCGCATCCAGGTGGGCGAGCGTTCATCCAAGGGACTCGAGGGCACGCTGTCACTGCAGATCACCCCGTCCGTGCAGGTCGACGCCAACGTGGCACTGCTCAAGGCCCGCTATGACGACTTCCGCGAATCCGTGGGCGGTGTCGCCGAATCACGCAACGGCAATGTGCCCACCGATGTGCCCGAGCGCGTGGCCAATGTCTGGGTAGGCTGGAAGTTCACACCCGGCTGGACGCTGTCGGGCGGGCTGCGCCATGTGGGTCAGCGCTATGCGGATGCGGCCAATACGCTCCGGCTGCCGGCTTACACCACCACCGACCTGGCCCTGCAATGGCAGGCCACGGCGGACACCACGCTGACGCTGCGCGGCTTCAACGTCTTCGACAAGCACTACTTCACCACCGCCTACTACACTACCAACCAGTGGTTCGTCGGTGAAGGCCGGCGTGTCGAGCTGACAGTGAACCACCGCTTCTGATCGGGCTGCGTATGTGGTCTATTTCCCACGCCAAACGCCTGGTGTTTCTGGTGCACCGCTGGACCGGGGTGGCCGCGTGCGTGCTGATGGCCCTGTGGGTGCTCAGCGGCATGGTCATGCTCTTTGTGGGCTACCCCAAGCTGCAGCCCGCAGAGCGCTTGGGCGCACTGCCTCCGCTCCCCCTGGCCGCCGCGCAGTGCTGCGTACCGGTGGAGCAGGCCCTGCAGCGCAGCCCCGCGCCGCAGGCCGTTCAGCAGATCACGCTCACCACCATCGCCGGGCGGCCCAGCTACCGGCTCAAGGAAGGCGACGGCACATGGCGCGTGGTGGATGCCACCACCGGCGCCGCCGCCCCGCCGGTCGATGCGGCCACCGCGCTGCGCAGTGCCCAGTCCTTCCTGTCCGGCGCCTCCGGCCAGGTGCTGGGACGCACCCAGGGTGACCGGTGGTCCCACGCGGGCCTGCTGGATGCACACCGCCCGCTCTACCAGGTCCAGATGCACGATGCTGCACAGACCCTGCTGTACGTCTCCTCCACCACGGGTGAAGTGGTGGTGGATGTGCCGCGCTACCAGGGCTACTGGAACTACGTGGGCGCCTGGCTGCACTGGGTCTATATGTTCCGCGACGGAGCCAAAGACCCGGTCTGGAGCTGGCTGGTGATCGGCCTGTCGGCGCTGGGCACGCTCTCGGCCCTGGCCGGGGCCCTGGTGGGCATCTGGCGCTGGCGCTTCAACGGGCGCTACAAGTCAGGCGCCAAAACCCCGTACCGCGAATTCCAGATGCGCTGGCACCACATCACCGGCCTGGTGTTCGGGCTGGTGATGGTGTTGTGGATCTTCAGCGGCCTGATGTCCATGAACCCGCTGGGCATCTTCAGCCCCACGGGTGCACGCCCGGACCTGCGGGCCTACCAGCAAGGCCTTCCAGGCACCACCCGGCCCGCGCTGCCTGTGCAGGATGCGCTGCAACTGCTGCAGGCCGGCAGATTCGATACCCGCGAGATCGAATGGAAAGTGCTGGCCGGCCGGCCCTACCTGCTGGCCCTGGATGCGGCGGGCGCAAGCCGCGTGCTGTCCGGCGCTGCAGGCAGCTACCAGGTCCAGCGCGGACTGGAGCCCGCGCAGCTGGAACGCGCCGCCCCCCTGCTGCTGCCCTTCGCCATCCATTCCGCCACCGTGCTGGACCGCTACGACGCCTACTACTACCGGCGCGGACAGGCATCCATGTACGCCGCCGCCGCCCGCGATCTGCCCGTGCTGCGGGTGGAGTTCCAGGACCCGGGCCGCACGACCGTCTACCTCAGCCCCGCATCCGGGGAGGTGGTGCTCAGCCTGGACCGCGCACAGCGTGCCAACCGCTGGCTGTTCAACTTTCTGCATAGCTGGGACCTGTCATGGATGCTGCAGCACGTCTGGCCACGCGACATCGTTCTGGTGCTGCTGAGCATCGGCGCGCTGGCCCTGGCCACCACAGGCACCGTGCTGGGCTACCGGCGGCTGGTGCTCTCCGCCAGCCAGCAGTTGCGTGGGCAGACCCGGGGCACCACGACCAGGCCACGCAACGGCTGAGCGACCGCTCCGGATGGGGGCGCAGGCCCCGTGATCACCATTCCAGGCCGAACGCCGTGGCAGGACAGGGCCTGACGGTCAGCCCTGCTGCACGCACGGTCCAGGGAAGGGGGACCATGCAGGCTGCGCATCCAGGTACACATGCTTTTGCTTGGTCGCCTCAAAAGGCGTATCCAGCGTGCCCAGCGCCACGCAGACCCAGTCGCGCCAATCCCCGGCTTTTCTGGACCAGAACAGAGACGATCCGCAGTGCCGGCAGAACTGCCGCAGCACGGAGTCCGATGAAGCATAGGACGTAATGTCCGCCTCCCCCGAGACGATGCACACCTCATGGCGTGGCACCGCCCCGTAGGTGGCAAACGCCGCGCCATGGCTTTTGCGGCACTGCGAGCAATGGCAATGGGTCACTGCCTTGGGTGGTGTCAGCAGGCGGTAGCTGACCTTTGCACATAAACAGCTTCCCAGATAGCTCTCCGGCACGGCTCGGCCTCCCCAATTTCAAACCTCCATCGTAAGTGCCTGGGAAGCACATCCAGGGCAGCTTTCGATCAATTGCCACTGCCGAAGACCCATGCTGAATGGCGCTTCCGCCTTGCTCTGCAACGTTTTCTTACCGCCAGCAACGTCTGGTATCCGCTGCTTTTCAGGGCAGCGCACAGCGCACGGAGGACACCACTATCGGGCAGCCATGGACCATTGCAAAAAATCGGTCCCGACTTCCCAGAGGTCGCTTGGCCCCATGCTGTAATCCCGCCCGTTTTGTCGTTTTCTTGACATATATCAATTCAGAGGATGTAAAGAAGTGGGGAATCATTTCACCCGTGGCACACCGAATTCCAGCGTGTGCGTTCCGCAGGCATCGCCCATCGCATTGGCCATCGCACTGCTTTTTCCCCTCGGTGCATCCGCTGCCGAATACCTGGTCAGCAGCGATGCAGAGCTGCGCGCGGCACTGAACAGTGCCAGTACCGATGGCGATCCCAGTGCCACGATCCGCCTGGCTTCCAGCTTCACCATCACCAGCACCACGGCATTCCCCTCTCCCAGCAAACCCATCATCTTTGATACGCAGGGCTATGTGCTGAGCAGAGATCCAGGCGCCACCGGCTTCACGGCCCCAGGGGGAAGTTCCAGGACATACAACGGAACCTATGTAGGAACAACGGGCGCCAGCACAAACAATGGGCTGTCTCACGCCAACGGTACGGCCATCAACAACGGCACCGTCACAGGCGGCTCAGATACCGACAGCGGCAGTACCAGCATTGGTGGGGCAGGCATGGTGCTGGGCGGTTCCGCCACCCTGACCAACAATGGTGCCATCCTGGGCGGCAGCGCGATTGCGGGGGCGGCTGGCGCAGGGGTCAGCGTCAACGCAGGCAGCAACGTCGTGAATTCCGCGGGGGGCACCATCACAGGCGGTGACGGCAACGGCGGTGCGGCTGGCTCAGGCGTTGCATTCGGAAATACGGCGTCTCCAGCATTCCTCCTGAACCACGGCACGATCCGGGGTGGTGACGACACCAGCGGCGGCACAGGTGGTGGCTACGCAGCCCGGTTTGCCACCGGCACGTATTCCGTGGAAAACACGGGTCTGATGGAAGGCGGCAGTGGTGCCGCTGCCCTTTACACGCAGCCGACCTCCAACACCCCCCTCTCCATCATCAATTCAGGCACGATCCGCAGCGGCGACGGTGCCACCAACGCCATTCAATTCGGCGCCACGGCCAACAGCCGCGCAACCCTGGAGCTGCAGGCCGGCTCCCGCATCATCGGCAACGTGGTGGCCAGCGCAGCAGGCACGAACGATGCCTTTGTGCTGGGCGGCAGTGCCAACGACGTGTTCGACGTCTCGGCCATCGGGGACAGCGCCCAGTACCGCTACTTCGACAGCTTCACCAAGACCGGCTCCAGCACCTGGGCGCTGACAGGCACCGGCACCAACGCCACCGCGTGGACCATCGACGCCGGCACACTGCAGCTCGGCAACGGCGGCGCCAGCGGCAGCCTTGCCAGCGACGTCGTGGTCAACAGCGGAGCCACCCTGGCCTTCAATCGTTCGGACAGCTACACCTTCAGCCAGCTCATCTCGGGCGCGGGCGGTGTCGCCCAGAACGGCACGGGAACCACGGTGCTGGATACCGCCCAGACGTACACCGGACCAACCACAGTCAACGTCGGCACGCTGTCGATTGAAGGTTCCATCACCAGCGCCGTGACCGTCAACACGGCCGGCACGCTGTCGGGTTCCGGCACGGTCTTTGGCAACGTCAACAACACGGGAACCGTGGCGCCAGGCGCAAGCATGCTGACCATCGCGGGCGACTACATCGGCAACGGCGGCACCGTGCGCGTGAATACGGCACTCGGTGGTGATGGAGCGTCCACCGGCCAGTTGGTGGTGACCGGGGATACCTCGGGCAGCGGCCAGATTCAGGTACTCAACGTCGGGGGCACGGGGGCACTGACGGCCGAGGGCATCAAGGTCATCGACGTGCAGGGCCTGTCGAACGCCAGCTTCACCCTGGCGGGCGACTATACGTTCCAGGGCCAGCAGGCCGTGGTCGCTGGTGCGTATGGCTACCGCCTGTACCAGAACGGTGTGTCCACCCCGGCCGACGGCGATTGGTATCTGCGTTCCACACTGATCGACACCACCTCCGGTTCCGGCAGCACCGCATCCACAACACCGCTGCTGGCCCCGACCGTGCCGTTGTACGAGACCTACTCAGGGGTCCTGCAGCGCTTCAACGAAATAGGCACCCTGCAGCAACGCGTTGGCAACCGATCGTGGTCACCCACGGCATCGATGAACACCGCGCCGGATGGCCAGCAAGCCATCGGTCATGGTGCCTGGGCGCGGATGGAGGGCTCCAACACCGACATCGATCCGGACACCAGCACTACCCGCGCCAGCTACGACGTCCGTACCTGGAAATTTGAAGGCGGCGTGGATACCCCCGTCATGGCCAACCAGGCGGGCACCCTGGTGGTGGGACCGACCTTCCATTACGGCACCGCCAATTCCAATGTCTCCTCGGTGTTCGGCAGAGGCACGATCGATGCCACAGGCTACGGCCTGGGCGCGGCAGCCACCTGGTATGGTCGCAATGGTGCTTACGTGGACGCCCGCATCACGGCCACCTGGTATGACACCGACATCCGCTCTTCCACGCTGGGAACCACCCTGGTCAACAACAACCGCGGCCGCGGCATGGCAGGCAGCGTGGAAGCCGGTCACCGCCTAGCACTGGGTGGAAGCTGGTCGCTCACGCCACAGGTCCAGCTGGCCTGGTCGCAAGTGCGCTTCAATGCCTTCACCGACCAGTACGGAGCCCATGTATCCCGCGACAACGGCGACAGCCTGGTCACGCGCCTGGGTGTGTCACTGGACCACGAAAACCAGTGGACGGCAGCCAACGGCAAGGCCCGTCGCTCGCACGTGTACGGTATCGCCAACCTGTACCACGACGCTCAGCGTGGCACGTCGGCACAGGTCGCGGATGTCCATGTAACCAGCAAGGAACAGGCGCTGTGGGCAGGGCTGGGCATGGGTGCATCGCTGAACTGGGACCAGGACCGCTATACGCTCTACGGCGAACTGCTGGCACGCACCAGCGTGCAGGACTTTGGTGACAGCCACGCCATCAGCGCCAAGCTCGGCTTCCGCATGAACTGGTAAGCCTGCCGGGGAAGTGAATCCGCAGCGCGGCCCTGCCAATGCCGCATGGCAAAGCTATCACGCCTGCGTTGAACCATGAAGCCACGTCCTGCAGGGCGTGGCTTTTTTTGCGCTCGGGCCCCTGCGCATGCGGCCATACAAGGCCGCTCCACGGACGGAGCCGGTCGCTCGCAGCCCCCATGCCCACATCGGTAGACGTCCGCACCGTCGCGAACACCGCCATCGCACACATCAAGATGTCCGCATGGCTCCCGATGCATGACCGGGCAAGGGCTTCCACAGGGATTTCGGCAAGGCCTGCTGCATCAGCGGGTCGCATCACAGTGCCCGATCTGGCTCACACCGCGGCATTGCGCCGCCGTGCACCCAGCCAGAGCACGGTCAGCCAGGACAGCAACGCCATGCTGGACAGCCAGGCCAGCTGTGCCACGCCGGAAGGCAGCGGCGCACCCAGTTGATTGAAGCGCAGCGAGGCCTCAATTCCCGCCGTGCTGGGCGAGAGCCAGCGCAGCCACTGCAGCGGCTCAGGCAAGGCCTCGGCCGGCCAGGTGAAGCCCCCCAGAAAAGCCAGTGGAATCGAGGTAAAAAGAACCACCTGCAACGCCCGCTCACGGTTCGCCAGCCACCAGCCCAGCAGGCAGCCGCATCCCACCACCGCCGGCACAAAGCAGGCCAGCAGCGCCAGAGCACCCCATGGGTTGCCGCCATGCGGGAAGTCCTGCCAGACGAAGATCCAGCCAAAATAGAAAAGCCCCGCCAGCCAGCCCGGCACGCACAGCGCCAGAAGCCGTGCAAGCCACTGGCGAGCGCCTACATGCGCTAGCGCCTGCTCCCGCCAGGTTCCTGCCAGCAGCGCACTGCCCATCAGCAGCGTCTGCTGCAGGATCAGCACGGCCACGGCTGCCACAACAAAGCTGCCATAGCCTTCTGTGGGATTGAACAGGGCCACGGTCTGCAAGTTCACCGGCGAGCGGCCCACCGCAGCCTGTGGTGCGCTTTGACCGCCAGCCTCCAGACGCTTGATCTCAACACCCGCGGAGACCGTGCCAAACGCCTCGGCAAAACCGTATTGCACCTGCTTGCTGACCAGCGGATAAGCGCCGTTGGCATAGACCGGCACCACCACATCCGTGCGGCGCAGCACATCGCGTTTGAGATCACGCGGCAGCAGTGCATAGCCCATGACCTCACCGCGCAGCACAGCCTCGCGGGCTTCCGCCTCATCGGAGGTCACCAGTTTCAGATCAATCCGTGGACTGGCCTGGGCAAACCGCAGCATTTGCCGGGCAAGGCCGGAGTTGTCATGCACCACCAGAGCGACCGGCACCTGCTGCACCACCTGGGTGCTGTAGAACCAGGGATAGAAAAAACCATAGAGTATCGGCGCGCCCACCAGCAGCAAAAGCGCGCCCTTGTCGCGCAGCATGAGGACCAGGCTGTCCAGCCACAACCGGGGAAAACCGACATCGGGATGGGGCATGGCTCAGCGCCCTCCCCATTTTTCGGGCTTGCACAGCCCGCGCGACAAACCCGCCGAGGCCAGTGCAAACAGCAGCAGCGTCGCCAGCAGCAGGCCTGCCACTACGGGCAGCGTCTGGACCACGGGCGCGCCCATCTGCCACTGCTCGACCTGCAACCTTGCGTAATGGGTGTAGGGCATGGCCAGCGCCCAGCTTTGGGCACTGCCCGTCATCGCCAGCAAGGGAAAGCCCATGCCACTGAAGGCGAATGCGGGCGCCGACAACAGTCCGGCCCCCGAAAGCGCCGTACGTAACGACAAGGTGATGGCCGCCAACGCCGCGCCACACGCCAGGCTCACCGCAACCAGTGCGGCAAGGCCCACCGCAATCCAGGCCATGCTGCCAGCAACGCTCCAGCCTCTCAGCAGCGCCAGATACAGCAACGCTGCCATGCCGCTGCCCCACAGCAGCACCGCAGGCGGCAACAGCTTTCCAAGCAGCGCGGCCGCCACCGATGCGATGCCTGCAGGCTGGCGATCCGGGCTCAGCCAGTCCCCCAGCGTACGGTCCCGCAGCTCCCGCCCCACGGACCACGCGCCTGCCGTCATCGCCAGAATATGGATGAGCGCAGGAATCAAGGCGGCAGCCAGAAACTGTTCGTAATTGGTGGACACATTGAACAGCGCCACCAACTGGGTCTTGATCGGCTCCATCTGCACCTGCAGCACCTGGTGCGGCGTTCCACGCTTGGCCGAAGTCTGCATCTCCACAGCGGCCGACAGCGTGCCCACCACCTGCTTCAGGTCACGCTGCAGCAGACTGGATGCCGTGGCCAACTGTGCGTTGTGCAGCAAGGTCACCGCGCCGCCACGCCCCTGCTTGACATGGGTCTCCAGATCCGGAGGAATATGGACCACCCCGTAGACCTCCCTGCGCAGCAACGCATCCGCTGCCTCTTCCCGGTTGAGCACGGTCTGGCGCACTTCCAGCCCGGGAGTGGCCTGCAGCATGCGCACCAGCTGGCGCGACAGCGCAGAGCTGTCTTCGCTCCAGACGGCAATGGGCAGGCGATATGGCTGGCCCGCCGAAAAAATCCAGCACATCAGCGCAAGCACCAGCAAGGGCACCCAGCTGACCATGGCCCAGTCCCAGGGACTCGCCCGCAGCCGGCCCCATTCACGGCGCAAGCTGGCGGTCAGCACACTCATGCACCCGCTCCGGCAGCCCCTTCAACGATCACGCTCATGCCTGGGCGCGCACCGTCGATCACCTGAACCGGCTTGGCTCTCACTTCGAAGGTACGCGCATCGAAACCCTGGCTGCCACGCGTGGTGCGCCAGGTGGCAAAGTCCGGCAGTACGCCGAGAAAGCTCACCTCGAACTCGGCCTGCCGGTTTCCCAGCGCCGGCAACCGACCGGTAAAGCGGCTTTTCATGGCAAAGCGCTGCAGCTGGTCCTCCCGCACATGGAGCACCAGCCACTGGTCGCTCAGGTCCACCACCGTCACCACCGCAACGCCCTGGGGCGAAAGCTCGCCCTGCTTGGCCAGCACATTCGCCACCTCTCCGCCCACCGGGCTGCGCAACTGGGTTTCAGCTTCAGCGGCCTTGGCTTCCGCGATGACACCATCGACCTGGCGCACCTGCGCGGCCGCTGCGCTTTTGTCTTCCGCACGCGCGCCGCTGGCCGCCATGTCGTATTGGGCCTTGGCGGCGCGTGCCTGCGCATCCGAAGCACGCCAGTTCGTCAGCGCTTCGTCGCGCTTCTGGGCGGAAACCAGGCCTTGGTTGAACAGGCTCTGCACCCGGTCGTACGAAGTCTTGGCCAGACTCGCCGCCGCCTGGGCACGCTCCCAGCCCAGGCGCGCCATCTGCACTTCCTCTGGACGCGCACCGTTGCTGGCCTTGGTGGCCACGGCCTGGGCCGCATCACGCGCAGCCTGGGCCTGTGCCAGCTTGGCCTGCACCTCCGGGCTGTCCATTTCCACCAGCAGATCGCCAGGCTGGATACGCTGCCCCTCGGTCACATGCACCTTGGAGATACGCGCGGTGACCTTGGCTGCAATATCGGATTCACGCGCCTCCATCTGTCCCTGGAAGAATGGAGCAGCAGGCTGGGCAGACTGCCAGAACCCCCAGACGATGAAGATCAGCACCGCAGCCACGGCAAGCAGCGCCGCAACAGGCGGCCGCTTGGGCTTTCTGACCATGGGGCCAGGGCTTGCGGCAGAAGAGGCAGGTTCAGGTGTGTTCATGGTGTGTCTGCGGTGATCTGGATGTCGGCACGTGCCATGTAGCGGCTGAATTCGTCGCTCTGCCCCGTGCTCTCCAGCAGGGCGGCCAGAGCCTGCACATACTGGTTGGCCACCAAGGCGCGTTCCGTTTGCACCTTGGCAAGATTGAGCTGCGCATCAATCAGGTCGAGTGTGGTGCTGGTGCCCTCTTTCAGGCCCGCCTGGCGCAGGCGAAGCAGTTCACGCGCCAGATTTTCCTGGGCCTGTCCTGCCAGGTACTGGGTGCGCGACTGTTCCACGGCAAGCCAGTTCTTCTCGACCAGCAATCCGATGTCGGAGCGCACCTGGGCATCCATCAGCTCGGCCTGCTCCACCTTGCGCAGGCCTGCCGCCGAAAGCTTGTCGCGGTCAATGCTGTCCCACAGCGTCCAGCGCACCGCCACACCCGCGACCCAGCTGGGCTTGCCCGTGGTGTTGACCTCGCGCAGGCCAAAGGCCAGAACCTGCGGCTTGCGCAGCGCCTCGGATGCATCGTGCAGCGAAGCGGCCTGACGCTGCTTGGCCGCGACTTGGCTGAGCCCAGGGTGATGGTTCAGTGCGGAATCCAGAAACTGCAGCAGCGGCGGCAAGGCTTCACTGCTGACAAACAAAGGGGAGCTGGGGCGCACCGCAGCTCCGGCATGCACCGTCCGCGCCAGCGCACTGTGTGCCAGCCGGGCATCGTCATCGGCCTTGCGCGACTGCTGCTGGGCGTCGGCCAGGGCTGCACTGGCTTGCAGGCGTTCGACCTGGGAAATAACCCCGGCCTTCAGCATGCGCTGGGCCGCGTCATCATGCGCCCGAACGCCTTCCAGGGCGCGGCGGCGCAAAGACGCATTCCGATCGGCCAGTTGCGCCGTGAAGTAACGCTGCACCAGCAGGGTCTGAAGCTGCGCACGACTGCTGGCCGCATCAGCAACCGCTTCGTCGGTCATGGCATCCAGTTCGCCGCGTACGGCGTCGCCCAGTCCCCCTATATAGACAGGCCAGACGGCGGCCAGGCTGGCCGAGCCTACATTGCTCTTGCGCTGCAGATCGTAGTTGCTCGGCAGGCTGGGCAATTGCGCGACCGCGCCGCCCAGTTGGGGCGGCAAAAGCGAGATACCGTTACCGAGCGCACGCCGTGCGGGATCCAGATCCACGTCGACATTGGCCGAATAGCGATACGCCATGCCGGTGATGGAGACCGAAGGTCCGCCAAGCCCCTCCATGCCTTCCCGGCGCAGACGGGCACTGTCCACCGACTTGATCGATGCAGCCAATTGCTCCGACCGTTCCAGGAACGCCGCCCTGGCCTGCTCGAAGCTCATCGCGTTGTGAACCGTCTGTGACTTGGCTGGCGACGCCGCCATCACCAGCAGGCACAAGGTCAGGGGAAAGCGGCTGAATTTCATGGATGGCTAGATGATCTCTTGCATACAGGAAAGAAACAACAAGCTGCCCGGGTCCAGACCACTGAAAAGGCCTCTGCACCCAGAGTCTTTCCCCAGGCTGCCCGCGCTGTCCAACCCGCTCTATTGGAGTTTCCATTATCCACGGGCAACCGGACGCGCGGGCAGTGCAGATTGCCATAGCGCCACGCCCCCCATATCCCTCCCCCAAGCCTAGGGCAGGCAGGGTTGCAGGCTATGGAGCAAGCCAATCAGAGATGGATTGCGAGCATCTGCTCGCGCTGTAGCCAGCCTGCAGAGGGCCCGCTGCGCATTTTGGTGGAGTGCACGCCTGCGCCGGCGATCGCCGCCCAGTCCGCTGGTGGCTACCGACGGCGTCGGCTGCATCCGTCCACAAGCCGTGCTTGCAGCGGGTTCTGTAGATGGTGGCTGCTGGCTGGGCAGAGTCCTTCCCGCTCCAGCGCCTGAGCAGCAACAACAGCAGCAGCGGCAGCAGCGGCCCACACCAGCGTGGAACGTTGCCTGCCCTGAACAGGCGCCCCCCCATAAGCATGGAACGGTCGATGGCGCGTTTCGCGGCGTACGGGCTCGCAAGGCCGTTTGTGCCACTGGGCGGGCAGCTTTTTCTAGTCCACACCTTCAGCAGCCCCCTCTTGGAGCGCAGTTCAGGACGGCTGCTTGCCAACCGGATGGTCAAAGATCAGGCAGGTCGTGGTCGCATGCGCGTACAGCTTGCCATCGGGCCCCACGATGCGCCCTTCTGCGGTGGCCACCTGGCGGCCCACATGGATCACCTTTCCTTCTGCCCGCACCAGCGGCACGCCATCGGTCAGTGCGCGCACCATGTTCACCTTCAGCTCCAGCGTGGTGAAGGCCTTGCCTGCGGGCAAACTCGCGTGGATGGCGCAGCCCACGGCAGAATCCAGCAAGGTGGCAAACCAACCGCCATGCACCGTGCCCAGCGGGTTGTAGTGGCGGCGCTTGGGGCTACCCTGAAACACGGCCTCCCCTGGCGCCACATGGATGGGCACAAAATCCAGCGTCAATCCAATGGGCGGCGGAGGCAGTTCCCCGGCAAAGATGGCGTCAAATACTTCCATACCTGAGCGCTGGGCCACATCGCTGGGGGCCGCTGTCCCCACCTCCCCCAGACGCGCGCGTACCGCAGCTTCCTCCACCTGCCAGCGTTCGATCACCTGTTCCATGGTCATGACGGTCTCCTTGATTGCTTAAACTTGCAATTGCAACTGTTGTATCTACAATATATCAAATGAAGAACGCCATCAAGCCCCAGGGATGCACCAACCTCAAGCTGCGCCAGCTCAGCCGCATCGTGACGCGCCACTACGACAGCTTTGTCGCCGACGTGGGCTTGAAGATCACGCAGTACTCGCTGCTGTCCCATGTGGTCAAACTCGGGCCTATACGCCCGGGTGATCTGGCCCGGCGCATGCAGATGGATGCCTCCACACTGACGCGCAACCTCCAGCCGCTGGCGGCCCTTGGCTTGCTGACCGTGGGAGCCGGCGCGGACGCACGCAGCCGCCTGGTCAGCGCCACAGAAGCCGGCATCGCCAAGCAGACCCAGGCGCAGCAGGCCTGGAAGGCCGCCCAGCTGGCGCTGAACGAACAACTGGGCAGCGAACGCGTGGTGGCGCTGCATGCGCTGCTGGACTCCTGCATCGAACTGCTGGGTGACGATGAAGCGTTGGACGATGCGCCAGCCGCCTGACCGCAGGCGGTAACCCCTCCGCCCGGCAGGTGCTCAGCGAGGTTCCGAGGCGCGCACCGCCACAGGCCTTGTCTTGAATGGCGGCTTGGGCGGCTTTTGGGGTGTCGCAGCCAACGTCCGCAGCATCCGGTCCCGGCACACCGACAGGATCTCGTCGGCCAACGGCGAATCATCCGGGCAGGCCCGCGACAGGACCAGAGCCCCGACCGCGTGTGCCAGGGTGTCGATGGCATGGGCACGCACCTCGCCCATTTCGCCCGCCACGCCCGGCCCGGTCTGCTCCGGCGCAGAAACCTCTTTCTCCAGGGCCTGCAGCAGGTGCTCGATGCCCTCGGCAAATGCGGCTCTGACTGCTTTGGGCTGGCGTGCCGCATCCGCCCCCAGGGCGGCCATGGTGCAACCCGCTGCACGCGTGTCGCGGTGCGCACGCGACAGGTAGCTGCGCACAAAGGCCGGCCGGTCCATGCCCGCCGCCAGTGCAGCGGTCTGTGCCATGCCACAGGCCGCAGATTCGGCCATCAGATCCGCCTTGGAGCGGAACTGCTTGTAGAAGCCCCCATGGGTAAAGCCTGCGGCCGCCATCAGCTCGGCCACACTCACGCCGTCGTAGCCGCGTTCGCGAAACAACGCGGACGCTGTCTGCACGACATGCGCCCGGTTGTCCTGTGCCTGTGCCTTGCTGGTTTTCATGGCTTTGCCCTAAGGTGTACACCTGCAGGAAATGCCTTGACTATACATAGATGATGACCATCATCAAAGTCTTGACAATTTAGATTATGCTCATCATCATTACAACTTCTTCACCCCTGGAGCAGATGCAACATGACTGAGAAATCGCTTTTCCAACCGTATGTTCTGGGCGATCTGGCGCTGGCCAACCGCATCGTGATGGCCCCGCTGACCCGCAACCGCGCTGGCGAAGGCCTGGTACCCAGCCCGCTGGCGGCCACCTACTACGCGCAGCGCGCCTCGGCAGGCCTGATCATTGCGGAAGCCACCCAGGTCTCGGCCCAGGCCCAGGGCTACCAGGACACCCCCGGTCTGTACACGCCCGCGCAGATCGCCGGCTGGCGCGCCGTCACCGATGCGGTGCACGCCCAGGGCGGCAAGATCTTTGTACAGCTGTGGCATGTGGGCCGCGTGTCCCACGTGTCCGTGCAGCCCGCCGGCGCTGCGCCCGTGGCGCCCTCCGCCATCCGTGCCCAGACCAAGACCTTTGTGAACAATGGCTTCGTGGAAGTGTCCGAACCCCGCGCACTGGCACTGGATGAAATCCCCGGCATTGTGGAAAGCTTCCGCCAGGCCGCCGCCAACGCCATGGCCGCAGGCTTTGATGGTGTGGAAGTGCATGGTGCCAACGGCTACCTGCTGGAGCAATTCGTCAAGGACGGCGCCAACCACCGCACCGACGCCTATGGCGGCACCATGGAAAACCGCGCCCGGCTGCTGCTGGAAGTGACGGCTGCCGTGGCCAAGGAAATCGGCCCCCAGCGCACCGGCGTGCGTATCTCGCCGGTGTCACCGGCCAATGGCATCTCCATCAGCGACCCGCAGCCCCAGTACAACTACATCGTGGAACAGCTCAGCGCACTGGGCATCGTCTACTTGCATGTGATCGAAGGTGCCACTGGCGGTCCGCGCGATGTCGCCCCGTTCGACTACGACGCTCTGCGCACACGCTTCAAGCACACCTACATGGCCAACAACGGCTACACCCGCGATCTGGCCGAAGCCCGGCTGCAGCAAGGCAAGCTGGACCTGGTCGCATTCGGCCATGACTACATTGCCAACCCGGATCTGGTGGAGCGCCTGCAGTCTGGCGCCCCCCTGGCCCCGATGCACATGGCCACGCTCTACGGCGGCGGCGCGGCAGGCTACACCGACTACCCCGCACACACAGCCACAGCCACGGCCTGATCCCAGGCCCAGGCAGTACGACGCAGCACACGGCAGGAACCCGCCTCCGGGTCCCTGCCCGCTACGCCCCTCTCCACTACAGCAACGCTCGCATGAGCACCCTCCGCTACAGCGCCCGCCGCTGTGGCGCGGAAGGGTGCTGCCCGCCCACCGTACTTCTTCGCCGCCAGCAGACCGTCTGATCGCACAAGCACCTGATAGCCGGTCTGTCCTTTTTCCTTTCCCTCCCACTCAGGTATCCCACCATGACCACCCTGCCTACCGTCCTCATCACCGGCGCATCCTCCGGCATCGGCGCCACCTACGCAGAACGCTTTGCCCGCCGCGGCCATCCGCTTGTGCTGGTGGCCCGCGACCAGGCCCGCATGGAACTGCTGGCCACCCGCCTGCGCGCAGAAGCCCAGGTCGCGGTCGATGTGCTGCCCGCCGACCTCACCCAGCAAGCCGACCTGGCCAAGGTGGAGGCGCGCCTACGCGAAGACGCCTCCATCGGCATCCTGGTCAACAACGCGGGCATGGGGCAATCCGGCGCCTTCGTCCAGCAAAGCCCCGACAGCATCGACCGCCTGGTGATGCTCAACACCACCGTGCCAACCCGGCTGGCGGCCGCTGTCGCGCCGCGTTTTGCACAAGCGGGCCAGGGCGCCATCGTCAACATCGGATCGGTCGTGGGCTTCGCGCCGGAGCTGGGCATGACCATCTACGGCGCCACCAAGGCCTTTGTGCTGTTCCTGTCACAGGGGTTGCATGTGGAACTGGGCGCCAAGGGCGTCTACGTACAGGCGGTGCTGCCGGCCGCCACCCGCACGGAAATCTGGAGCCGCTCCGGCGTTGACATCAACACCCTGCCGGAGGTGATGGAAGTCGGTGAGCTTGTGGACGCAGCACTCGTGGGCTTTGACCGCAAGGAACTGGTGACCATTCCACCACTGCATGTCGCGCAGCGCTGGGATGGACTGAACCAGGCGCGCCAGGGCTTAATGTCCGACATCCGCCAAGCCCATGCCGCAGAGCGTTACCAGCCACAGGCCTGATCCTGCTCTCCACCGCCCCGCGCCGCAACAGCTTGCCATGCTGCGGGCGTGTGGGCGTGTGGGCGTGTGGGCGTGTGGGCGTGTGGGCGTGTGGGCGTGTGGGCGGCAACCGTGCCATGGGCGCGCGCAGCACGCAGCACGCAGCACGCAGCGCTGTGTGTGCCTGATGCGGCCCGTGCCCTGGCCAAGGGGTACGCCGTACAAACCGGCCAAACGCCTGCCCAGCGCCAGCGACAGTTTTATCCCGATACAGACCACCGAGTGATCTTCCCGTGCCACAAGGACTTCGTCCCGAAAGTGCTCGCCCTCCTCGTGCGGTGACAACAGTCCAATGCCCCCAACCGGAACACCAGGGCGCCGAAGACCGGCCCAAGTAGGAGGCCGCACATGTGCCTCCCCATCTGCAGCCTCTGCAACCCACCTGCTGGAACACCATGAAAGCCCTCACCTTCCAACGCTATGGCAAGTCGCCAGAGATCGGCATCACCGAGCTGCCCCGCCCCACGCTACAGCCCGACGAGCTGCTGGTCCAAGTACATGCAGCCGGACTGAACCCCATCGACAACATGATTACGACCGGCATCTTCAAAGCCGTACTCCCCTTCCAGCTGCCCGCTACCATGGGCAGCGATCTGGCGGGCGTGGTGGTGGAAGTGGGCCGCGACGTCACGCGCTTCAAGCCCGGCGATGCAGTGTTTGCCAGCATCTTTGACCAGGGAACCGGATCGCTCGCCGAATTTGCGGTGGTCCCCCAACACCTGGCCGCACCCAAACCTGCCAATCTCGATTTCGTGCAGGCCGCATCGGTTCCGATGGTGGGGCTAACTTCCTGGCAAGCGCTGAAAGAGCGCGCCCAGCTGAAGCAAGGTCAGAAGGTGTTTATTCCTGCCGGCTCCGGCGGCATTGGTACGTTTGCGATTCAGCTGGCCAAGCACCTGGGCGCCCACGTGGGCACCACCACCAGCACCGGAAACGTCCCCCTGGTCACGCACCTGGGCGCAGACGAAGTGGTCGACTACACAAACCAGGCGTTCGAGCAAGTACTGCGCGGATACCACGTGGTCCTGGGAACCATCCGCGGGGATGCGCTGGAAAAATCGGTCGGCATCCTGAAGCCGGGCGGGCAAATCATCTCGCTCATCGGCCCTCTGGACGCCGCCTTTGCGCGCACCCGGAAGTTGAACTTTGTGCTCCAGCTGATTTTTGGCCTGATGAGCCGGAAGATCATCCGCAAGGCATCTGCGCATGGCGTGGGCTACTCCTTCCTGTTTGTGCGGCCGGACGGTGAGCAACTGGACAGGATTGGGGAACTGCTCAGCGCCGGGCATATCAGCCCGGTCATCGATAAGGTGTTTCCATGGGAGCAGGCCCAGCAGGCCTTGGCGTATCTTGCGCAAGGCCGCGCCAAAGGCAAAGTCGTGGTGCAGATCAAGTAAAGAGGTGCCGCCCCCTTCTTGGTCGTGGTCCAAATTTTCAACGGGCCGCGCCAGCCACAGCCTGCCGAAGCCATGGCTCACAGCCACCCAACGCAGGCCTCTATGGCGGCCTTTATGACGACATTTCTTGGCCGCCTTCAGGGTCTGCGCCACTACTGCACGCGCAACACCCGCCGTGTAGAGCCACAAAGGGCCATGCAGTTGGCAGAACAGGGGACTCAGCGCAGGGCCAATTGAGCCAGACGTGCAACGGCCAACTGCTTTTCGCCCTGGGGGCGCCCTCCGTCTTCCAGGAACCAGGCTGCCGACAGCGCGGCCTGGGCCATCACCCATCTGAGCAAGCGCTGGCGTTCCAAACCAGCGACACCCACGACTAATTCGAGCTGCCGGGCAAAGCGCAGTGTGTCGGTACAAGTCTTGAGATCCGGGTTGCACAGCACATTGGCGTAGTCGTAGTACCGCTCCCCAATGACGCACTTGGGATCTATCGCCAGCCATCCACGCCCGCCAAAATCGAGGATGTTGCTGTGGTGCGCATCGCCGTGCAGCACAACCTGCTCCCGTGGTTCACTCAGCAGCGCATCGGCCACCATGGCGCATTCGGCCATCAGGCCACCCACCTGCTGCGCCATCGGTGCCAGCGATCTGAAAAACTGTCCCAGCGACTGCAATTGGTCCGGCGGTGCTGAGTATCTCTGGGCATGCAACTGGCCTATGACGTAACAGATGTTGGCCGTCGCGGCATCATCCTCGCCTTCCAAAGCCATGCGCAGCAAATGCCTGGAGCCGATGGCACGCTCCATCAGCAGCGTTCCGGTGTCTTCGTCACGGGCATAGACCCGCGCCGCGCCTTCACCGCCCCACCATTGCAGCACTTGGCCGCCGATCTGCTCGTCCAGGCTGCGCGTGATTTTGATCATCGCAGGCCGTCCTGGCCCCGCCCCTGTGAGACACACCGGCAGCAGATCACTGGTGTGGATGGAGAAAGGATCACCAGCGACCTCTACGCTCCAACGTTGGAGATAGGGTGCGAAGAGATGGACGTCGGACATTCGGCAAATTCTCGCGGCACTTGCGGCACTCCGAAGGCTTGGAGACGAAATCCCCGCTTCGCCTTCAGGCACTTGTGGCAGTCAACCACTGGATCACATAGCGTGCTTCATGCATATAATTAGCCACCTTATTATTTACAGGCTAACCATGCAGCTGGAGCAGAAATACCTGGCACTCATCGACGAAGCGCAAAGGCGCAAGCTGCCGGATGTGGATGGCATCCAGCTGTGCTTCCAGGTGCTGTCGCTGTCGGCCCATATCGACCGAGACTGTGCAACCCTGCTCGCCCCCCATGGCCTGTCCGAGGGGCGGTTTGTGCTGCTGTTCCTGCTGGATGCGGCACCTGACGGGCTCGCACCCAACGTGCTGGCCGAACGCGCCGGGGTCACCCGTGCCACTGTGACCGGCCTGCTCGACGGGCTGGAGCGCGAGCAACTGATTGCACGCCACGCCAATGCCAAGGACCGCCGCGCGCTGTGCATCCGGCTGACTCCCAAAGGCAAGCAGCTGGCCAGCACCGTCATTGCCCAGCATGGCCAATGGATCGCCAGCCTGTTCGGGCACTTATCCACCAGCGAACGCCAGCAGCTGACCAGCTTGCTGGGCAAGGTGGCGGGCCGTCTGGCGAGCACTGCACCATGAGCCAGACCATCCGCACCGGCGCGACGCGCGCGGCCGACATTCCCCGGGATGTGCTGCATGCGCTCTCGCATGGGGAATTGCAAAGCGCCACCTTGGCGGAATGCCTGGCCATCGATCAGGCCGTGCTGGCACGGGTCGTCTTTCCAAGCCTGACGCCCTCCACGCTGCACGCCATTGATACCGCCTGCCAGCTGGGCGTGCTCAAGCGCATGGCCCGCATCGGGGCGGTCCTGCAGGAGGCGCTGGGCGCAGAAGGCCTGGCCCAGTGCCAGACGCACCGCGCGGACATGGTGCGCGGCTGGGCGTGCTTCATGATCGGCGCCCAGCCCGGACTGGACGTTGAGACCCGGCTGGCCGCCATCCGCCCGCTGGCAGATGACGCGCATTTCGGGGTGCGCGAATGGGCCTGGATGGCCGTGCGGCCGCACTTGGTGGCAGAGTTGCCGGCGGCCGTGGCCCATCTGATGCCATGGACGCAGGCCCCATCGGAGCGCATCCGGCGTTTTGCATGCGAGGTGCTTCGCCCCCGCGGCGTGTGGAGCACCCACATCGCCACGCTCAAAAAGTCCCCAGAACAGGCGCTGCCTATGCTGTCCGCGCTGCGAGCCGACCCCTCGGCCTATGTGCAGGACTCGGTCGCCAACTGGCTCAACGACGCAGCCAAGGACCAGCCCGACTGGGTGCGCGCCACCTGCGCCCAATGGCTGGAACACGCCCCCACCGGCGCCACACAGCGCATCTGCCAACGCGCCCTGCGCAATCTCCGCTGAACAACACCGATACCAAGGAAGCACCATGTCCCATTACCTCGTGGAACTCTACACCCCCAACGCCGCCTGGCACGCACTGCCCGCCACACAGCGCCAGCAGTTTCTCGGCCACATCGGAAGTGCCCTAACCCAGCTGTCCAGCCTGGGGGTCGAGGTCCTCTCACTGGCAGAAACCGATCCCGGCATCGACCAGGGCAGCGCACACCGTTTTCTTGGCATCTGGCGCTTCCCTACCTTGGCCGCGCGGGACGCCTTGCTGGCCGGCATCCAGGCCAGCGGCTGGTACGGCTATTTCGACCACGTGAATGCCGCCAGCACTGGAGGCAATGCGGACAGTCATCTGACCGCTTTGGCGGCGGTGTAAGACAACGGTGGCTTGGCACCATGATGGCTTGGCAAAGACCCTTGACAGCGTTAAAAAACCAGATGCCTTGCAACTATCAGCCCAGAGCCAACAGCCTGTTGCAGGCAAAGCAGCCAGCCATCACCGCTTTGATATGCTAAGTATGGTTGATAGAAAACCATATTTAGCTTAAGCATGACCCTGGAGTTCAAGCGCCTGACCGAAGTCGACCTGATAGACATCATTTCGCTCAACAACAATCCCGATGTACTAAGACAGATGCCGCTCGGGAGTGCAGATTTCGACTTGGCGAAGGCAAAAGAATGGGTCCGCCAAAAAGACGCACAGTGGCAGCAATATGGCTATGGTCCATGGGCATTTCTAATCGATCAGAAATTCGCTGGTTGGGGTGGCTTGCAGTATGAGAACGGTGATGCCGACCTAGCTTTGGTGCTTCATCCTGATTTCTGGGGAGATGGAAAGGCGATTTATCTCGAGATTGCTAAACGTGCATTCATCTCTATGGGGCTGGAATCCATCACAATTTTGCTTCCGCCTTCAAGGACAAGAATCAAAGGAATTTTCAGGTTGGGCTTCCAGCCTGATGGCGAAGTTGACATTGAAGGTGCTCGCTTTCAGCGTTTTCGTCTTCATGCTCCCAGCAAGCAGGTTCCGCCAGATAGCTGAGCAGAGCGTCTGAAGTCAACCTCCTATCTGGCAACCATATTGACCGACTGGTGTTGCCCGTAGCCAGCCTTTCGCACTAGTCCACATGCGCTTAAAAATGGACGTTACCCTGCGCGGCCCCCTCAGCTTGCATCCCTCTGCCCTCTGTCGCACACACCCCTACACCACATCAGCACAAAGGCCGCAAACCCATCTCATCCGCGACACATTCAAAGAACGCGAGCATGGCGCGCCCTGTGCCCTGAGTTACTACACCACCGCCGCACTGAATGGCTCGGGCCGCCGCGCAAGCAGATGGGACAGGCGTTGAAGACCCGCTTTCAGGCGGGCACGGTCCTTGATGCTGCCCAAAGAGATCCGGATGGCATTCACGGATTCGCTGCCGGTGGAAAATGCCTCCGCCGGGGTGACGGCGATGCCCTCGCTGTCGGCTGCACGCGCAAGCTGGGAGGAGCTCCAATACCCCGGCAACTCCAGCCAGACATGCAGGCCGTCTCCAGCACCGCTGTACCGCCCCGCCAGAATATCCCTGGCCATCTGGTGGCGCAGGCGCGCCTCCTTGCGCACGCCTTCCATCAATCCGTCAGCCGAGCCGTCCAGAATCCACTGCGTGGCCAGTGCGGCCGTCAGCGGTGCGACCATCAGCGCAAAGGAGCGCAGCGCCACCAGAAACCGCTCCCGTTCATGCGGGTCACGGATGAGCACAAAGGCCACGCGCAGGCCGGGCGTCAGGCACTTCGACAGGGTGGAGATGTAGTACACCTGCTCCGGGGCCCAGGTCGCAATCGGCGGCGACGGGGCATCGGCCAGCAGCCAGTAGGGATCGTCCTCGACGATGCGTACACGGCAGCGCCGGGCAATGCTGGCGATCTCCTGGCGCCGGCGTTCGCCCATGGTGATGGCGGTCGGGTTCTGCAAGGTCGGGTTGAGGTAGACCAACCCGGGCTGGTGCTGGCGGCACGCCTGCTCCAGCTTCTCTGGCACCATCCCGTGCTGGTCCGCTTCCACCGCAATGATGCGCCGGCCAAACTGGGTGGCTGCGGCACGCAGGCCGGGATAGCTGACGGGCTCGGCCAGGATCACATCCCCAGGCTCCGTCAGCGCAAGAATCAATGCGGCGATGGCCGCCTGAGCACCCGGGCAGACCACCACCTGCTCTGCATCCAGCGCTCCAAACATCGGCGCCAGCCAGTGGGCACCGGCCTTGCGGTCGGAGTCGCTGCCTCCGCCCAGGTGGTAGGTCATCAGCAATTCCGCATCGGCCCGCATCAATACCTGCGACAGCCCCTGTTTCAGCAAGTCGTCAAAATCCACACCCTCCGGCGGAGGCGGGGTATTCATGCTCAAATCGAGGACCGAGGTCAGTTCGACCTTCGGCGCCGCCACATACGTGCCGCGCGCGCCACGGCCTTCCAGCAAGTGGCGGCGTCGGGCTTCTTCGTAGGCGCGCGTGACCGTTGTCAGGTCGACGTCCAGCAGCGCCGCCAGGTGGCGCTGAGGCGGCAGGCGGTCACCCGGCTGCAGCGATCCGTCTGCCACCGCCGCCTGCAAGGCATCGGCGATCTGCAAAAAACGTGGTCCGCCCTGCCTGGTCAATCGCGGCAACCAGAGGGGCGCAGTGTCATCTTGCATGGTTTTCAGCGGCGGCGTCTACGCCCGATGTATGGAAATTGCTTTTAAGTAGTATGCCCCTGAACGTGCAGCAGCCTCCATTCTTGTATGGATGTCGCTGGCGTTTTTGCCTCTCTCTCCCTGGAGGCAAGTCAAGTTACAGGCTGGAAATTCTCAAATGACCGATTGGACCCCCATAGTCTTCGTCACGTTCAAGGTGCTCATCTTCGGCACCTGCATGTTCTTCGCCATCAAGTGGCACTACGACCAGGGCAAGAAAGGGGGCAACAAGACGGACCGGCGCACGCTGCTGCGCACGTGCGGCAAGGTGGCAGCCCTGTTCCTGCTGGCGCTGCTGACGGTGCTGTTCCTCACCTTCACCCTGGCCAGCAAGCTGGGTATGGACTTGAACCTCCCCTGAAGACACAGCGCGGTGCCACCGGGGCCAGGCCCTGGTGTTCTACCGCAGCTGTGAGATGTAGCGGGCCGGCGACTGGCCCAGCGCTTTCTTGAACATGGTGATGAACGCAGTGACGGAGTCGTAACCCAGCGTGCTCGCCACATCCTGGACCGCCAATCCAGAGGAAAGGCTGCGCACCGCCACGATGAGGTGGAACTGCTGCCGCCAGCGGCCAAAGGTCAGCCCGGTCTCCCGCACCACCAGCCGGGCAAGCGACCGTTCGCTCATGGCCAGGCGCGCCGCCCACTCCGGCAGTGTGGTGCGGTCGGCAGGGTCCACGGCCAGTGCATCCGCGATGTGCCGCAGCTTGGGGTGCCCGGAAATCGGCAAGTGCAGCTGCTCGACCGGTGAGAGTGCGACCTGCTCCAGCAGTACCGAGACCAGGCGGCCCGTCGCATCGTCCGACTCGTATGCGCCGCCTTGCGCGGCAAGCAACCGGATCATCTCGCGCACCACCGGGCTCACGGCCAGCGTGCAGCATTCCGACGGCATGGCGACTGCGCCGGGCTCGATGAACAGAAAGTAGATCTGCGCATTCTCGGTGGCGCGGTTGCTGTGAGGCATGCCACCCGGTATCCAGACCGCATGCTGCGGCGGGACCATCCACAGGGCCTTGGGCACCTCGCAGGTCACTCCTCCCCGTGCAGCCAGCACCAGCTGCCCCTTTCGATGGAAATGCACCGGCTGCTCGGCATCGTGGCCTTCCACCTCCAGCAGCAAGGCGTTCGCCGGGCGCGCGTCGGTGTCCGGATCGAAGCCGCACAGGGCCTGGGTGAGTCTGGAGGAATTTGGCATGATTTAGAGATATATTGTCACTGCTTCCATATCAGGTCAATCGCCAGCTTTTTAGAGTCGAGGTCATTCCCAAGGACATTGCATGACTTCACTGACTCACCAGCGCGCCGGCACCCGCGCAGCGCTGCTTATCGGCATTCTTCTCATCGCGGCCAACCTCCGCGCACCGGTCACCGGTTTGCCTCCCGTTCTCGGCCTGGTCCGGGACAGCTTTGCGCTCAGCACCACGGCGGCTGGCGCCCTGACGACACTGCCTTTGCTGGCTTTTGCACTGCTGTCCCCGTTCAGCGCGCGTTTTGCCCAGTCATACGGGCTGGAGCGGACCTTGTTCGCTGCCTTGCTCGCCATTGCCGCGGGGATTGCGCTGCGCTCCACGGGCACGGTGTGGACGCTGTATGTGGGAACGGCCGTCATCGGCATGGGCATTGCGGTGAGCAACGTCCTCCTACCCAGCCTGGTGAAGCGGGATTTTTCAAGCAGCATAGCCAGCGTTACCGGTGCCTTTGCGCTGGCCATGGGGGTGGTGGCAGCGCTGGCCTCCATTGCGGTGGTGCCATTGGCAACCGTGTGGGGCTGGCAACCGGCGCTGCTTGCCTTTCTGGTGCTGCCCCTGGCGGCACTGGCGATGTGGCTGCCCCAGCTTCGTTCCCGCACGCAGCCGGCCGCCACTACCGCCACCCCGCCCCACGGCAGAAAAATATGGCACTCAGCCCTGGCCTGGCAGGTGACGCTGTATCTGGGCCTGAACTCGACCATCTATTACATCGTCATCGGCTGGTTGCCCTTGATCCTGACCGATGCCGGCCTGTCCGCAGAGCAGGCTGGTTCGCTGCACGGAGTGATGCAACTGGCGACGGCCATTCCGGGCCTGCTGCTCGGCCCCGTTCTGCGGCGGCTCCAGGACCAGCGCTGGGCGGCGGCCAGCGTCGCCGCACTGTCTGGCGTGGCGCTGATGGGATTCCAGCTTGCACCGCAGCTCGCCTTCGCCTGGGCCACCTTGTTTGGGCTGGGCGCAGGGGCGCATTTCATCCTTGGGCTGGCCTTTATCGGCATGCGCACGCAAAACGCCCACCAGGCAGCGTCACTGTCAGGCATGGCGCAATGCGTGGGCTATCTGCTGGCCGCCGTGGGGCCGATGGCGGCGGGTTGGCTCCACGACCTGCTCGGCGGGTGGCAGATCCCCTTGCTCGCGTGCGCCGCTCTGGCTTTCACCGCCGCCGTGGTGGGTATCTTTGCGGGACGCAACGTACACACCGACGCGTGACGCACGCTCCCGCCATGTGATGCATGCACATGCGCGTACATCACATGACGGCGGTGGGCCAAGGGCAGTCCCTGCGAATGGCCGCAACGAGCGACGAACGGCGTGCAAGTCGCTCGCAGCAGCAATGGATCGCAGCACGCCTGCCACCGTCGAGTGGGTCACAGGCGTGCTTTTTGTTGCGTGACTCCGCAGCCGTGCCGGCAAGATCACGTAGCAAAGGCCACGACAGCGGCGGGTCAACGAGCCTAGTCTGCAGCTCGCCATGCGAGCGGCCTCGGGCATCTTCTCCCCACGCCCGGCTCAATCCCTTACTTTCTCCCGGCAGACCGCCCCACACGACATGCCTGAGCACCCGCATCCTGCGACAATCCGCCTCGCGCGAAGCCCGCCCGCGCTGACACATCCATCTTGTCCATGGTTCTCGACCCCTTCACCCTGCTCGTCCTCACTTCGGCCATGGCAGCCGCCTCGGCGATGTACCTGGCCGCGGAATGGAGCAGCGTGCGCGAACGTTCGCTGCTGCTCTGGAGCGGGGGGTTTGCCGTCATCTCCGTGGGCTGCGTGCTGGCCCTGCTGCGCTCCCGTGGCTATGTGCTGTTCGGCATCTGGTTCCCCAATGGCCTGCTGATCTCCGCCCACTGGCTGTTCCTGGCCGGCGTTGCCAGCTGCACACGCACCCGGCTGTCACGTGCCTGGTGGCTGCTGGTCGTCGTCTGGCTGGCCATGCTGTTTCTGCCCGACCGGCCCTGGTGGTCCAAGGCGATGATGGGGACCCAGTCGCTGCTCATCGCCGTCATCAGCTTGCGCGCCGGCCTGCTGCTGCGCCCGCAGGGCGGCACGCTGAGCGTGGGCGCCGCGCAGCTGCGCTTCGTCCTGCTGGCGCACGGTCTGTTCTACCTCGCCAAGGCCGGGTCGGTCGTAGCGCCGGACGCCTTCATCAACCTGAACAATTTCCGGGGCGAGGTGATTGTGGTCTCGCTGGTGGAAGGCGTGATGGCGATCATGCTGCTTGCGATGTCCATGACCGGCACCGAACGCCATCGCCGCGAGGAGCGTATCGCGGAAATTGCCGCCCGCGACCCCCTGACCGCCCTGGACAACCGCCGCGCACTCTATCTGCGTGCGCCGGAGTTGCTGGCGAAAGCGTCGCCGGCCAGCCCGGGCGCGCTGCTGTTGATTGACATCGACCACTTCAAGCAGGTCAACGACCTGCACGGTCACGATGCCGGCGACCGCCTGCTGGTCACCCTGAGCGACCTCATCCGCAGCGTGCTGCCCCACGGCGCACTGGCCGCACGGCTGGGCGGGGACGAGTTCGTGATTCTGCTGCGCAACGTCTCTGGAGCAGCCGCGCAGGCGCTGGGCCAGGGCCTGCGCGAATCGTTCGCGCAACAAGCGCGCACCATGTTTGATACACCGGAACCCGTGTCCCTGAGCATCGGTGCCACCTTGTTCGAGCAGCCCGACAAGGAGCTGTCGCACTGGCTCAAGCGGGCCGACCAAGCCCTATACGCATCGAAGCGCAAGGGACGGGACCGGATGGAGCTCGTCCGGGCAGTCCCCGTAATGACCCCCTAGCGCTTGGCGGGCGCTGGCGTCGTGGGCCAGCGGTCCCGCACCCTCAGCAGCGCCCCCATGATCGGTTCCGTGGTGCGCCCGATGCGAGCACCTCTCCTCGCCTTGAATAGGTCAGAGCCTGGCCGAACTGCGACAGCGGCAGCCACAGCCCGGCCCACAGCAAACTTCAGCACTTGCCATCCGGCTGCGGTACCGCAAGGCTGCTGCCTGGCCCCGCAAGCTGCCGCTGACAGACCACCGCCACGCCAAGCAGCACCAGCAGCACCGGCACAAAGGCTCCTGCCCCCCCGTGCACGATCAGCAGTCCGCCCACCAGGCCGCCACCGGCGATGGCCGTGTTCCACGTCGTCACCAGCAGGGACTGGGCCAGATCCACCTGCTCCCCCGCCACGTGTGCCAGCGAGGTCTGGAACAAGGTGGCGGAGCCGCCAAAGGCAAATCCCCAGACGGCCAATGCCGCCAGGGCCATGGATGCCCCTCCCCAGCTCACCCCCAGCATCAGCACGGCGCCGCAAAAGAGCAGAATGCTCGCCATCGACAGGCCGTACAGATGCCGGTCCACATACAGCCCCGTCAGCCAGATGCCGGGCAGCGCTGCCCCCCCAAAGACCAGCAAGGCCAGATCGATGCGGACAGGCACCTCATTGGCCGCCAGAAACGGCGCGATGTAGGTGTAGAGGATGTTGTGGGCCAGCACATAGGACAGCACCACCATCAGCACCGCCACCACGCCGGGCGTGCGCAGCACCCCGGCCATGGGCATGCGCTGGCGCTGGGCCTGCCCCGGAAAATCCGGCAGCCGCAGCCCCATCCAGACCCACAGCAACAACGCCAGCACGCTGGCCAGGCCAAAGCACCAGCGCCAGCCCAAAGCCAGACCCAGCCAGCCCCCGGCGGGAACGCCCAGGGACAATGCCAGCGGCGTGCCAACCATGGCCACGGCGATGGCACGACCACGGAACTGCGGCGCCACCAGGCGTGTGGCGTAGCCCGCCAGCAGCGCCCACAGCAGCCCGGCGGCCATGCCGGCCACCACACGTGCGGCCATGGTGAGGGTGAAATTGCCCGACAGCGCGGTCACGCTGTTGGCCAGCGCAAACCCCAGCACCGCCGCCATCAGCAGCGGACGCCGGCGCATGCTGTGCGTTGCCGTCACCAACGGTATGGCCGCCACCAGCGAACCCACGGCATAGGCGGTCACGGTCTGGCCGATCCAGGCTTGCGACACCCCCAGGTCCTCCGCCATCTGCGGCAGCAGCGCGGCAGGCAAGGCTTCGGTCAGGATGGTGATGAACGCGCCCATGCTCAAGGCCAGCAGGTTGGCCCAGGGCAAGCGTTTTTCCAATGCAGAAGACGTCATGCTTGCAGGCCCTGGTAGACCGCGTCCCGCAGATCGGTGACAAAGCGCCCCGACATGCCCTCGTACAAAGTGTTGGTCATGGCCACCACCGTCAGGCCCCGGGGCCGGTCCACCCACCAGGCATGGCCATAGGCGCCACCCCAGCGCCAGGTCCCCGGGGATTCGGGTGACTGGGCCAGCACCGGGTCGCGCAACACGGAAAAGCCCAGGCCAAACCCCAGGCCGGGTCCGGCCGCCAGTTCCTGCCCCTGTGTCTGGTCCTGCCCCATCTCGACAATCAGGTGCCCGGGCATCCAGCCGCCCTGGCCGGTGCGCAAGGCCTCCAGCAGGTGCAGCAAATCATCGGCCGTGCCCACCATGCCGGCGCCGCCGGAAGGAAACGCGCTGGCATCGAAGGCGCGGGCCGGACTGTAGGGAATGCCCACGGTCCCCTCGAACGGCGCCACCACCTCGCCCTCCTGCAAGCGGTGGGGTGCTGGACTGCCGTTGACATAGGCCGTCGCCAGGCGCGCCGCATCCCGGCAGACAAAGCCGGCATCGGCCATGCCCAGGGGGCGCGTCACCAGTGCCTCCACGGCCTGTGGCAAGGCCATGCCGCACACCGCCTCCACCACGCCACCCAGCACATCCACCGCCAGGGAATAGCCCCAAGCCGTGCCCGGCGCATACAGCAGCGGCACGCTGGCAATGCGGCGCAGGTTTTCTCCCAGGTCGATCCCGCTGGCATCCATGCCATCGGACACCCCGGCTTGGGCGTACGCGCCCTGCCCGTCGGGCTCCAGAAAACGGTAGCCCAGGCCTGCAGTGTGGCTCAGCAACTGGCGCACCGTGATGCACGCTTCGCGGCCATCCGGCAAGCGCGGGCGAAAGTCCGGCAGCCAGGCCGTGATGGGGTCGTCCAGGGCCACCCGCCCCTGGGCCACCAGCCGCAGCACGGCGGCGCTGACCACCGGCTTGCTGGCCGAAGCCCAGCGGAACACCGTGTCCTCTTCCATCGCACTGCGGGCTTCACGGTCGGCCCAGCCTGCGGCCATGCGGCACAGCGCCTGACCGTGCTGGTAGACCAGTACCACCGCGCCCACCAGGCGCTGGTCTGCCAGGGCGCTGTGCACGGCGTGTGCCACCTGCGCCTCTAGCCCGGAAATAGAATGCCGCGCGCCGGTGGCGGGCGGGCAAGAAAGTGAAAAAGTCATCGGATCGCTGCTCTCTTTGCTCAGACACCGTGACCTTATGGGGCCTGCCATCCGAGAAAAAGTAGGATAGAGTTCCGCACTTCCAGGACATATATGTCCGCAATCCAGCAGTGCATGCAGCGGCACTCGCAGCAACGCATCGATAGATGCCCCCAGAGACGAAGGCCGGAACACATGGACAGCCTCAACGCATTTGTGGTGTTTGTGCAGGTCGCCGAAACCCGCAGCTTCGTCGCGGCCGGCCGCCTGCTGGGGGTCTCCGCTTCCGCCGTGGGCAAAAGCGTGGCACGCTTGGAAGAGAAGCTGGGCGTGCGCCTGTTCCATCGCAGCACCCGCAGCATCACCCCCACGGCCGAAGGCCTGCTGCTGCTGGAGCGCAGCCGGCGCATCCTGGCTGAGATCGAAGCGGCCCAGACGGAACTGTCCCAGGCCTCGTCGGCCCCACGGGGGCGCTTGCGAGTCAGCCTGCCGCTGGTGAGCACCCTGCTTCTGCCGGTGCTGGCCGATTTCATGCGGGAGTATCCGGAGATCCAGTTGGACCTGGATTTTTCAGACCGCCTGGTTGATGTGATCGATGAAGGTTTCGATGCCGTGGTCCGCACCGGAGAGCCCGCCGATTCCCGGCTGACGGCGCGCAAGCTCGGCCATTTCCAGATGGTGCTGGTCGCGTCGCCGGAGTATCTGGCCGCACACGGCACGCCGCGCAATGTGCAGGACCTGCAGTCCCACCGCTGCCTGCATTTCCGCTGGCCCCACAGCGGCAAGCTGGAGGCGTGGCCGCTTCCGCCGGGGGCGGACGGCGAGCCCCCCACGGTCCCGGTCTCCATGGTCTGCAACAACATCGAGACCCGCGCCTGCTTCGCCCTGCAGGGGCGCGGCATTGCCTGCCTGCCGGACTTCGCCATCCGGGAGCCGCTGGCCGACGGCCGCCTGGTGCGCGTCATGCCCGGGCAGGCGCAACGCGAAGGGGTCTTCCACATCCTGTGGCCTGCGGGCAGGCATGTCGCCCCCAAAGTCCGGGCCCTGGTGGATTACCTGTGCGCCCGGGTATTTGCCTTCACCTGATCCCGCCCAGCCTTGCTGCAGGACGGGTGTAGATAGCCACCTCCGCCTTCAGGGCGCAAAAGCAAACTCCACCACCCTGCGGGCGCCATGCATCAGCATGTCGAAATGGTCATGGTCGCGCGCTACCACAGTGGTCACGCCAGTGCCAGGGTTGGCGGCCGCCAGCGCGGCCCCTGCCCTGCGCACATGGTCGACGATGGCGCGCTGATTCAGGTGTTCCTGGCGTGCAGCGGGCACCGGAGTCGCAGGGTATTGCTCATCCTCCCCGACCGTCAGCACCACCTTGGCCCCCGCACCGGCGTTGATCTGCGCGCTGCTTGCCAGTCTGCGCGCCAGCAAGGCCTCACTGAACCAGAGCGAAGGGCTGGCCGCCCAGTAGCGCTGAAAATGCCGGGAATCCGTCAGCAGCGCATCCACCGTGAAGAGCCCGCCGTACGAGAACCCGAACAGCGTGTTGCCCTGGGGGTTCAGCGGGAACTGCTGGGCGATTCGCGGGCGCAGTTCTTCGACCAGGAACTGGCGGAACGCGGCCGCTCCGCCAAAGCGGGGGGACAGACGATCGCCGGTGGCTGCATCGGGCACCGGGGTGTAGTCACGGGCGCGGCCATCGACGTCAAAGGGGCTGTCGTTTGCGGAGGCAATGGCCACAATCACGCCGGCCGGTCGGGATGAGCGTGGCCCTTCGCGGCGGCTTCCCTGGCGGGTGTCATCCGCATGGGGCCGGGCAAAACTTGTCAACGGATAGCTGGCATTGCCATCCAGCATCCACAGCACCGGATAGCCGCCGGCAGGCGGCGGTGCGTGCGGCACGCCCACCTGAATGACATAGCGTGCGCCAGTGTGGCGCGAAGCCATCTCGAATTGCAGGGTGTCGCGCAAGGTGGCGGCACGCCAGTCGGCCGGGAATCCCTCCGCATGCGCGCCCCAGGGCAGCAGCATGGTGGTGCAGAACAAGGCTGTGGCCAGCCGTAGCAGTCGTGACATCAGGCATATCCATCGCCAAAACAGCTGGCGGCAGGTCGATGATAAATAGATCGCACCGACGGCCTCCCTGCGGTCTCTCTGCCAACGGGCCTGCGATCACGGTGGCGGCACAGAAGCACGCAACCGGCAGTGCTCCTGCCGCCCTGCCGCCCTGCTATCGCTGCGCCGCACCGCCAGCAACGGCCCTGGGGATGGCAGGTCGCGCGTCAGCCGTACGGTACAAACCCGCTTTCATGCTCGTTCACGCGCAGCGGCTTGCCCACAAAAGGGAACGCCCGCTGCGGGCAGGCATTGCGCTCACAGACCTTGCAGCCCATGCCGATGGGGGTCGCAGCCTCCAGGTGGCGCAGATCCAGGCCCTTGGAATACACCAGCCGCGCCGCATGCTGCAGGTCGCAGCCCATGCCGATGGAAAAGGTCTTGCCTGGCGCCCCCCAGCCGTGCCCGGCCCGGCTGATGGTGCGGGCAATCCAGAGGTAGACCCGCCCGTCGGGCATGCTGGCCAGCTGGGGCACGATGCGGCCCGGCTGGGTGAAGGCCTCGTACACCACCCACAGCGGGCAGGTGCCCCCGGTCTTGGAGAAGTGGAAATGCGTGGCCGACTGCCGCTTGCTGATATTGCCGGCACGGTCCACCCGGATGAAGAAGAACGGCACACCGGGCGCCTCCGCCCGCTGCAAGGTGGAAAGCCGGTGGCACACCGTCTCGAACCCGACCCCAAAACGACGGGCCAGCAGGTCCACGTCGTACTGCAGGCTTTCGGCGGCCTGCAGAAACTCCCCATACGGCAGCACAAAGGCACCGGCCACATAGTTGGCCAGGCCCATGCGGGCCAGGCGCCGCGTGGCATCGTCCTGCCAGTGGGTGGACTTCAGCGCATCCTCGATCAGCGCATCAAACTCCAGCAGCGCCAGCTGTGTGGCCAGCTGAAAGGCCTGCTGGGCCGGCCGCAACTGCGGCGCAACGTAGAGGGTGCGGGTGGCTGCATCAAAACGGCGGTGGCTGTGCACCCCGCCCTGGCTGCCGCGCAGCACCAGCACCTGGTGCCGCGCCTGCAGCCGGAACTGCAGCCATTCCTGCAGGCTGCCGCCCTGCGCGCTGGTCTGCTCCCTGGCCTGGGTGGCCAGGGTTTCAGCCGCACGGTCCAGCGCATCAAAGTGGTTGCGGTGGGCAAAGAAGAAATCACGCACCGCTTCAAACGGCATCTGGCGCGATGGCTCGGCCAGCAGCGCACTGGCGCCCCCCCCGCCTTCCGCCAGCTCCGACCGGCCATCGCCCAGGCGGGCCGTCAGCGCTTCCAGCCGCTCGACATCGGCCACATGGCGCTGGTGCATGGCCAGCAGCGCCTGCGCCAGCTGCGGCAGCCGGGAAGCGACCTCGCGCAGCTCGGGCAGGGGCACAGCCGCCGTGGGCTGGGGCATGGCCGCCAACGCATCGCGCAGCTGGGCCAGCAACCGGGCTTCTTCGTCTTCTGAGAACTGCTGGATATCCACCCCCAGCACCTTGTGGATCTTCAGCAGCACGGCCACCGTCAGCGGTCGCTGATCCTGTTCGATCTGGTTCAGATAGCTCGGCGACAGCCCCAGCGCCTGGGCCAGCGCCGCCTGCGTCATGCCGCGCTCGGCGCGCAGGCTGCGCAGGCGTACGCCCATGAAGGTCTTGGCCATGGTTCCTGTCTCCCTGTGCTGATGCTGTCCTGAAATGCGCGTATCTGGCGGAGTTCAGAAACTTCGCAAACTTCGCAAAACTGCGTGCTTTGCTTCGCAATGATTCGCCAATTCAGGCCTACCGCGGTGCCAAGCAAATGCGTAGATTGCGAAGTATGGCAGATCACAGCCGCACCCGGCGATGGATCGGCCTGCCCCATATTTCAGGAGACTTGCATGAGCACCGTGGCCCCACCCCTCACCCCACCCGCAGCCCCTGCCGCCGCAGCCGCGTTCAAACCCAAGAAGTCCGTGGCCCTCTCCGGCGTGACCGCCGGCAACACGGCGCTGTGCACGGTGGGCAAGACCGGCAACGATCTGCACTACCGTGGCTATGACATTCTGGACATTGCCGAAGTCTGCGAGTTTGAGGAAATCGCCCACCTGCTGGTGCACGGCAAGCTGCCCACGCGCTCCGAACTCAAGGCCTACAAGACCCGGCTCAAGGCACTGCGCGGCCTGCCCACCAGCGTGAAACTGGCACTGGAGCAATTGCCCGCCGCCAGCCACCCCATGGATGTGATGCGCACCGGTGTCTCGGCGCTGGGCTGCGCCCTGCCCGAGAAGGACGACCACAACCTGCCCGGCGCACGCGACATTGCCGACCGCCTGATGGCCTCGCTGGGCAGCATGCTGCTGTACTGGTACCACTTCAGCAACTCGGGCCGCCGCATCGAAGTGGAGACCGACGACGACTCCATCGGCGGCCACTTCCTGCACCTGCTGCACGGTGCCAGCCCTACCGAGAGCTGGGTGCGCGCCATGCACACCTCGCTCAATCTGTATGCCGAGCATGAATTCAACGCCTCCACCTTCACCGCGCGCGTGGTGGCCGGCACCGGCAGCGATATGTATTCGGCCATCACCGGCGCCATCGGTGCGCTGCGCGGGCCCAAGCATGGTGGGGCGAACGAGGTCGCCTTTGAGATCCAGAAGCGCTACGACAACGCCGACGAAGCCGAAGCCGACATCCGCCGCAGGGTGGACGCCAAGGAAGTGGTGATTGGCTTCGGCCACCCCGTCTACACCGTGAGCGACCCGCGCAATGTGGTCATCAAGGGCGTGGCCCACAGGCTCTCGGAGGAAGCGGGCAGCACCAAGATGTACGACATTGCCGCGCGCCTGGAATCGGTGATGTGGGAGGTGAAGAACATGTTCCCCAACCTCGACTGGTTCAGTGCCGTCAGCTACCACATGATGGGTGTGCCCACGGCCATGTTCACCCCGCTGTTCGTGATCGCCCGCACCAGCGGCTGGGCCGCCCACATCATCGAACAGCGCCAGGACAACAAGATCATCCGCCCCAGCGCCCACTACACCGGACCGGACGATCTGCAGTTTGTCCCCATCGACGAGCGGCGATAAGCCCCGCACCCGGCGCGCCCACCATGACCTCCCAGACCATCCAGCCCCATTCGCTGTGCACCGCCATTGCCGGCAAGCTGCGCGAGCGCATTCTGGCCCACCAGATCCTGCCCGACAGCGACATCAACGACGGCGCGCTGGCCCAGGAGTTTGGTGTGAGCCGCACCCCCGTGCGGGAAGCCATGAAGCTGCTGTGCCAGGAAGGCCTGCTGACCGCCGTGCCCCGGCGCGGCATGCGCGTGACACAGCTCACGCCGGCCCAGGTGCTGGAAGCCCAGCAGCTGTGCAGCCTGCTGGCCGCACACCTGGCCCAGCTGGAAGGCCTACCCCATGCCGCCAGCACCGCGCTGACCCGCCAGCTGCACGCCGTGGCCCACGCCCGGCTGCGGCTGGCGCAGGGTCAGGCAGGTAGTGCGCCATGGGAGCAGGCATCCGGCTGGACACCAAGCGCTGCGCCGCCCCCTGCTTCGGTCTTCTCGCACAGCCCCGCCCCACAGCAGCCATCACAACCTTCAACGCAGCCACAGCCGTCTCCCACCCCGGTGCTGTGAAAGCCGCCACCAGACCCATAACAATGAGCACGCCCCAAAGCCCCAACCCCTACCGCCAGCCCCTGCCCGGCACCGCACTGCATTACTTTGACGCACAGGCCGCCGTGGAAGCCATCCGCCCCGGCGCCTGGGCCACCCTGCCCTACACCAGCCGCGTGCATGCCGAAAATCTGGTGCGCCGCTGCGACCCGGCCATCCTGGCCGAATGCCTGGGCCAGATCGTCCACCGCCAGCGCCAGCGCGACTTCCCCTGGTTCCCGGCACGTGTGGTCTGCCATGACATCCTGGGCCAGACCGCGCTGGTGGACCTGGCCGGTCTGCGCGACGCGATTGCCGCGCAAGGGGGTGATCCGGCGGCCGTGAATCCGGTGGTGCCCGTGCAGCTCATCGTGGACCACTCGCTGGCCGTGGAATGCGGGGGCGACGATCCGCAGGCCTTTGCCAGGAACCGCGCCATCGAAGACCGCCGCAACGAGGACCGCTTCCACTTCATCGACTGGTGCAAGCGCGCGTTCCAGAACGTCGAAGTGATTCCCCCGGGCAACGGCATCATGCACCAGATCAATCTGGAGCGGATGAGCCCCGTGGTCCATGCCGTCAATGGCGAAGCCTACCCAGACACCCTGGTGGGCACCGACAGCCACACCCCCCATGTGGACGCCCTGGGCGTGATCGCCGTGGGCGTGGGCGGGCTGGAGGCTGAGAACGTGATGCTGGGCCGCGCCTCCTGGATGCGCCTGCCCGAGATCGTTGGCGTGCAGCTCACCGGCCAGCGCCCCAGCGGCGTCACCGCCACCGATGTGGTGCTGGCCCTGACGCAGTTCCTGCGCCAGCAGAAGGTGGTGGGCGCCTACCTGGAATTCTTTGGCACCGGCGCACGCAGCCTGACCATTGGCGACCGCGCCACCATTTCCAACATGGCGCCCGAGTACGGTGCCACCGCCGCCATGTTCGCCATCGACGAACAGACCATCGACTACCTGCGCCTGACCGGCCGCGAACCGGCCCAGGTGCAGCTGGTCGAAACCTATGCCCGGCAGGCCGGCCTCTGGGCCGATACGCTGGCGCACGCCGAATACGAACGCACCCTGCACTTCGACCTGTCCAGCGTGGTGCGCAACATCGCCGGCCCGTCCAACCCGCATGCGCGCCTGGCCACCACCGACCTGGCGGCCCAACGCATTGCCAGGCCCTGGACGCAGACCGAAGGCCAGCTGCCCGACGGCGCGGTCATCATTGCCGCCATCACCAGTTGCACCAACACCAGCAACCCACGCAACGTGATTGCCGCCGGCCTGCTGGCGCACAACGCGCGCAATCTGGGGCTGGCACGCAAGCCCTGGGTCAAGACCTCGCTGGCCCCCGGCTCCAAGACCGTGCCGCTGTACCTGCAGCAGGCCGGCTTGCTGCATGACCTGGAAGCGCTGGGCTTCGGCGTGGTCGCGTTTGCCTGCACCACCTGCAACGGCATGAGCGGCGCACTGGACCCCGCCATCCAGCAGGAGATCACGGAGCGCGACCTCTACACCACCGCCGTGCTCTCGGGCAACCGCAACTTCGACGGCCGCATCCACCCCCATGCCCGACAGGCCTTTCTGGCATCGCCCCCGCTGGTGGTGGCCTATGCCATTGCGGGCACCATCCGCTTCGATATCGAAAACGATGTGCTTGGCGTGTTCCAGGGGCGGGAAATCCGCCTCAAGGACATCTGGCCCAGCGATGCCGAAATCGACGCGGTGGCCAAGGCCGCCGTCCGGCCCGAGCAGTTCCGCGCGGTGTACGAACCCATGTTCGCCATCCAGGCCGACCACGGTGCCAGGGAAGCGCCGCTCTACGACTGGCGCCCGCAATCCACCTACATCCGCCGCCCGCCGTACTGGGAAGGCGCGCTGGCGGGTGCGCGCACGCTGCGCGGCATGCGGCCGCTGGCCATCCTGCCGGACAACATCACCACCGACCACCTGTCCCCCTCCAATGCCATCCTGCTGGACTCGGCCGCAGGCGAATACCTGCACGCCATGGGCCTTCCAGAGGAAGACTTCAACTCCTATGCCACCCACCGCGGCGACCACCTGACCGCCCAGCGCGCGACCTTCGCCAACCCCAAGCTGTTCAACGAAATGGTGGTGGATGCGACTGGCAAGGTCCGCCAGGGGTCGCTGGCGCGGGTCGAACCCGAAGGCCAGACCATGCGCATGTGGGAGGCGATCGAAACCTATATGCAGCGCCGCCAGCCGCTGCTCATCATTGCCGGGGCCGACTACGGCCAGGGCTCCAGCCGCGACTGGGCCGCCAAGGGCGTGCGTCTGGCCGGGGTGGAAGCGATCGTGGCCGAAGGCTTTGAGCGCATCCACCGCACCAACCTGATCGGCATGGGGGTGCTGCCGCTGGAGTTCCTGCCCGGCACCACCCGCCACACCCTGGGGCTGGACGGCACGGAGACCTTTGATGTGGAGGGCCAGCGCCAGCCGCGTGCGCAGCTGACACTGCACATCCACCGCACCACCGGCGCACGCACCGAGGTGCCGGTGACCTGCCGCCTCGATACGGCAGAAGAAGTCAGCATCTACGAAGCCGGCGGGGTGCTGCAGCGCTTTGCCCAGGACTTCCTTGCCGAAAACACCAGCCACCGGGAAGCTGCCACCGCCGTATAAGCACAGCACGACCGAGACACCGCGCCAGAGACACCATGAACTACAGCATGAACGACAGCACCAGCGGCACCCTGCCAAACAGCCCCCGTGACCCACAGCGGTCTGCGCCGCAGATCCGGATTCCCGCCACCTACCTGCGCGGCGGCACCAGCAAGGGCGTGTTCTTCCGCCTGCAGGACCTGCCCGAAGCCGCCCAACAACCCGGCCCCGTGCGCGATGCCATCCTGCTGCGCACGCTGGGCAGCCCCGACCCCTATGGCAAACAGATCGATGGCATGGGCAATGCCTCCTCCTCCACCAGCAAGGCCGTGATCCTCAGCCCCAGCAGCCACCCGGACCACGATGTGGACTATCTGTTTGGCCAGGTGGCCATCGACCAGGCCTTTGTGGACTGGAGCGGCAACTGCGGCAACCTGAGCGCCGCCGTCGGCCCCTGCGCCATCCACATGGGCCTGATCGACCAGGCCCGGATTCCGCACCAGGGTATGGCCACCATCCGCATCTGGCAGGCGAACATCGGCAAGACCATCGTGGCCTATGTGCCCATCACGGACGGCCAGGTGCAGGAAACCGGCGGCTTTACCCTGGACGGGGTGACCTTCCCCGCGGCCGAGGTAGCGCTGGAGTTTCTGGACCCTGCGGATGAAGGTGCGAACGATGGCGCAGACAGCGGCGGCGCCATGTTCCCCACCGGCCATCTGGTCGACAGCCTGGATGTCCCCGGCGTGGGCCGCCTGGCCGCCACCCTGATCAACGCCGGCATCCCCACCATCTTTCTCAACGCCGCAGACCTGGGCTACACCGGCTGCGAGCTGCAGGACGCCATCAACAACGACCCCGCCGCACTGGCCCGGTTTGAGACCATCCGTGCCCACGGCGCCCTGCGCATGGGCCTGATCCAGCGCCTGGAAGACGCCGCCACGCGCCAGCACACCCCCAAGATTGCGCTGGTGGCCCCTGCACAAAGCTACACGGCATCCAGCGGCAAAGCCATTGCCGCCAGCGACATCGACCTGCTCGTACGCGCCCTGTCCATGGGCAAGCTGCACCACGCCATGATGGGCACGGCAGCCGTTGCCATTGCCACGGCCGCCGCCGTGCCCGGCACCCTGGTCAGCCAGGCGGCAGGCGGCGGTGCACGCAACGCAGTGCGCTTCGGCCACCCCAGCGGCACGCTGCGCGTGGGCGCCGAAGCGCAATGCACCAACGGCAGCTGGCAGGTCACCAAGGCCTTGATGAGCCGCAGCGCCCGCATCCTGATGGAAGGCTGGGTGCGCGTGCCGGGCGACGTACTGAACGCCCGCTGAAGCCGCGCTGCACAACCGATCCCACGATCCCCCACACCGCCGGCCCGGCGGCCGAACGCCCTGCTCGGCCCGCCATATCCCGTCAACGCAGAAGCAACCGCAGCAACGCGCGCCAAAGCAGGTGCCGAAGCAACCACCGAAACCTATATACACATGAATCCCAAGCAACAACTCGCAGCCCTGGCCCAGGCCCGCCGTGGCGTCCTGGTGCCCGGCGCCTTCAATGCCCTGTCAGCGCGGCTCATTGCCGACCTGGGCTTTGAAGCCATTTACGTCACGGGCGCTGGCGTCACCAATATGTGGTTCGGCATGCCCGACCAGGGCTTCATGGGCCTGAGCGACATTGCCGACCACACTGCCCGCATCCGCGACGCAGTGGAAGTGCCGCTGCTGGTGGACGCCGATACCGGCTTTGGCAATGCCGTCAACACCTACCACGCCGTGCGCACCCTGGAGCGTGCCGGGGCCGACTGCATCCAGCTGGAAGACCAGGTCTCGCCCAAGCGCTGCGGCCACTTCAACGGCAAGCAGGTGATCGAGACCAGCGAGATGCTGGGCAAGATCAAGGCCGCCGTCGACGCCCGCCGCGACAGCGGCACCCTCATCATGGCCCGCACCGACGCCGCAGCCGTGCACGGCTTTGAAGCTGCCATCGAACGCGCCCAGGCGTTTGAGGAAGCCGGCGCCGACATCCTGTTCGTCGAAGCCGTCACCCGTGCCGAAGAAGTGCGCGCCCTGCCCCAGCGCCTGCACGCCCCGCAGCTGATGAACATGGTCATCGGCGGCAAGACACCGCTGTTCAACGCCGATGCGCTGGGCCAGATGGGTTTTGGCTTTGTGCTCTACGCCAACGCCGCCCTGCAGGGCGCCGTGGCCGGCATGCAGAAATGCCTGACCGTGCTGCGCGATGCGCACCAGGTGGATGAAGACCCCGCCATCGTCGCCCCCTTCCTGGAACGCCAGCGTCTGGTGAACAAGGACTTCTGGGACGGGCTGGAGCAGAAGTACCAGTAAGGCACTGCGAACACTCAGGCCGCGCTGAACGGCTCGCGCGCCAGCGCAATAAAGGCCTGCAGGTAGTCGATGTCCATGTCCACCTCGCGTGCGCCCAGGTGGATCTGCTTGGCAATGCCTTTCTTGCCCAGGCGCACAGGCACCACCGGCATCTTGCCGGCGTATTCCAGCGCCAGCCAGCGCGGCAGCGCCGCCACGCCCCGGCCGCTGGCCACCATCTGCAGCATGATGTCGGTGGTCTCGATGGTCTTGTGCCGGCGCGGCGCAATGCCTGCGGGCAGCAGAAACTGGTTGTAGATGTCCAGCCGGTCGGTGGCCACCGGGTAGGTGATCAGCACCTCGCTGCTCAGCTGCCGGGGCAGCACATAGTCCGCCTGCGCCAGCGGGTGCTGGCTGGAGACCACCAGCACCTGTTCGTAATCGAACACCGGCACAAACTCCAGGCCCGGCTTGTACAGCGGGTCCGGCGTGACCAGCAGGTCGATCTCGTAGCCGAACAGCGCGCCAATGCCGCCAAACTGGAACTTCTGTTTCACGTCCACTTCCACATCGGGCCAGGCCGCCAGATAGGGCGAGGCGATCTTCAGCAGCCACTGGTAGCAGGGGTGGCATTCCATACCGATGCGCAGCGCCCCCCGCTCTCCCTGGGCGAACTGCTTGAGCCGGGCTTCGGCCAGATCCAGCTGCGGCAGCACGCGATTGGCCACGGCCAGCAGGTACTGCCCGGCCTGCGTCAGCCGCAGGCTGCGGCCTTCGCGCAGCCAGATATCGGTGCCCAGCTGGCCTTCGAGCTTTTTCATGCTGTGGCTCAGCGCCGACTGCGTGACGCACAGCACATCGGCCGCCGCGGTCAAAGAGCCTTGTTTTTCAACCTCTTGGAGGATGGCGAGATGGATGCGCTCCAGCATGAATGAATACAACTCATGGATATGTGAGATTTAACCATTTTACTTCATGGATATCGATCTCTAGCATTCGCCCCCATTGCTTGAACGCACAACGCTTGACGACAGGAGCAGCATTCCATGACCACCATCCACAACCTTGGCTTTCCGCGCATCGGCGCCCAGCGTGAACTCAAGTTCGCGCTGGAGTCCTACTGGAAAGGCGAATCCTCTCGCGATGCACTGAAACAGCTGGGCGCCGAACTGCGCGCACGCCACTGGGCCAGCCAGCAAGGCCTGGACCTGGTCCCCGTGGGCGACTTCGCCTTCTACGACCAGGTGCTGGACATGAGCTTCACCCTGGGCAACCTGCCCGAGCGGGTGCAGGACTTCCATGGCGACCCGCTGGACAACTACTTCCGCGTGGCCCGGGGCCGTTCCGCCCAGGGCACCGAAGCGCATGCCCTGTGCTGCGGCGGTGTGGCCGCCGGAGAAATGACCAAGTGGTTCGACACCAACTACCACTACATCGTGCCGGAGTTCACGGCCGCCACCACCTTTCAGCTGGACGCCTCGCGCCTGCTGGAGCAGCTGGCCGAAGCCCGGGCACAGAACGTGAACGCCAAGCCCGTCATCATCGGCCCCATCACCTACCTGTCCATCGGCAAGGCCAAGGACAACAGCAACAAGCTGGATCTGCTGCAGCGCCTGCTGCCCGTCTATGCCGAACTGCTGGAAACGCTGGCCGCACAGGGCGTGCAATGGGTGCAGATCGACGAGCCGGTGCTTGTGACCGAGCTGGACGCCGACTGGCAGCACGCCTTCAACCTGGCCTACCACCACCTGAAGGCCAGCCGCCTCAAGATTCTGCTGGCCACCTATTTTGGCGAGCTGGCCGACAACAAATACCTGGCCGCCAACCTGCCCGTGGCCGGCCTGCACATCGATGTCACCACCGGCCGCGACGATGTGCAGCAACTGCTGGGCCTGCTGCCCCCGCACAAGGTGCTGTCGCTGGGCGTGATCAATGGCCGCAACATCTGGAAGACGGATCTGGCGTCCGTACTGGACTGGCTGGAACCGCTGGCCGAACGCCTGGGCGAACGCCTATGGATCGCCCCCAGCTGTTCCCTGCTGCATGTGCCCGTGGACCTGAACAGCGAGCACAAGCTGGATGCCGACGTCAAATCCTGGCTGGCCTATGCGCTACAGAAGCTGGACGAATTGCGTGTGCTGGGCCAGGCGCTCACGCAAGGCCGCGCCGCCGTCAGCGCCGAGCTGGCAGACAACGCCGCCGCACTGGCCACACGCCGTGCCTCGCCGCGCGTGCACAACCCGGCCGTGCGTGCCGCCGTGGCCCGCATCACCGCCCAAGTGGGCCAGCGCCAAAGCGCCTACAGCGTGCGTGCCGCCAAGCAGGCGGCGCTGCTCAAGCTGCCGGCCTTCCCCACCACCACCATCGGCTCCTTCCCGCAGACGGCAGAAATCCGCCAGGCCCGCAGCGCCTTCAAGGCCGGGCGGCTGGACAGCGCCAGCTACCAGGCGGCCATGCGCGCCGAGATCGAGCGCAGCGTCCGCGAACAGGAAGCCCTGGGTCTGGACGTGCTGGTGCACGGCGAGGCCGAACGCAACGACATGGTCGAATACTTTGGCGAACAGCTTGACGGCTATGCCTTCAGTCAGTTCGGCTGGGTGCAGTCCTATGGCTCGCGCTGCGTCAAGCCGCCCATTCTGTTTGGCGACATCAGCCGCCCCCGCGCCATGACGGTGGAATGGATACGCTATGCCCAGTCGCTCACCGCCCGCCCCATGAAAGGCATGCTGACCGGCCCGGTCACCATCCTGAACTGGTCCTTTGTCCGGGACGACCAGCCCCGCGCCGATTCCTGCTACCAGCTGGCCCTGGCCATCCGCGAGGAAGTGCTGGACCTGGAGCGCGCCGGCGTACAGATCATCCAGATCGACGAGGCCGCGCTGCGCGAAGGCCTGCCGCTGCGCAAATCCCAGTGGCAGCACTATCTGCACTGGGCGGTGGAGTCCTTCCGCATCACGGCCAATGGCGTGGCGGATACCACCCAGATCCACACCCACATGTGCTATTCGGAGTTCAACGACATCATGGCCTCGATTGCGGACATGGATGCGGACGTGATCACCATCGAGACTTCGCGCTCGGACATGGAACTGCTGGACGCTTTTGAACACTTCCAGTACCCCAACGAGATCGGCCCCGGGGTGTACGACATCCACTCGCCCAACATCCCCACCCAGCAGCACATCGTCAGCCTGATGCACAAGGCGGCAGAGCGCATCCCCGCCGAGCGCCTGTGGGTCAACCCCGATTGCGGGCTGAAAACGCGCCAGTGGGCCGAAGTGATTCCGGCACTGCAGCACATGGTGGCCGCCGCCCGCAGCCTGCGCTCCGATCCCCGGTTGGCCGCACAGGCGGCGTCAGCAGCGGTGCTGGTGTGACGGTGGCCGGCAGTTGGCGAGCAGGCGAGCCATGCAGGGACAGCGTGGTCTCACCTCTCATTGGCTCACCCCTCCGCCGCCACAGGCCACCATGCAGACCGTGGCAGCACAGGGCGGCGGACCTTCGGGAACCGTCTTGCAGCATAGGCAAAATAAGCCCCATTCAGCAGCAAGACAAAACCATGACGCACAAATACCAATCGCACATTGTGTGGACCGGCAACCGTGGAGAAGGCACCGTCGGCTACCGCTCCTATGACCGCACCTGGGACATCGCGGTCGAGGGCAAGCCGGTCATCCATTGCTCCAACGACCCCTTGCTGGGTGGCGATCCCGCCAAGATGAATCCCGAAGATCTGCTGCTGTCTGCGCTGGCCGCCTGCCACATGCTGTGGTACCTGCACTATGCCGCCGTGGACGGGGTGGTGGTGCTGGACTACCAGGACACGCCGGTGGGGATCGCAGAGCTGGGCCCAGGCGGTGCCGGCAGGTTTGCCAGTGCCACGCTGCATCCAAAGATCACGCTGCAAACCGGCAGCAATGTGGAAGTGGCCCGCGCTATCCATGGCCGCATTCACGAAGTCTGCTTCATCGCCCGCTCGGTGAACTTCCCCATCACCTACGAACCGGTGTTTGTCTTTGCTGACAAGTGATACAGAGGATGCAGAGCGCTTCTCGGGAGGCAGGCCCGGCTGACCGTCTCAGAGGTTTCTTTGCCAGGGCTGCCTGCTACGTGGAAAGCAGGCAAACAGCGGATCACCCCATGGCGAGCCACCCGGTCGATGCGTGCTCTCGGCGCGTCTGAATGCAGAGTCTGTTGGTGAGACAAAGGGGCAGCAGCGCCGCCCGCCCCCTGGCGGCCCTTACCGCCCTTCAGCCCCCGGCGTACCGTGTTGCAGATGGATCAGCGGGTAAGGACGCCCTTGCCCATCCAGCGCAGAACGGCCTGTGCGCTGAAAACCCATGCTTTCGTAAAAGCCTATCGCCTGAGCGTTCTGCTCGTTGACGTCGGTGGTCATGCCTGCGTGCAACGCCAGCCCGTGGCGCACCAGCGCTGCGCCAATGCCTTGGCCTCTGACCGCAGGGTCCACAAACAACGCTTCCATGTGGCCGTTGTCGATCAGCATGAACGCCAGCGGCCGGTCGTTCCCGTCCACCGCCAGCCACAGCGGGGCGCTGAGCAGAAAACCGCAGACCATGGCATCCAGCGCCACCCGGTCTTCGCGGGTCAAAAAGTCATGGGTCGCATCCACAGCATCACGCCAAATTTCCACGGCGCGCGCGCCGTCATTTGGCCGGGACATTCGTATTGCAGTCATGCCGTGATTATGGGTATGGGCGGGCATGCATCAGCGGAAAACAGTTGCCTGCCTGCAGCTGTCTAAAGCATCCGCGCTAGCGGCGGGCTTAGGCTGGTCTGAGTCAGACGCGGGTGACCCGCTGAACGACTGCGGAGGCTGTCACCGGGCATTCGACGGCTGGCTGCTCCTATGACTGGTTTGCTTCCGAGAGCGGGTGCACGGCGATCAGTGGCTGGTGGTGCGCGGGCGAATTACTGGTCAGTCGGGCTGGAAACTGCTCCGGCGGGTTCTGGAGCATCGCCCCCAGAGGCACATTTCAATTTGAGAGCAACGCCTTGGCAGCCTCGATGCGCAGCGACATATCCACATGCGGATCATTCATCACACGCAGCAGGAAGGCGTGCGGATCGCTCTCTTGGCTGACGAGCGGTGCGGTTGTCACAGCAGGCGCGCCGGGCTGCGCGGGTACAGGCGCCGCGCCGAGCCGTCGCATCGCCTCCTGCCAGGCATCGAGCAGGATCGTCTGCTGCCGGGCCAGCAGATCCGCCTGTCCTTCCGCGCCGGGCTCCACATCGAGCCAGGGCGTGTCCTCGAACACCGGGGCGAGGTCTGGGGCCACGAAGGCGGCCCATTGCTCGACGGCCACCTGCTGCGGTGGCAGGATGACCTCGAGATTGGCCGTCAGCACGCGGACGCGTTGCGGGGCCGCTTGAGCCAGCCAGCGCCGGCGTAGCGCCGCGGCGAAGGACTCGGCCTCGGTCGCAGCAACTGGCACGGCCGTAGAGAACCACAGCTGATAGCCGTGGCGTCCATTGATGGCAATGCCCGGCGCCGGCAGGTCCAGCTCGGCCTGAACGCCGCGCCACAGCGCCCCGAGCGAACTCCAGTCGGCCGGGCCGGCCAGCTCGATGCAAAGCGCCCGCACGCTCCCGTCCGGCAGCGGCGGCGGGAACAGTCGGAGTACTTCGTCTTGCAGTCGATTCGTCATCGGCGGCACTATAAGGGATGCCCTCCGGCCGGTCGGCCAACACTCTCCGATGACCTTGATCGACCCACAGCAGTCCTACGCATCGGTGCTACCGTCAATTCATCATTTCTAGAACGACTAGACCTCCGGCTGTAACTTGGTGACAGAATGCCTCACTAATCCAGCGCCAATTCCCATATGGAAAAGTCTTATTCACTCAATCGGCAACAGTACCAAGCTATATCGGCACTTGCTAGTCATCAGCGTTATCGACATTTCATCGGTCGAGTATCCGACTGGGAATTTGTGTGGGGACTGAGAAATGAAGATGGATGGGTGACAGCCTCAGACAACAGTGGAAATCTTGTGTCCCCTTTTTGGCCACATCCCGATTATGCAACTGCTTGCGCAGGTAGCGAGTGGGCAGGAAATTCCCCAGCGAGCATTGAGATTCACCATTTCTTGAGTCGTTGGCTTCCCGGTATGGAAAAGGACGGCATGCTTGCGGCAGTATTCCCAACGCCAACAATGCAGGGGGTAATCGTTTCACCGCGCCAGTTGCAAAGGGATATTGAAGAGGAACTATCTCACTTAGAGTGAAAAAAGTAGTTCGAAATTCCGCTTCTGGCCGAGAGCGCCATTTCGGCCGCACGGGCAACAGACATTCCTAGGGGGTTGGTGCGCCGAGTACCGGCCAGACCGGCTGAATGACTGCTTCACCCTGGTCAGCGGTCATCGTTCTCGGCGCTGCAACAGGCGTACCGATGTCGGCTTCATGTCCCAGACCGTGATCCCGGCTTTCGACCGCGGATGGCGGCACCCGCTGCTTTGCAGTCATTGCTCCCATCAATGCACGTTTTGAGGTAGCCGGATACAAAGCTTCCCGACTTTCGCCCCCTGCCGTTTGAACCCGCTGCAACGAGATGTGAGAATGGCTGCCGACCACCAGCAGCCAAGGATGCACCTTGATTTCCGTTCGCCCCATCGCCCCGCATGAATGGCCGAAGTACCGGGATATTCGTCTGCAAGCGCTGCAGGACGCCCCCGATGCCTTTGGCAGCACCTGGGCGGCGGAAGCAACGCAGGCGGATGAGCACTGGTCCGCACGGATGGCAGCGGCAGCCGCAAGCGATACGGACCGCGCACTTTTTGCCGTCCATGGTGAGACGGTGTGTGGCCTGGTCTGGTGCAAGCTGTCCGCCGCAGAGCCCGGCGTGGCCGACATCTACCAGATGTGGGTGGCGCCGACTGCCCGTGGCCTGGGGGCAGGCCGGGCCCTACTGAGCCAGGCACTGGCCTGGGCAAAAAGCCGTGGGACACAGCGTGTCCGGCTGGGGGTAACGGTAGCGGACTCCCCGGCCATGCAGTTATACAGATCACACGGTTTTGCCCCGGTGGGAGAGCCAGAGCCGCTGCGCGCAGGCTCTGCCCTGATGGCGCAGGCCATGGAACTGGGCTGGAGCACGCCCACTGCGCACTGAGCAACGCGGTGCAGGGTGTCAGGGTCAGTGGTTTGAGCCTCTGGCAAGACCGAGCTAGCCGCCAGTAGGAAACAGCTTCTGCACCAGCGGGTGCAGCAGCTTGCGGCTGGCGCCGATGGCAAAGAACTGCTCCTCCACCCCCGCGCAATCGCCCAGGCGCTTCACGCCGTAGCGGGTGGTCAGTTCGTCGTGCACCAGGCTTGCCATGGGAAAGACGCCCATGCCCGCCGCGCCAAAGGTCTTGAGCAAGGCGCTGTCCTCGAACTCTCCGGTCACATGGGGCTGTATGCCTTCGCGCTCAAACCACTGGTCCAGCCTGGCGCGCACCGCGGCGTGGGTGGTGGGCAGCAGCACCGGCACCTTGGCCAGCGACTGCGGAAAGCCCCGCCGGGCTGCGGCGTAGAGCGAGGCCGGCGCATACCAAGAGATGGGTGACGCGCACAGCAGGTGGCTGTAGACCTTTAGATTGGGGTTGGGCGGGGCAGCGCGGTCTGCCAACACCACATCCAGCCGGTGCAGCGCCAGGTCCCCCAGCAGATCCGCAAACTCGTCCACCAGGCACAGCAGCCGCAGATGGGGTTCCTGCATCGCGGGCTGCATCAGGCTGCGCACCGCCAGCTTGGGCAGTTCGTCGGCAATGCCTACCACCAGGCGCACCGTCGGCGTACCCACGGCATCGTGCACCACCGCAGGCAGTTGCTCGCCCAACTGAAAGATCTGCTCGGCCTGCCGCATCGCGGCCAGCCCCGCATCCGTCAGCACCAGCCCCCGCCCGGCGGGCTTGAGCAGGGCATAGCCCAGGGACCGTTCCAGCTCGCGCACCTGGGTGCTGACGGTCTGCACCGCCATGCCCAGGCGTTCCGCAGCACGGGCCATGCCGCCTTCCTTGGCGACTACCCAGAAATAGTAGAGGTGCCGGTAACTGAAGCCTGGACCCATGGTTCGGTTTTTCAGAGCTGTGGCTTCCTGATTATCTGCTTCTACAAACCGGCTGCATGGCTATCGTTGGGGCATCGCATGCAGGGAAACACCAAGGGGAAGAACGGGGAGGGATACCTGGGAGGCATGCCGGGCAGCGGCCCGCCCCACCCGCTGCGATCCCAGGACCCATGCGGCCATGGCGCAGGCATGCACCGCCATCCGCTGTGGCACACACCGTGCAACTGCCAGGAGAAAGACCATGCTGAAAGTTCTTGTCCCGTCCGATGGCTCCGCCAATGCGCACTACGCCGTGCGCCATGTGATCCAGCAGTACCAGACGCAGCCCGGTCTGGACATCCACCTGCTGAACGTGCAGCCACCCTTTCCGCAGCTTTTCACCGATTACGCCAGCAAGGGCGACCTGATGGAGTTCCACCAGGAGCAGGCCGCATCCGCGCTGGCCGGCACCCGGCAGCTGCTGGATGCGGCGGCCATTCCCTACACCGTGCACACGGAAGTCGGCAACACCGTGGACTGCATTGTCGACACCGCGCGCCGGCTGGGCTGTGACGGCATTGTGATGAGCACGGCGCGCAAGAGCGCGCTGGTGCGGCTGGTCGAAAACTCGGTGACCAACCAAGTGCTGGCGCGCACCAGCGTGCCCGTGGAGGTGATTGCGGGGGAAGCTGCCACCAAAATGGAGCGCTTTGGCATTCCCGCAGGCGTTGGCGCCGGCGCGGGCCTGGTCGCCTTGTGGATGGCCTCCAGCTGACCCGGTCCGCGCCTGCGGCCGGGGCGGCCCCGCCATGTGCCCGCCCGGGCATCCCGGCCAAAGCGGCCCTGACGAAATACACCGCATAAACGGCACACCCCGCCTGGAGCCTTGGCATGCACACCATCGACACCCTGGCCACCGGCCCGATGTGGATCGGCTTCATCACCTTTGTGTGCGCCATGCTGGCCCTGGATCTGTTCGTTCTGGGCGGCAACAAGGCACACAAGGTGTCGGTGCGGGAGGCCGCAGGCTGGACCGTCACCTGGATGACGCTGGCCACCACATTCGGCGTTCTGCTGTGGTGGTATCTGGATGCCACGGCCGGCCGCGACATCGCCAACCGCAAGGCGCTGGAGTTCTTTACCGGCTACCTGATCGAACAGGCGCTGTCGGTCGACAACATGTTCGTGTTCGTGATGATCTTCACCTACTTCGCCGTCCCGGCGGAGCTGCAGCGCCGGGTGCTGCTGTACGGCGTGGTGGGCGCCATCGCCATGCGCGCCATCATGATTCTGGGAGGCATCTGGCTGGTGTCCGAGTTTGCCTGGGTGCTCTATCTGTTCGGGCTGCTGCTGGTTATCACCGGGGGCAAGATGCTGTTCATGCACGGGCAACAGCCCGACCTGGAACAGAACCCCCTGCTGCGCTGGCTGCGCAGCCACATGCGGGTGGCTCCGGGCTTTCACGGCCAGGCGTTCTTTGTGCACATCGACGGGGTGCGCCATGCAACACCCATGTTCCTGGTGCTGCTGATGATCGAGGCCAGCGATCTGGTCTTTGCCGTCGACAGCATCCCGGCCATCTTTGCGGTGACCACCGACCCCTTCATTGTCTTTACCTCCAACATCTTCGCGATACTGGGGTTGAGGGCCTTGTACTTTCTGCTGGCGGACATGGCGGAACGCTTCTACCTGCTGAAGTACGGTCTGGCCCTGGTGCTGATCTACATCGGGGGCAAGATGCTGGCCATGCCGTGGTTCCATATGCCGGCGCACTGGTCGCTGGCCATTGTGGGATTGATCGTGCTGGTCTCCGTGTGGCTCAGCGTGAAGCTCTCCGCCCGCAAACCGTCCAAGGGGGTTGTATGAGCGATGCAGCCACACCGGCCACCATCTCGGCCTCTGTCCCGTCCTGTATGCCAGCACCGGATCTGGAGCGGCGCGACAACCTGGGCAGGCTGACATCCCTGGCCTGGTTCGGCGGCCAGACCCGCGCCGTCACCACCAGCACGCGCTGGCTGGTAGCCGTGGACGGTTCCGCATGTTCTCTGCGCGCGGTGACCGCCGCCGCGCACCTGGTGGCGATGGGGCAAGGGGATGTGCTGGATCTGGTGAACGTCCAGCCCTGGCTGAGCAAGGAAGCCGCAGAGTGCGAACTGGCACGGCGCGGCTGGGCCGCCACCGCCCAGGCGCGCCAGTTGCTGCAAGCATCCGCCACGCCCTGGCAACTGCATGTGATGATGGGAGAGGATGCCGCCGCCATCGTGGAACTGGCCGAATCACTGGACAGCCTGGGCATCTGCATCGGCTCCCACGGGTGGACGGCCGCCGAAGCCGTGCTGCTGGGCTCCGTGGCCTGCAAGGTCTTGCGCCTGGCCAAGATGCCGGTCCTGATCGTGCGCTAATCCAATTCCGCCCCAGGCGGACGTCACCGTGGCGGGCACAGGCTGTGTGTTCGCGCAGCCATCACAGCGGCCTGCAACGGGAAATTAGCGAACCACGCCTGACTGAGTAACGACATATTGAGAATCGCGTTTGCAACGCTAAAGCAGACCTTCACTGCAAATAGCTCTGCCTCTTTTACAGTCAGTGAAACCCAGATCCCTTGCTGCTTTGCAGCTCACCATAAACCCAATAGCTTCTGAAAACCAGATGAAGAAACTTCTGTTGCCTGCCTTGATTGCCATGGGCTTTACAAGCCCTGCCTGGGCCGACGCCGAAAAGGACATCGTGCAGGTCCTGGCCTCTTGCCTGGTGGAAAATGCACCAGGCAATTGGGATGAACTTTCTGTGCATTACGCCCGCAATGGAAAGGATGACAAAGGCCTCAACCAAGTGTCGGTGACCCACCGCGTGAGTGCCGGCGGTGTGACAAACAGGCTGGAGCCATGTAGACCCCTGATTCCTGCGATGTTGCTAGAAAAGCTCAGCGTCACCCTTCCTGAAAATTCACAGCAATGGAAGGCCGTCGACATCAAGATATTCAAAACCGGGCGGTTTAGCATCGACTGGGTACAGCCTGAAAACTAAGCCCTGTACAACTGCAGGCTGGCACCATTCGAAAACAGCGCCCCCATGCCTCCAATGGCGCGCAGACCGGCGCTGCAGATATGAGCGATTGGGGCGACTGGGGCGGCGGTGCGCAGGAGCGGCTCAGCGGATCTCGAAGATTTCCGCATCCGACATCACCGCCTGCTCGTGGTAGATGTCGTAGAGGTACTGGGGCAGCTCGGCATGGCTGACCTCCGGCGGAATAGCCAGATCCACCGGGCCACGCTTTCCATCACCCCCGATGGCAAAACAGCGCCAGGCCGGGCCATGGCGCTCTATGGCCAGGATGTCGCCAAACACATTGAACCGGTACTTTTCCATGCTTGCTCCACAGTAGGGCACTGCATCCTAACGCCCTGTCGCCGCCCTCCGCCACATTGGCCCAAAACGGTAAAACGGTGTACAGCCCGTGGCGGCCCTGCCCCTGGATCTGTGCAGGCAACCCACACCTGATCAGCACGCAATATGAATGCGCTGGGGTAGAAAATGGCCACCATATAAATTGATTTACATTCCAGCAATCAAAAATATCTCCATACCATTGATAATCAATCAACGGGCACTGATTACCAGGTATTGGTACCCGGGGTAAAACCTTCGTAAACGCCATATCCGCAGTCCATCAACGGCCACTGCACCATCACACTGAAGGGATCTGCACCATGAGTACCTACCAAAGTCTGCTTCAACAGAAATCCGAACTGGACGCCCTGATCGCCGAGGCCCAGCACCGTGAAAAGTCCCAGGCTGTGGCGCAGGCACGCGCGCTGGTCGATCAATATGGTCTAAATGTCGACGATGTGTTTGGCAAAAAGAACACTACGGGCGCCCGCACTGCAGGCGCGCGCGCGACGGTGGCGCCCAAGTACCGGGATCCGGCCACCGGCGCCACCTGGACTGGTCGTGGCCGGGAACCCGTCTGGATCAAGGGCAAAGACCGTGCCGCATATGCCATCTGAGTGAATGCGCACCCGCCCCAATGAGCCCGCTGCATGCGGGCCTTTTTATGCCGGTGCTGCGGGAAAAACCTGGGCCAATATGGTTTGGGGGAGATGCAGAAAAACCGCCGCCTGCTGGCGGCCCGCACGCACGCACCTTCTGGCACGAGACAAGTCGGGTTATGCCGCAAGCCCGGCAGCCTGATGGATGAAGTGGCTGGTATTTATCCAGCAACCCATGGCTGCTCCTGCTCCCACCCGCATTGCTTTACCTGTGTGAAGGGTATGCGCCTTTTGTCCAGCGTGCACGCCATTTATCCGAGGGCGTGGGGCAATAGCAGGCAGCCGCTCCCATAATGAGAGCATCAAATCTCCCTCCTCTCACACGTGAATGAGAGGACTTCCCCCGGCATTGCTGGGGATTTTTTTGTGCCTGCCTTGCATGAGATATCCCCATTACCCATGCCAATGGGGCCAGAAAGCCACTCCGTTGTGTCGCCAGAACATTCGGCCTGGGTGGCCTGCACTGGCATCTGGCCCGGTGATCCACGTCAAAAAGCGACTCCAGAAGCGCCGCACCGCTGAAGTAGGATGACCGTTTTGGCAAAGAGTGAAGTGATGCGATTTGGCTTTTCGACGGCGGTGCATTCAGTGGTGGTGATGGCAGCGGGTGCTGCCCTGGTGGCTGGCGCCGCAGAGCGCCAGCAGCGGCAGTCCGATCCCCAGAAGGTGGATGTGGCCACCATGCTGGCCTGCAGGTACGACGTGCCCACCTACAACGAATACGCCATGGCCCTGGGTGCTGAGGGCGAAGGGGCTGCCGCGCTGGGGCTTACACGCATTCCGGATGAATCCAACCCCTTCATGCACGAGTACGACCTGGCCGCACCGGTGAAGGTACTGGGCTACCGCACGCAGCGCGTGGCGCTGGCTTCCGGCGCGCTGATGGCGGTGCTGGACAATGTGAAGCCGCAGGAAGTGGCCCACAAGCTCGGCATCGAAGAGGCCCTGCGCGATGACAGCTTCAAATACATGGCCATGCGCGTGGCCCACCACACCCAGGAAAAAGTGGGCAGCAGCACCATCAACACGGTCATCAGCCATGAGGTGTCCACCGTGGTCACCCACCCCGGCAAGGTGCTGGTGGGCTGCAGCTACCGCGTGAACACCTTCTGACCGGTTGAGCGCCGCTGCGTGCTGCAGGCGTCACCCCGGCAACCGCTGGGGCGCTGCTGCACGCTGCATACACACGGCTACGGCTCCCTGGGCATGCCCGGCGAAGCCACGGCATGGAAAGCGGTGTCAGCAGCGGCGCTGGCACGCTGCCCTGGCCAACCCTGCTAGAGGGCTGGCGGGCTGGCGCGGCCGCAACCACCTCCGCCGCAAAGATCCCACGCTACGGAAGCTATTTGGCGTCTATTTGGCGTCCAGCGGACTGGGGGCCAGACTGGGGGCGTTGTGCATGGCCACAATGCGGTTTTTTCCGCTTTTCTTGGCGGCGTACAGCTGCTTGTCCACATCGTCCAGAAACGCCGAAGGCTCGACGTCTGCATCCGGCGTGATGGTGCCCGCACCAATGCTGACCGTCACATGCTCCCGGATCGGAGACTGTGCGTGCGGAATCGACCGCTTCTGGATCAGCCGCTGGCAGCGGTTGGCCACTTTCAGCGCCGTCGCGGCATCGGTGCGTGGCAGCAGGATGACGAACTCCTCTCCGCCATAGCGGGCCACCAGGTCATGGGGGCCGTCGACGGCCAGGCTCAGGGTGCTGGCGATATCCACCAGGCATTTGTCCCCCTGGATATGCCCATACTCGTCGTTGTACTGCTTGAAGCAGTCGATGTCGAACAAGAGCACGGACAGCGGTGCGCCGTCGCTGAGTGCACGGTCCCATTCCATGGCAAAGCACGCATCGAACCGGCGCCGGTTGGCAATGCCGGTCAGCCCATCCTTGAACGAAAGCGCTTCCAGCTCACGCTGCAGGACCAGGAGCTTTTCCTCGGTTTTCTTGCGCTCGGTGATGTCGAACATGAACCCGACCAGGGCCTCGGGGCTACCATCCGGAAAGCGCATCACATGCACCACATCCCGGATCCAGACATAGCCGTTTTCGGCCGTCAGTGCCCGGTAATCAGCCTCATGGTCAATGCCGGCCTGGGATTGCGACACGCAGAAATTCACCACGTAATCCCGGTCATCCGGGTGCATGCGCATGACCCAGTCCTCTACCGTCTGCCAGCTGTCCTGGGGCCAGCCCAGCAAAGGCTCAATCTGGGGACCTATATAGGCAAATTTCTTGGTCGCCCAGTCAATCTTCCACGGTATGGCCTTAGTGGATTCCAACAGTGTTTTGTAGACAGCATCACTCTGACCCCATGCGGAAACATCATTCATGCAGCACCTCCCTCCGGCCACCAACTTGTTCCCCGGGCGCCCGCCAGACAGGCTGAACGTGCTACCCGGGCAAGATCTGGGCGATTTCACTGAGCAAGAAATGATCCGCTGCAGCAGTGTCAAAGAGTGTAATTGACACTACGAAAAATTTTTATTGACAATTTGATTCCAATTGTTTGGCGCTATCAAACAAGCAGAATCGCGCCGCAGCGCGTGGCGCCAGCCTGGTCGGACCCGGTTCAGGAACCTTGGCTTTTGGGCGTGTGACGGCGGTCCTGCCGGCCATCCGCATCCCAGTACAGCGGCGCAATACCCAGGGAGGTGCGCTGGCCATTTGTGTCCACCACATGGCAGTCGGCGCCCTCCACCACCGACACCGGAATGCCGTGGAAAACCGCTTCCCAGCCCGGTGGGGGGCAGTAGCTGCCGACCGACATCACCGCCTTGCGGGCATCCGTCAACGCATTGAACGCCTTCTGTGTCAGTTCGAACCGTCGCGGCGATGCACCTGCATGGGCATCCCAGTGCTCGCGCAGCGCGGCGACCATTGCATCGTAGATGTTGGCCATGGCGTAAGTCTAAGGGAGTAGCCGGGTGCTGATTTATTTCTCCGAACGCCAATGCATGCGTATTTGGAGGCTCATAATCCACGCTGAAAAGAAAACGGAGACATATGGATTTCCTTGGAAACCAGCCCACTGAGCTGAGAAAAATGAAAAGCCAGCTCCTGGCGCAGGAAGCGCTTTTGTTCTCCGTCATCGAAACGCTGGAGCCCATGCAACGCAGTGGCCTGCTGGAGCGGTTCGAACACCATGCAGAAGAAGCCAAAACCGAGCTGCTGAACTCCATGGCCACCGACGAGCTGTACGAACGCCTGCTGGAGCACCTCGACAGATATTCCAAGAATATCCAGCATATTCCCAAATAGATTCCCCCTGTGCTCTGCCCGCCCGGCCCACGCCGCGCGGGCTTTGTTTTCTGGCGTGGAGATGGGCTGCCAGGTCTGCACATGGGCCGCGATGGGCGTGGTTCTGCCCGGCTCTACCCGGTTCAGGCATGGCCGCCGTGGCCAAGAAAATAAGGCCCCGGGAACCGTCGGCTGCGCGTGTTCAGCAGGCGGTCGCAGACCGCGGGTCACGCAACTGTTCCAGCACCCATTGCGGGCGCTGCGCACAGGCCAGATCTTCGGGACGGCTGTGCAAGGTGGCAATGGCTGCCAGCAACTGCGACCGGTTCTGCGCCAGGCGCTGCTGCAGCTTTTCAATCTCTGCCACCTTGCGTTGCAAGCTTTCCAGCAGGGCCTGGTGCTGCCACACGGCCTGCGAATCCGGCAGCAGGCTGCGGATTTCATCCAGCGTGAAACCGGCGTTTTGGGCCATGGCAATGATCTCCAGCATCCACAGGGCCTGGGGACCGTATGCGCGGTACCCATTTTCCTGCCGTTCAGCGGGGGGAAGCAGACCGCTTTTCTCGTAAAAACGGATGCGCGAAGCCGCGAGGCCCGTGCGTGCAGCAAGTTCGCCGATCTTCATGGGAGGTCCAGTTTTCACCTTGACATTAAAGTTAACTTTAACGTTAGAGTGAATGCATTGTCCACCGCTGCAGGAACCTGTCTCATGCACACCATTTTGGGCGCCACCGGCCAGATTGCCGTGGAACTGGCCCGTGAACTCCACCGCACCTACACCACCGACCTGCGACTGGTGAGCCGCCAGCCGCGGAAGATCCACGACAGCGATACCCTGGTGGCCGCCAACCTGCTGGATGCCGCGCAAACGGCCCGGGCCGTCCACGGCAGCCACACGGTGTACTTCACGGCCGGCCTGCCGCCGGATACAGCCCTGTGGGAGGCGCAGTTTCCAGTGATGCTGCGCAACGCGCTGGATGCCACGCGGGCAGCAGGCGCACGGTTTGTCTACTTCGACAACACCTATATGTACCCGCAGGACAGCCGCCCGCTGACCGAGGAAGCACCTTTTGCCCCCGTGGGCCGCAAAGGCCAGGTGCGCGCGGCCATGGCCAGCATGGTGCTGGAAGAAATGGCGCGCGGAGACATCCCGGCCCTCATCGGCCGGGCGCCCGAGTTCTACGGTCCTGGCAAAACCCAGAGCATCACCAATACCCTGATCCTCGATCGCATTCTGGCCGGCCAGAAGCCGCGCGTGCCGGTACGCGACGACACCCTGCGCACACTCATCTGGACACCGGATGCCAGCCGCGCGCTGGCGGCCCTGGGCAACACGCCGGATGCATTCGGCCAGACCTGGCACCTGCCCTGCGATGATGACCGCCTGACCTACCGGCAATTCATCGCACTGGCATCCGAGGTCTGGGAACGCCCCCTGCCCCACCAGGTGCTCCACCCATGGATGCTTGCCGCCGCCGGTCTTGTTTCCAGGCAGGTGCGTGAGCTGCGTGAGCTGCTGCCCCGCTACGGGCAGGACAATCTGTTCGACTCCTCCAAGTTCAAGCGGCGCTTTCCGGCGTTTGAAGTGACCCGCTACCGCCAGGGGCTGGCGCAGATCCATACGGCATCCCGCGGCCGCGCACAGTGACGGAAGGGGGCAAGCCATGACCCGTCGCATCGTGCACGTGGTGAGCAATGTGGACCGCTATGCGAATTCCGCCACACCCACGGGACTGTGGCTTTCGGAGCTGACCCATGCCTACGACCTCTTCGCTGCACAAGGCCATGCACAAAGCATTGTGAGTCCTCAGGGCGGCGCATCGCCTTTGGAGCCTAGATCGCTGCGATGGCCCCATGCCGACACATCGGCCCGACGCTGGCTGAACGATCCCGCCGCCATGAACCTGCTGGCGCATACCGTGTCGCCCGGCCACCTCGACCCCGCCGATTTTGATGCCATCTATTTCACCGGAGGCCATGCGGTGATGTGGGACTACCCGGACGACGAGCAGCTGCAAGCCCTGACCCGCGGCATCTATGAAGTGGGCGGCGTGGTGGCATCGGTATGCCACGGATACTGCGGCCTGTTGAACACGCGCCTGTCGGACGGCACGTTGCTGGTGCAGGGCAAGCACATCACCGGCTTTTCATGGGCCGAAGAAGTGTTGGCCGGGGTGGCCAGGCAGCTACCCTACAACGCCGAAGCCGAAATGAAACGCCGGGGCGCCCACTACGAGAAGGCTTGGTTGCCATTCATCCCCAAGGTGGTCGTGGACGGTCGCATCGTGACGGGCCAGAACCCGCAGTCGGCCAAGGCAACGGCCCGCAAGGTGGCGGCGCTGCTGGCCTGACGGGACATGCATGGCCTGCATGCAGACCGATACCAAGCTGCCAGGGGGCGGGCTCTGCAGCGGTTGCGGACAGCCGGCAACCGCCCCAGGCTGCCTCGCTCAGCTTTCGTTGTGCACGACCTCGATCCGCTGGCGGGTGCGGGCGGCCACATCGTAGATGTTGAAGTTGCTCATGGTCCTGCCGTACAGGTGCAGGCTGACGGCACGTGAGCGCTCTGCGGGCACGCCCGTCACATGGATGTGATCCGGATTGGGCACAAAGCTGGTGACCGCCCCATGCCGCAGCAGCACCGTGCCGCCGCGTGCCAGTTCGATTCCGGCATTCGCCCCGCGATCCGGTGACAGCCGCACATAGCTGCGCTCCTCCAGCACGCCCTCGACCACGCCGACCACGCCCCAGCTGCCATGGTCGTGCACCGGGGTCCACTGGCCTGGCAACCAGACAATGGCATACAGCGAGAGGCTGGCATCCGGCGCGTCAAAGATGAGGTTGCGGGTGTAGCCCGCGGCATTGCTGCGGTAGTGCTGCGGCTCCAGAAAGGAGCCGGCCTGATCGATCAGGTCCAGCATCAGCGGGGCAAGGGCCAGCACGCAGTCGGCAGCATCCGGCTGCTGGCGGCTGCGGCTGGTGGCCTGGGCGATGAACGCCGCAAGAGCGAGGGAGGTCATGGCGAAATTGTGTGGCGGGCGACTTCACGCGCCAAGCTTTGGGCGCCCAACGTAGGGGCGACAGGCCGACACGGCTGGACCGCCCTGGCACCACACGCCCTGCCGGGCCACACCAGACAATGCAAAAAAGCCCACCGGGCAACGGCCAGGCAGGCTTCTTCGGGTTCCCTTTGGCGCTGCGCGCAGCAGGCACGCTGCGCCCGGCGGCTTCAGGCGGTGGGCTGCAGGATTTCCAGCTGGCTGCGGTTCACCGGGGTTTCCTGCTCTTCTTCCACCTTGAAGTTGACCAGCTTCTTCATGGTCTGCAGCAGGTTCTGCTCGGTGGTCCGCTGGGCATCGCTCACCCGCCCCTCCACCACGGAGACCGTGGTCCGTTTCTCCGTGCTGTCGTTCACGGTAAAGACATCGTAGTTCCCGGAACTCATGTCCAGCATGACGTCGCCGCGCGACTTCACATACTGGGCCACCAGGCTCTCACTTTGCTTTTGGTCGAGTTTCCAGGTATCGGCCTGGGCACTGGGCACCAGGGTCGTCTCCTGGCTGAGCTGGTAGGAGGCCGTGCCTGTTTCCACCACGGCCCCGAAGCGCCCCGTGCGCTCGAAGGCGCCGCTGAAGCTGGCGTTGAAATCCGCCAGGCCGCTGAGCATTGGATCGATACGGCCCGACAGCGGGTTGCCAGACAATGCCGCAATCCGTGCGCCCGTGGCGCCTGTTGCGCTGTGCAACTGGCTGAATGCGTCCTTGAACAGCGTCACCAGACGGCTGTCTGCATGGCTGCGCTGCGCTGCGGCATCCACTTGGCGCAGCAGTTCGGTGACGGACGCTTGCCGCTGCTTGTCGTCCGTCCGTCCCAGCGGCATCTGTGCGTCCACATCCACGTCAACCTTGCCCAGCGCGCCGGCATAGGCAATCGCATTGCGGTCTGCGCCCAGGTGCAGGTCGAAGGAAGAAAGCAGCTCGCCCTCGCCCGGGTTCTTGACCGAAAGGTCCACGCTTTTGAGCACGTTCCGGTCGAAATTGGCCAGGTCCGCAATGTCCATGCGGGGCTGGTCGGCCTGCCCCAAGCCTTCCAGCGCCTTGTCAAAGCCCTGCGCCAGCTGGGCCAGCGCCCGCTTTTCCGCACTGCTCAGCGAACCGGAAGCCTTGATCTCCACCTGCAAGCCATTGCGGCCCAGAACGCCGCCCCGGTCCACAGCCAGCGTGAGCTCCACCGTCGTGCCCGAGCGCGTCTGAACCGTGAGGCTGGCCTTTGCCACCGTGCTGCTGAAACTGTCCAGCGCCGCCTGATCCAGCTCTTTCGCAGATCCGGTGCCCATGCCCGCGGCGTCGTAGTTCACCAGCGTCTGCCGGTAGGCCGTGCCGGTGGCCGCAAACTGGCTGAGCACGGCACTGCCGAGCCCGCGCCACTGCGCTGCCAGGCCATCGGACTGGCGGCGCGCACTGTTGCGGACCATGATGGCACTCACATCGTCCTGTACCGGGTTGGACCATGCCTGCCGGTTCTGGGACAGGGAGGCCGACTTGGCATAGGTGACGTCCGAGGCGACGCGCGTATCCACGCTCACCACCGTAGAGCGCGCCGGTGTGGTGCTAACGGCCACGCTTTTCACTGCCGCAGTGCTGGGCGAAACCGTCACACCCTGGTTGACGTCACCCGCCAACACGCCGGTTCGGATTGCAGAAATAGTGCTCACAGCCAGTTTCGCTCCTTGCTACAGGCTGCAACCATGCGGCCTCTCTGCCTGTTATCGGCAGCCTGGAGCGATTCTGAAGGCCTTGCGCACAAAAATCACCCGATCCGCGCCCGTCGGCACAGACGGGTGAGCCAGCGCAGCACGGTGGACGGATCGCCTGGCGCGGCTTATCGGGCCTTTTTCATCCAGTCCGAAAGTTCGTCGGCATGCTCCTGCTCCTGTTCCAGAATCTGTTCGATCATGCGGCGTGTGGTGTGGTCCTTGTCGCCGATCAAGTCGACCATCTGGGTATAGGCCTCGATGGCCACGCGCTCGGCCACCAGATTGGCGCGGATCATGGCGTGCAGATCCAGATCCGCGTTGTAGTCGGCATGGCTGCGCTGGGTCAGGGTGTCGGGGTCCAGGTTGGGCTCGCCACCCAGTTGCACGATGCGTGTGGCAATGCGGTCGGCGTGGGCCTGCTCCTCATTGGCGTGCACCAGAAATTCCTCGGCTATGGCGGGAGACTCCAGGCCCGAAGCCGTGAAATGGTGGCGCTTGTAACGCAGGATGCACACCCATTCCGTGGCCAGCGCATCGTTCAGCAGCTTGATGATGTCTTCACGGTAGGGACTGAAGTCCGGCACCACCGCGCCTTTGTCCAGGCTGCGCTTGGCAGCGTCCAGGCGCTTTTGATCCAGGGCCAACTTGGTCGTTTTTGCTTCCGTCATCGTGGGTTCCTTTATGGGCACCTGCTGTGGGCAGGTGTCTGGTGTCTGCACACCGTGTGCGAGACCTCCCCAACATAGGCCGCCCAGCGCCCCCTGTCTGTGAGACAAGCCCCCACATGCATTTCCACACAATTCAGAAGCAGGCAACTGGCCTACACACCCTGCTGCGGTGTCCATCCACACTGATCCGATACAGGAGTGACACATGACACCTCAACCCAAAGCCCCCCAGGGCACCCCCGCGGAACCCACGATCAACACCACACGCAAGCAGCAGCCTTCCGACCCGGGAGCCGCCGCCAAGCTGCCGCATGAGCGCGACCAGTCGGTGGACATGACGGATGGCAAAGCGCCCCCGGAAATGAAGCAGGCACACCAGGATCTGAAGCGCGGCCTCAAGGATACGGACGCCCGCGGTACGGACGGAAAGCCACTGGGAAGCAAGATCCCCACCAAGTAACCCCTAGCCCTTTTCTAGGACCGCTCTGGTTGCCTGGCTGCACGGTTTGCAGCGAGCCGGATGTCTGCGGCCCGTCCTGGCCGAATGCCCCGTGATCAGCCCGCCGCAGAGGGATCACTTCGTGCCCTGCCGGTCCTCTGTGCCCGTGCCTGCCTGGGCCTGATCGGGCTTGACCGCCGCGTCCGCAGCCGATCCCCCCAGGGCCCCGGCCACCGCACCGACGGCACTGCCCACCACCACCCCGACCGGCCCACCCACGGCAGCGCCCGTTGCCGCGCCTGCGGCCACTCCGGCAATCACCCCGCCGCCGACCCAGGAGGATTTGGTTTCCCGCGCGGCCTCCTCCGGCGTCAGGCCCACCTGGGCCGCGTCCTCGGGGTCTTGCGAAGGAACGCCGTGCCCGGGCTGCGCCTGCTCGCGCAGATCGGGGTCGGTCGGCGTGTGTGCGAAGTGGTCTGCTTTGCTGGTATTCATCTGCCTCTCCTTGGAAACATGTGCCAGGGCGCCAATGCCCTGGCTGCCTCCAGTCTTCAGCGGATGCCACGCAATGGCCATCGTCTGCCCCAGCGTGCTGCCGTCAGGCAAGGGCTCGTTTAACTTTCCATACAAAAAAGCCCCGGCGGTGCAGGCCGGGGCTTCGCAAGCTTCGAAATTAGCGCCAGGGGCAAAGCAGTGTTCCAACGGCTTCACCGGTTCCCAACACCATGCATCCTGCCACTGCGGTGTGACAACTGCGTGGCAGAGCTGCCATGCAGTGCAGAAAAACAAAAGCCCCGGTCATTGCTGACCAGGGCTTTGTCTTTGGTTGCGAAGGCTGGATTTGAACCAACGACCTTCGGGTTATGAGCCCGACGAGCTACCAGACTGCTCCACCTCGCGGTATTTCGCGTCGGGGATCAACACCTGCTTCGTGGCGCTGACCTGTTCCCGACAGACGTATAGTACCACAGGAAATAAAAGAGAAAATTTTCATTCCCAAAATAAATAAAGCCCGCGAACGACATCGCGGGCTTTATCAGATGGCGGCGCTCAGAAGCCCAGCGTGTGCGGCAGCCAGGTGGACAGTGCCGGAATGAAGGTCAGCAGCATCAGCACCACAAACTGCGCCAGCAGGAACAGCGGCAGCTCCTTGTTCAGCTCGCTCAGCGTGGTCTTGGTGGCCACACAGGTCACGAACAGCAGGCCACCGACCGGTGGCGTGATCATGCCCAGCGTCAGATTGACCACCACCACCATCGCAAACTGGATGGGATCAATGCCCAGGGCATTGGCAATGGGCGCCAGGATGGGCACCAGAATCATGATGCCCGGCAGCGGCTCCATGAAGATGCCGAACAGCAGCAGCAGCACATTCACCGCAATCAGGAACATGATGGGCGACAGCTCCCAGCTGATGATCAGCTCGGACAGGTACTGTGGAATGCCCTCCACCGTCAGAATCCAGGCGAATGGCTGGGACGCCGCCATCACCAGCAGCACCGAAGCGGTGAGCAGCGCCGAGCGCGAGGTCAGCGCCGGAATCGCATCCCAGCGCAGCGTGCGGTAGACCCACTTGCCGCAGACGAAGGCATAGACCACGGCCACCACCGACGCTTCGGTGGGGGTGAAGATGCCAAAACGAATGCCCACGATGATCAGCACCACCAGGCCCAGCGCCGGCAGCGCCTTGATGGTGTTGACCAGCATTTCGCGGCCCGAGGGGCGTGCATCGGTGGAGCGGTAGTCGCGCTTCTTGCTGACATACCAGTTCACCACGCACAGAGCGGCAGCGATCAGCAGGCCGGGAATGAAGCCGGCAATGAACAGCCCGCCCACCGACACGTTCTCATCCTGCAGCGCGTAGATAATCATGCTGATCGACGGCGGGATGATGGGCCCCATGATGGCGGCGTTGGCCGACAAGGCTGCCGCATAAGGGCGGTCGTAGCCGGCCTTTTGCATCATCTTGACCATCATCGCGCCAGGACCGGCCGCATCGGCCAGGGCCGAGCCGGAGATGCCCGAGAACAGCATGGACGAGCCCACATTGGCATAGCCCAGACCGCCACGCAGATGGCCGACAAACTGCGCAGCAAAGCGCAGCAGCACATGGGTGAGCGCACCGCCGGACATCAGCTCGGCCGCGAAGATGAAGAACGGCACCGCCATCAGCGGAAAGCTGTCGATGCCGGTGAACATTTCCTTGAACACCACCAGCTGGGGGTACTTGCCGCCCACAAAGATGGCGACCGCGGAAGAAATAGCCAGTGCAAAGGCGACGGGCACGCCCAGCACCATCAGCAGCACGATACAAACAAACAGGGTCAAAGCCATGGTGTGTTTTCTTTCTCTCAGCCCTGTTTACAGCGAGCCGGCGGCTTCGCCGTCGATCTCGTTGGATTCCTTGTAGGAACCGTCGGCGATATAGCCGCGTGCAATGAACAGCAGATGCACCAGCATCAGCACAAAGCCCACCGGCATGGCCGCGTAGATAAAGGAGATCGGGATGTCCGTGGCGGCCGTGCTCTGAAAGCGCGTGCGCCAGACGTAGTCGCTGGAGGAGATGGTCATGAAGATGAAGAACAGCGCCAGGCAGAGCAGCACCAGCGCGCGCAGCAGCTGTGCCGTGCGTGTGCTGACCGAGCGGTGCAGATTGTCGATGGCCACATGGCCACCAAAACGCAGCGCCAGGCCTGCGCCCAGGAAGGCCACCCAGATCATCATGTGGCGGGCCACTTCTTCGGCCCAGACAATGGAGTCACCCGTGGTGTAGCGCAGCACCACGTTGGAGAAAATGATGATGGCCATGGCCAGCAACAAAATAATCAGCACCCAGCGGTTGATTGCCACCAGGCCTTTTTCGATGCGATCGAGCATATGCAGTCACGACGAACCGGCCAGCTGCCTGCGCTGCCCGCCTGGTCCCATCGTTCCGTAAGGAGTCCAACACTGCCGGCGGACCAGGACCATTCCTGCCCCGCGGCGCTGCACACACAGCCCACAACGCATGCGGCCCGCGGCCCTCTTTCCAGAGGACGCAGGCCTGCAGTGCAGTCGCAAACTGCGCGTGCTACTTACTTCACGTTCGCGATGGTGTCCAGCGTCTTTTGACCGAACTTCTTGGCGTACTGCTGGTAGGCAGGCTCCAGGGCGGTGCGGAAAGCAGCCTGGTCCACCTTGTCGACGACCTGCATGCCATGGCTCTTGGCCTCTTCCACACCCTTTTTCTCCACAGCGTCCACAAAGGCGCGGGAGGCTGCAGCACCGGACTTCGCGCCTTGGGTAAAGGCGGCTTTTTCCGCATCGCTCAGGCCACCCCAGAAGCTGGGCGACATGATGAACACGACCGGCGCATACACGTGAGCCGTCAGTGTAAGGTGCTTTTGCACCTCCCACAGCTTGGTCGAGGCCAGCACGGAGATCGGGTTCTCCTGGCCGTCGATGGTGCCTTGCTGCAGTGCGCTGATCACCTCAGGCCAGCTCATGGGCGTGGGCGATGCACCCAGGGTGCGGAAAGCGGTGATGTGCACCGGGTTCTCCGTCACGCGGATCTTCAGGCCCTTCATGTCCGCCACACTCTTGACGGCGTGCTTGTTGTTGGTCAGGTGGCGGAAGCCCTGCTCACCCCAGGCCAGCGCCACTAGGCCGCGCTGCTGGAACTTGGCCAGCAGGTCCTGGCCGAACTTGCCGTCCAGCACGGCACGGGCATGGGCCGTGTCACGGAACAGGAAGGGAATGTCCACCACGCCCACTTCGTTGACGAAGTTGCTCAAGGCACCGGTGGAGACGATGGCCGCCTCCACGGTGCCCAGTTGCAGGCCTTCGATCAGCTCGCGCTCACCGCCCAGGGCACTGGCGGGGAACTGCTTGAAGCTGAACTTGCCGCCCAGCGACTTCTCGATGGCCTGCGACCAGCCATTGGCGCCGGCGCCATAGTGCGAGGTTTGCGGCAGGGCGTAACCCAGCTTCACTTCCTTGCCTGCGGCCATGACGGCCCCGGCAGACAGCGCGAGGGCGGTACCCGCGCAGGTGGCGATAAAGGAACGGCGGAACATGCTCATGGGGGGAATCCTTGTATGTCTCCAGATACGAAGCGGCAAATTCTAGACAGCGCCCGCTGCATCCACGATGGCGTCTTCCCTGGGGCCCGCACCCAGACGCGAGCCCCATGCCGCCCGTCGGAAATCCTGCAGAGCGTCTCCGCCCGCGCCTGCTGCCGCCACACCGCCACCCCACGCACTTTTTGCGTGCAGAAATAGATCTTTGCGCACAAAAGAAGCCACAGAAGGCGCAACCCTCACACATCAGAGATCCTGCACCCCATCTCCACGGGGTCACCGACGCCAGCGCGGCCACCCCACCCATCGCCGTTCGCGATGCCACAAGCCCCCACTTGGCATGCATCAAGGCGGCGCTTCCAGTCCTGTGGCAGGCTTTTTTCCACAGACGAGCGCCATCTCACCCCACCTCAACCCATCCGTCGCACAAACCCCAGGCATTCAATCCAGTTCCAACTCGAATTACATTAGCTTGCGTGCCACGCCCGCGTTGCGCACCAGTTGCTTTTCCCGAGATCGCCATGCCGCAGTACATCGCCCACAAACCCCGCCGCGCCAGTGATGAGAACTGGGTACTGACCGCGGTCTCCATCAGCCTGGTGGCCGTGCTGTGCATGTTTGCGCTGGGCTATTTCCTCAGCAACCACTGGCGCCAGGAAGCGCAGGAACAGCGCCAGCAGCAGCAACAGTTCGATGCCTACCGCCGCGCCACGGCCCCCCCGGCCGCGGCCCGCCCCACCAGCCCGCCCCTGCCGGCTGACATGCAAAAAGCCCAGGAGGTGCGCGCCCGCCTGCTGGCCAATCCCAATGTGACCCCCGGCCCCGGCTTTGACCGCCCCGGCGTGCAGTCCACCGGCGCAGCCATCGTCGATGCCATCGACACCGCCCAGGAACGCAGCGCGCGCTGAACCCCTGAGCACACCGGCAGCGCCGGATGCGGACACCACAAACTGTAGGCACCGACCACCTGCACGCCCCCCCCACTCACGCACGCACAGGCACGCTGCTGCGCGCAGACACAAAAAAAGCTGCCCGGTATGCACCTGGCAGCTTTTTCATTCCCCTGCCGCAGACCGGCTGCGGACGGGGGTGGGATTCGGCAGTGGAACGTCGAAGGCCTTGACCGCGATCAGAAGCCTGCAGCCACGGAGCCCTTGAACTCCTTGTCGATGAACTGGCGGATTTCGTCCGAGTGGTAGGCCTTGACCAGTTTGGCCACCCAGGGCTGGGCCTTGTCGGCTTCACGCACCACGATGATGTTCACATAGGGATTGTCTGCGCGCTCCAGCGTGATGGCGTCCTTCTTCGGACTCATGCCGGCGGCAATGGCGAAGTTGGTGTTGATGGCCGAGGCATCCAGATCGTCCAGCGAACGCGCCAGCTGGGCCGCATCCAGCTCCACAAAGCGCAGCTTCTTGGGATTTTCCACCACGTCCAGCGGCGTGGCCTTCAGGCCGACGTTGGGCTTGAGCTTGATCAGACCCTTGTCCTGCAGCAGCAGCAGCACGCGGCCACCGTTGGTGGGATCGTTGGGAATGCCGAACTTGGCGCCGGACTTCAGGTCTTCCAGGCGCTTGACCTTCTTGGAATACAGGCCGATCGGGAAGTTGACCGTGGGTGCCACGCTCACCAGCTTGTAGCCACGGTCCTTGATCTGGGCATCCAGATATGGCTTGTGCTGGTAGCTGTTGGCATCCAGATCACCGGAGACCAGGGCCGCGTTGGGCTGCACGTAATCGCTGAACTCCACCACCTGCAGCTTCAGACCGTCGCGCTCGGCCACTTTCTTGACCTGCTCCATCAGCTGGGCGTGGGGGCCGGCGGTGACGCCGATCTTGATCACTTTGTCTTGGGCCTGGGCCACCAGCGACAGGGTGGCGACAGCGGCCACGGCCAGGGCATTGCGGAAGAAATGGCGCTTGTTCACGGGTATCTCTCAGAGCTTGGGAAAAACCAGCAATGTACCCCGCTTCCAGGCCTGCAGCTCAGAATGCTTTTTCCGATGCATATCGATAAAAGGCATAAAGCGCCGGGACACCCCAGGCATCGGTACAGACCGCTGCGGCTGCGCCAACCGTCTGCGGTCTGCGGGCTTTCTGCGGCATGCATGTGCTGCATACCTTAAAAAATGCCGGCACTGACTGACGCGGGACCATGCCCATCAGCAGCGCACTGCGCTCAGTTGTAGTCCTGGACCGCTTGCTTGACCGGCAGGGCCAGCACCCGGTAGGCCACCACATCCAACGCGGCGTGGTTCACGCCCTGGCGGTCGGTCCACACCTTGGGGGTCATGGGGCCGGTCAGGCTCACGGCGTCGCCCTCTTCCAGTTCACGCAGCTGGTTGCACGGCACGGGATCGAACGCCACCACGTTCACAAACAGACTGCTGCCGTCATTGGCTGTGGCGCGCATGCGCGCCACCATGAACAGCTTGCCAAAACGGTCGGTGCGCTCTTCGGGCGTACCCGTCAGGCGACCTGCAATCAAACCTTCGATCATAAATATGCACTACCCGTCGGGTGTTGGCGTAGCGGTCGGCACGGGCCGGTTGCTGGCCATGTTGTCAATACAAAAAAATCAAGTCTCAGACGCCAAAAGGGCCAGCAACATTGTTGCTAGCCCTTTTGCTTTTATAAATGGTCGGAATGGCGGGATTCGAACTCGCGACCCCTTGCACCCCATGCAAGTGCGCTACCAGGCTGCGCTACATTCCGACAGAAACTAGATTGTACGCTACAAAAATGAGTGCTAAAAACAAAATCAGCAACTTTTTTTGAAGCCGCTTTTGAAGTCTTTTCCTGGTGTCCCAGGGCACAAGGGACTGGGTGAAACACTTCAGAAGCGAAGCCGTGATTGTAGCCAAGTTTTCCGACCCGAATCGGTTCGCGCTGCAATTGCGCGCTGTTTTTTGCGTTCATGCGCTTGCGCGGCCTGCTCTCGCACTCCCCGCCCTTGCCAGGCCCATCCTCCCCAGGCCTGCCCCTGCGGCGCCTGTTGCCATATACATGGGCGGCGCGGGTGCTCCCGTACAATCGCCGCCGCAGTCTTGGCGGACTGCAACCGCTAGGGGTGTCCGTGCCGCAGGGCATGGGCTGAGATCACACCCTTTGAACCTGTTTCGCGCACCACCGGTCCGAGAGGATCGATGGTGCGCATCGAGATCATCCTCGCGCAGGGAAGCCGAACCATCTCGGTGCCAGCCAGCCGCCAGGGACTCCCCTGCGCAGCCCGCCCGCGCACCACGCTGGCCACGCGCCCTGCTTCGTATCGATACGGAGCATCCATGTCTTCTTCTCCCTCTTCCAACGCTGCCGGGCACAGTCCGGCGCACAACCAGGCACTCACGCAGGTGGCCGCCAGCGAACGGGTATTCGCCACCCACGACCACGCCTCCCTGTGGTTCAGCCTGGGGGTGGGCCTGCTGGTGATGCAGGTGGGCGCCTATCTGGTGCCGGCCCTGGGCCTGCGCGAAGCCCTGTGGACCATTGTGCTGGGCTCCATCGTCGGCGCCGGCCTGCTGGCCTGGGTCGCCAAGATCGGCTGCGATACCGGCCTGGGCAGTGCGGCGCTGATGCACCATGTCTATGGCAGCCACTTTGCCAAGCTGCCGATCGCGCTGAACCTGGTCCAGCTGATGGGCTGGGGCACGTTCGAGCTGGTGGTGATGCGCGACGCCACGCTGGCCATCAGCGGCCAGTCCGGCCTGGGCTGGATGCTGGGCGCCACGGCCCTGTGGGGTGCGGTGGTGGCGCTGATGATCAGCGGCTCCATGATCCAGCTGGTGCGCAAACTGATTGCACGCATCGCACTGCCCTTGGTCGTGCTCTCGCTGCTGTGGCTGAGCTGGCATTTTGCCGAGCGCGCCAGCGCCATCGGCTGGGACAGCCTGTGGCAACGCCGGGGCGAAGGCGGCATGTCCTGGCTGTCGGCCATGGACCTGGTGATTGCCATGCCCATCTCCTGGCTGCCACTGGTGGCCGACTACGCCCGCCATGGCAAAAGCGGCGGCAGCGCGCTGCGCGGCACCTGGCTGGGCTTTGCCGTGGCCAACTGCTGGTGCTATGGCCTGGGCGTGCTGGTGGCGCTGACCCTGCCGTCGCAGGACTTGCTCACCGCCTTGCTGCTGGCCCAGGGCGGCCTGATTGCGCTGACACTGATCCTGATCGACGAGGTGGACAACGCCTATGGCGACACCTATTCCGGCAGCCTGGCGCTGCACAGCCTGCTGCCGGCCTGGAGCGTGCGCCGCTGGGGTCTGCTGCTCACCGCCCTGTGCACCGCCCTGGCCCTGGTGCTGCCCATGCACAGCATCGAGCCGTTCCTGCTGACGCTCAGCTCCATCTTTGTGCCCATGTTCGGCGTCATTCTCGGGCGCCTGGCGTTCCAGTCTGCCGCCGACCGCGCCCAGGCCGCCGCCCACTGGATGGCCGGCGCCCGCCCGCTGCACCCGGTGTCGATCGGACTGTGGCTGGCCGGCATTGCCTGCTACCACGCCATTGCCCACTGGCTGCCACAGACCGGTGCAGCCCTGCCCACGCTAGCGCTGTGCTTTGTACTGGCCTGGACCACACGCGCAACAACTTCCATAGCAGGCTCCACCCCCGCAGAGCGCCACAGCGCCTGAATTTCCGGGAACTTTCGGCGCAGCGCGGCACTCCAGCCAGAGATGCACCCCGGCAGGCATGGCCCCGACGGGTGCAGCATCCATCCACAGCGCGGCGCCCGATTGGCTGGCTTGAGGGCAGACAGCGGCACCGCGCACCACCCGCACAGGAGTCTTTGCCGCGTGTTCACCGCCGCCCTACACCGCGTTCACCGTTCCATCCGTTCATCACTTCCCCACGCCCTGCTGGTGGCTGCCACCCTGGCCGCCAGCTGGACCGCCCTGCCCAGTGCCGCCCGGGCACCGGAGTTTGTCAGCGTCAAGGGCAACAGCGCCAATGTGCGCGCCCAACCCCAGGCGCGCGCCCAGGTCCAATGGGAGCTGTCCAAGGGCTACCCGCTGCAGGTCACTGCGCGCCAGGGCAACTGGCTGAAAGTGCGGGACTACGAATCCGCCCTGGGCTGGGTCTACCGCCCCAACACCAGCACGCAGGCCCACCATGTGGTCAAGGCCCGTACCGCCAATCTGCGCAACGGCCCGGGCGCCAACCACCGCGTGATCGGCAAGCTGGAACAGCATGAAGTGGTGCGCACGCTGGAAAAGCGTGCCGGCTGGGCCAAGGTGCGCAGCCCCAGCGGCACCCAGGGCTGGGTGGCACGCAGCCTGCTGTGGGGCTGGTAAATCGGTCTGCTGCGGCAGGCTGTTGAACGCAGCCTGCCCTGCCGCCCCGCCTGAGCGCCACCCGCCAGGGCCTGCACCCGGATCAAGATCCCCAGGCCAGCTTGGCCGGTGGCTCTTTTTTTGACCGCTGTGTCAGCTGGCTCCATCGCCGTCAGACCACCTGCTGATGCGCCATCTCTGCAGCATGTAAAAAGCACTCAATATTCCGGTGCAGCTGCCGATAATGGGGACAAGATGCCCCAAATCCACCACTCCTTTCGCCCGACCCTGCTGGCAATGTGCGCGTTCAGCGCGCTGCTGGCCGGTTGCAATGAAATCCCCGGCCTCGGCCCGGATCCGCGCACCGTCGCCAAGGAAAGCGAAGCCCGCGCCATTGGCGGTGCATGCCGCCACGCCATGCGCGGACTGGAAGACTGCTACGCCCTGAACCCCAAGTCCCCCAAGGGTCTGGTGTTTGAAGGCTGGAAGGACATGGACAGCTACATGCGCGAATTCAAGATCGAAGGCACACCCTCGGTCTTCACGCAGAAACCCGTGCAACGCCGCAACCGCTCGGACAACGACGGCGTCGAAACCGAAAGCCGCGACCGCAGCTGAAGCCCGCGGACGCTGGCGGCCACCTTCCGCCGTGCGGCCTGCCGGGATCCTGTCGGCGTCACCCATGGCCTGCCGCACGGCCGCAGACGCAAAAAAGCCCCGTTACCGGGGCTTTTTTTGTGGCTGGCGCTGTCCTGTGCCGGGGAACACGATCCGGCCCCCGCCCGGTCTCAAGCTCAAGCGCGCTCGAACACCGCCATCGATTCCACGTGGGCCGTGTGCGGGAACATGTTCACCACGCCCGCCGTCACGCAGCGGTAACCCGCCTGGTGCACCAGCAGGCCGGCATCGCGCGCCAGCGTGGCGGGGCTGCAGCTCACATACACGATGCGCTCGGGGAACGTCCAGTTCTCATGGCCTTCGGGCAGCGGCGGCAGCAGATCGGGCTGCTCCTCGGTGGCCACACCGGTCTGCTTGGCTCCAATGCGGATCTGGTGGATGTCGGCCAGCGCCTTGGCCAGCGCAAACGCACCTTCGCGGGGAGGATCCACCAGCCATTTGTCGGCATTGCCGTCGGCCATCAGGATGGCGGGCGTCATATTGAACAGGTTGCGGGCCACGAACGTGGTGGGCGCCAGCTTGTCGCCGTCGGCGCGGGCCGCATTGTTGGCCGCCAGGTTTTCGTGCGAGCGCTGCACCAGCGCGTCCGAGCCTTCAATGCCCAGCACCTCGCCCGCCATCGTCGCCAGCGGCAATGTGAAGTTGCCCAGACCGCAGAACCAGTCAATCACGCGATCGGTCTTCTGCGCCGCCAGCAGGCGCAGTGAACGCGTCACCAGCACGCGGTTGATGTGCGGATTCACCTGGGTGAAGTCGGTTGGCTTGAACGGCATGGTGATGCCGAAGTCCGGCAGGGAATACGCCAGCTGGGTACCGCCCTGCTCCATCAGGTGCACGGTGTCCGGCCCCTTGGGCTGCAGCCACCACTGCACGTCGTACTGCGTGCCGAAGTCACGCAAACGCTGCAGGTCGGCGTCGCTCAAGGGCTCCAGGTGGCGCAGCACCAGGGCCGTCACGTCGTCGCCGCAGGCTACTTCGATCTGCGGGCAGGTCTCGCGCGCATCCAGGCTGGCAATCAGTGCCCGCATGGGCATCAGCATGGCATCCACATGGGGCGGCAGCACCTTGCAGGTTTCCATGTCGGCAATATAGCGGCTCTTGCGCTCATGGAAGCCCACCAGCACCTTGCCCTTCTTGATCACATAGCGCACCGACAGGCGGGCGCGGTAGCGGTAGCCCCAGGTCGGGCCTTCGATGGGGCGCAACAGGGTTTCAGGCTTCACCTTGCCCAGGTGCCACAGATTGTCTTCCAGCACGCGCTGCTTGACGGCCACCTGGGCTGCGACATGCATGTGCTGCATCTTGCAGCCGCCGCAGGCACCTTCGTGCAGGCCGGCGTTGGGGCAGCCGGGCTTCACCCGCTGCGCGGATTCGCGGTGGATCTCGCGCAGGCTGGCGGCTTCCCAGTTGTTCTTCTTGCGGTGCACATTGGCCGTGACCAGCTCGGTCGGCAGGGCGCCGTCAATGAACACCACCTTGCCGTCGGGCTTGCGGGCCACACCCTTGGCCTCCATGTCCATGGACACCACCTCCAGCCAGCCCTCGGGCAGGTTGGGGTCGGCGGCGGGCATGGCGGCGTACTCGGTATCGGGGGAAATCTTGTCGTTCTGGTCACTCATGGTGGCGCGATTGTCTCATGTGGTACCTATTCGCCTGCCCCTGCGACGGCTTCTGGGAAAGAGGGACAGGACAAGAGCCTGCACCAGCCGGTCGGCATACCGCCTGCTGACCCCGCAGGGCCATGCGCCAGCTGTTCCCGGCCGCCGGAGTCACAGCGCGGCCGTTCATGTCACACCCATGAAGGCTATGTCGTCATACTGGTGCGCCCGCTTGGGGCGAGCCGAGAGACCGCACCCGTGATCCAGAAAAATTCCTACTCTCCCGACGAACGCGCACGCCGCTATGACGCCGAACATGCACGCAGGCTGCGGGCGCTGGCCTATCGCATGCTGGGCTCGCGCGCGGAGGCAGAAGACATCGTGCAGGACACCTGGCTGCGCTGGGTCGAGGTGGACGAGAGCGGGATCGACAATCCGGGCGCCTACCTGTCACGCCTGACCACCAATCTGTGCCTCGACAAGCTGGGGTCGGCAGCGGTGCGGCGCGAACAGTACATAGGCATCTGGCTGCCCGAGCCGCTGCTCGAGGACGACCTGCTGTTTGGCTGGGCCCCCAGTCCCGAGCGGCAGACGGAATTTGCCCAGGACGTCTCGGTGGCCTTCATGCTGGCGCTGGAGCGCCTGTCACCGCTGGAGCGTGCAGCCTTCCTGCTGCACGACGTGTTCGATTTGGAGTACGAAGAGATCGGCCGCCATCTCGACCGCGGCACCGACGCCTGCCGCCAGCTGGTCAGCCGGGCACGCCGGCACATCAAGGCGGGCTACGCACGCTGCGAAGTTGCCGACGAGGAGCGCCAGCGCCTGGCCGCAGCCTTTGCCCAGGCCATACGCACCCGGGACATCCACGCATTGGCGCAGGTGCTGGCAAGCGACGCGGTGATGGTGGCCGATGGCGGCGGCAAGGTCAGCGCAATCACCAGGCCGCTGCGCGGCAGCGTCGGCATTGCCAAGGCCCTGATCGGCTGGGCGAAGCTGGAGCACAACCGTGGCTGGCGCATTGTGCCGACCGTGGTCAATGGTCTGCCTGGCTGCCTGATCGTGGACGATCACAACCATGGCGCACCAGTGCAGACCATCACTCTCACCCCTGCCACCGGGGCAGAAAGCCGCATCGGCGCACTCTACATACAGCGCAACCCGGACAAGCTGGCCGGGATCGTGCAGAAGCAGGCGGTGCAGGATTAGAAAAATCCGGTGCGCATGTCACAAAGCACCCGGCCCTGTCGTCTTGTTCATGTACCGCGCTTGCTGCAAGCCCGGTACGCCAACCTGTACCAAGGAAATGACCATGACTGCACATTCGCCACGCCTCGACTACATGCAAACCTCGCCCGACCTGTTCAGGAAATATCTCGCGTTCGGCATGGCCGGCAAGCTGGACCAGGGCCTCGCCCTGCTGGTGGACATTCGTGCTTCGCAACTGAACGGATGTGCCTTCTGCCTCGACATGCACGTCAAGCAGGCCAGGCTCCACGGCGAACGCGAGCTGCGCCTGCACCACCTAACCATCTGGCGGGAGTCCACGCTGTTCACGCCGCAAGAGCGCATGGCCCTGGCCTGGACCGAAGCGCTGACGAGGATCCAGGGCGAAGGGGTCCCGGACGAACTCTATGCCGCCGCCCGCGAGCACTTCGAGGACACCGAGCTCTCCGAGCTCACCTTCCGCGTGGTGGCCATCAACGGCTGGAACCGCCTCAATGTGGCCTTTCGCAACCTGCCGGGCTCGAAGGACCAGATGTTCGGGCTGGACAAAGCCGGACTGCACTGAAACGGATCACCCGCCGATCCATTCCAACCTCGGACACGGAGACTGCCGGTGCCTTCGCGGCCTTCGTCGCTCGACGGCGGCCTGAAGAGCCCGCACCAGCCATGGTGCGACGGGCCGGACAGGTCGGGGCCCGCCGCTGCTCAGCGCATCGGCAGCCGTGCCTCGTCCTTGACCTCTTCCATCACCGCATAGGTGCGCGTCTCGCGAACGCCGGGCAGCTGCCACAGCACGCGGCCTGCGAACGCGCGGTAGGCGTGCATGTCGGCCATGCGGGTCTTGAGCAGATAGTCAAAGCCGCCGGCCACCATATGGCATTCCATCACCTCGGGATGCACCTGCACGGCGGCTTTGAATTCATCGAACACATTGGGCGTGGTGCGGTCCAGCAGCACTTCCACAAACACCAACATGCCGACCCCCAGCTTCTGGGGGTTCAACCGGGCTTCGTAGCCCAGGATGAACTTTTCGCGCGTCAGGCGCTGCACACGGGCCAGCACGGCGGTGGGCGACAGGGCCACGCGTTCGGCCAATTTCAGGTTGGAGATGCGGCCATCGTCCTGCAGGATGGCAAGAATGCGCCGGTCGATGCGGTCCAGGCCGCTGTCCTGCTGCAGGCCTTCATCGGCATCGCTTGGTGAATTGTTCGTTGCGTCTGTCATTTTTCAGAATTTTATTCGTCACATTTTCGGAAATCATCGCGCAATTCATTAACCATCCAGTTCTCTGGGAGCCTTCCATGTCCAGCCCCCTGCCTGCCGGCGCTGTTTCTGCCATGACCACCGTCGATGCGGTTCGCCATTTTGCGACCGGTCCGGCCCCCGCCACGCCTTTGCGTGCCGCCATCACCGCCGCCTGCCGCATTCCCGAGCCCCAGGCCGTGGCCCCGCTGCTGGAGCAGGCCCGTCTGCCCGCTGCCACCGCCCAGGCGGTGCAGGACATGGCACTGCAACTGGCCCAGCAGCTGCGCGCACGCAAGGCCGGCAGCGGCAAAAGCGGGCTGGTGCAGGGTTTGCTGCAGGAATTCTCGCTCTCCAGCCAGGAAGGCATTGCACTGATGTGCCTGGCCGAAGCGCTGCTGCGCATTCCCGACAGCGCCACCCGCGATGCCCTGATCCGCGACAAGATCCGCGACGGCGACTGGCAAAGCCACCTGGGCAAAAGCCCCTCGCTGTTCGTCAATGCCGCGGCCTGGGGCCTGCTGCTGACGGGCAAGCTGGTGGCCACGCACAGCGAAGGCAGCCTGGGCACGGCACTGGCCAAGCTCACCTCCAAGGGCGGCGAGCCCCTGGTGCGCAAAGGCGTGGACATGGCCATGCGCATGATGGGCGAGCAGTTTGTGACCGGCGAGACCATTGGCGAGGCACTGAACAACGCCCGCCGCCTGGAAGCGCAGGGCTTTCGCTATTCCTATGACATGCTGGGCGAAGCCGCACTGACCGAGGACGATGCAGCGCGCTATATGCAGTCCTACGTGGATGCCATACACGCCATCGGCAAGGCATCGGCCGGGCGCGGCATCTATGAAGGGCCGGGCATCTCCATCAAGCTCAGCGCCCTGCATCCGCGCTACAGCCGCGCACAGTACGCCCGTGTGATGACCGAGCTGCTGCCACGCGTGCTGCAGCTGGCCGAACTGGCCCGGCAGTACGACATCGGCATGAACATCGATGCGGAAGAGGCCGACCGCCTGGAGATTTCCCTCGACCTGCTGGAGGCCCTGTGCCTGGCCCCATCGCTGGCGGGCTGGAACGGCCTGGGCTTTGTCATTCAGGCCTACCAGAAGCGCTGCCCGTTCGTGATCGACCATGTGGTCGATCTGGCACGCCGCACCGGCCACCGGCTGATGGTCCGCCTGGTCAAGGGCGCCTACTGGGACAGCGAGATCAAGCGCGCCCAGATCGACGGCCTGACCGACTACCCGGTCTACACCCGCAAGGTGCACACCGACGTGTCCTACCTGGCATGCGCACGCAAGCTGCTGGCGGCACCCGACGCGGTCTACCCCCAGTTCGCCACCCACAACGCGCAGACCCTGGCCAGCATCTACCAGATGGCCGAACCCGCCAGCTACCAGCGCGGCCAGTATGAATTCCAGTGCCTGCACGGCATGGGCGAATCACTGTACGAACAGGTGGTGGGCCCGCTGGGCCGCCCCTGCCGCATCTACGCCCCGGTTGGCACACACGAAACGCTGCTGGCCTACCTGGTGCGCCGCCTGCTGGAAAACGGCGCGAACAGCTCGTTCGTGCACCGCATTGCCGACCCCCTGCTGTCCCTGCACGAACTGGCGGTTTCCCCCGTCACCGTCGTGGACCAGTCCACCATCCACGAAGGCAGCGTGGGCGCACACCACCCGCGCATTCCCCTGCCCGGCCAGCTCTACGGCCCGCAACGCGCCAATTCGCAAGGCCTGGATCTGAGCAGCGACACCGTGCTGCCCGAGCTGCAAGCCGCCATGGAGCAGGCACTGGGCGCCAGCTGGCATGCCCAGCCGCTGCTGGCCCTGCCTGCCGACACAGCGCCGTCCGCCCCCCTGCCCGTGGCCGTGCGCAACCCCGCCGACCACGGCGACCCGCTGGGGACAGTGCGCGATGCCACGCTGGCGGAAGTGGAGCAGGCACTGCAGGCCGCCCATGCCGGCGCCGCCGACTGGGCACGCACGTCCACCACCGAGCGTGCCCGCCTGCTGCAGGCCTGCGCCGACGCCTATGAGGCACAGCTGCCCCAGTTCATCGCCCTGCTGCAGCGCGAGGCCGGCAAGACCTCGGCCAATGCCGTGGCCGAAGTGCGCGAGGCCGTGGACTTTCTGCGCTACTACGCCGCCCAGGTCCAGCGTGACTTCTCCAACGCCACCCACATTCCGCTGGGCCCGGTGGTGTGCATCAGCCCCTGGAACTTTCCGCTGGCCATCTTCACCGGCCAGATTGCCGCGGCCCTGGCCGCTGGCAACACCGTGCTGGCCAAGCCGGCCGAACAGACCCCGCTGGTCGCCCACCTGGCCACGCAGCTGATGCTGCAATCCGGCATCCCTGCACCGGCACTGCAACTGCTGCCCGGCGCGGGCGAGACCGTGGGCGCCACCCTGGTGGCCGATGCCCGCGTGCAAGGTGTGCTGTTCACCGGCTCCACCGAGGTGGCGCGCCTGCTGCAGCGCAGCGTGGCCCAGCGCCTGCGCCCGGACGGCCAACCGGTGGTGCTGATTGCCGAAACCGGCGGCCAGAACGCCATGATCGTGGACTCTTCCGCGCTGGTCGAACAGGTGGTGGGCGATGTGCTGAGCAGCGCGTTTGACAGTGCCGGCCAGCGCTGCTCGGCCCTGCGCGTGCTGTGCGTGCAGGAAGACGCCGCGCCCCGCGTGCTGGAAATGCTGCGCGGCGCCATGCAGGAGCTGGCCAGCGGCAACCCCGCCGCCCTGTCCACCGATGTGGGGCCGGTGATCGACGCCGAAGCGCAAGCCGGCATCCGCCAGCATATTGCCGCCATGCAGGCCAAGGGCCACCGCACCACGCAGGCACCGCTGTCTCCGGCGGTGGATGGCAACGGTACGTTCGTGGCGCCCACGCTGATCGAGATTGACGCCATCAGTGAGCTGCAGCGCGAAGTCTTCGGCCCCGTGCTGCATGTGCTGCGCTACCGCCGTGACCGGCTGCCCCAGTTGCTGGACCAGATCGCCGCCACCGGCTATGGCCTGACCCAGGGCCTGCACACCCGCATCGACGAAACCGTGGAGGCCGTGCTGGCGCGCGCCCACGCCGGCAATCTGTATGTGAACCGCAATATGGTGGGGGCCGTGGTGGGCGTGCAGCCCTTTGGCGGCGAAGGCCTGTCGGGCACGGGCCCCAAGGCCGGTGGCCCGCTGTACCTTTTGCGCCTGCTGGCCCGCCATCCCGGCCGGCTGCGCCCCCTGCTGGAGCGCGCCTGCAGCCCGGCTATCGACAGCGTCCAGCAACCCGAAGCCCTGCATGCCTTGTCCCGCTGGTCGGCATTGCAGCCGGCACTGGAAGCCGTGCACGCCTATGGTCAGGAACTGCCCGCCCAGTCCCCTGCGGGCCTGCGCTATGCCCTGCCCGGCCCCACCGGTGAACGCAACACCTACCAGTTGCTGCCGCGTGCCCAGGTGCTGTGCCAGGCGGACAGCGACATCGCCTTGCTGCGCCAGCTGGCCGCGGTGCTGGCCGTGGGCAGCCAGGCGCTGTGGAGCAGCCAGCATGCGCTGCTGCACAGCCGCCTGCCGGAAGCCGTGCAAACCCGCGTGCAACTGGTGGACGACGGCGCCCTGGCCCAGACCGAAGTGGATGTGGTCTTGCACCAAGGCAGCGCCGCCAGCCTGCAAAGCCTGCTGCAGGCCCTGGCCCAGCGCAGCGGACCGCTGGTGGGCTGCTGCCACCTGGCCGACGCCACGGCGCCGGTACCACTGGAACGCCTGCTGCTGGAGCGTGCCGTCAGTGTAAACACCGCCGCCGCTGGCGGCAATGCCAGCCTGATGACCATGGCGTAACCGGCATCCCCTGCCCTTCGCGCCCTGGCGCCTTCCAAGGTGTCAAGCGCGGGGATCAGGCCGCCTCAACGGCCAGGAGCAGCCCCGGCGCCACGGGGCTGCTCCTGGGTGTGCACAGGCACGGCCCACCCGGGCCGCGCCGATAATGCGCTGACGGTTTCACACCCCGGCATTGGCGCAGTGCATATTGCACACCGCGCTCACGCCAAACTGACGGTTTGCTTAACTCGGTACGGTTTGTTGCTTTTCATCAGAGATTTTTCATTCCCCTGACATATAGAAATCCTATGGGAAGAAATCGGTTAATATTCAGGCTCCAAATCGCAGTGTGCAATATTCATGGGATTCCGAGAGGGGGGAGAGTCCGATTGGTAGACCGTGCAGGCCCTGCGGTTTGGAACCTATGCGAGAACAAGCTTGGATGGCCATCACCAAGCTTATTCAAAGCGAGTTCAACTTCAATCAGTTTCTTTTTTAAAAGCCTGCAGTTTGCGCTGCAGGCTTTATTTTTTGGCACGCCGTTTTCACGCATCTGCCGCGCTCCGGTTCGTATTTTTTCGTTTACAGAACTGTGCAGTGCAAGGTGTTTCCAGCCCTGCACGCTTTCTGCGCCACCAAACTATGCTGCAGTGCAATAGAAGGCGCACACAAAATGCCTGTGCAACCACCTGTCTGCAGGTCCCATGCAAAAAAGCCTTGCCTTCCTTTCGGAAGAACAAGGCATCAACCCCTACGAACGCGATGTGGGAGCGGGCAGGCTCAACCTGCCTGCCAGCAGGGCCGTGCCACTGATGCCGCCTGCTGTGCCATGGCCCGCACCCCCCATTGCCGGGCGGTGACCAGCAGCAGCTGGCGCACCTGCTCCTGCGGCGCCTTGCCGCGCGGGGCGAGATTGCTTTTCAAATAAGGCTGGTAGGCAGGCTGTGCTTGCATGGCATGCTCCTTGGTTGAGTGCAGCGGGGTGACGTGCGCCACCCCGCCGCGTGGTGCTTACTTCTTGGTGTAGATCTGATCGAAGCTGCCGCCATCCACAAAGTGCTTGCCGGCATTGGACCAGCCGCCAAAGGCCTGGTCGATGGTGAACAGATCCAGCTTGGGGAACTGGGCTGCGTATTTGGCCCGCGCCTTTTCCGAGGTGGGACGGTAGTAGTTCTTGCCGGCGATGTCCTGGCCTTCGTCCGAGTACAGGTACTTCAGGTACTCCTCGGCCACGGCGCGGGTGCCCTTCTTGTCGGCGTTCTTGTCCACCACGGAGACGGTGGGTTCGGCCACGATGCTGACGGAAGGCACCACGATCTGGAACTTCTCGGCACCAAACTCCTTGAGTACCAGGAAGGCTTCGTTTTCCCAGGCCAGCAGCACATCGCCCACATTGCGCTGGGCAAAGGTGATGGTGGAGCCGCGCGCGCCGGTGTCCAGCACGGGCACATTGCCGTAGACCTTCTTCACATAGTCCTTGGCGCCGGCTTCGCCGCCGAACTTGCGCTTGCCGTATTCCCAGGCAGCCAGGTAGTTCCACTGGGCGCCAGCCGACGTCTTGGGGTTGGGGGTGATCACCGACACGCCGGGCTTGATCAGGTCATCCCAGTCCTTGATGCCCTTGGGGTTTCCCTTCTTGACCAGGAAGATGATGGTCGAGGTGTAAGGTGCCGAGTTGTGCGGCAGGCGCTTTTGCCAGTCGGCCGCCACCAGACCGCCGTGCTTGACCAGGGCATCCACGTCCGGAGCCAGACCCAGGGTCACCACGTCGGCATCCAGGCCGTCGATCACCGAGCGGGCCTGCTTGCCCGAGCCGCCGTGCGACTGCTTGATCGTCACATCCTGGCCGGCCTTGGCCTTCCAGTACTTGGCGAAGGCCTGGTTGTATTGCACGTACAGTTCGCGCGTCGGGTCGTAGGAGACATTCAGCAGCGTCACCTGCTGCTGGGCCAGTGCGGGGAGAGCCGGCAGAGCGCCGAGGGTCAAGCCGGTCAAAAGGCTGGCAAGCAGGGGAAACTTGATAAAGTGGCGGCGATTTGTCATTGAGGGTCTCGGTGATTCTGGTTGCGTTGTCAAACGGCTTCTCGCTCCGTTGCTGTGCATTCTGGAATGCCACCCTCAAAACTGAAACCAATAAGATTTCAGTTTGTTATTACCAAAACATCCGTAGACAGGATTTCCCCCATGGCACGTACCGTTCACTGCATCAAGCTCGGCCAAGACGCTGAAGGCCTGGACTTTCCGCCCTACCCCGGCGAGCTGGGCAAGCGCATTTTCGAAAGCGTGAGCAAGCAAGCCTGGGCCGACTGGCTCAAGCACCAGACCATGCTGGTCAACGAAAACCGCCTGAACCTGGCCGACGCCCGCGCCCGCCAGTACCTGGCCCGCCAGATGGAAAACCACTTCTTCGGTGCCGGCGCCGATGCCGCAGCCGGCTTTGTGCCGCCCCCCAGCGCGCAGTAATTGCAGCGTGCCCACGCGATGCTGTGGGCGCTGCGTGAAGACCCGCCCCAGCGCTTCAGGCTCTGGGGCTTTCTTTTGCCCGCTGCTCGCAAGCAGCTTCCCCCGCACCAACGCCCCTGCGGCCTCTGCGCTGCACAAAAGCGCCTAGAATCGCCGTTTTCTGCGGGAGAGCGAGGCAGCTGCACAGCCGGCCTCCGCCGAAGGCGCAAACTCCCATAATCGCTCAGGCCGACGTACCGCAGCAAAGATTCGCCAACTGGAGAGCAGCCCGTGCCACCCGGCCCGGCTCACCGAAGGGGCAAGTGCCGCAGCACCGGGCTGCGCGCACGCAACTCTCAGGTACAAAGGACAGCGGGAGAGGCGCGCCAGGCCATGGACAGCATCCAGGCCTGGTTTTTTCACGTATGGGTCCGCCATGCTTCCATCTGTTTCCCTGCTGGAATCGTTCCAGCTGTCCAATCTCACCGTCATGCTGGTGATCTACCTGATCGCCATCACGGCCGAAGCCATGTCCGGCGCACTGGCGGCAGGCCGCCGCAACATGGACATCTTTGGTGTGGTCGTGATCGCCTTCGTCACCGCACTGGGCGGCGGCACCATCCGCGACATGGTGCTGGGCCACTACCCCATTGGCTGGACGCAGCACCCCGAATATGTGTACCTGGTGATTTCCGCCGGCCTGCTGACCACGGTGGTGGCACGCTACATGATCCACCTCAAGCAGGTGTTCCTGCTGCTGGACGCCATGGGCCTGATCGCCTTCTCGCTGATCGGCTGCAATGTGGCGCTGGAGCTGGGCTACCCCGGCGTGGTGGTGGTGATGGCCGGTATGATCACCGGCATCAGCGGCGGCATTCTGCGCGACGTGCTGTGCAACCAGGTGCCGGTGGTCTTCCGCCGCGAGCTGTATGCCAGCGTGTCCCTGGCCGTCTGCCTGCTGTTCCTGGGCCTGCGCGCGCTGGATGTCGGCCCCAACATCAGCACCCTGGTGTGCTTTGCGGGCGGGCTGCTGTTCCGGCTGGCCGCCATCCGCTTTCACTGGCGGCTGCCCACGTTTTCCTACCAGCAACGCTGGGACTGAGCGGATCCCTGTGGCGCGGCGTCCGCCCTGCCCGGCAGGCCCTGGGCCGTATCGGCCCGGGCGCCCCCTAGTCTTACTCCTCTGAACCCTGCCCCCATGTCCGAACCGATTGCCTGGCTGCCCGATGGCACTCCTTACAGCCCCCGTTTTGAGGACCGCTACCACAGCGAACTCGGGGGACTGAACCAGGCGCGCCAGGTGTTTCTGGCAGGCTGTGGCCTGCCTGCGGCCTGGGCCGACCAGGCACAGTGGCGCGTGCTGGAGACCGGCTTTGGCATGGGCCTGAACTTTCTGGTGACCTGGGCGGCCTGGAAGGCCGATCCGCAGCGCCCGCGCATGCTGCATTTCACCTCGGTCGAGGCCTACCCGGTCAGCGCCGCCGATCTGCTGCGCGCTGCCCCCACCGATCCCCTGCTGCGCCCGCTGGCCGAACAGCTGGCCGCGCGCTTTCATGGTCTGCTGCCCGGTGTGCACCGCCTGGGCTTTGAAGACGGCCGCGTGCAGCTGACGCTGTGGATTGGCGATGCCCAGGCCATGCTGCGCCAGCAGACCACGGTGGCCGACAGCATCTACCTGGACGGTTTCAGCCCCAGCGCCAACCCCGGCATCTGGGATGCCCACACCCTGAAAGCCCTGGCCCGCCACTGCCGGCGCGGCACGCAACTGGCCACCTGGACCATTGCGCGCGCGGTGCGCGACCAGCTGGCGCAATGCGGCTTTGAAGTGCGCAAGGTGCCTGGCGTGCCCCCCAAGCGCGACAACCTGCAGGCCTGCTTCAACCCGGCCTGGGAACCGCGCGTGCGCGCCCAGACGGGTCCATCCCCGGTGGCCCAAGCCGGCACGGCCTTGGTGGTGGGCGCCGGCCTGGCCGGCAGTGCCGCCGCCCACAGCCTGGCGCTGCGTGGCTGGCAGGTGCAGGTGCTGGTCGCCGGTGACGGCCCGGCGGACGGCGCCTCCGGCCTGCCTGCCGGCCTGTTCTGCCCGCATGTATCGCCCGATGACAGTGTGCTCTCGCGCCTGTCACGCAACGGGGTGCGCCAGACGCTGCAGCGCCTGCGCGACCTGTGCCAGGAAGGCACGGACTGGGGCCACAGCGGCGTGCTGGAGCATTGCACCGACGGCGGCACCGGCCTTCCGGCCAGTTGGGCCGGCGGCCCGGGGGACGATTGGAGCCACAGCGCCAGCGCCACCCAGCTGTCCCGGGCCGGCCTCCCACCGGACACCGTGGCCTGCTGGCACCAGCAAGCCGGCTGGGTGCGCCCGGCCCAGCTGGTGCAGGCCCAGTTGCATCACCCGCAGATCCGTGTGCAGGCGCATGCCGTGGTGGCCCGCCTGCAGCGCAGCGCAGATGGCCGCTGGCAGGCGCTGGACGCAGACGGCCGCATCCTGGCCGAGGCCGACCTGGCGGTACTGGCCTGCGGCCCCGCCACGGCTGACTTACTGCCGCACCGGCAACCATGGCCGCTGCAACCCATCCGCGGGCAGATCAGCTGGGGGCTGCACACCGCAGACAACGCCAGCGCCCTGCCGCCCTTCCCGGTCAACGGCAATGGCAATCTGGTCACCCATATTCCACAGCCGCAAGACCCGCAGCATGGTGAAATCTGGGTCATGGGCTCCACCTTCGAGCGCGATGTGACCGCCATGCCCATCTCCGCAGCCGACCAGGCGGCCGCCCACGCGGTGAACCACGGCAAGCTGTCCACACTGCTGCCCGCCAGCGGCGCAGCCATGGCCCCCTGGTTTGACCCGCAAGATGCCCGCTGCAGCCCGACCTGGGGCCGGGTGCGGGTGGCCAGCCACGACCGGCTGCCGATCGTGGGGCCGGTGGGGCCGGCGGCACCTGCGCACGCGGTGGGCTCTGCAGCCCCGGGGGCTGGCTCAGCCAGCACTGGGGAGAACCTGACAGGCCTGTGGGCCCTCACCGCCCTGGGCGCACGCGGGCTGACGCTGTCCATCCTCTGCGGCGAGCTGCTGGCCGCGCGCCTGCACGGTGAACCACTGCCGCTGGACGCCAAGCTGGCGCTGCACCTGGGAACGGAACGGCTGCAGCGGCGCGGCTGAGTAGCGCAGCTGCAAGGACGCCGCTACGGCGTCCTGCGGCAGCGCACCGGGAATGCCGGAACGCAGATGGTGAGACGGGATGGGGCGACGGAGCGGAACCACGTCAGCCCGGGCTGCTTCGCACTAGCGCACCAGCGTGCTCTTGCCGAACAGGCTTTCCACCAGATCCACCACCAGCTCGGCCGTCTGGTTGCGGATGTCCAGCGCCGGGTTCAACTCCACAATATCCAGCGATGCCAGGCGGCCGGTGTCGGCAATCATTTCCATGCACAGCTGGGCTTCGCGGTAGTTCGGGCCGCCGCGCACGGTGGTGCCGGTGCCGGGAGCGATTTCGGGGTCCAGAAAGTCCACATCAAAGCTCAGGTGCAGGTGCACATCGGCGCCTTCAGGTCCCTCCAGCCCGGCCAGGGCCTGCTGCATCACGGCGCGCATGCCTTGTTCGTCAATGGCACGCATATCGAACACTTCCAGACCCAGGCGCTGGATCATGCGTTTTTCCACCTCATCCACGCTGCGCAGGCCGATCTGGCAGATGTCTGGCCCCTGCAGCGCGGGCGTGAAGCCGGCCATGCCGGCCAGCGGAGCCGGACCGTGACCGCACAGGCTGGCCACGGGCATGCCGTGCAGATTGCCGGTAGGGCTGATGTCGGGCAGGTTGCAGTCGGCATGGGCATCCAGCCACAGCACGCGCAGGCGCTTGCCCGCCATACGGCAGTGGCGCGCCACGGCGCTGATGGAACCGGTGGCCAGCGTGTGGTCGCCGCCCAGCATGATGGGCATGCGCCCGGCCTGCAGCTGCGCCAGCACGGTGTCGTGCGTGGCCTGGTTCCAGGCCTGGCATTCGGCATAGTTGCGCAGGCCTTGCGCATCGCGTGCACCGCGCGGATTGGGCGGGCCGGCCAGATTGCCGATGTCCTGCACATCCACGCCAAAATGCGCCAAGGCCGGGCCCAGCTGGGCCACGCGCAGGGCATCCGGCCCCATGGCAGCACCCAGGCGCCCCGCGCCCACGTCCGTGGGCACACCGATCAGCGTCACGGCCTGGTGCACCTGCACAGCCAACTCGTCTTTCTGAAGCATTTCCATCCTCACGCCACTTTGTGCCAGGCCGCGCGCTCCACGGAGGGCGGCGTTGCCTGGTGCATATCCTCACCCTGGTGCAGCAGGGCAAACAAATCCTTGGGGTCTGCCAGCGTGGGCACCAGCTCGATGCGCGACAGCAGCCCCGCCTCCCGGCCCAGCGCCTGCATGGTGCGCAGGGCGGAATAATCTTCCAGCGCAAAGCCCACGGAATCAAACAGGGTGATCTGGGCATCCGACACCCGGCCGGGCGCTGCGCCGCTCAGCACCCGCCAGAACTCGGTCACGGCAAAGTCGGCCGGCATCTGCTGCAGCTCACCCTCCAGCCGGGTCTGGGGTTCATATTCGACAAAGACGCTGCTGCGTGCCAGCACCTCGGCATCCAGCTCGGTCTTGCCGGGGCAGTCCCCGCCCACGGCGTTGATGTGCATGCCCGGCGCCAGTGCGCTGGCGTCCAGCACCACGGCATTGCGCTTGTCGGCGGTGACGGTGGTGACCACATCGGCGCCCTGCACCGCCGCATGCACGCTGTCCACCATCTGCACCTCAACCCCATACAGGGCCGCAAACGGTGCCAGGTTGCGCTGCAGCTTGGCGCTGGCGGCACGGTCCACATCGAACAGCCGCAGTTCACGCACCCCCAATTGATCGATAAACGCCAAGGCCTGGAATTCGCTTTGGGCGCCGTTGCCGATCAATGCCATGCGGTGGCTGCCAGGCCGGGCCAGCGTGCGCGCTACCATGACCGAGGTGGCGGCGGTGCGCAAGGCCGTGGTCAGCGTCAGTTCGCTGACAAAGCGCGGCATGCCGGTGGCCACATCGGCCAGCGCGCCAAAAGCCATCACCGTGGGCAAGCCGTGCTGGGTGTTGACGGGGTGGCCGTTGACGTATTTGAAGGCGTAATCGTGCGCATCGGCCACGGGCATGAGTTCGATCACACCCTGCGCGGAATGGGCTGCCATGCGTGCGGTCTTGTCAAAGTCGTTCCAGCGGCCGAAGTCGGCCTCCAGCGCCTGGGTGATGCAGCGCACGCATTCGACCACGCCGACACGCGCCACTAGGCGCGCGGCATCGGTGGCGCTCAGGAAGTCGGTGTGTACCTGGGCGCTCGGCAGGCGGTGTACAGCGGTCAGTGCAGTCATGAAAATTGCCTCCGGCAAAGCAGCACCCAGGGTGCGCGGAAGAGATGGCATGAGCGTGACACAGGCCAGCGGCAATTCATATCGCCAAAAACTGTTCAAAATCGGCAAAAATCTGCCATATCGATAGCCATCGTTGCCACTATGTCCAATCTGGATCAGATCGACCAGCGCCTGATTGCCCTGCTGCGCCACAACGCCCGTGAAAGCGTGGCCACCTTGGCCGCGCGGCTGCAGGTGTCGCGCGGCACCGTGACCAACCGTTTGCGCCGCCTGGAAGACGAAGGCGTGATCGTGGGCTATACGCTGCGCCTCAAACCCGAAGCCGAGACCGGCGGACTGCAGGCCTGGATGAGCATTGCCATCGAAGGCAATGACGCACGCAGGGTGACCGCCACCTTGCTGGGCGAACCCGCCGTGCAGGCCCTGCACGCCACCAACGGCCAGTGGGACCTGCTGGCCGAGCTGCAGGTGACCACCCTGCCCGAACTGGCGCGGGCGCTGGAGCGCATCCGCCTGATCAAGGGCATCAGCCACTCCGAAACCAGCATCCACCTGGAGACGCTGCGCACCACGGCCAGCGCCGCCGCAGCACCGCCCACAGATAGCTGACTGGCAGCTGCAAGCATTTTTTCCACGCAAAATAGTCTGCAGAACCATACCAACAGTGCACAGCAAGCTCCTGTTTTCATAAGAACTTCCACACCGTATCACCCCATGTACATCGCTCTCAAACATTCCCACATGCTGCTGGCCGTGCTGACCCTGCTGTGCGCCCTGCTGTTCACTGCACTGGCCTGGAAGCCACTGCCCGCACGCAAGGCCACGCTCTGCTATGTCTTCACCCGGGTCTTTGGCGGCCTGGCTGCGCTCACCGGCCTGGCCGTCACCTTTGTCGGCCCCTGGCAGCAGATGATGTATCCCTACATCGGCCTGATCCTGTACGTGGTGCACGGCGTGTGCTGCGGCATTGCCAAGCGGCTGCTGACTGCACCCAACCCCAGCACCCGCCGCCTGGTGCTGGTGCTGCAACTGGTGTTCCTGCTGGCCACGGCCGCCATCATGGGCGCCAAGCCGTTCTGAGCGCCGGGCCCCCCTGTGCCACCAGCGCCTTCGCGCTTTGTCCGGTCGTCTTGACCGTCCGTATCCAGTTGGCTGGCACATGCAGGCCGCCTGAAGCCCTACTTGGCCCATCCAGCCCGCCTTGCGCGGGCTTTTTTGCACCGCTTGTCAGCGCTAGTCAGCGTGCACGACAGTTCTATATACACAAACAGATATACATGAAGGAGAAAACAATAGTTTGTTTCCATATAAGCTTTCTCTACAGTGCGGCCCCATAGAGCCAGGCCGGCATCGCATGCACGGCCCGTGCCCCCCACGCAAGCACCGTAGCCATGTACCAATACACCGACTTCGACAAAGCCTTCGTCCAGCAGCGCGCTGACCAGTTCCGAGACCAGCTGGAGCGCTGGCAAAGCGGTAAGCTCCCGGAAGATGACTTCCGCCCGCTGCGCCTGCAAAACGGCTGGTACGTGCAGCGCTACGCCCCCATGCTGCGTGTGGCCGTGCCCTATGGGGAAATCAATTCCGACCAGATCCGCGTGCTGGCCCGCGTCGCCCGCGAGTACGACGAACCCGAAGCCGCCGTGTTCAAGGCCGCCATGGAAGGCCAGGGCAAGCTGGGCACGACCTTCCTGCCCACGCACTGCGCCCACTTCACCACGCGCACCAATGTGCAGTTCAACTGGATTCCGCTGTCCAAGGCCGCCGATGTGATGGACCTGCTGGCTTCCGTGAACCTGCACGGCATCCAGACCAGCGGCAACTGCATCCGCAACACCACCACCGACGCGCTGGCCGGCATTGCGCCCGACGAGGCGGTCGACCCCCGCCCCTACGCAGAAATTCTGCGCCAGTGGACCACGCTGCATCCGGAATTCGCCTTCCTGCCGCGCAAGTTCAAGATCGCCATCACCGGAGCCGCCGAAGACCGTGCTGCCACCGGCTGGCACGATGTGGGCCTGCATGTGCTCAAGAACGCAGCCGGCGAAGTGGGCTTCCGGGTCTTTGTGGGTGGCGGCATGGGCCGCACGCCGGTGATCGGCACGGTGATCCGTGAGTTCCTGCCCTGGAACCAGATCATGAACTACATTGAGGCCATCGTCCGCGTCTACAACGAGCTGGGACGCCGTGACAACAAGTACAAGGCCCGCATCAAGATTCTGGTCAAGGCCGAAGGCCAGGCTTATATCGATGCGGTGGAAGAGGAATTCCGCCAGATCGTGGAAGTAGACGGTGGCCCCCACACCGTGCCCCAGGCCGAATTCGACCGCGTGGCTGCCATGTTCACCACGCCCGCACTGCCCGCCGTGGCCGACGCGGCAGCCGATGAACAGACCCTGATTGCCCAGGCCGCGCAGGAGCCCGCTTTTGCGCGCTGGATCAGCCGCAACGTCCACGCCCACAAGCTGGCCGGCCTGCGCGCCGTGACGCTGTCCTTCAAGCGCGCTGGTCAGGCCCCGGGCGACGCTACCGGCGACCAGCTCGATGCCTTGGCCGAGCTGGTGGACCGCTTCTCTGCCGGCGAAGCCCGTGTGACCCACGACCAGAACGTGATGCTGCCCTGGGTGCAGGTCAGCCAGCTGCACGCGCTGTGGCAGGCGGCCCGCTCCCTGGGTCTGGCCAGCACCAACGTGGCGCTGCTGACCGACATGATCGCCTGCCCCGGCGGCGACTTCTGCGCTCTGGCCAATGCCCGCAGCCTGCCGATTGCCGAAGCCATCACACAGCGCTACCAGGACCTGGACGAGCTGGACGACATCGGCGAGATCGACCTGCACATCAGCGGCTGCATCAACAGCTGCGGCCACCACCACAGCGGCCACATCGGCATTCTGGGCGTCGACAAGGATGGCAAGGAGTGGTACCAGGTCACGCTGGGTGGCTCGGACGGCTCCAGCCTGTCGGGCGAAGCCGTGGCCGGCAAGGTGATCGGCCCCTCGTTCAGTGCCGCCGAAGTGCCTGACGTGCTGGAGGCCGTGCTGACCACCTACCGCAACCTGCGCCAGCCCGGCGAGCATTTCATCGATGCCGTGCGCCGCATTGGCCTGGACCCGTTCAAGGAAGCCGGCAAGGCCGCGCGCCACCCGGCCGCCGAAGAGGAAGAAGCGGCAGCCTGAGCGCCAGAACAAGAACAAGGAACCCCTATGCAAATCCTGACCCACTCCGCCTACGCCGGCCCCGCCGAAGGCGACACCAGCGTGCTGGTGCTGGCCAATGATGCGAATGCCCTGGAAGCCAATCTGGACGGCATCACCCAGGTTGACCTGCATTTCCCCAACTTCACCGATGGCCGCGCCTTCAGCCAGGCCTATCTGCTGCGCCGCCGCCGTGGCTTTTCCGGCGACATCCGCGCCACCGGCGATGTACTGATCGACCAGCTGGTGCAGATGGAGCGCACCGGCTTCAGCTCTGCCGTGCTGCGTGCAGACGTGGATGCGGCCGATGCCCAGCGCCAGTTCGAGCGCTTTGGCGGCTACTACCAGGCCGATGCCGTGCACACCAAGCCCCATTTCGCCGAGGAGCACGCATGAGCCAGCTCGCCCCCGCTCTGGATCTGGCCCGCATCAACACCGAGCTGGGCCGTGACGCCCAGGCCCTGGTGCGCTGGGCCGTGGGTTTGAACCAGCCCACCATCGTCACCACCAACTTCCGCCCGTTCGAGGCCGTGATCCTGCACCTGGTCGCCCAGGCCCAGCCCGGCGTCCCCGTGGTGTGGATGGACAACGGCTACAACACCGAAGCCACCTACCAGTTCGCCGATGCGGTCACCAAGCAGCTGAATCTGAATCTGAAGATCTACCTGCCGCGCCGCTCCCGCGCCCACCGCGAAGCCGTGGAAGGCGCCACGCCGGCGCTGGATGATCCCCGCCATGCAGCCTTCACCGAAGAAGTGAAGCTGGAGCCCTTTGCCCGCGCCCTGCGCGAGACCGCGCCCAAGGTCTGGTTCACCGCGCTGCGCGCCACCGACACCGCCGTGCGGGCCCAGATGGATCCCGTGAGCATCAACCCCGACGGGTTGATCAAGGTGGCGCCGCTGCTGCACTGGTCGTCCAAGGATCTGTACGAATACTGCGAACAGCATGGCCTGCCCAACAACTTCGACTACGTGGACCCCACCAAGGGCGAAGACAACCGCGAGTGCGGTCTGCACATCGCCCACTGAAAAACATTGGCTTCTGGCGCTTGCCGCGTCAGCGCCAGAGACCTGTTTCGCTTGAAAGTGTATTTATGAACGCCCGTGTGGATACTTCCGTGCTGAGCCACCTCAGCAACCGCCACCTGGATGCGCTGGAAGAGGAAACCATCTTCATCCTGCGTGAAGTGGCCGCCGCTTTTGAACGCCCCGCCCTGCTGTTTTCGGGCGGCAAGGATTCGCTGGTCATGCTGCGCTGCGCGGAAAAAGCCTTTGGTGCCGGCCGCATCCCCTATCCGCTGCTGATGATCGACACCGGCCACAACTTCCCGGAAGTGACCGATTTCCGCGATTTCCGTGCCCAGGAACTGGGCGCCGAGCTGATCGTGCGCAGTGTGGAAGACTCCATGGCCCGCGGCACGGTGCGCCTGGCCCACCCCGGCGAATCGCGCAACGTGCACCAGTCGGTCACCCTGCTCGAAGCGATCGAGGAATTCCGCTTTGACGCGCTGATTGGCGGTGCCCGCCGTGACGAGGAAAAAGCCCGCGCCAAGGAACGCATCTTCAGCCACCGCGACAGCTTTGGCCAATGGCAGCCCAAGGCCCAGCGCCCCGAGCTGTGGACGCTGTTCAACACCCGCATTGCACAGGGAGAGCATTTCCGCGTCTTCCCCATCAGCAACTGGACCGAGCTGGATGTGTGGCAGTACATCGACCGCGAACAGATCGCTCTGCCCAGCCTCTACTACACGCACCAGCGCGATGTGGTGGAACGCAAGGGTCTGCTGGTGCCCGTCACGCCGCTGACGCCGCCCAAGGACGGCGAGCAGGTGGTGCAGCGCGATGTGCGCTTTCGCACCGTGGGTGACATCACCTGCACCTGCCCCGTGGAGAGCACGGCCGCCACGGCCGCCGACATCGTGGTCGAAACCCTGGCCGCCGATGTGAGCGAGCGCGGTGCCACCCGCATGGACGACAAGACCAGCGAGGCTTCAATGGAAAAGCGCAAAAAGGATGGGTACTTCTGACACAGCCCTGAGGCGCTGCGCGCCTGCCCCTTCCCCGGCAGGGCGTACTGCCGGAAGGGCGACACCGCCAGTGCGGCGGGACGTGTTTGAACACTGAAAGAATGCGATGACTGAAACGATCAACTCCACAGCGGCCCAGGCCGGTGCCGATGGCACAGCAGCACTGAATGACCATGTATCCGCGCTGCGCTTCATCACCTGCGGCTCGGTGGACGACGGCAAATCCACGCTGATCGGCCGCCTGCTGGTGGACACCCGCGCCGTGCTGCAGGACCAACTGGCCGGCGTGACCAAGAGCGGTGAAACCGACCTGGCACTGCTGACCGACGGCCTGTCTGCCGAGCGCGAACAGGGCATTACCATCGATGTGGCCTACCGCTACTTCGCCACCGAAAGTCGCAAGTTCATCATCGGCGACGCCCCCGGCCACGAGCAATACACCCGCAACATGGTCACCGCAGCCTCCAGCGCCGATGCCGCCGTGGTGCTGGTGGACGCCACCAAGCTCGACTGGCAGAACCCCAGCCTGCAGTTGCTGCCCCAGACCCGCCGCCACAGCCTGCTGGCCCATCTGCTGCGCGTGCATTCGCTGGTGTTTGCCGTCAACAAGCTTGACGCCGTGGCCGACCCGGCACTGGCCTTTGCCCACATCCGCGGCGCACTGGCGCAATTTGCCCAGGACGCCGGCATTGCCGTGGCCGCCACCATTCCCGTCTCGGCCCTCAAGGGCTTCAACGTGGTGAACCGCGAAGCTGGCTGGGCCGGTTACCAAGGCCCCAGCCTGCTGCAGCTGCTGGAAGAGCTGCCCAACACCCCAGCCGATGTACAGCTGCCGCTGGCTTTCCCGGTGCAGTGGGTGGAAAAATTCCACGACAGCGCCGTCACCACCCAGGGCCGCCGCGTGTTCTGGGGCCGTGTGGCTGCAGGCAGCGCCCAGGTCGGGGCACAGGTGCAGATTCTGCCCAGCGGCCAGTTGGCCACCATCGCCCAGGTGATCGACCATGCCCGCGCACCCAAGGGCGTGGAAGCTGGCCTGTCCGCCGGCATCACGCTGGACCGCGAGGTCGATGTCTCGCGCGGCGACTGGATCGTGGCCGCCCCCGTGCAGTCCACCGTTGCCGAGGACGACTTTGACACCCCCGCAGCCGTCAGCCCCTGGCCGGCCAGCCGCGACATCACCGCCACCGTGGCCTGGATGGACAACGAGCCACTGGTGCCCGGCCGCGTGTACTGGGCGCTGCATGGCCACCGCTGGGTCAAGGCCAAGGCGCGCCGCGTGGCCTACCGACTGAACATCAACACCCTGGACCAGGAAGAGGCCCAGCAGCTGGAAGCCAACGCCATCGGTCAGGTCGAACTGCAACTGCAGGAAGCCATTCCTGCAGCCCCCTTCACCCGTGCACGCCAGCTGGGTTCGCTGATTCTGGTGGACACTGCCAGCAATGCCACCGCCGGCGCGGCACTGGTGCGTTGAGCAACAGCCCGGACCCTGCCAGGCACCGGTCTGGCGGGTCTCTTTAACCCTTGTTCCGCCCCGCCTGCTGGAGGGACTTGGGAAAACACCTAAAATCCTGGGGTTTCACCGAACCCCATAAGAACAACCATGACTCACGTCGTCACCGAAAACTGCATCAAGTGCAAATACACCGATTGCGTGGATGTGTGCCCTGTGGATTGCTTCCGCGAAGGCCCGAACTTCCTGGTCATCGATCCCGATGAGTGCATCGACTGCGCCGTGTGCATTCCCGAATGCCCGGCCAACGCCATCTTTGCCGAAGAAGATGTGCCTGCCGACCAACTGGCCTTCATCAAGCTGAATGCCGAGCTGTCGCTGGCCAAGGGCTGGAAGAGCATCACCAAGCGCAAGGCTTCGCTGCCTGACGCCGACAGCTTCAACGGCACGCCCGGCAAGATCAACGACCTGATCCGCTGAGCGCCACGCCGCCATGCCCCTGCAAGCCGCTGCGGCGCAGCCCGCCGACACTGCCGCACCGATCACCACCGACGTAGTGGTCGTAGGTGCCGGCCCGGTGGGGCTGTTCCAGGTATTCGAGCTGGGGCTGTTGGGCCTGCGGGCCCATGTGGTGGACGCCCTGCCCCATGCCGGCGGCCAATGCGCCGAGCTCTATCCCGACAAACCGATTTACGACATTCCCGGCATCCGCGCCTGCACCGGCCGGGAGCTGTCGGAGCGCCTGCAGCAGCAGGCCGCACCTTTCTCCCCGGTCTACCACCTGGGCCAGCAGGTGGAACAGCTGCAGCGTCTGGCCGATGACCGCCTGCTGCTGACCACCCACACCGGCACCTGCTTTGCCACCCGCAGCCTGATCCTGGCCGCTGGTGTGGGCGCTTTTGTGCCGCGTGCACTCAAGGTAGAGGGGGCGGATGCCCTGGTGGGCAGCCAGCTCTTCTACCACCCGCACCAGCTGGGCCATGCCCGCAGCCGCCACGTGGTGGTACTGGGTGGCGACGAAACTGCCGTGGCCGCTGCCGTGGCCTGCGCCACCGCACAGGACGCCGCCAGCACCACGCTGCTGCACCGCCGCGATGTGTTCACCGGCCCCGATGCCTTGCTGGCCCAACTGGCCGACCTGCGCGCCCAGGGCCGTATCCAGGTGGTGGCAGGCCAGCCCGCAGCACTACAGCAGGCCGCCGATGGCCGCCTGCAAGCGCTGGAAGTGGCGCTGCCCGACGGCAGCACCCAGGCATTGCACGCCGATCTGCTGCTGGCCTACCTGGGCATTTCACCCAAGCTGGGCCCGATCGCCGAATGGGGGCTGGAGCTGGAACGCAAGCAGCTGCCCGTGGACACGGCCCGTTTTGCCACGGCCGAGCCCGGCATCTATGCCGTGGGCGATATCAACACCTATCCCGGCAAACGCAAGCTGATTCTGTGCGGCTTCCACGAAGCCACGCTGGCCGCCTTTGCCGTGGCCGAGCAGCTCAGCGGCCAGGCCCCGCTGCTGCAATACACCACCAGCAGCAGCCATCTGCATGCCCTGCTGGGCGTGCACAGCGCAGACTGAGCACAACCTCCTAGCGCCAGAGTGCGCCTGGCCTGCGCAGCACTGACCGGACCACCCCGTCTGGTGCGCACCAAGCACTGGCAGCAGGTCACCCGCCTTTCCCATAATCGCCTGATCACCCGCAGCGCCAAGCCCAGGCTGGGGCGGCAGCCTGCTACGCCAACTCCACCCGGTTGCGCCCCTTCTCCTTGGCCTGGTACAGCGCCGCATCGGCACGCTGGAGCATGCGCTGGTAGTCCGGGTGGCCGTTATACAGGGCCACGCCAATGCTCACCGTCACCTGGGTGCTGCGATCCTGCGGCAGGCGCATGGGCTCATGCTGCATGCGCTGGCGCAAGCGCTCGGCCAGCGCCACCGCCTGGGCCTGGCCCACATCCACCAGCAGCAGCAGAAATTCCTCACCGCCGAGGCGGAACACATAGTCGCCACCACGGCAGGCAGACTGCAGCACATCCGCTACCTGCTGCAGCACACGGTCACCGCCATCGTGGCCATGCTGGTCGTTGATCTGCTTGAAATGGTCCACATCCACCACCAGCACGGCAAAGGATTCGCTGTGCTGCTGGGCATGCCCCATTTCCTTGCCCAGCACCACAGGCAGAAACTTGCGGTTCAGCAGCCGGGTGAGCACATCGCGCCCGGCATCCAGCTCCTGGTGCTGCTCGAACAGTGCGGCCAGGTGGTAGTTGATGCGGCGCACCTCGTCCCGCAGCTGACGCAGCTGCTGCATGCGCGGAGCCCCCGGCTCCAGCGCTTCCAACGCGGGCAGCCAGACCGCATCCACGTCCTGCATCGCCGATTCGATGCGGCGCGTCTCCTGCGCCCCGCGGAACACGAACTCGCCCTTGTGGTGAAACCACAGGCCAAAGTCGGACACGGCCATGCGCGGCAGCTGTGCACCGGAGCGCTCCATGGCCAGCTCGCACAGCAACTGGTTCTCCCATTCCAGCAGCGCCGCACGCTGGCGTTCGCGCTCGGTGCCCAGGTTGTGGGTGATCGCGTGCAGGCGGTAGGCATCCTTGGTTCGGGCCGTGCGCTCCATCGAACGGGCATAGGCCTGGCTCATGATCTCCATACACAGATCCACCAGCACGGCCGCATGCTGGGCTGCGCCGTCTGCCTGCAACAGCAACCGGTGCAGATGCACCTTCAGCCCGCGCGCCCCCTGCAGCACCAGGTGCACCGGCACGTCAATGCGGGCATGCACCTCGCCCACATGCACCTGCTGCGCCACCTTCTGCTCCAGCAGCAGGCTGGAGCCGTCAAACACGCTGCGCATCCAGCGCTGCAGCGACTGTTCCAGCCGCTGGCGCAAAGGTATGTTCGACAGAAAGAGCACAGCCCCTTCTTCCTGCGACATGTCCTGGTAAAAACGCCGCGCCAGCTCCTCGGCATGGGCCTGCGCCACGGTGCGCACGGCCTCGCGCACGGCAGGGGTGACGGCGTCCAACAGGCCAGCCCATTGGCGGGCGTATCGCGCATGTGGAATGGGCATGGGTATCAGTGAGGGGTCTGCTGCGGTGCGCGACAAGCTAACACCGCGGTCACATTGAATTTATATATGAATCCAATTATGACCATAGCAGTACAAATCGCCAGTACAAACTGACACCACTGTCAGCTTTCTGCCGGTTTGCGGACTGACCAGGATTAAATGAGCATGAAAAAACCCCACCGAGCTTTCACTCGATGGGGTTGATCTTGGTCGGAGCGGCGGGATTCGAACTCGCGACCCTCTGCTCCCAAAGCAGATGCGCTACCAGGCTGCGCTACGCTCCGGACAGCGAGAAGTATACCCGATTTACGCCGCCCATCGGCCCGATGGATGCACTGTTTCAGTCGCGCCCTGCTTGCGGCAGGGTGCGACGCAACCGGGCAGCCTCCAGCACCAGGCTGGCATAGGCATGCGCAAGCTGGAGCCCGCGGTGGTTCACCTCCGGATCGGCAGCCATCGCGACCAAGCGGCCGGGCGCCTGCTGCATCAGCTCTTCGGCAAACGCACAGCATTGGCTTTGTGCCGCGTTCAGTTGCTGCAAAAATTCTGCAGGGATGCCATCCAACTGTTCCACATCCAGGCGCTTGTGAAGCTTCAGCGCCGCTTCAAAGACCTCATCCCACAACTGCTCGATCACGATAGCCTTCCGTATTTCAGAGAAATGCTATCGATTCAGAAATTTCTATAGAAGCGAATCCGCATCATTTTGGTAGAGATGTGCGGCAGATCGCACGCTTTGTGAAATTCTGTCAGACACCGGTCCCCAGCCGACAGCCGCTGTGCACCACCCTGGGCAGGTCCCGGCGCAAAAAAACCGCGAGCGGGCTTCGGGTGATGTACTGCGTGCGCAAGGCCCTGGAAGGCCTGCCGGGCTTCAGAGATTGAAAGGCGCCGACGCCAGGCACTGCGTGCACTCTCCAGCGCTGCGCCGCCCCCTGGGGTCACACTGTTTGCAGCGCTTTTGCTGGCGGCGCATTTCGACACTGGCCTGCACAGGGAGCAGCAGCACCAGCATGCCTGCAATGAAAGGACTCGCCAGCAAGGCGGCCACGCACCAGCCCACTCCCGATCGCCCCCGCTTTGCTGCCAGCCATCCGCACGCGAACGCCAGCGCCACCCAGACAATGGCTATGAACATACCCTCTCCTATTGCTGGAATGGATCGTAACAAAGCCATCTCCGACCGAAGCCAGGAAGCAGCGAAAACCGCACCCCAAAAGCCGCCAGGCCACACAAAGATGGCACCGGAGCTGGAACAAAGGGACAGGAGGGGACTGCAGGCACGCACCCTGTAGCGCAGGCCAGAAAAGACAAAAGGGGTTAGCTCAATTGAGCTAACCCCTTGAATCAATGGTCGGAGCGGCGGGATTCGAACTCGCGACCCTCTGCTCCCAAAGCAGATGCGCTACCAGGCTGCGCTACGCTCCGACAAAGATGTGATTATACGTGCTCACAACACGGTTTTTGGCTTGGTTGGCGCGAAATGCACATTTTGTGCGGCGCCAACGCTTTAGCGCGAAGAGTTGGGGCCTGGACCGCGACCTGCCAGGTGACGGAAAGTGATGCGACCCTTGGTCAGATCGTAGGGCGACATTTCCAGCGACACCTTGTCGCCGGCCAGAATGCGGATGTGGTGCTTGCGCATCTTGCCGCCAGTGTAGGCAATCAGCTGGTGACCGTTTTCCAGGGTCACGCGGAAACGCGAGTCGGGCAGCACTTCGGTGACCGAGCCTTGCATTTCAATCAGTTCTTCTTTAGCCATTTCAATTCTTTCAGTTCAATCTGTGTCAGCGGTGCCAGCGCAAGGTGGGCCACAACCACCTGCCGGGCCACAAGCGACGGCCCTTTCCTTCAGACAGACAGCGGGTGCACTGCGCCAGCCACGGCGCAGATCAGACGGAAAGGCGCTCCAGGCCGTGCATTCGGCCTTCCACACGCTTCCCGGGCAAGGCTTGGCACTGCTCGAGGAAAATCCTTCAATTGTACCTGCTGCAACAGGCACTGTCTTTTTTTGACCGCTGCCTTTTTTCGCGTCCACGCCAGGAAACGCCCGCACGATGGCAAAAATATGGCACGACCGCTGCTGCGTGTCGGCGCCGCTCAGTCACCCGAGCCGATGGTTTTGCTGAGAGTGCGGACCAGATCGGTCTGGGTGACGATGCCCACCAGCCGGCGCTGCGCATCCACGATGGGAATATGGTGGTGGTGACCGGCTTCCGAAAACAAGGGGATCAGCGTCGTCACCAGACCGTCGTCACCGGCCACCTGTACATCCTGGGACATGATGTCGCCCACCGTTCCCTGGCTGTTGCTGCGCCAGGACACCAGGTGCTTGAGCCGCTGACCCAGGCCGTCGCGCACATCGAGCTGGGCCAGCCGCATGAAGTCGGTCACCGACACAATGCCCAGCACCTGGTGTTGCGCATCCACCACGGGCAGCGCCTTGACCTGCTCCTGCCGCATCAGCGCCCAGGCCTCTTTCAGTGCCACCTGTGGCTCCACCGCAAACACCGGCCGGGACATGATGTCTGCACAGCGCAGATCGCCCAGGGTGCGCTGAAAAGCCGCTTTGCCCGCCATGTGCAGCAAGCCTTCCAGATCGGCCCGGCTGATGTCCAGCACCTGGTTGTAATGGGACAGTGCGGCATCCAGGTCGGCCGAGACAAAGCGCGCCGACCCGGCGCCCTTGTAGCTGTGCTGCGGATGCGGATAACGCTTGCCGGTCAAGGTGTTGTAGACCACGGCGCACAGCACCAGCACCGCCACATTGAACAGAATGGGGAAGGCCACCAGCGCCACGCCATCGGCATGCTCCAGCACCACGAAGGCGGCAAAACCGGCCCCTGGCGGGTGCATGCAGCGCAGCGGCACCATCAGCAAAATGCTCAACCCCACCGACAGGGCGGCCGCCACCGCCAGATCCGGCACCAGGCGCTGGCAGAGCGCGCCCACCAGGGCGGACACCACGGTCCCCCCCAGCACCGGCCAGGGCTGCGCCAGCGGGCTGGCCGGCATACCGAAGAGCAGCACCGCACTGGCCCCCAGCGACGACACCATCCAGGTGCTGGTCGGCACATCCGTCCACCAGCGCGACAACATGCCTGTCACCAGCAGCCCCAGTGCCACGCCGAAGGCCATGCGCAGCAGCTCCTGCAGATCAATGCGCACCGGGCCGGGCCAGAAATTGCGCAGCCACAGCGCCCAACGCGTCAGCTGGGCATGCTGGGAGCCCAGCGGCGTGGGCATCTGCGCGGACTCCGGGACCACTGGCGCCGCCGGGCTCGGCCCGGAGCCGGGGGCCGCAGCACGCGGCCGCTGGTCGGTTTCAGACATGGGATGCTCCGCTCTCCGCAGTTTTTTTCACTGGAAACATGCTCAAAATCATAGCAACCACGGGTTAGCCCTGCGCACAGCACCGATAGAATCGCGCCCACACTTACGCCACTTGTTGCCAACTGCCCTCTTCCGGAGCCCTCTGCCTGTGTCCGACCGCCTTGCCGTACTCCCGCAATACCTGATCCCCAAACAGGCCCTCACCATGCTCATGGGCCACCTGGCCGGCAAGCAGGCGGGCTCGCTCACCACATCGGTGATCTGCTGGTTCATTCAGCGCTACCAGGTCAATATGCAGGAAGCGGCCAACCCGGACCCCGCGGCCTACGCCACCTTCAATGAATTCTTCACGCGCCCGCTGCGCGAAGGTGCGCGCCCGCTGAGCGACAGTCGCTGGATCTGCCCGGTGGACGGCGCAGTCAGCCAGATCGGCCCCATTGCCGGCGACCAGATCTTCCAGGCCAAGGGCCACCACTATTCCAGCCAGGCACTGCTGGGCGGCGATGCGGCGCTGGCGAGCCAGTTCGACAACGGGCATTTCGCCACCATCTACCTGAGCCCGCGCGACTACCACCGCATCCACATGCCGCAGACCGGACGGCTGCTGCGCATGATCTATGTGCCGGGCGATCTGTTCTCGGTCAACCCCACCACGGCACGTGGTGTGCCCGGCCTGTTTGCCCGCAACGAGCGGGTGGTGTGCATCTTTGAAGGCGCGCAAGGCCCGTTTGCCCTGGTGTTGGTGGGTGCCACCATCGTGGGCAGCATGTCCACCGTCTGGCACGGCGTGGTCAACCCGCCGCGCACCCGCGACATCCGCGACTGGCGCTACGAGGACCAGCAGATCACACTGCAACAAGGCGAGGAGATGGGGCGCTTTCTGCTGGGCTCCACCGTGGTCATGCTGATGCCGGCAGGCACCTTGAATGCCTTCAACGCAGGCTGGGATGCTGCCACGGCGGTGCGCCTGGGCGAACCCATGGCCGACTAAAGCCTTGCAGGCGCGCGCCTGCCCTTCTCAGGCCCTTCGCCAAACACAACAGGCTGCCATAGGCAGCCTGTTGTGTTTGGTGCGCCACTGGCGCCAGAGACGGGCTTACAGAAACCAGCTCAGCACTTCGGGACGGCGCTCGGTGGTGAACATCGTGGGCGTCAGCGTGAGGCGCTCGGGCTTGACCGGTTCGTCGCGCCCCACCAGATGCACCATCATTTCGCGACGGCGCAGCACCACATGGCTCACGGTCTCGGAGCGGCCTGCGTGCATGACACGCACACCCGGCTTGAACACCGGCATCTGGAAGGTGTGACCACGGGTATAGGGGGCCTGCTGGCCTTCGGCTTGACCTGGATTGATGACCAACATGGCATTCCTTTTTTCAGCTGTGATGTGTCCTCATCGACAACTTTGCAGCAAAGTTTAGGGCTGTATCCATTTTTTTGGTGCGCTGGCGTTGGCCGCCTCCACGCTGCACTCCCAAGTGCGCCGCGGGACAACTCTACACCCTATGCCGCAATGCGGTCATGCCACGGCGGGCCATGGCCGCCCACAACCGGCTGCAGACTGCGACCTGCGGATTATTCCCCGACAATCCGCAGTCCGCCCTCTGTCTCTACCGCCTGTCCATGTCCCGCCCGCGCTTTCTTCCTGACAACTTCACCCTGATGCTGATGGCCACGGTGGCCCTCGCCAGCTTGTTCCCCGCCTCGGGCGTTCCCGCACAGTGGCTGAACACTGCCACCACCGTGGTGATCGTGCTGCTGTTCTTTCTGCATGGCGCCAAGCTGTCACGCCCGGCCATTCTGGCCGGCATCGGCCACTGGCGCCTGCACCTGGTGATCACGGCCATCACCTTTGTGGCCTTCCCCATTCTGGGCTGGTCGCTGCGCCCGCTGCTGGAGCCCCTGGTCACACCCGACCTGTACCTGGGCATTCTGTTCCTGTGCACCGTGCCCGCCACCGTGCAGTCCGCCATTGCACTGACGGCACTGGCACGCGGCAACATGCCTGCGGCCATCTGCAGTGCATCGGGCTCCACCTTGCTGGGCATTCTGTTCACCCCGCTGCTGGTGGGTATGCTGCTGCATGTCAGCGCCTCGTCGTCCGATCCGCTGGCCGCCATCGGCACGATTGCGCTGCAGCTGTTGGTGCCGTTCGTCGTCGGCCACCTGATGCGCCCCTGGGTGGCCCCCATCGTCCAGTGGATGGGCACATCCATCAAGGTGGTGGACCAGGGCTCCATCCTGCTGGTGGTGTATTCGGCTTTCAGCGGCGCCGTGGTGGCCGGCCTGTGGTCGCAAATGCCGCTGCCCGCCATGGCAGGCCTGTTTGTGCTGTGCGCACTGCTGCTGGCCTGCTCCATGACCCTGTGCGTGTTCGCCAGCCGCCGCCTGGGCTTCAGCACCGAAGACGAAATCGCCATCCTGTTCTGTGGCGCACAAAAAAGCCTGGTCAGCGGCGTTCCCATGGCCAAGGTGCTGTTCCCGGCCAGCATGGTCGGCAGCATCGTGCTGCCGCTGATGCTGTTCCACCCCATGCAGTTGATGGTGTCGGCGGTGATTGCCGGCCGCTATGCGCGCCGACCGGGCGCAACAGACACAGACCGCCGCTGATCGGCTCATCGCCCTGCGCCGCCCACCGGCACAGGGCTTTGGGGTTAACCCGCCCCCACGGGGGCCATTCCCCCTGCAGCATGTGCAAGGCGGCGCTCTTGCCGTCGTCCCTTTTCTTTTGTGGAGAGACCGCATGCTCAAGCAATGGATCGCCGCCGCCGCCCTGTGCGTATTCGGCCTGGCACACGCTGCTACCGTCGACGCCAACAAGGCCACCCCGGCCGAGCTGGACCAGATCAAGGGCATAGGCCCCGCCACTGCCGCCCGCATTGTGGAGCAGCGCAAAACTGCCCCATTCAAGAACTGGGAAGACTTCATCGGGCGCGTCCAGGGCATAGGCCCGGGCAATGCCGCCAAGATGTCCGGCGAAGGCCTGACCATCAACGGCCAGAGCTACAAAGCCAAGACGGCCACGCCAGCCACCACCGCCAAGCCCGCCAACACGCCCCCGGCACCAGCGGCCAAGACCCCCAAGCCGGCGGCCTGATACACCACGCCCCTGCCCTGCACCCGCCTTTGGCGGGTTTTTCATGCCTAATGCATGACCAATGGCCTCAACACGCTCAGGTTTTCATAGCGGCCTCCTCCACGCTTGCCCGTAGAATAAAAAAGCCCATGCCCCTGATCGCACTCATCCTCCTGCCCTTCATCGGCAGCCTGATGGCCGCGGTGCTGCCTGCCAACGCACGCAACACCGAATCCACGCTGGCTGGTCTGATCGCCCTGGTCTGTCTGGTACAGGCCGCTTTGTTCTTTCCCGAAATAGCCCACGGCGGCGTGCTGCGCCAGGAGATTCCGTGGCTGCCTGCGCTGGGACTGAACATCGTGGTGCGCATGGACGGCTTTGCCTGGATGTTCTGCATGCTGGTGCTGGGCATCGGCGCCCTGGTAGTGCTGTACGCGCGCTACTACATGTCGCCCGCCGATCCGGTGCCGCGCTTCTTCTCGTTCTTCCTGGCCTTCATGGGCGCCATGACCGGCGTCGTGCTGTCGGGCAATGTGATCCAGCTGGTGTTTTTCTGGGAGCTGACCAGCCTGTTCTCCTTCCTGCTGATCGGCTACTGGCACCACCGCCAGGATGCCCGCCGCGGTGCGCGGATGGCACTCACCGTCACGGGCACCGGCGGCCTGTGCATGCTGGCGGGCATGATCCTGCTGGGGCACATCGTCGGCAGCTACGACCTGGACAACATCCTGGCGGCGGCCCAGCAGGTGCGCGACCATGCGCTCTATGTGCCGACGCTGCTGCTGATCCTGCTGGGCGCCTTCACCAAGAGCGCGCAGTTCCCGTTCCACTTCTGGCTGCCCCATGCCATGGCGGCCCCCACCCCGGTGTCGGCCTATCTGCACTCGGCCACCATGGTGAAAGCCGGCGTGTTCTTGCTGGCGCGGCTGTGGCCGGTGCTCAGCGGCACGGACGAATGGTTCTGGATTGTTGGCGGCGCGGGTGCTGCCACCTTGCTGCTGGGCGGCTATCTGGCCATGTTCCAGCACGACCTCAAGGGACTGCTGGCCTACTCCACCATTTCGCACCTGGGCCTGATCACCCTGCTGCTGGGCATGAACAGCCCGCTGGCCGCCGTGGCCGCCGTCTTCCACATCATGAACCACGCCACCTTCAAGGCCTCGCTGTTCATGGCGGCCGGCATTGTGGACCATGAAAGCGGCACGCGCGACATCCGTCGCCTGTCCGGCCTGCGCAAGATGATGCCCATCACCGCCACACTGGCCTGCGTGGCCAGTGCGGCCATGGCCGGGGTGCCGCTGCTCAACGGTTTTCTGTCCAAGGAAATGTTCTTTGCAGAAACCGTGTTCGTTGACGCCGCCCACTGGGTGCGGATCGTGCTGCCCGTGGTCGCCACCTTGGCCGGCATCTTCAGCGTGGCCTATTCGCTGCGCTTCACCGTCGATGTCTTCTTCGGCCCCAAGGCCACCGACCTGCCCCACAAGCCCCACGAGCCACCGCACTGGATGCGCGTGCCGGTGGAGCTGCTGGTCCTGGCTTGTCTGGTGGTGGGCGTGCTGCCAGCCTGGTCGGTGGGCCCGTTCCTGAATGCAGCCGCGACTCCCGTGGTGGGCGGCACCCTGCCCGAATTCAGCCTGGCCGTGTGGCATGGCGTGAATACGCCGCTCATCATGAGCTTCGTGGCGCTGGTGGGCGGCATTGCGCTGTACACGGCACTGCGACTGTTGCGCAACAACGGCAGCATCGACGACGCCGTTCCCGTGCTGCAGCACATCAACGGCAAGCGCATCTTCGACAACGTGCTGGCCCGCATCAGCCTGCTGGCCAAGCATCTGCGCCGCGCACTGACCACCCACCGCCTGCAGTGGCAGATGCTTTGGCTGGTCTCCATTGCCTTGCTGAGCGGCTTCATGCCGCTGTGGATCCGCGGCCTGGACCTGGGCAATCGCCCGCCCCTGCCGCTGTCGCCCGCCTTCCTGGTGTTGTGGGTGATCGGCTGTCTGTGCGCACTGGGCGCGGCCTGGAAGGCCAAGTACCACCGGATGGCATCGCTGATCATGCTCGGCGGCGCGGGCCTGTGTGTGGTGCTGACCTTCCTGTGGTTCTCCGCCCCCGATCTGGCACTGACCCAGCTGGTGGTGGAGGTGGTGACCACCATCCTGATCCTGCTGGGCCTGCGCTGGCTGCCCAAGCGCGACAAGAACCTGCGCATCCCCGCCCTGTCCACCGAATTGCTGGCACGCAGCCGGCGCCTGCGCGATCTGCTGCTGGCCCTGGCCGCTGGCGGCGGCATGGCTTGGCTGGCGTTTGCCATGATGAGCCGCCCGTTCTCGCAGAGCACCTCCACCTTCTTCCTGGAGCGGGCCGTTCCGGAAGGCGGCGGCAGCAATGTGGTCAACGTGATGCTGGTGGACTTCCGCGGCTTCGACACCTTTGGCGAAATCGTGGTGCTGGGCGTGGTGGCGCTGACCGTGTATGCGCTGCTGCGGCGCTTCCGCCCGGCGCGCGAAACCATGGACCTGCCGGAGCAACAGCGCTTCCTGCCGGGGGACCTGCAGACCGATCTGCTGAACCCGCGCAATGCCAGCGATACCGCCGTGGGCTATCTGATGGTGCCCGCTGTGCTGGTGCGCCTGCTGCTGCCTTTCGCCACGCTGGTGGCGGTATATATCTTTGTGCGCGGCCACAACGAGCCCGGCGGCGGCTTTGTGGCCGGCCTGGTGTTCTCGGTGGCCCTGCTGCTGCAATACATCATCTCGGGCACGCAGTGGGTGGAAGCGCACATGCCGCTGTTCCCGCGCCGCTGGATTGCCGTGGGCCTGCTGTGTGCCCTGGGCACCGGCCTGGGTGCGGTGTATGCCGGCTACCCCTTCCTGACCAGCCACACCTTCCACTTCACCCTCCCTCTGGTGGGCGAGATGCACCTGGCCAGCGCCACCTTCTTTGACGTCGGTGTCTTTGCCCTGGTCGTAGGCTCCGTCTTGCTCATCCTCACGGCCATTGCCCACCAATCGGTGCGCGGCCACCGTTACCACGCACGCTTGATGGAAGAAAAAGAACAGGCAGAAACCGAGGCCACGATCGCCGCTTTGCAGGAAGGGGTCCGCTGATGGAAATCGTGCTTGCCATCACCATTGGCGTGCTCACCGGATCTGGCGTGTGGCTGCTGCTGCGGCCCCGGACCTTCCAGGTCATCATCGGCCTGTCCCTGCTGTCGTATGCCGTCAATCTGTTCATCTTCAGCATGAGCCGCGAGGGCCTGGCCATCGACAAGGAGCCGGTGATGCAGGCCGGTCTGGCCGAGACCCTGGCCAACTACGCCGACCCCATGCCCCAGGCCCTGGTGCTGACCGCCATCGTGATCGGCTTTGCCATGACGGCGCTGTTCCTGGTGGTGCTGCTGGCCTCGCGCGGCATGTCCGGCACCGACCATGTGGATGGCAGCCATTCGCGTGACGAGCAGGAGATGCCGTGATGCTGGACTGGCTGACTACTTCTCTGATGCCGCACCTGATTCTGGCGCCCATCCTGCTGCCCATGTTCACGGCCGCCGTGATGCTGCTGTTGCGGGAAGAGCACCTGCGCCTCAAGGTGGTGTTGAACATTGCGTCCACTACCATAGGCCTGTGCATTGCGGTGGCGCTGCTGCAGTGGAGCGACGAACAAGCCGGACCCAGCGCCATGGGCGTGTACCTGGCTGCCAACTGGAAAGCGCCGTTCGGCATCGTGCTCGCACTGGACCGGCTGTCGGCCATGATGCTGGTGCTGACCTACTGCGTGGCCCTGGCCGCCGGCATGTTCTCCATTGCCCGCTGGCACAAGGCAGGGGTGCACTTCCACCCGCTGTTTCAGTTCCAGCTGATGGGCCTGTCGGGCGCCTTTCTGACGGCCGACCTGTTCAATCTGTTCGTGTTCTTCGAAATCATGCTGGCCGCCTCCTATGGGCTGCTGCTGCATGGTTCCGGGCGCCTGCGCGTGCAGTCCGGTCTGCATTACATCGCCATCAACCTGGCCGCGTCCTCGCTGTTTCTGGTCGGCGTGTCCATGCTGTATGGCATCACCGGCACGCTCAATATGGCGGATCTGGCCCAGGCCATTCCCCATGTCAGCCCCGCCGACCGGGGCCTGCTGCACACGGCCGCCGCCATCCTGGCCATCGCCTTTCTGATCAAGGCGGCCATCTGGCCGCTGAACTTCTGGCTGGTGCCGGCCTACAGCGCGGCCAGCGCCCCCGTTGGCGCCCTGTTCGCGCTGATGACCAAGGTGGGCGTCTACACCATCCTGCGGCTGTGGACCCTGCTGTTCTCCAGCGAAGCCGGCGACTCGGCCCTGTTCGGTGGCCAGTGGCTCACCGTGATGGGCATGGTGACCATGGCCTATGGCGCCTTCGGCATGCTGGGCGCACAGCGCCTGACCTATCTGGCAGGCTATGCGGCCATTCTGTCCTCCGGCACGCTGCTGGCGGCCACCGGTTTTGGTCAGAACATGCTGACCGCCGGCCTGCTGTACTACCTGCCCAGCTCCACGCTGGCCGTGGCAATTCTGTTCATGCTGGCCGACATCATGGACCGCTGGCGCAACGATGGCTCCAGCGCCAATGATTTCGGCGATGAAGACGCCCCCTTCCTCAACCCCGAGCTGGTACCCACCAAGTCGCTGAACCTGGACGAACACGAAGAAGTCCTGATCGGCCGCGTGATCCCTGCTGCTGCCGCGTTCCTGGGCATTGTCTTCATCATGTGCACCCTGGTGGTCACCGGGCTGCCGCCGCTGTCGGGCTTCATCGGCAAATTTGCCATGCTCACCAACTTGGTCAATCCGGTGGGTCTGGGCCAGTCCGCAGGCTATCAGGCTGGCAACCTGGGCTGGGTACTGGTCGCCCTGCTGATCACCACCGGTCTGTTTGCGCTGATTGCACTGACACGCGCCGGCATCCGCCATTTCTGGGCCACGCACGACCGTACCAAGCCCGAGCTGCGCGTGCTGGAAGGTGCGCCGATTGCAGGCCTGATGGCGCTGTGCGTGGCCTTGACCATGCATGCCCATGCGGTGATGGAGTTCACACAGAACGCGGCCAACGCATTGCATACGCCATCGACCTACATCCTGGCCGTGATGCAGCAGGATCCGGTGCCCAATCCACCAAAGGAGCCCAAACCCGACACGGCGGTACCGGCCCAGACGGCAGCACCTGCCGCAGTCCTCGAACCGCTGGCTGCGCCCTTGCCTACCACGGAGAAAGCAGCACCATGAAGCACATCCTGCCTGCCCCGTTGCTGTCCATCTTCCTGTTTGGCGCGTGGCTGCTGCTGAACCATTCCCTGAGCGCAGGCCACATGGTGCTGGGCGCCATTTTGGGACTGCTGATTCCCATCCTGCTGCGCGGCCTGCGTCCGCTGCCGGTGCGCATTCGACACCCATGGACGGCCATCACTCTGGCGGCCACCGTGGTCAAGGACACCACCGCTTCCAACCTGGCCGTGCTGCGCTTTCTGCTGTTCCCAAGCCTGCGCAGGCATCCATCGGCTTTTGTGTACATCCCGCTGGAAGTGCGCGACCCCAACGCGCTGGCGGTGCTGGCCATGATCGTCTGCATCACCCCCGGCACGGCCTGGGCCGAGCTGTCGCGCGACCGTTCCATGCTGCTGCTGCACGTGTTGGAAGTTGGCGATGCCGATGCCATCGTGGCCCACATCAAGCGTAGCTACGAGCGCCCTCTGATGGAGATTTTCGAATGAGCCTGTGGTTCACCTACACCCTGACCCTGGCCCTGTTCCTGCTGACGGCCGCCATGGCCTGCTGCCTGGTGCGCCTGCTCAAGGGCCCCACGGCCCAGGACCGGGTCCTGGCGCTGGACTGCATGTACATCAACGGCATGCTGCTGATGCTAGTGCTGGGCATCACCTACAGCTCCAGCATGTACTTCGAGGCGGCTCTGCTGATTGCCCTGTTCGGCTGCGTCAGCTCCACCGCCATGGCCAAATTCCTGCTGCGCGGCGAGGTGATCGAATGAACGAAATCATGCTGCCGCTGTGGGCCGAAGTGGCCATTGCCGTGCTGGTGCTGGCCGGGTCCTTGATTGCCCTGCTGGGCTCGCTGGGCCTGATGCGACTGAAGTCCTATTTCGAGCGGGTGCACGCCCCCTCCATCATTGCCACCCTGGGCTGCTGGCTCATCATGTGGGCCCTGGTGATCTTCTTTTCGGTTTCCGGCCATGGCTTTGCCGCGCACCCGCTGCTGATTGCCGTGTTCATTGCCGTCACCGTCCCCATCACCACCATTTTCCTGATGCGTGCCGCACTGTTCCGCGCGCGCCGCGCGGGACGCAATGTGCCTCCCAGCGTCAGCGGCATCGTGCTCAACGAACCACTGACCGAAGAAGAAGCGGCCCAAGACAGCAAGGGCTGAGCCCGGCAGCCGCGCAGACGCATACACTGCGGCCATGCAACACGCTTTGGCAATTTGTGCGGGCGCCTGCCTGGGCGCCCTGGCCCGCTGGAAGCTGGGCCAGTGGCTCAGCAGCCCGGGATCTCTGCCCTGGGGCACTTTGGCGGCCAACGCCATGGGCGGCTATCTGATCGGTCTGTGCGTGGCTTTTTTCCAGGGCCACCCCGGTCTGGATCCCGTCTGGCGCCTGGCACTGGTCACGGGTTTTCTTGGTGCCCTCACCACGTTTTCCAGCTTCTCCGCCGAGGTGGTGGAGCTGCTGCAGCAAGGCCGCTGGGGCATGGCCACGGCCTGGGCGGCATCGCACCTGCTGGCGTCGCTGCTGCTGACCATGGCGGGCATCGCCACCCTCTCCGGTCTGCGCCCTGCCTGAACTGCGGCACGGCACCGCACGCCATTGTGCTTTGTGCGCTTGTGCACGGCAGATGTCCATGCCGTCCAGTCAAAGAAATCCGCGCAGAAGCCTGCGCAGGGCCCTGGCTTCTGCGAAGATGGATTCCTCGATACACGGAGTTTTCTGGAGCCCTATGGACGCAACGCTTTCCCTGCACGACCGCTCGCTCGCCGAATCGCTGGTGGATCTGGAAGCATCCACCCAGGCCGCAGAGCAAATTGACCTGACCCAGCCTGACTCCTATCGCCTGGCATTTGCCGATCCGGAATTCATGGCCCGCCGTGAAACCCGGGGCATCCGCTTTCAGCTGGAAATGCTCAAGCCCGATATCGGCCAGGCCGAGTTCGGGATTGACCACACCGTTGTGGTGTATGGCAGCGCCCGCTTCGTGGCCCCGGATGTGGCGGCCCAGCGCCTGCTGGAGGCCAAATCCAGCGGCGATGCCCAGCGCATCAAGGCGGCCGAACAAGGCGTGCGCAATGCCCGCCGCTATGACCAGGCCCGTGAATTTGCGCGCCTGGTGGCGGAGCACAGCCTGCGCCAGCCCAAGGACCAGCGCATCTACATCTGCACCGGGGGTGGCCCCGGCATCATGGAGGCCGCCAACCGCGGCGCCTACGAAGCGGGTGCACCCAATGTGGGCCTGAACATCCTGCTGCCGCACGAACAGTCGGGCAACCGCTACATCACACCGGGCCTGAGCTTCAAGTTCCATTACTTCGCGCTGCGCAAGATGCACTTCATGATGCGCGCCAAGGCCCTGCTGGCCTTCCCGGGCGGCTTTGGCACCATGGACGAACTGTTCGAAGTGCTGACGCTGGTGCAGACCACCAAGGTCAAGCCCGTGCCCATCATCCTGTTCGACTCGGCCTTCTGGAAGAAGCTCTACAACTTCGACATGCTGGTGGAAGAAGGCATGATCTCCGCCAAGGATCTGGAGCTGTTCCACTACGTGGACGATCCTGCCAGTGCCTGGAGCATCATCAAGAAGTTCTACAACCTGCAGGACTGAGCTCGCCATCCCCGGCAAAAGCCCGTGCGCTGCAAAGCGCCACGGGCTTTTTACATGCCCCCGATGGGCAGCTAGCAGACCACTCAGCGCGGTGGCGGCAGCTGCGTGGGGTGGCCGGGCAGATCATCCCGCCCGATCAACCACGGCAGGCGTGCGCAGCTGCCCACCAGCGCGCCCACGGCCCAGAACAGGGCCGACACCCCGACCACCGCGCCCAGCGAACCGAAGATCAGGGGCATGAGCACGCTGGAGCCGTTGATGGCCATCATGCGCAGGCCCAGTGCTTCGCCATGGCGGTGCGGCGGGGTGATCTGGTGGATCATGCTCATCACCATGGGCTGCACCGATCCCAGCACCAGCCCCAGCAAGATGGAGCATGCCCCCATGCTCCAGGCGCCGGGCATCAGCGGGTAAAGCAGAAACAGCACCGATGCCAGCACCATGGCCGTGAACACCACCTGCCATTCGCTGATGCGTTCGGGCAGCAACGGCACCAGCAGGCGGATGGCCGCGGCGGCCATGGCGAACGATCCCAGAATGGTCCCGATCACCGAGGCCGACAGCCCGCGCTCATGCCCCAGGATGGGCACCACAAAGGTGTGCACATCCCAGCAGGACGACAGCGCCCAGTTCATCAGCAGCAGACGGCGAAAGCCCTGGTTCTGGAACAGGTCCCAGGCCGTCGCCGGCCTGGCTGCAGCGGCAGGAGCTTCCACCGGCGGCAGCTCCTGCACGCTGCGCGACAGAAACCAGGCACTCAGCGGCAGCAGCGCCAGCAGCAGGAACGCGGCGCGAAACCCGGTGGTGCTGGCGGCCTCCCCCCCGGCATAGTCAATCAGCAGACCGGCACAGAACGGACCGAGGAAATTGGAGATGGCCGGGCCAATGGCCAGCCAGCTGAACACCTTGCGCAACTGTGCCTTGTCGTGCGCACTGCGCCCCACATGGCGCTGCAGGGCGATGATGGCGGTGCCGGAAGCGCCTCCGGTGAGCAGTGCCGCCAGACACAGCACCGGATAGACCGGAAACGCTGCAGCGGCGCCGGCCCCCAGCACGGCAATGGCCACGCTCAGCGCCAACGGGCGGCGCAGGCCATGGCGGTCCGCGTAGCGGCCGGCTGGCAGCGACAGAAACACCTGGGTCAGCGCAAACAGCGCCAGCAGAAAACCGACCGATGCCGCCGAAAAACCTTCACGCAAGGCCAGCAAGGGGGTGGCCATGCGCATGCCCGTCATGCAGGCATGGATGGAGATTTGCGCCAGGATCAGGCGCAGCAACGCCGCACTCACTCAGCGTCGTCCTCGGGGCCCTGCGCAGCCTTCCCAGGCGCAGCGGCAGCGCTGGTGGAAGCAAGTCCTGGTGCGGAGGCCATGGAAGCTGCGGACCCCAACAAGTCGGCGGCATCGATGGAATCGGAGGATGCGGGACTGGGCAGTTCCTGCACGCCGCGCAGGCGGCGCTGGATGGCCCGGGTGCGCACGTCCACCTGTTCGAAGCGGCGCGCCGCAGCGTCAATGGATTTGCGCGTGGCCTCCACCACCTCGCCAAACTTGGCGAACTCGGTCTTGACCTGGCCCAGCACGGCCCAGACTTCGGAAGAGCGCTGCTCGATGGCCAGCGTCTTGAACCCCATCTGCAGGCTGTTGAGCATGGCCGCCAGATTGGCCGGCCCGGTCACCACCACACGGCTGTCGTTTTGCAGGCTCTCCACCAGGCCCGGCCGCCGCAGCACTTCGGCAAACAGGCTTTCGGTGGGCAGGTACATCACGGCAAAGTCCGTGGTGTGGGGCGGTGCCAGGTATTTGGCGGCAATCTTCCTGGCCTCGGCGCGGATGGAGGTTTCGAACGCATTGCCCGCAGCCATGATTGCCCCGCGCTCGGCCGCATCCAGCGCATCCTGCAGACGCTGGTAATGCTCCACCGGGTATTTGGCGTCGATGGGCAGCCACACCGGCACATCGTCCATCCCGCCCTGCCCCGGCAGGCGGATGGCGAACTCCACCAGCTCATCGCTGCCCGGCACGGTCTTGACGTTCCTGGCGTACTGCGCCGGGGTGAGCACGTTGTCGATGATGGCGCCCAGCTGCACCTCGCCCCAGGTGCCCCGCGTTTTCACATTGGTCATCACGCGCTTCAGATCGCCCACGCTGCCGGCCAGCGACTGCATCTCGCCCAGGCCCTTGTGCACCTGCTCCAGCCGGTCGCTGACCAGCTTGAACGATTCGCCCAGGCGCTGCTCCAGTGTTTCGTGCAGCTTTTCGTCGACCGTGCGGCGCATGGCCTCCAGCTTGTCGGCATTGTCGGTCTGGATGGCGGACAGCCGCTCGTTGAGCGTGGTCCGCAGTTGCTCGGCATTGTGCAGCGTGCCTTGTTGCAGCCGATGCAGCTGCTGGGCCATGGCTTCCTGCAGTTGCTGGAAATGCTGCTGCAGTTCCTGGCGGCTGGCACGCGCCTCGGCCAGGCTCTGCGCCATGCGACCGTCCACCAGCTTGCGCAGGCTGTCGCTGGCCGCTTGCTGGTGCTGGCTCAGCTGGTGGCTCAAACCCAGCAACTGCTGGGCCATGTGCTCCATGGCGCCGTCGTTCCTGGCCAGTGCCAGCTGCGTCTGCTGCGCCGCCTGCTGCAACGCCAGCAGCTGTGGGGCCAGTGCCGCATCGCCGCCGGCGCGCGGGCGCAATGCCAGCCACAGCTGCAACAACAACACGGCCAGGAGCAACCCCAGTACCAGCCAGACCATCCACGCGTGCACCACTGCCTGCTCCTTGCTCTAAAGAATTGCCAACTTTCCGCGCAAGATTGTCGTCAATTTCGGCATGGCACCGCGCCAAAAGCAGCTCCAAAGCGGGGCTCGAAGCCCACTTTTTCAAGAGGCCTGCTGCGGCACACCGCCAGGAACGCATGCCCGTCACACCAGGACGCTGCACATGGGTTCCCCACCGTGCGCCTGCCATCCTGCTCCGGCACAGCCGGAGCGAGAAAAGCGTTCAGCCGGGCAACCGCTCAGAGCGGTGGGATGTCATGCCCAACGCAGCGCACGCGCCGCGGCGTCCGGCTGGTTCACCGGCGTACGCGGTGCCTGGCCGCCCAGCACGGCCACCAGGTTGTCCGCAGCCAGCTGCGCCATGGCACGGCGGGTGGTCATGGTGGCACTGGCGATGTGCGGGGTCAGCACCACATTCGGCACCGTCAGCAGATCGGGGTGCACGGCAGGCTCGCCTTCAAACACATCCAGGCCGGCGGCCGCAATGGTCTTGGCACGCAGCGCCTGGGCCAGGGCCGCGTCGTCCACGATACCGCCACGCGCAATATTGATCAGCGTGGCCGTGGACTTCATCTGCGCCAGCTCGGCCGCACCGATGGTGTGGCGGTTCTCGGGGGTGAAAGGCAGCACCAGCACCACATGGTCGGCGGTCTTCAGCAGCTCTTCCTTGCTGACGTAGCTGGCCTTGCATTCGGCTTCCAGCTCCGGCGTCAGGCGCGAACGGTTGTGGTAGACCACCTTCATGCCAAAGCCATGTGCACCACGCTTGGCAATGCCCTGGCCGATGCGGCCCATACCGATGATGCCCAGCGTGCTGCCATGCACCTCGCTGCCGGCAAACAGGTCGTAGCGCCATTCCTTCCACAGACCGGCACGCAGGTAGTGCTCGCTCTCGGTCACGCGGCGGGCCGTTGCCATCAGCAATGCAAAGCCGAAGTCCGCCGTGGTTTCGGTCAGCACATCCGGAGCATTGGTGCCCTGCACGCCGGCAGCGGTCATGGCCGGCACGTCAAAGTTGTTGTAGCCCACGGCCATGTTGGACACCACCTTGAGCTGCGGGCAAGCGGCCAGCAGGGCCGCATTGATGCTCTGCGAGCCCGTGGTCAGCACGCCATCCTTGCCCTGCAGCTGCTGGGCCAGCTCTTCGGGGCTCCAGACCACATCGTCCTGGTTGGTGTGCACATCAAAGTGCTGGCGCAAGAAATCCACCACTTCGGGCGAGATGGCACGGGCGATCAGAATGCTTTGTCGGGGCATGGCGAGGGGAGTCTCCAGGTCGGTTCTCTGTTGAAAAATCACATCCGCAGCACACAGTCACTGTGGCTGCGGCGCATCGGGTTCCGTGGCCCCAGTGCCCTGGCCCAGGACTTTGCGGCTGCTGTGGATCCAGGTCCACAAGGCGCGCTCCGCGGTGGACTGTGCGGGCTGCGTGGGCGGCCAGCGGCGCTGGCAGGTGTCCATGCAGCTGTCCATCTGCCACAGCACTTCACGGTGGATCAGGCCCAGCTCGGCCACGCTCTCGGGCATCTGCGCAAAGATGGCGCGCCAGTCGTCCTGCGAACGCGGGTGGGCACCGGATTCGGTCAGGGACAGTTCGATGGCGCGCATGCGGGCATCCACCCACATCAGCGCCCGGCTGCCGGACTGCGCCTGCCACTGCTCGGGCAGCACGCGCTTGCAGGAGGCCCAGTACTGGAACACCGTGGCCACGGCCAGGCAATCCCGCAGCACCACCTCCACGGCCAGCGGCGCGGCGGCGGCGGCATCCCGCTGCAGCAGCGCCAGCACCGGCGCCACCTGCTCCGCCGGATAGCGCCGGGAATTCAGGCGCAATGCCAGTGACAGGCGCTCGCCGGCCATGGCCTTGTATTTGCCAAAGAAAGCCGACACCACTTCGGCCACCACCAGGATGCGCCCCATGGGCGAGATCGCCTCGCCCATCAGGTGGCGCGGGTAGCCGCTGCCATCCATGCATTCATGGTGTTCCAGCACCGCGTCTTCCACGCTGAAGGGGTAGGCGCCCATGCTCTGCACGACCATGGAGCCGGTGATGGAGTGCGCGGCCAGCTGGACACGCTCGCGCTCGGAAAGCCGGTACCCGGCGTCGGCCCAGGCGGTGGACATATAGAGCATGCCCACATCGTGCAGCAGGGCCGCAGCCGCCAGCCTGGCGCACTGGGCCTCGTCCCAGCCCGCACGGATGGCCAGGAACACCGACACCATGGCCATCAGCACACTGTGCTCGAACAGCAGGGGCAGCTGGACCTGCACCACCGTCATCTTGAAGCGCGCGGCGTGCGGCCAGGGCATCAGCCGCAGCGCGCGGCCCAGTATGGCCCCTTCGGCCCCCAGGTCGGCCGCCAGCAGACGGCCCAGCGGGTGCTCGGACAGCAGGCGCGTCATCTCCACATGCAGCAGGCCGATGTCGACCGGCTCGCTCACTTCCAGCTGCGCATCCAGCGGTGCCGGCAAGCGGTGTCCGGCCAGCAGCGCCAGCAGATCCCCCCCGAGCACCGTGCCCTTTTCCAGCAAGGGCGCTCCGCTGTCCGACACCACGGTCTGCGTCACCACCACCTGCCGCTGGCCTGCCATCTGGGCAATGGCGCCCAGATAGTGGACGTTGTTGTGCAGCGCCGCAATGGCGGTGGCCAAGGTGGCGTCGTCACGTGCGCTGCTCATGAAAAGCTCTCCGGCTGGATCATAGAAACGATGGTAGTGGAAAAGAGGCCATGGCCGGATCAGGTCCGCGCCCCATCCACCGCCCCGCGCGCCGCCATCAGCGGTACCAGATGAAGGTCATCACCACAAACAACGGCACCAGAATGCCGAACGACCAGGCCATGTAGCCGAAGAAGCTGGGCATGCGCACGCCCCGGTCTTCGGCGATGGCCTTGACCATCATGTTGGGCGCATTGCCGATGTAGGTGTTGGCCCCCATGAACACGGCACCGGCCGAGATGGCCGACAGCGTGGCCGCCATGCTGGTCATCAGCACCTGCGCGTCGCCGCCGGCGGTATTGAAGAACACCAGGTAGGTGGGCGCATTGTCCAGAAAGGACGACAGCGCGCCCGTGGCCCAGAAGTACATGGCCGGGTTGGGCGTGCCGTCCGGGTTGGTGACGGCGCGCACAATGGCGCCGAACGGGCCGTCCACCCCAGCCTTGAGCATGGCGATCACCGGGATGATGGTCAGAAAGATGCCGGCAAACAGCTTGGCCACTTCCTGCATCGGCCCCCAGCCGAACTGGTTGCGCTCGTGCACCACGGCCGGCGTTATCCACAGAGACAGCAGCGCCACCCCGATCAGGCCCACATCGCGCACCAGACCGGGCAAGCCCACCTCGGTGCCCATCACATCGAACACCACGGCCGACTTCCACAGCCCGCTCATCAGCACCAGAAACACGACAACACCCAGCAGCACGAAGTTGAACTTGCCATCAAAACCCAGCTGGGTGGGCGTGGCGTTGTCCGGCGTGGGGTCAACTGCCTTGCGCTCGCCATTGCGGCTGGCATACCAGCTGTCCAGCAGATAGAAGATCACCAGCAACACACCGACCAGAAACAGCGTTTCGGGGAAGATCTGGCGCAGCGTCCAGCTGAAATCCACGCCCTTCAGAAAGCCCAGGAACAGCGGCGGATCGCCCAGCGGGGTGAGCGAGCCGCCCGCATTGGAGACGATGAAGATGAAGAACACCACCACATGGGCCACATGCTTGCGGTTGTCGTTGGCGCGGATCAGCGGGCGGATCAGCAGCATGGACGCGCCCGTCGTCCCCATGAAGCTGGCCAGCACCGCACCGATGGCCAGGATGCCGGTGTTCAGCAGCGGCGTGCCGCGCAGATTGCCGCGGATGTAGATGCCGCCCGCCACCGTGTACAGCGCCGTCAGCAGGATCACGAACGGCACATACTCCGCCACCAGCGCATGCACCAGATGCACGCCGGCCGCACCGACTCCAAACGCCAGCGCAAACGGCAGCAAAAAGGCCAGCGCCCAGGCGGCGGTGATCTTGCCGAAATGGTGGTGCCACACCGTAGGCGCCAGCAACGGCATCAGCGCAATCGACAGCAGCACGCCGGCAAAAGGCACGCCCCAGAGCACGGACAGCGCAGCGCCATCGATTTCCGCCGCCATGGCGGCGCCGGGCAACAGGCCCGCCAGTCCCAGCAGGCCCAGGCCCGCGCTGCGCAGATACTTCATAGGGGTACTCCTTCTTCTGTCTCTTTGTAGTTGTGGACCGCAGGCGTGCCCTCTGTGCGCGGGGCCGTCCTGCGCACCCGATCATGCCGTGGGAGCGATGTCAAATACCTGACGCAGATACGCCAGGTACTTCTGGTCGTCGCACATGCTTTTCCCCGGCGTGTCCGACAGCTTGGCCACCGGCTGTCCGTTGCAGCGCGTCATCTTGATGACGATCTGCAGCGGCTCATAGCCCAGGTCGTTGGTCAGATTGGTGCCGATGCCAAAGGCGAGCAGACAGCGGCCATGGAATCGCCGGTACAGCTCGATGGTGCGCGGTATGGTCAGCGCATCACTGAAGATCAGAGTCTTGGTCAGCGGATCGACCCGGTTGTCGCGGTAATGCGCCAGCAGACGCTCCCCCCAGGCAAACGGATCGCCGCTGTCATGGCGCGCGCCATCGAACAGCTTGCAGAAATACAGATCGAAGTCGCGCAGAAAGGCGTTCATGCCATACACATCGGACAGCGCAATGCCCAGATCCCCACGGTACTCCCGCGCCCAGGATTCAAAGCCGTAGATCTGGCTGTCACGCAGGCGCGGGCCCAGCGCCTGGCAGGCCTGCAGGTATTCATGCGCCATGGTGCCCAGCGGCAAGATGCCCAGTTCCTTGGCAAACAGCACATTGCTGGTGCCGGCAAACTGCCCCGGTCCATGGCCCGGTGCGGGACGCTGTTCGCCCGCACCCAGATCGCGGCACAGCGTGCGCAGCACCTCTTCGTGCCAGCTGCGCGCAAAGCGCCGGCGCGTACCGTAATCCGCAATCTTCAGGTGTTCCAGCCCTTCGCCGCGCATCTGGGCAATCTTGGCCTGCAGCCGTGCGCGGCCTTCGTCCCAGTCCGGGCGGGGCTGGGTATTGCGGAAATACACCTCGTTGACGATGGCCAGCACCGGGATTTCAAACAGGATGGTGTGCAGCCAGGGCCCCTGGATGGTGATGTCGATCTCGCCCGTGGGCAGCGGCGTGACCTGGATGTACTTTTCATTGAGGCGGAACAGCCCCAGAAAATCCACAAAATCACTCTTGATGAAGCGCAGCGAACGCAGGTAGTCCAGCTCATCGGTGGTGAAGCTGAGGCTGCACAACTGGCGGATCTCGTCCCGAATCTCCTGCACCAGAGGGGCCAGCTGCACGCCCGGATTGCGGCACTTGAACTTGTACTCCACGGCAGCACCGGGGAACTGGTGCAACACCACCTGCATCATGGTGAACTTGTACAGGTCGGTGTCGAGCAGACTGTGGATGATCATGGAAAGTGCGCCCGCATGGCGGCGCGATCGAAACAGAGGGCACAGTGTAGGCCAAGCGGGCACGGGCCCGGGCAAAACCGCGCGGCGCACGCATGGACATCCAAATCACCGCTGATGCAACCATGGTGATCCTGGGCAGCTATCAAATTCATTGCAGCTGCGCGCTGGGCACAGCCCCGGCATGTCTAAAACATGCACCAGGCATGCACCAGATCTGCCCTGGCGCGTCAGACTGCGGCCGCTGCCGTGGCCGGCTGCAAGGCCTGCAGCACCCGCCGCAGCGCCTCCGGCAGCGGCTTGGGACGGCGCGTGGCGGCGTCCACATACACATGCACAAAGTGGCCGGCCGCCGCCGATTCCTCGCTGCCCGCGGCAAAAATGCCCACCTCATAGCGCACGCTGCTGCCTCCCAGCCGGGCCACGCGGATGCCGGCCTCCACCTTCTGCGGATAGGCCAGGGAGGCAAAGTAGTTGCACTGCGTCTCCACCACCAGGCCGATGGTGTCGCCACCGTGGAAGTCCAGCACGCCCTGTTCAATCAGGTGGGCGTTCACCGCCGTGTCGAACCAGCTGTAATAGACGACGTTGTTCACATGGCCGTAGACATCGTTGTCCGACCAGCGCGTGGTGATGGGCAGAAACACCGGGTAGCTGGAGCGCGGCTGGGCACTGGGCCGTGCGGTAGCAGCAGCGGCCGCAGAAGAAGCGGCAGAAGGTTGAGAAGAGGAAACAGGCTTGTCGGTCATGGCGAACATTGTGTGGCCCCACTCGCAAGCCGCCTATCGGGCAAAACGTGGTTTTGTGGTGGCGCAACACCGCGGGCACCGGCCGCCCATCCGGCTTTCTGTGTATAGAAAACCGCATTTGGGTAAATATTTGATGCAGCGCAGCAAAAACACTTGCGCGAAATCCGACACTGCATAAAATTCAGTCATGCTGCAGCGCAACATAAATTCTTGAAGCCCGCAGTTGTGACGCAACTGGCCAGCGTATGGCCACCCAACCTGGAGAACCACAATGTCCCTGACCGCTGACCAAATCCTGAGCGCACAAAAAGCCAACCTGGAAACCCTGTTTGGCCTGACTTCCAAAGCCTTCGAAGGCGTGGAAAAGCTGGTGGAGCTGAATGTGACGGCCACCCGCGCCGCCCTGAACGAGGCCGCCAGCCACACCCAATCCCTGCTGAGCGTGAAGGACGCGCAAGAGCTGCTGCAGTTGCAAGCCAACCTGTTCCAACCCCTGGCCGAAAAGACCGCCGCCTACAACCGCCACCTGTACAACATCGCTTCGGCCACCAGCGGCGAATTCTCCAAGACCTTTGAAGAAAAGGCTGCCGAGCTGCAAAAGAGCTTCTCCAGCCTGGTGGACAGCACCGCCAAGAACGCTCCCGCCGGCTCCGAAACCGCCGTGGCCGTGATGAAGAGCGCCGTGTCGGCCGCTACCAATGCCTTCGAAAGCATGCAAAAGGCCGTGAAGCAAGCTTCCGACATGACCGAAGCCAACATCAATGCAGTGGCCTCCACCGCCACGCAAGCCGCTACGGCCGCCAGCCGCAAGCGCTAAGCCCTGGACATGCCGACGCGATGGCATTTGACAATTATCTAGGGATTACCCTATAATCAAGCCATCGCCTGGAGCACCACCATGCTTCATGGCACCAGTTGTCTCCTTGGATCCTCTCGAAACCCCCGTTTCTTGGATCCTTTCAAACCCGGTCTTTGACCGGGTTTTTTTTTGCCTCGGCCAGGGCTTGCCGGTCGCAGTGCTTGATCGCCCACAACAACTGCGGGCTTGTGGTTAAGAAAGATTCGCGTTCAGACTATCATGCGCCCTCATTTCCTTCTTTTGTTTTGCACTGAAAGTCCATCCATGCAGCACGCTTTGAAAGCCCTTGTTTCCGCTTGTGCCCTGGTCGTTGCCGGCCATGCGCTGGCCCAGGAGCAGGTGGTGAACCTGTATTCGGCCCGCCACTACAACACCGACGAAGAGCTGTACACCGGCTTCACCAAGGCCACGGGCATCAAGGTCAACCGCGTGGATTCCGACGATGCAGGCATCATTGCGCGCCTGAAGGCCGAAGGCGCTGCCTCCCCCGCCGACGTGATCCTGATGGTCGACGCCGCGCGCCTGTACCGTGGCGAGAAGGACGGCCTGTTCCAGCCCATCCACTCGGCAGCGCTGAACAACGCCATCCCCGCCAACCTGCGCAGCAAGCCCGAAGCCGATGGCGGCATCAGCTGGTTCGGCTTCTCCACCCGCGCCCGGGTGGTGGTCTACAACAAGGCCAAGGTGCAGCCTGCCGATGTGGCCACCTACGAAGCGCTGTCCGACCCCAAGAACAAGGGCAAGATCTGCATCCGCTCCGGCTCCCACCCCTACAACCTGAGCATGTTCGGCGCCGTGACCGAGCACATGGGCGAGGCCAAGGCCGAAGCCTGGCTCAAGGGCATCAAGGACAACCTGGCCCGCGCCCCCAAGGGTGGTGACACCGACCAGATCAAGGCCGTGGCCGCTGGTGAATGCGATATCGCCGTGACCAACAGCTACTACCTGGCACGCCTGATGCGCTCGGCCAACCCGGCCGATGTGCAGGTCACCGAAAAGGTCGGTGTGGTGTTCCCTAACCAGGACAGCTACGGTACCCACATGAACATTGCCGGCGGTGCGGTGGCCAAGCACGCCAAGCACAAGGACAACGCCGTCAAGTTCCTGGAATACCTGGCCAGCCCGGCCGCCCAGAACTACTTTGCCAACGGCAACAACGAATGGCCCACCGCCAAGGGCGTGACCGTGGACAACCCCGCACTCAAGGCCATGACCCAGGGCAAGCCCTTCAAGAGCGAAACCATCCCGATCTCGGCCGTGGGCGCCAACATGGTCAAGGTGCAGCAGATGCTGGACCGCGTCGGCTTCCAGTAAACCGCCCCTCCCTGTGCAATCCACCCGGCCCTGGCCGGGTTTTTTGTTGCATTCACGGGACAGGGCCGCACCCCATCACCCCGCATAATTGACGTATACGTCACATACCAACAGGAGACACCATGGACATTCAAGGCAAGGTTTTCATCGTCACCGGCGGCGCTTCAGGCCTGGGTGAAGGCACGGCCCGCATGCTGGCCGCCAAGGGCGGCACCGTTGTCATCGCCGACATGCAGCAGGAAAAAGGCGAAGCCGTGGCAGCAGATATTGGCGGCGCCTTTGTGCGCTGCGATGTCAGCAACGAAGCCGACGGCCAGGCCGTGGTGGCCAAGGCCGTGTCGCTGGGCAAGCTGATGGGCCTGGTCAACTGCGCGGGCATTGCCCCGGCCGAAAAGACCGTGGGCAAGAACGGGCCCCACAGTCTGGCGCTGTACCAGAAGGTGATCACGGTGAACCTGATCGGCAGCTTCAACATGATCCGCCTGGCCGCCGATGCCATGAGCAAGAACGAGCCGGAAAGCACCGGCGAGCGCGGCGTGCTGATCTCCACCGCCAGCGTGGCGGCCTACGACGGCCAGATCGGCCAGGCAGCCTATGCCGCGTCCAAGGGCGGCGTGGTCGGCATGACACTGCCCATTGCCCGTGATCTCGCACGCAACGGCATACGCAATATGACGATTGCCCCCGGCATCTTTGGCACACCCATGCTGTTCGGCATGCCCCAAGAAGTGCAGGATGCGCTGGCTGCCGGCGTGCCCTTCCCAAGCCGCCTGGGCACACCCCAGGACTACGCCAAGCTGGCCTGCCACATCCTGGAAAACGACATGCTCAACGGCGAAGTGATCCGCCTGGACGGCGCGATCCGCCTGGCTCCGCGCTGATGCTCGCCGGCCGGCACGGCTAGCCGCTTTGCGCCTGCGAAGCGCCCAGCCCACCGGCCGACCCTGTGGGCGGCGACCGGAGGCGCTCGGCCTGACACTGCGAAAGCACCGCCAGCATCGCCGCCCACCGTTGCCCGCGGTTGCGCACCGTGTAGCCCTGGGCCGCCTGCCGACCTGACAGGCACAAAAAAGCCAACCGACCGGTTGGCTTTTTTGCAGCGTGCTTACCAAGCGCCTCACGGCTTCATGCTGGGCTGCGCCTCTTCCGGCGTGGCGGCGTGGTTGCGGCTCTGGAGCGCCGGGGCAAAACTCTTTTCCGGGTTCCGCAGCGTCTGGTTGATCTCGATGCCCTTGCGGTAGTAGTCCTCCTCGATCACCGGATCGGGACTGTGCACCGCAATCCAGAACGTGGTCAGGCCGGCAATCACCACGATGATCGGCCCAGCCAGCACCAGCCACACATGGCCAAACTTCCACCACGGCGCGGCGGATTTTTCAGGGCTGACTGCTTGTTGCGTTGTTGTCGTCATAGAACGTCTTTCTGGCGCCATGGAACGCCTGGGTCAAACTTCTCTGCGGTGCCCGGGCCCTTGGCCGCAGGCACCTGCACGGTTCAGCGGGGCACGATGAACACCGATTTCTCGCTCACCTTGCCCTGGCCGCTGACGGCATCGATATCGAAATACACCGGATGCGAACCCGCAGGCGCCGAGCCATACGGAATCTGCACCCGCACCGCCACGCCACGCGTTTCGGCGGGCAGCACCACCACCTCGGTTTCCGATGCTACCGCGATACCTTCCAGGCCATGGGCGCGTACCCGGTAGGTCTGCTCGGTCTCGGTCGCGTTCATCACCTGCAGGCGGAACACGTTCTCCAGCTTGCCGCCGGCGGCAATGCGCGCCAGCGAGGCGCGGTCGCGGATCACGTCCACCTTCAAGGGCTCGCGCAGCGACAGGCTGACCACCATGGCCGCGGCCAGCGCCAGCAGGATGCCGGAGTAGATCAGCACACGCGGACGCAGCACACGGCGCAGGATCTGCGCATGCTTCCAGCCCTGGGCCACGCCATTTTGCGTGGTCAGGCGGATCAGACCGCGCGGGTAGTGCATGTTGTCCATGATGCTGTTGCACGCATCGATGCACAGGCCGCAGCCTATGCATTCGTACTGCAGGCCGTCACGGATGTCGATCCCCACCGGGCACACCTGCACGCAGAGCTTGCAGTCGATGCAGTCGCCCAGGCCCTGGGCCTTGTAGTCCACATTCTTCTTGCGCGGGCCGCGGTTCTCGCCGCGCACCGGGTCGTAGCTGACGATCAGCGTGTCCTTGTCGAACATGGCGCTCTGGAAACGCGCATAGGGGCACATGTACTTGCACACCTGCTCACGCATATACCCGGCATTGCCATAGGTGGCAAAGCCATAAAACAGCACCCAGAAGATCTGCCAGCCGCCTTGCAGCGCCAGCAATTCCACGCCCAGCTCGCGGATGGGCACGAAGTAGCCCACAAAGGTGAAGCCCGTCCACACGGACAGGACGATCCACAGCAGCTGCTTGGTGGATTTCTTCCAGATCTTCTCGAACGTCCAGCCCCCCTGGTCCAGGCGGATGCGCGCGCTGCGTTCGCCTTCGACCTTCTGCTCGATCCACATGAAGATTTCGGTGTACACGGTTTGCGGGCAGCTGAAGCCACACCACAGTCGCCCTGCAACGGCCGTGAACAGGAACAGCGCCAGGGCGCAGATGATCAGCAGACCCGCCAGGTAGATGAAATCCTGCGGGTACAGCACCAGGCCGAACAGATAGAAGCGCCGTGCCCCCAGATCGAACAGCACCATCTGGCGCTGTCCCCACTCCAGCCATGGCAGGCCGTAGAAGATGATTTGCGTGAGAAACACCAAAGCCCAGCGCCAGCGCATGAAGAGGCCGCTGATGGAGCGTGGGTAGACACGTTTGTGCGCTTCATAGAAGCTGCGTGGCTGGTCGGCAGCCTGGATGGGGATGACCTTCTTGGGGGCCTTATCCTCTTTGATCGAAGTCATGGGGCAACTCTCATTCTCAACTCGCCAATGAAAAAAGGCGGCACTCGCGTGCCGCCTCGTTCATCGAGGATCAGTTTGCCGATCCCTGTTTGTGCGAGAAATTCCACACATAGGCGGTCAACACATTGATCTGGGCCGGTGTCAGCTTGCCTTCCTGGGCAGGCATCTGGTTCATCTTGCCGTTGGTGACCATGTCCACAATGGCTTGTTCACCCCAGCCATGCAGCCAGACATCGTCGGTCAGGTTGGGCGCACCCAGCATGGTGTTGCCCTTGCCGTCCATGCCGTGGCAGGCTGCGCAGGTGGTGAACTTGGACTTGCCCAGCGAAGCCTTCACGGAATCGTGAGGGCTGCCCGACAGGCTCAGCACATAGTGAGCCAGGTTGCGCACGTCTTCCGGTGAACCCACAGCCTCGGCCTGGGGCGGCATCATGCCGATACGGCCCTTGGCAATGGTCTCGTGGATGCGGTCGGGGGTACCGCCGTGCAGCCAGTCGCCATCGGTGAGGTTGGGGAAGGACTTGCCGCCGCGGGCGTCAGAGCCGTGGCACTGTGCGCAGTTGTTCATGAACAGGCGCTCGCCGATGGCCATGGCCTGGCTGTCCTTGGCAATGTCCTCGGTCGACATGGCCGTGAAGCGTGCATACAGCGGCTCCAGGTCGGCCTTGGCCTTCTCGACTTCCTTGTCATAGGCGCCGGTCTGGCTCCATTGCAGCTTGCCGGTGTACGAACCCAGGCCGGGGTACATCGCCAGGTACATCAGGCTGAAGACCACGGTGATGATGAACAGCCACATCCACCAACGGGGCATGGGGTTGTTCAGCTCACGCAGGTCCTCGTCCCAGACGTGGCCGGTGGTGTTGTCTTCGTCCGACACCACCTTCTTACGGGCCGTGACAAACAGCAGGATCAGGCAGGCCAAGATGCCCACCATGGTGATGCCTGAGACATATACCGACCAGAAATTGTTTACGAAATCGCTCATGGGATGTTCTCGTTCTGGTGGAGAAATCAGTCTTGATCAAATGGCAGCATGGCCGCCTCTTCGAATCGGGTCTGGTTGCGGCGGGCATAAGCCCACCACCAGATGCCCACGAAACACGCCAGCGACGCCAGCGTGGCCACGATGCGCATGGTGGTGATATCCATGACCCTCTCCCCTTACTTCAGTGCGGTGCCCAGACCTTGCAGGTAGGCGATCACGGCCTCCATCTCGGTCTTGCCCTTGACTTGTTCCTCGGCACCAGCGATTTCCTCGTCGGTGTAAGGCACGCCCACCGTGCGCAGTGCGCTCATGCGCTGTGCCACCACGGTGTGGTCCACCGCGCTGGTGGCCAGCCACGAGTACGCAGGCATGTTGGACTCGGGCACCACGTCACGCGGGTTGTTCAAGTGGATGCGATGCCATTCATCGCTGTACTTGCCGCCCACGCGGTGCAGGTCGGGACCGGTACGCTTGGAGCCCCACTGGAAGGGGTGGTCGTACACGAACTCGCCTGCCACCGAGTAGTGGCCGTAGCGCATGGTTTCAGCGCGGAAGGGGCGGATCATCTGCGAGTGGCAGTTGTAGCAACCTTCGCGCAGATAGACGTCGCGGCCCATCAGCTGCAGCGGCGCATAAGGCTTGACGCCTTGCACGGCTTCCGTCGTGGACTTCTGGAAGAACAGCGGCACGATTTCCACCAGGCCACCCACCGCCACCACCAACAGGATCAGGACGATCATGAGGAAGTTGCTGGTTTCCACCTTCTCGTGGGAAAAGCCCTTGTTATTAGATGCAGACATATTGGCTCCTCAAGATCAGGCGTGTGCGGGGTTCACGGCCACCACGGGCACCTTGACGGCGCGGCCCGAGATCGCAGTCATCCAGACGTTCCATGCCATCACCAGCATGCCGGCCAGGTACAGCAGACCACCCACCACACGGATCACGTAGAAGGGATAGGTCGCCTTCACGCTTTCCACGAAGGTGTAGGTCAGGGTGCCGTCGGGATTGACAGCGCGCCACATCAGACCTTGCATCACACCGGCAATCCACATCGCAGCGATGTACAGCACGATGCCGATGGTGGCCATCCAGAAGTGCAGCTCGATGGCAGGCACGGAGTGCATCTTTTCGCGGCCGAACAGGCGCGGCACCAGGTAGTACAGCGAGCCCATGGTGATCAGCCCCACCCAGCCCAGGGCACCGGAGTGCACGTGGCCCACGGTCCAGTCGGTGTAATGCGACAGGGCATTCACGGTCTTGATGGCCATCATCGGGCCTTCGAAGGTGGACATGCCGTAGAACGACAGGGACACGATCAGGAAGCGCAGGATGGGGTCGTCACGCAGCTTGTGCCAGGCGCCCGACAGGGTCATCACACCGTTGATCATGCCGCCCCAGCTGGGAGCCAGCAGGATCAGCGAGAACAGCATGCCCACGGACTGGGTCCAGTCAGGCAGCGCGGTGTAGTGCAGATGGTGAGGACCCGCCCACATGTAGGTGAAGATCAGGGCCCAGAAGTGCACGATCGACAGGCGATACGAGTACACGGGACGACCGGCCTGCTTGGGCACGAAGTAGTACATCATGCCCAGGAAGCCTGCGGTCAGGAAGAAGCCCACGGCATTGTGGCCGTACCACCATTGCACCATGGCATCTTGCACACCGGCGTAAGCCGAGTAGCTCTTGAGCAGACCGGCCGGGATGGCGGCGCTGTTCACGATGTGCAGCAGGGCCACGGCGATGATGAAGGCGCCGAAGAACCAGTTGGCCACATAGATGTGCTTGACCTTGCGGATGCCGATGGTGCCAAAGAACACCACGGCGTATGCCACCCACACCACTGCGATCAGGATGTCGATGGGCCACTCCAGCTCGGCATATTCCTTGCCGGAGGTGTAGCCCAGCGGCAGCGTGATGGCGGCCAGCAGGATCACCAGCTGCCAACCCCAGAAGGTGAAGGCCGCCAGTTTGGGCAGAAACAGCTTCGTGTGGCAGGTTCGCTGCACCACGTAGTAGCTGGTCGCGAACAGCGCACAGCCACCAAACGCAAAAATCACTGCATTGGTATGCAGTGGTCGCAAACGGCCGAAACTCAGCCAGGGAATACCGAAGTTGAGTTCGGGCCAGGCCAGCTGGGACGCGACGAGCACGCCCACTGCCATACCAACCACCCCCCATACCACGGCCATGATTGAAAACTGCCGAACAACTGTATCGTCGTAATGGACAGCATTAGTTTTTAGAGAATCCATCGGGTACCTCTTAATTAGCACTGGAAGTGTTCACCGTTTCGCGTTTTGGTGTGTTGACGATCATCAATCGTCACGAAGAATGCGCTCCCCTTCTTGCTCCACGCTCTCAAACTGACCGCGGTACACCGCCCACCACAGGGCCGCCAGAATCGCCAGCACCAGTGCTACCGAGAGAGGAATGAGTAAATACAGAATGTCCATCAACGGACTCCAAGAAGCGGGGGCGCAGCCGGCGCAGTCACAGCACGCTGCGCACTTTCAGCCGCTGCATCCGAGGTATGCAAAACAGGTAATTGCCGGGTCAGGCGCGCCGCATTGAGTACCACCAGCAGCGAGCTCAGCGCCATGCCCAGCCCGGCCAGCCAGGCCGGCATCCAGCCCATCACCGCCAGGGGAATGCTCAGCGCGTTGTAGCCGGCGGCCCAGATCAGGTTCTGGCGCACGATGCGCAGCGTCTTGCGCGCCAGCAACGTGGTCTGGGCAATCAGACCCAGGTCATCGCCCAGCACCACAAAATCCGAGCGGGACTGCGCCAGCGGCACGGAGCGGCCAAAGGCAAAGGACACATGGGCACCTGCCAGCACCGGGCCATCGTTCAGGCCGTCCCCCACCATGGCCACATGCCGGCCCTGGGCCTGCAGGGCCCGCAGGGCATCCAGCTTGTCTTCCGGCGAGCACTCGCCTTGCACATGGGCAATGCCAGCGGCGCGCGCCATCTGCTGCACGGCCGCATCGCGGTCGCCGGAAAGCAGGTGGATCTCCATGCCCGACTGCGCCAGCGCGGCTACGGTGGCCCGCGCTTCAGGGCGCAAGCCTTCACTCAACTCCAGAAAACCCCAGGGCTGCACGGCCGCATCACCCTGCTCGGCCGCCAGATACACGCACTGGCGGCCATCCTGGGGCTGGCCCTGGCCCGCAAACGGCCAGGACCCCAGACGCAGTGCATGCACCACGCGCTGCGGATCCTGCACCCGCGCACGCATGCCGGCGCCGGCCACTTCCTGCGCCTCCAGCAGTGTCCAGCCCGGCGCATCCACCGCCTGTTCGCGCGCCGCCTGCACCACGGCCCGCGACACCGGGTGCACCGACTGCGCGCCCACCAGGGCCGCCAGCGCCAGCACAGGTGCAGATGCCTGCCCGGCAGCGGGTTGGACCTGCAGCACGCGCATGCCGTCCTGCGTCAAGGTGCCGGTCTTGTCGAAGACCAGGGTATCGGCCTCGGCCAGGGTTTCCAGGGCCTGCAGATTGCGCACCAGCACCCCGTGGCGCGCCAGGCTGCCCGCTGCCGACAGCATGGCCACCGGCGTGGCCAGGGACAGTGCGCAGGGGCAGGTCACGATCAGAATGGCCACCGCCACCATCATGGCGTGGCCCGGATCGCTGGGCCACCAATACACGCCGGCGGCCAGTGCCGCCAGCATCACCACCACCAGGAAGGGCTTGGCCACACGGTCCGCCAGCTGTGCCAGGCGCGGCTTTTGCGAAGCCGCGCTTTCCATCAGCTCCACGATCTGGGCAAAGCGGGTCTGCGCGCCCACCATGTCGACAGCCACTTCGACCGGGCCACCCAGGTTGAAACTGCCGGCCGTCACCGTGTCGCCCACCACCTTGCGCACGGCCGTGGACTCACCGGTCAGCAGCGCTTCATCGGCATGGGTCTGGCCGTGCACCAGCTGCCCGTCGGCCGGGAAAGCCTCTCCCGCCAGCACCCGCACCACATCACCGGCCTGCAGCCGGCGCACCGTCACCCGCTCCCAGCCGCCATCGGGCAGGCGGCGCTCCACGCTGTCGGGCAGGCGGTTCATCACCGCCTCCAGTGCACCGGCCGTCTTGTCGCGCAGGCGCAGCTCCAGCCAGCGGCCGGACAGCAGGAAGAACACGAACATGGTCAGCGAGTCGTAATAGACCTCTTTGCCGAACGGCCCCGCCGGATCGAACGTGCCCATGGAGCTGACGACAAAGGTGATCAGCATGCCCAGCGCCACCGGCAGGTCCATGCTGATGCTGCGCGTGCGCAGATCGCGCCACGCACTGCGAAAGAAAGGTCCGCAGGCAAACAGCACCACGGGAATCGAGATCACCCACGAAGCCCAGCGCAGCAGGGTTTCCATCTCCAAGGTCAGATCGCCCGGCTTGGCGTCATAGGCCGGCCATGCGTACATCATCACCTGCATCATGCAAAAGCCGGCCACCAGCCAGCGCCACAGCGCACGGCGGTTTTCGGCCTGGCGCAGCTCGCGCGCATGGGCGTCGCGCGCAGGCAACACCCCATAGCCCGCTTTCTGGATGGCGGCCATCCATTGGGAAGGGCGTACCAGAGAGGGGTTCCACTGCACCTTGGCGCGGTGGGTGGAGCCGCTGACATCGGCCCGTTGCACGCCGGGCACGGTGCGCAAGGCTTCCTCGATGGTCAGCGCGCAGGTGGCGCAGTGCATGCCACCCAGCACCACGTTCGATTCCCAGAGGGGAACCTGCAGCGGATCGGCGACGTCGGCCTGCGCAGCGGGCGCACCTGCAGGGCGCCCGAACGAGCCCCACTCCAGCGGATCATCGAGCAGGGCGATGTTGCCGGGGACCTCCAGGCGGCCTGAATCAAGCACGGTCCGCTCCATTGCCTGCGATGGATTCAGGGTTTCGTGGGACATGGTTCAAGCGTAATGGGCGCGATGATAAGCGTATTGATGTGCATCAAGACCACCCTTGGCGATCGCTCTAAGCTTTGACCTGTCCACTTGCCATTAAGGAGATAACTCATGTACGAACGCATTTTGGTGGCCACCGACGGCTCCCCCCTTTCCGACAAAGCTGTCGCCAACGCCCTGTCGCTGGCCAAGCTCTGCGGTGCCTCGCTGGTGGCCTTGAAAGTGGTTCCCCGCTATCCGCGCAGCTACCTGGAAGGCGGTGTCACCGTGGACAACGCCGAAATCAAGCGCATCGAGGCGCAGTGGGCCGAGCAGGCGCAAGCCATGCTGGACAAGGTCAAGGCCGAAGGCAAAGCCGTGGGCGTGACGGTCAAGACCAGCATTGCCAAGTCCGACCTCGTGGCCGAAGCCATCATGTCGGCAGCCACCAAGCAAAAAGCCGACCTGATCGTGATGGCCTCGCACGGCCGCAAGGGCCTCAAGCGCCTGCTGCTGGGCAGCGAGACGCAGCATGTTCTCACGCACTCGCAGATCCCCGTGCTGGTGCTGCGCTAAGGCGCAGACCCCTGCTGGGTCGCTAATGCGGCCTTAATGTGACAAAGGGGCCGCATGCGGCCCCTTTGGTGCTTGTTTGTTGCTTGCTTCGTGCAGGTTGTGCGGTGCTTGCTTTGCGGCAGCAGCAGGCCGCAGCGATGCCGTCACACCCACCGCACACCGTGCACCACACCCGATCAGAACTGCGGTTTGCGTTTTTCTAGAAAGGCGTGAATGCCTTCGCGGTGTTCCGCATCATCGGCATAGGCATAGGGCTGCACCACCGCCGGCACCCCGCCCTGGGCAAGGCTGCGCATCGCCTGCTTGTTCAGGCGCGCAGCCAGTGGAGACAAGGCCGCCACCTTCTCGGCCGTGTCCTGCACCACGGCGTCCAGCTGCTCCGCAGCCACCACCGGTCCCAGAAAACCGTGCTGCGCCATCTCGGCGGCAGAAAACACGGCCGCTTCCAGCAGCATGCGGCGCGCCACCATGCTGCCCACTTCCCGCCCCACCAGCTCCAGTTCGCGGGGTGCCATCGGAAAGCCCAGCCTGGCAATCGGTGCGCCGAATTTGGCGTCCTCGGTCGCCACGCGCAGATCGCAGCAGCTGGAGATTTCCACCCCGGCCCCCATGCAGGCGCCGCGGATCGCGGCCACCACCGGCACCGGGCAGTCCAGCAAGGCCTGCAACCCGCCCCAGACCTCGCTTTCGTGGAAATGCGTCAGCTGCGCCTCGTCAAAGCGAAAGCCCGGGTACTCGGCGATATCGCCGCCAGCGCAAAAAGCCGCGCCCTCCCCTTGCACCACCAGGCAGCGCACATCGCTGCGGGCGTTCACGGCCTGCAGGGTCTCGCGCAGCGCCACCCACATGGCACGCGACATGGCATTGAGCTTGCCGGGGTGGTCGATGCCTACACGCCAGATGCCGGCATGCTGCGGCTGCGCGCTCCAGGGGCGCAGCGTGATATGTCCTGTCATGGTGGTGCTTTCGGTATCTCAGGGCCGCGCCGCTGCGCCGGTCTCCCGCACAATGCGCGCCCAATGCTTCATCTCGTCCTGGAGAAACTGCTTGAATTCCGGGCCGTACAGCCCCGGCCAGGTGGCCCCCATGGCCCGCCACTCCTTCTGCACTGCGGGCGCCCCCGCCATGCTGCGGAACACCTCGATGGCCCGCGCCTGCACGGAAGCAGGAGTGGCTCTGGGGGCAAAAATGCCATACCAGGGCATGGACTGGAAATCGTCCAGGCCCAGCTCGTGGGCCGTGGGCACATCGGGCAGCAGCGGCGAACGCTGCGGGCCGGTGACAAACACCGCCCGCAGCCGGTCCGCCTGCAGGTGCGGCAGGGCCGACGCCAGGCCGTCCAGCATCAGCTCCACATTGCCTTGCGCCACATCCAGCATGGCCGGCCCCGAGCCCTTGTAGGGCACATGCTCGAGCAAGGCGCCGGTCTCGAGCTTGAACCATTCACCGGCCACATGGTTGGAGGTACCAATGCCGGCCGACGCATAGCGATAGCGCTGGGGCTTGCGCCGCAGCTCGGCCAGCAGCTCGGGCCAGGTACGCACATTGAGCCGGCGCGGGCTGACCAGCAGCACCAGCGGCATCTGGGCCACCAGCGCCAGCGGCGCGAAATCCTCGTACAGATCCACATCCAGCTGCAGCTGCACGGCGCGGGAGGCCAGCATGCTGACGCCACCCATCAGCAGGTGCGAACCATCGGCCGGGGCTTTGGCCACGTAGGTGGCACCGGCGGTGCCGCCGCCGCCCCCACGGTATTCCAGACGCATGGGCTGGCCCGTCTCCCGGGCAAACTGGCGCGCCATGGTCTTGCCCAGCAAAGAGGAATTGCCGCCGGCCGGAAACGGCACGGTCAACTCCACCTCCTGCTGCGGCCAGCGGCCCACAGCAGGCGGCAGCGGCGCGGTTTTTTGCGCCCACGCCGGGGCGACGGTACCGATGCCTGCGGCGCCCAGTGCTCCCAGCAGCTGTCGACGCAGGCGATCTAGCTCAGGCATGCATCCACCCCATCGTCATTTACCCTTGCACAGAGATTCCATCTCGGCCGACACTGGCAGCTTGCCCTGCGCCAGCAGGGCGCGGTGCTTATCCAGGCGCTTGAGGTCGTACAGGTAGTTGACCATCAAGCCGAACGCCTGCTTCATGCCCTTGGTCGATGGATCGCCGCCCCAGTTCAAGCGCTCCACCCGGGCGCCGTTGCCCAGGTGAAAGCGTGCCACCGGGTCCAGCGGACGGCTGTCCTTGACCTCCTTGGCCAGGTACTGCGCCGCACACCAGGCCAGGGCCTTGCGCAGCACGGTGTCTTCCTTCCACTCCAGCGCACCGTCGGCGGCGGCGATCAGATCGGCCACCTTGACGGGGGCCTGCGTCTTCAGCGCCTTGGCCACTTCCTGGTGGCGCTTGTCGTCCCACTGCACCAGCAGCGCATCGCCCTGCTTGGACAACCAACCACGCAGGCCGGGAATGGGCGAGAGCGTGGCGAAATGCTTGAGCTTGGGGAACTCCGCCAGCAAGGTCTCGACCACATGCTTGATCAGCGAATTGCCGAAGCTCACCCCACGCAGACCGGTCTGGGTGTTGCTGATGGAATAGAAGATGGCCGTGGTGGCCTTGGCCAGATCCACCGGCGCGGCCGTTTCGTCGAGCAGGGGCGTGATGCTGGCGGCCATGTGGTCCAGCAGCGCCACTTCCACAAAGATCAGCGGCTCGTTGGGCAGGCGCGGATGGAAGAAACCGTAGCAGCGGCGGTCGCTGTCCAGTCGGTTCTTCAGATCGGCCCAGCTGCGGATGTCGTGCACGGCCTCGTACTGGATCAGCTTTTCCAGCAGCGAAGCGGGCGAATCCCAGCTCAGGCGACGCAGCTCCAGAAACGCCACATCGAACCAGGTGGAGAACAGGTATTCCAGCTCGGCGTCCAGGGCGGCAAAGCGCTTGTCGCTCTTGGGCAAGGCCAGCAGCTCGGCACGCAGGTCCACCAGAAAGCGCATGCCGCCTTCGGGCACGGAAAAGCGCTGCAGCACCCGCGTGCGCGCCGACACCAGCGCCTTGCGCAGGGCAATTTCGGCCTGGCCTTGCTCGGTGGGGGTCTTGGCTTTTTCGTACTGGGTGCGGGCCGCTTCGATGCGCTGGGCATCCGGGCCAAACAGTTCACACAGCAGCAGCCACAGGTCCTGGCGCTGCGCGGCGGTGGCCTGTGCGTACCAGGCCATCACCTCTTTGGCATGGCGCGCACCTTCGACCTCGCTGACCTGCTCATCGGCCGCAGCACGCAGGTCTTCCAGCAACTTGCGCAACACATGGGGAGGATTGGCTTCAGCACCACGGCGCAGCGTGGCTTTGAGGCGCTGCGCCAGCGGGCGGACGGTGTCGGCACCTGCTTCGGTAGCCGGGGGAGATTTGCGCAGCAAGGACATGCTGCGCGAGAACCATTCGGAAGCAACGTTCATGGAGGCGATCCTGCGAGGCATTGGCTGTAGCGCACCACCGCCGCTTTTGCATGCGGGGCAATGCACGTATCCATTATGGGTGGCAGATCGGCAGCGTAGCGGTCACTTCGGAGGCAAGTCCGCAACACTACCTACGCCGCCATCACTACCACAACCATAGCATCTTACGCAGGAACAGAGCGCCTCAGAAACAAATTAGGCAACAAATTGTCGCCAAGCGGTCACAGCTTCTGCGGCAGCGGTTGGGTGCGCTCCGACCAGAGCCACAGCGCCACACCGGCCACGATCATCGGCACGCACAGCCACTGGCCCATGCTCATGCCCAGCGACAGCAGACCCAGGTAATCGTCGGGTTCGCGGAAGTACTCGGCAATGAAGCGGAAGGCGCCATAGCCCAGCAGGAACACCGCAGCCACCTGCCCCTGGCGGCGTTCCTTGCGTGCATACAGCCACAGCAGCACGAACAGCATCAGCCCTTCCAGCAGGAACTGGTAGATCTGCGAAGGGTGGCGCGGCTGCATGGAGCCGCTTTGCGGGAACACCATGGCCCAGGCCAGATCCGGGCTGGCAAAGCGGCCCCACAGCTCGCCATTGATGAAATTGCCAAGGCGCCCGGCCGCCAGCCCTGTGGGCACGCAGGGCGCCACAAAGTCGGCCACCTGCAGCCAGTGGCGCTTGCGCGAATGGGCAAACCACAGCATGGCCCCCACCACCCCCAGCAGACCGCCGTGGAAGCTCATCCCGCCTTCCCACACCGCAAACACCTGCAGCGGGTTGGCCAGGTAAAAGCCGGGCTTGTAGAACAGGCAGTAGCCCAGACGCCCGCCCACGATCACCCCCAGAACGCCCAGAAACAGGATGTCTTCCACATCCTTGCGCGACCAGGCGGTCTCGCCCTGCATGCGGTTGAACGGCGGGTGACGCAGGCGGCGCGTGCCCAGCCACAAAAACAGCCCGAAGGCAGCCAGGTAGGTCAGGCCATACCAGTGGATGGCCAGCGGCCCCAGTTGCAGGGCCACGGGATTGATCTGGGGATACATCAGCATGGCGGCCATTGTGCCGCAGCGCTGTAACCCCACGGGCCACACCCCGCACTGCCCGGCCGCAGCAATGGCCCGATGGGAAAAAAGGCAGCGATGGGCACAGATGGCAGAAAAAGTGGGAAGCATGTCCTTGCAGCCACCGGCCAGGCACCGCACACTGCCGCCATGCCTGCCCACACCAACGCCCCGGCCCTGCCCGCTACCGACAGCCACCAGGTGCTGTGCCTGCTCTACCCGGGCGTGATGAGCCTGGATGTGACCGGCCCCATGCAGGTGTTTGCCACGGCCAACGACGAACGCGCCCGACACGGCCTGCCACCGTACTACCGGCTGGTGTTTGCGGCCCAGGCCGCCGGCCCGGTGGCCACCACGGCCGGGCTGCGGCTGCACGCCGACTGCGGCTGGCGCGATGTGCCGCTGCACCCTGCCACCACCGTGCTGGTCCCGGGTGGGGATGGTGCCGACGCGGCCGCCGCTGACCGGGCGCTGCGCGACTGGCTCTGCAATGCCGCCACGCAGGTGCAGCGCCTGGGCTCGGTCTGCTCCGGAGCGCTGGTCCTGGCCCATGCCGGCCTGCTGGACGGCGTGCACGCCACCACACACTGGCTGCGCATGGCCCAGTTGCGCCAGTGCAGCCCGGCCAGCCAGATCGACAGCGACTGCCTGCACACCTACAACCCGGCACATCCGGTCCAGTCGCGGCGTTTCACCTCGGCCGGCGTCACCGCTGGCATCGATCTGGCGCTGGCCCTGGTGGAGGCCGATCTGGGCCGCCCCCTGGCGCTGGCTGTGGCACGCCACCTGGTGATGTTCATGCGCCGCCCCGGCGGACAGGCCCAGTTCAGCCCCCTTCTGACACCCGAGACGCAGCACGCCCCCCGACTGACCCAGCTGCTGGAATGGATTCCCAGCCAGATCGCCCAGGACCTGAAGGTGGAGCAGCTGGCCGCCCAGGCCTGCCTGCCGCCACGCACGCTGGTGCGCGTGTTCCAGCGCGAGCTGGGCACCACCCCCGCCCGCTATGTGGAACGCGTGCGGCTGGAAGCCGCCACCGCCCTGCTCAGCCAGCGCCAGGCCTCCGTGGCGACCGTGGCACGGCTGTGCGGCTTTGGCCACCCGGAGACGCTGCGCCGCAGCTTTCAGCGCCACCTGGCCATCAGCCCGCAGGCGTTTGCCGAACGCTTTGGTGCGGGCTGAACCCCCTTTCTTTTCACAACCCTCCCCCTTGTCGTACCGGCAGTTCCTGAACAGCCGGGCTGCCGCATCCCTGCTTTTCCCTGTTTCCGGAGATTTGTCCCATGTTGCTGCCACACCGCTACCCCACGCTGGCCGTGCTTAGCACCGCCCAGGCCCTGTACTGGAGTTGCTCCATCATCGGTATCACCCTGACCGGTCTGGTGGGCCAGCAGTTGGCCCCCTGGCCGCTGCTGGCCACCTTGCCCCTGGCCCTGCTGGTGACCGGCAGCCTGTTGACCGTGGGGCCAATGGCCCGCTGGATGGCCCGGCATGGCCCGCGCCAGGGTCTGCAGCGCGGTGCACTGCTGGGGGTGGCGGGCGGTCTGGTCTGCACCGCCAGCATCCACTGGCACAGTTTTGTGCTGCTCAACCTGGGGGTGCTGCTGGTGGGGGCCTACCAGGCATCGGCCGGCTACTACCGCTTTGCGGCACTGGAAGGCGTAGACCCGGCCCACAAAGGGCGTGCAACCGCCTGGGTGGTGGCCGGCGGCATTGCGGCAGCCCTGCTGGCCCCCACGCTGGCCTTGCACAGCCGCCACCTGCTGGCCACGCCGCTGGCAGGCGCCTACCTGGTGCTGGCCTTGCTGGCCGCCACGGCCTGGGCGGTGCTGCAAGGGATTCCGGCATCCCGCGATCCGGTCCCCCCAGCCCCATCAGCCCCACCAGCGTCCTCCTCGGCCGCAGCGGCAGTTGGCACCGCCATGGACCACCAGACCCCCACCACCCGCCGCGCACTGTGGCAACGCCCCGCCATCCGCCAGGCCCTGCTGCTGACGGCGTGCGCCCATGGGCTGATGATTCTGGTGATGAATGCCACGCCCCTGGCCATGCACGGCCACGGCCATGGACTGGAGGCCTCCGCCCACGTCATCCAGTGGCATGTGCTGGGCATGTTCGTGCCGTCGCTGTGGGCGGGCGCGGCACTGGACCGCTGGGGTGCACGCCGCGTGGCAGGCCTGGGCGTGGCCCTGCTGGCGGCCAGCGCCCTCTGTGCGCTGAGCGGCGAGTCGCAGCCGCAGTACCTGGCCAGTTCCTTGTTGCTGGGTGCGGGCTGGAACCTGCTGCTGCTGGCAGGCACCACCCTGCTGACCCAGGCTTACCGGCCCGAGGAGCGTAGCGTGGCCCAGCCGATGATGGAATGGAGCAACAGCGCGGTGGCGGCGAGCATGTCGCTGGCATCGGGCGTGCTGGTGCAGAGCCTGGGCTGGCAGGCGGTCAACTGGGCCATGCTGCCGGTGCTGTGCGCCATGGCCTGGTGGCTGCGCCCTGGCGCGCTGGCCATGCCGACCGCCATGCGCACCCCGTGATCCCGTGCCTCCGCCACCCCACAGGCCTTCCGCCCCCCAATGCGAATGCGAGTGCTTAGCGCCCGCATACAGAACGGATTTGCGTGGGAATTCTCCTGCACTGATTTGGGAAAGCCTTGCAGACGCAGGATACTTGGTCCATTACCACTCTCACAGAAGAACAATATGCAAGGCCATCCCGAAGTCATTGACTGCCTGAAAGAACTGCTGCGCGGCGAGCTGGCAGCACGCGACCAGTACTTCATCCACTCCCGCCAATACGAAGACCAGGGCTTCCTGCGCCTGTTTGCCCGCATCGGCCACGAAATGGAAGAAGAGACTGTGCATGCCGACGCCATCCTGCGCCGCATCCTGTTCCTGGGTGGCAAGCCCGACATGCGCCCCCATGCTTTCGAAGCGGGTGACACCGTGGAAGCCATGCTGCGCAAGGACCTGGCCGTCGAATACCAGGTGCGCAACAACCTGCGTGCTGCCATGGCCCTGTGCGAACGCCACGCCGACTACCAGACCCGCGATCTGCTGCTGGCCCAGCTCAAGGACACGGAAGAGGACCACGCCTACTGGCTGGAAAAGCAGCTGGGTCTGATCGAACGTGTCGGCCTGCCCAACTACCTGCAAAGCCAGATAGGCGACGTGGCCTGACGCCAGAACACTGCCGGGCCTGCGGGCCCCACCCCTGCACAAAGCTCCCGATCCGGGAGCTTTTTTTATCGCCGCAGATCCGGTTCAAGCCGCTCTGGATAGCGCGGCCGGTGCAGCATCCGCAGATGGCGCTGCACCACGGAACACCGCTTACTGGGCGGCGTCCATCACCCGTTCCTGCTGCACCAGCTTGCGCACCACGGCAGTGGTCTGCACCACCATCTGCTGCAGCTGGGCGGGCGTTCCGCCCAGAGGCTGCACACCCAGCTGGGCCAGCCGGGCGCGCAAGGCGGGCTGCTGCAGTGCCGCATTGGCCGCGGCATTCAGCCGCGCCACCACCGGCTGGGGGGTGCCTGCCGGCACCACCAGACCGAACCAGGTGATAGCCAGGCTGTTGAGCTCGGGATAGCCCAATTCGGCCAAGGTCGGCACCTGCGGCAGTGCGGGCACGCGCGCCTCGGCGGCCACCGCAAACGGCTGCAGCAGGCCGTTCTGGATATGGGGGGCAGACGACGGGTACTGGTCGCTCAGCATCTGCGTTTCCCCGCTGAGAACGCTTTGCACCACCGGCCCCATGCCTTTGTAGGGAATGTGGCGCAGCTGCAGGCCCAGATCGCGGTTGAAGGCCGCCAGAATCAGATGTCCCACCGAGCCCACGCCCGATGAGCCCACCGCCCAACGGTCGCCCTGGGCCTTGGCCATGCGCACAAAGCTGCCGAAGTCCGTGACCCCCAGTTCGGGCCGGACCGAGAACACCGACGCAATCGATGCCAGCGGCAGCACCGGCGCCAGGTCCTTGAGCGGATCGACCCGCACCTGCGGCAGCACCACCGGGTTCACCGCCAGGGTGCTGATGGAGCCCAGGCCCACGGTATAGCCGTCTGGTGCGGCACGGGCGACGGCCTCGGCCCCCACCATGCCACCCGCACCGGCCTTGTTTTCCACCACCACGCTCTGCCCCAGCGGCGCATGCATGGCTTCGGCCACCAGGCGGGCCACGATGTCGGTCGAGCCGCCCGGGGCAAACGGCACCACCAGCTTGACCGGCCGCTGCGGATAGGTCGGCTGCGCAGCCGTCTGGGCAAAAGCCCCCCCCTGCACCGCACACCCCACCATGCCCAACACCCCGGCCACCACGGCCACCACGGCCTGGCGTCTGTTTCTGCTCCACCCACTGCTCACCACAACTCCTTGGCGCAACGCTGCGCGCAGCCCATTATCGATGTCCCGCAGGTGACATATTTCCATGACAGCCCATACCCGGACTGCCGCCCATGGAAAGCCATGCGCCCTCTTCCGGACCCGGCACACCTTCCTTCCATGCACCCCGATCCTTCGGGCCGAACGATCGGCGGCGCAGCCCCGTGGCGCAAACCACCCGGGAGCCCCTGGCCGTACACAGCCGGCCGACAGGCCCACCGCCCGCCAGATGGAGGACGGCAGCATGCACAGACAAGGGTGCCTTGAATTGCGGTACGGAAAAACCGGGTGGCAGTTGCCGCCCCTTTCGGGCACCGGAAGGCAGGCGGGTCCGCAGGAGTGGACGGCCGACAGACCGACGACCCGACCGGGGTGCGAGCGGGTGCGGACAGGCAGCCGGCGGTCTACCGGCCCCACCCGATGCCAAGCAAACCGCGCCCACCCTGCCGCGCGATACGGACCCCGGAAGCTGCAGACCCTCCAGGGCAGCAAGGCGGCGTGCTTGCCAGATACTGACGGGCGCTTCAACTGGCGTAAAGCCTGCAAAAAGACGGCGCAGCAGCGCTAGCATGGCGACACTTGTCATCTGGAGTGAATTATGCGTTTCCCCCCTGGCGTACGGTCGCGGCGCTTGCTGCCCTGGCTCGCGCTTGCTGCTGCCATCCTGTTGGCGGTCGCTGCAGCATGGTGGTGGCAGGGGCACCGCCAGACCGGGTCTGGTGGCACGGGAGCTTCCGCACCGGCAGACCCTGGCCGCAGCGGCGGCCGAGGCGGTCCGAACCGAAACGGTGCGGGAACCACTGCCCAGCCCGTGTCCGTCGGCGTCGTGGACCGGCGCGATGTGCGCGTCCTCATCAGTGCCATCGGCACCTTGAATGCCCGGGCCACCGCCGTGGTGCGAGCCAAGGTCTCGGGCGAGCTGCAAAAGCTGCACTTCAAGGAAGGCGACGAAGTCAAGGCAGGCCAGTTGCTGGCTGATATCGATCCGCGCAGCTTCCAGGCCACGCTGGGCCAGGTCCAGGGCGCATTGCAGCGCGACCAGGCCCAGCTCAAGAATGCCCTGCTGGATCTGCAGCGCTACCAGGCACTGCTCGCCCAGGATTCGATTGCCAGCCAGCAGGTCGATACCCAGGCCGCACTGGTGCGACAGTTGCAAGGCACGGTGGCGGCAGACCAGGGACAGGTGGACGCCGCCAGACTGCAGCTCAGCTACACCAAGGTGACGGCCCCCATTGCGGGCAGGCTGGGTCTGCGCCAGGCAGATCTGGGCAATGTGGTGAACCCGTCGGACGCCAACGGGCTGGTCACCATCACCCAGGTGCGGCCGATTGACGCCGTGTTCGCCATCCCCGAGGCCCATGTCAACACCCTGGCACTGCAACTGGCCCAAGGCACCGAGCTGCCGGTCGAACTGTGGGACCGTGAGCAAAAGCAGCTGCTGGGCAAAGGCCGGCTGAATGCGCTGGACAACGCCATTGACACCACCACCGGCACCGTCAAGGCCAAGGCAGCGTTCGCCAATGCCGAAGGCGGCCTGTTTGCCAACCAGTTCGTCAATGTACGGCTGCAGGTCAACCGGCTGGAACAGGTGCTGACCGTGCCCGCCACGGCCGTGCAGAACAACTATGTGTATCTGGTGCAGGCCGACCACACGGTCACGCAGCGCAAGATCAAGGTCGGGGTGACCGATGGCGATCGCGTCAGCGTGCAGGGCGAGCTGCAGCCGGGCGACCAGGTGGTCACCGATGGCATCGACCGCCTGCGCGAAGGCGCACCCGTCACGGTGATCGCTGCAGGCAAGGTGCAGCAGGTGGACCAGGCCGTGCAGGACGCCGCCAGCCAGCCGCGCAGCATGCGCAATCTGACGCCCGCGCAGCGTGAACAGGTGGCCAAGATGAGCCCCGAGGAGCGCAAGGCCTTCTTCCAGAAGCTGCGCGCCGAACGGGGCAATTCCGCAAATGGCGGTGGAGGTGCCCCAGCCCCAGCCCCAGCCCCAGGATTGGCGCCCGCCGGCCAGCCGGGCGCCACCGCGCCAGCGGGGGCCTCCGCAGCAGGCACAGGCAATGCGGCGGCCGGTGCCGGCGGTGGCCGTTGACACGGTCGTATGTGAACGGACCTGCACCAGACACACACGCCACAGGCGTCTTCGGCCACCATGAACCTCTCCCGCCTCTTCATTCTGCGGCCTATCGCCACCTCGCTCCTGATGGTGGCGGTGCTGATCTCCGGCATCCTGGCCTACCGGCTGCTGCCCATCTCGGCCCTGCCGGAGGTGGACTACCCCACCATCCAGGTCACCACGCTCTACCCCGGCGCCAGCCCGGACGTGATGACGTCCAATGTCACGGCACCGCTGGAGCGCCAGTTCGGTCAGATGCCGGGACTGGACCAGATGTCGTCCACCAGCTCGGGGGGCGCATCCGTCATCAACCTGCGCTTCTCGCTGGACATGTCCATGGATGTGGCCGAGCAGCAGGTGCAGGCCGCCATCAATGCCGGGGCCAATCTGCTGCCCGGCGACCTGCCCATGCCCCCGCTCTACAGCAAGGTCAACCCGGCCGATGCGCCGGTGCTAACGCTGGCCATCACCTCGCCTTCGCTGCCGGTGATCCGCGTCAACGACCTGGTGGAAAACCGTCTGGCACCCAAGCTGTCCCAGGTCAAGGGCGTGGGTCTGGTGGCCATTGCCGGCGGGCGCCGGCCGGCTGTGCGCATCCAGGCCAACCCGACGGCCCTGGCCAGTTACGGCATGACGCTGGACGATGTGCGCACCGCCATTGCTGCGGCCAACGTCAAGGCCGCCAAGGGCGGGTTTGATGGCCCCTATCGCGCCTCCACCATCGACGCCAATGACCAGCTGCAGTCCGCCTCCGAATACCGCAACCTGCTGATCGCCTTCAAGAACGGCAACCCCATTCGCCTGGCCGATGTGGCGCAGACGGTGGACGACGCCGAGAACACGCGCCTGGCCGCCTGGGCCGGCACGCCGGCACAGGGCGCCAGCGCGGCGGTGATTCTCAACATCCGCCGCCAGCCGGGGGCGAACGTGATCGACACGGTGGACGCCATCAAGGCCTTGCTGCCCCAGCTGAAGGAAACGCTGCCAGCCTCGCTGGATGTGCACATTCTCACGGACCGCACGGTCACCATCCGGGCCTCGGTGGAGGACATGCAGTGGGAACTGGCGCTGTCCATCTCCCTGGTGGTGATGGTGATCTTTCTGTTCCTGCGCAGCGCCTCGGCCACGCTCATCCCCAGTGTGGCGGTGCCGCTGTCGCTGATCGGCACCTTCGGCGTGATGTACTTGGCGGGCTTTTCCATCAACAACCTCACGTTGATGGCCCTGACCATCTCCACCGGCTTTGTGGTGGACGATGCCATCGTGATGATCGAGAACATCGCCCGTTTCGTGGAAAAAGGCGAGCCACCGATGCAGGCCGCGCTCAAGGGCGCCAAGCAGATCGGTTTCACCATCATCTCGCTGACGATTTCGCTGATCGCGGTGCTGATTCCGCTGCTGTTCATGGGGGATGTGGTCGGCCGTCTGTTCCATGAATTCGCCATCACCATGGCGGTGGCCATCCTGATCTCGGCGGTGGTGTCGCTCACGCTGACCCCCATGCTGTGCGCGCGGCTGCTGCACCACCAGCCGCAGGCTGAAGCCAGCAGTGTCCCGGCGCCGGCACGCACTGCCTGGGGCCGCACGGCAGACGCCGTGGCCCGGTGGTTCGATGGCGTCATCGTCCGCTACGGCCGCTGGCTGGACTGGGTGCTGGACCACCGTGCCCTGACCTGGCTGGTCTTCCTGGCCACGCTGGCGATCACGGTGCTGCTGTACTTTGCCGTGCCCAAGGGCTTTTTTCCCGACCAGGACACCGGCACCATTGCGGCCACCACCGAAGCCGACCAGTCCATCTCGTTTGCGGCCATGGCCGAGCGCCAGCAGGCCCTGGCCGCACAGCTGCTGAAGGATCCGGCCGTGCAAAGCGTGTCCTCCTTCATCGGCGTGGATGGCAGCAACACCACGCTCAACACCGGGCGCATCCAGATCGACCTGGTGGCCCACGGCCAGCGCGACGCCATGCCCACCGTGCTGCGGCGCCTGAGCGATGCCGCCGCCCAGGTGCCCGGCATCCGCCTGTATGCCCAGCCAGTGCAGGACCTGACGATCGAAGACCGGCAGGCGCGCACCCAGTACCAGCTGCTGCTGTCCTCGCCCGATATGCCCCAGCTGGAAACCAGCACCCAGGCCCTGGTGGAGCGGCTGCGCCAGCTGCCGCAGCTGCTGGATGTGGGCAGCGACCTGCAGAATCAGGGGCGCCAGGCCTATGTGGAAATTGACCGCGCCCAGGCCAGCCGGCTGGGGGTGACCGTTGCCGCCGTGGACACGGCGCTCTACAACGCATTCGGCCAGCGGCTGATCTCCACCATCTTCACCCAGTCCAACCAATACCGGGTGGTGCTGGAAGTAGCGCCCCAGTTCAAGCTGGGCCCGGAGGCACTGCAGTCCATCCATGTGGCCTCCAGCGCCGGCAAGCCGGTGCCACTCACCTCGGTGGCCACGGTGCGCGAGCGCCCCATGGCCCTGGCCGTCAACCACGTCGGCCAGCTGCCGGCCGCCACCATTTCCTTCAATACGGCGCCCGGCGTGTCGCTGGGCCATGCGGTGGAGGCTGCGCAGCAGGAAATCCAGTCCCTGCGCACGCGCGGGCAGCTGCCGCTCTCGGTGGATGCGCAGTTCCAGGGGGCGGCACTGGCCTTCCAGGCCTCGCTGTCCAACACGCTGCTGCTGGTGCTGGCGGCCGTGGTGACCATGTACATCGTGCTGGGCGTGCTGTATGAGAGCACCATCCATCCCATCACCATCCTGTCCACGCTGCCGTCGGCGGGGGTGGGTGCGCTGCTGGCCCTGCTGGTGTCCGGGCTGGACCTGGACATCATCGCCATCATTGGCATCGTGCTGCTGATCGGCATCGTCAAGAAGAACGCCATCATGATGATCGACTTTGCGCTGGAAGCCCAGCGCGAGGGCGGCATGGGCGCGCGGGCCGCCATCCACCAGGCCTGTCTGCTGCGCTTCCGTCCGATTCTGATGACCACCCTGGCGGCCCTGCTGGGCGCGCTGCCGCTGATGATCGGCACCGGGGTGGGCAGCGAGCTGCGCCACCCCCTGGGGGTCACGCTGGTGGGCGGGCTGCTGCTCAGCCAGTTGCTGACGCTGTTCACCACGCCGGTGATCTACCTCACGTTCGAGGGCTGGGCCGAGCGCTGGCGCGTGCGCCATGGCCTGCCGGCGGTCCAGCACCTGCCGCGCAGCGAAGCCGATGTGCAGGAGGACGGCCATGCCTGAGCCCCTCTGCCAGCCACTTCCGCCGTGTCGGCCGCGCCAGATGTGCGCCCGGGAGGAGACATGAGCCTGTCCACCCCCTTCATCTTCCGCCCGATTGCTACCATGCTGCTGACCATCGGCATGGCCCTGCTGGGTGGCGTGGCCTATTTCCTGCTGCCTGTGGCGCCGCTGCCGCAGGTGGACTACCCCACCATCTCGGTCACGGCCAGCCTGCCCGGGGCCGCGCCGGACACCATGGCGGCCACCGTGGCGACGCCGCTGGAGCGGGCGCTGGGATCAATTGCCGGCGTCAATGAAATGACGTCCAGCTCCAGCCTGGGCAGCACCCGCATCACCCTGCAGTTCGATCTGTCGCGCACCGTGGACAGCGCCGCGCGCGACGTGCAAGCCGCCATCAACGCGGCGCGCACCCTGCTGCCTTCGGGCATGCCCAGCAACCCGACCTACCGCAAGGTCAACCCGGCCGATGCGCCCATCCTGATCCTGGCGCTGACCTCTTCCAGCCTCACCCGTGGGCAGATGTATGACGCCGCCTCCACTGTGCTGGCGCAGAAGCTCTCCCAGGTCGAAGGCGTGGGCCAGGCCAGCATCAGCGGCGGTGCCCTGCCCGCCGTGCGGGTGGAACTGGACCCGGTGCGCCTGGCGGCCAACGGCATTTCGCTGGAGCAGGTGCGCACCGCCATCACCAGCACCAACGCCAACCGGCCCCTGGGGGCGGTGGAGCGCGAGGACCATTACTGGCAGGTGGGCACCAACGACCAGGCGTCCAAGGCGGCCGACTATGCGCCGCTGGTGCTCAGCTGGAACAACGGCTATGCCGTGCGGCTGCAGGATGTGGCCGAGGTCAGTGACTCGGTGCAGGACGTGCGCAACTTCGGCGTGGCCAACGGCAAGCCCGCCATCCTGCTGCAGATCTTCAAACAGCCGGACGCCAACATCCTGGAAGCCGTGGACAGGGTGCGTGCCCTGCTGCCGCAGCTGCAGGCATCCATTCCGGCAGCCATCGACATGACCATCGTCTCCGACCGCACCCCCACGCTGCGGGCCTCCGTGGTGGAGGTGGAGCGCGCGCTGGCCATCTCGGTGGCCCTGGTGATCCTGGTGGTGTTCCTGTTCCTGCGCAACGGGCGGGCCACACTGATTCCCGCCGTGGCCGTGCCGGCCTCGCTGATGGGCACGTTCGGCATCATGTACCTGTGCGGCTACACGCTGGACAATCTGTCGCTGATGGCCCTGACGGTGGCCACGGGCTTTGTGGTGGACGATGCCATCGTGGTGCTGGAGAACGTGATGCGCCACATGGAGCGGGGCAAGTCGGCCTTGCAGGCGGCCCTGCAGGGTGCCCGGGAAATCGGTTTCACCGTGGTGTCCATGAGCCTGTCGCTGATTGCGGTGTTCGTGCCCATTCTGTTCATGGGCGGCATCGTGGGGCGCTTCTTCCGGGAGTTCGCGGTGGTCATGTCCGCGGCGATTCTGGTGTCCATGGTGGTGTCGCTGACGACCACGCCCATGATGTGCGCGGCATTGCTGCGCACACCGGCACAGCAGGCCCGGCTGCAGGCGCGCAAGGGGCAGCGCAGTGCCTGGCGGCAACGCTGGCAAGGCTTCTGGCAGCGCATCTCGGCGGCCATCGGCCGGGGGGAAATCGCGCTCACCGCCGGCTATCGCCGCACCCTGGCATGGAGCCTGCGCCGCCAGCCCCTGGTGCTGCTGGTGCTGCTGGCGGTCATCGGGCTGAACGTCTACCTGTATGTGGCCATCGACAAGGGCTTCATGCCCCAGCAGGACACGGGGCGGGTGATGGGCTTCATCCGCGCCGACCAGTCCACCTCCTTCCAGGCCATGGAGCGGCGCATCCAGCGCTTTCTGGCCATCGTGCAGCAGGACCCGGCGGTGGAATACGTGACCGGCGTCACCGGCGGCGGGCAGCGCAATGCCGCCAACATCTTCATGTCGCTCAAGCCGCTGTCCGAGCGCAAGGTGTCCAGCGACGAGGTCATCAACCGCCTGCGCGACAAGCTCAAGAACGAGCCCGGTGCGCGCCTGTTCATGGTCGCACAGCAGGATGTCCGCATCGGCGGCCGCCAGAGCATGGCCTCCTACGATTTCACGCTGCAGGCCGACGACAACGCCGAATTGCGCACCTGGGAGCCGCGCATCCGCCAGGTGCTGTCCACCCTGCCGGAGCTCACCGATGTGAACAGCGACGTGCAGGACTACGGCCTGCAGACCACGCTGGTGATCGACCGCGACCAGGCCACCCGCCTGGGGCTGACGGTGGCGCAGATCGACAACACCCTGAACGACGCCTTCGGCCAGCGCCAGGTGGGAGTGATCTACAACCCGCTCAACCAGTACCGTGTGGTGATGGAGGCGGCCCCCCAGTTCCTGCAGAGCCCGGAGACGCTGCGCGGCTTCTTCTTCGTCAACAGCCGTGGCGAGCAGGTGCCGCTGACAGCGTTTGCCCGCATCACCACCACCAACACCCCGCTGACGGTCAGCCACGAAGGCGGCACACCGGCCAGCACCATCAGCTACAGCCTGCCGCCCGGGGTCTCGCTGTCGCAGGCCAATGACGCCATCCGCCAGGCCATGGCGGACCTGGGCATGCCGGTGTCCATGCGCGGCAGCTTCAGCGGCACGGCGGGCGCTTTCCAGCAAGCGCTGGCAGGGCAGCCGCTGCTGATTCTGGCGGCCATCCTCACCATCTATCTGGTGCTGGGCATCCTCTATGAAAACCTGGTCCACCCGCTGACCATCCTCTCCACCCTGCCATCGGCCGGCGTGGGCGCGCTGCTGGCGCTGATGCTGTGCAAGACCGAGTTCTCCCTGATCGCCTTCATCGGCGTGATCCTGCTGATCGGCCTGGTCAAGAAGAACGCCATCATGATGATCGACTTCGCGCTGGAGCGCGAGAAAGCCGGTCACACCACGGCCGCACAGGCCATCTACCGTGCCTGCAACCTGCGGCTGCGCCCCATTCTGATGACCACCATGGCCGCCATCTTCGGGGCGCTGCCGCTGGCGCTGGGCCGGGGTGACGGGGCTGAGCTGCGCCAGCCGCTGGGCATTGCCATTGTGGGCGGCCTGCTGGTCAGCCAGTTGCTCACGCTCTACACCACACCCGTGGTCTATGTGCTGCTGGACCGTGTGCGCACCCGCTGGCTGCGCACCTGGCAGCGCCAGGGGAATGTGACTGCCACACCCGGAACACCTGCATGATTGTCTGGACCGAAGCTATGCATCAAAAGGGCCTGCCAATGCCATGGCGCGCGCTGAATCCGTTCGCTGATCTGAAATCGCCCTGGCCCGTTGCGGCAGTCCTGGTGCTGGGGTTGACCGGCTGCTCCATGGCACCCACCTACCAACGCCCGGCGCTGGATGTGCCTGCCACCTTCAAGGAAGCCACACCCTCTGCCGCCGAATGGGGGGTGTGGCAGCCCGCCCGCCATGGCGCCACGCCAGGCGATGCTGCGGCTGCCGTGCCCACCTCCTGGTGGTCGTTGTATGGCGATGCCACGCTGAACCGGCTGCAGGAGCAGGCTGCCGCCGGCAGCCCCGGCGTGGAACAGGCCGTGGCCCGGCTGCGTGCCGCCCAGGCCGCGGTGGCCAGCAGCCGGGCCGGCCTGCTGCCGACGCTGGGCGCATCGGGCAGCGCCGGCCGGGCCCGTGCAGGCGGCAGCACGGGCAACGGCAACGGTGGCAGTGCCGGCATCAACAACAGCTACTCGCTCGGTCTGAGCGCCAGCTGGGAGCTGGATCTGTGGGGGCGGCTGTCCGGCCAGGTGGCGGCCGACCAGCTGAGCGCCCAGGCCAGCCAGGACGATCTGTCCGCCGCGCGCCTGTCCAGCCAGGCGACCGTGGCACAAACCTATATCGCGCTGCGCGCGGCCGAAGCCCAGATGCAGGTGCTGCAGGACAGCCTGCAGGCTTACCTGCAAAGCTGGCAGCTGACACAGAACCGCTACCGCGCAGGCGTGGCATCGTCGGCCGACGTGGCCCAGGCCGAATCACAGTACAAGAGCACCCAGGCCCAGTTGCTGGAGGCCCGGACCACACGCGCCCAGTACGGGCATGCATTGGCCGCGTTGCTGGGCCTGGCGCCCGCCCAGTTCAGCCTGCCCGTCACCGGGCAGCTGCCGGCTGCGCCGCAGGTGCCGGGCATGCTGGCCTCCACCCTGCTGGAGCAGCGCCCCGACATTGCGGCGGCGGAACGCCGCGTGGCCGCGGCCAATGCCCAGGTGGGCGTGGCGCGTTCCGCCTACTTTCCGGCGCTCACGCTGTCGGCGGCAGGCGGCTATCGCAGCAGCACGCTGTCGCACCTGCTCAGTGCCCCCAATCTGTTCTGGTCGCTGGGTCCGGCCATGGCAGTGAGCCTGTTCGACGGCGGCGCCCGCTCGGCTGCCGTGGAGTCGGCCCGCGCAGCGCTGGATCTGGCAGGTGCCAGCTACAAGCAGACCGTGCTGACGGCGCTGCAGGAGGTGGAAGACAACCTGGTGGCCGCCACCCACCTGGCCCAGGAACAGCAGGTGCAGACCGAAGCCGTGGTCGCCGCGCAAAAGGCGCTGGACGTGGCCAACAACCAGTACAAGGCCGGTACCGTGGCCTATCTGAATGTGCTGTCGGCACAGACCACGGTGTTGAGCGCACAGAACAGTCTGATCAGCGTGCAGAACCGGCGCCTGGCGGCCATCAACACCCTGCTGAAGAACGTGGCCGGGCGCTGGGAGCCATGAGCCCGGCGCGCCGCAGGCCTCCCCGTCTTCACCATCCGCGCCAGGCCATCACAGCGTGACCAGCATGGCCACCACGGTGGCCGCCATGGCCGCCGTGGCCAGCCACCCCAAGGCACGCAGACGGTGGCCTATGGTGTGCGCGCCCATGGTGTCCCGCCGGGTGGCCAGCAGCATCATCACCACCATGATGGGCACCGCTATCACCCCGTTGAGCACCGCCGCCCAGAACAGCTCTTTCACAGGGTCTGTCGGGGTGAAGCACAGCACCACGCCGCCGAATGTGGCAAATGCGATCACCCCGTAGAAACCACGGCCCTCTCCCTGCCCCAGGCACGCGCTCAAGGTGCCTTCCCACCGGAAGGCCTCTGCAACGGCATACGCGGCAGACCCTGCCAGCACCGGCACCGCCAGCATGCCGGTACCGATGATGCCCAGGCTGAACAGCAAAAATGTGAGGTCGCCGGCCACCGGCCGCAACGCTTCGGCGGCCTGCGCGGACGTTTCGATATGGGTGAGTCCTGCCGCATGCAAGGTGGCGGCCGTGCTCAGGATGACAAAGAAAGCAATCAGGTTCGAGAACGTCATCCCCAGGATGGTGTCGAACTTGATCCGGCGCAGATGGTGCCGGACCTCCTGCAGCGAATGCACCGGGCCGCCGCGCAGGTCTTCCATCTCCTGTGCCGCCTGCCAGAAAAACAGATAGGGGCTGATGGTGGTGCCAAATAGCGCGACCACCATCAACAGCACTTCGTTGCTGAGCGTCAAGCGCGGATACACCACCGCGCGCAGCACGTCGCCCCAGTTCAGGGGAATGGTCAATGCCACCGCCACATAGGCGAGCAAGGCCAGCGTCAGCCATTTCAGCCCGCGCACATACAGGCGGTAAGGCAGAAACACCTGCAGCAGCAGGCACAGCATCCCGAAGCTGACGACATAGACATGGGCCGAACCACCCAGCAGAAGCCGCAATGCCTCGGCCATGGCCGCCAGATCGGCGGCAATGTTCAGGGTGTTGGCACCGACCAGCAGTGTGACCGTGGACACCAGCACCCAGCGGGGATAGGCCTGTCCGATATTGGCCACCAGACCACGGCGCGTCACATAGCCGATGCGCGCGCTGATGATCTGGATGGCCGCCATCAGCGGCAAGGTGAAGACCATGCTCCAGAGCATGGAGAAGCCGAACTGCGCCCCGGCCTGGGAGTAGGTGGCAATACCGCTGGGGTCGTCGTCGGCAGCCCCGGTGATCAGCCCGGGCCCCAGGGATTGGAAGCTCTTGCGCAGCCGCTGTGACCAGGTCGGTTTCATAGGGCCTCTGACGAACGAAGATGGCTCTGTACAACCCGGACACCGGCATGCATGCGCTTCCAGGTCCCAGGAAGATCCCTTGTTCATCCATGGTGCAGCATCAGGAGCCCCCCGGCACAGGTCGCCCGTCGGGGAACAGTACCGGGGCACGGCTTGCGCTGCGCCTTCCAGGCTCCGGGATGGCATGCCCAGCTGGAGCCAAAGAGGCCCAGCCACCTCGCCAGGCAAGCCCGGAACCCGGAAGCGCTGTCCGCAGCAACGGCCAGTGCTGCGCTCAAGAAGCGCACGCCGCATGCCTTGTGCCTGTGGTCCTGGCTGCACATGAAAAAACCGCCCACATCCACAGGATGGGGCAGTTTTTTCTGGCGGGCGTGGCGGGTGCCTGCGCACATCAAGCGCGCTGCGTGGGCTCCTGCCTGAAGGATTTCACAGCCCTGCCCTTGGTAGATGCAGCAGATGCAGCCCGCAATACCCGTCGCTCAATCGTCCAGCAGCGACAGGTCGCGCACGGCGCCGGTATCCGCGCTGGTGACCAGCATGGCGTAGGCCTTCAGTGCGGCTGAGATCTTGCGCGGACGCGGCTTGACGGGCTTCCAGCCCTTGGCGTTCTGCACTTCGCGGCGGCGGGCCAGTTCTTCATCGCTGACCAGCGCATTGATGGTGCGGTTGGGAATGTCGATGCGGATCTTGTCGCCGTTCTGCACCAGGCCGATGGCGCCGCCAGCGGCGGCTTCGGGCGAGCAGTGGCCGATGGACAGACCCGAGGTACCGCCAGAGAAACGTCCGTCCGTCAGCAGCGCGCAGGCCTTGCCCAGGCCCTTGGACTTGAGGTAGCTGGTGGGGTACAGCATCTCCTGCATGCCGGGGCCGCCCTTGGGGCCTTCATAGCGCACGATCACCACATCGCCGGCCTGGACCTTGTCGGCCAGGATGTTTTCCACGGCTTCGTCCTGCGACTCGACCACATGGGCCGTGCCTTCAAACACCAGAATGGATTCATCCACCCCGGCGGACTTCACCACGCAGCCATTCAGGGCGATGTTGCCGGTCAGCACCGCCAGGCCGCCCTCCTTGCTGAACGCATGCTCATAGCTGCGGATGCAGCCCTCGGCACGGTCCAGGTCCAGGCTGGGCCAACGGGTGCTCTGGCTGAAAGCCACCTGCGTGGGAATGCCGGCCGGGCCAGCCATGTAGAAGTGGCGCACGGCCTCATCCTGCGTGCGCACGATGTCCCACTGGTCCAGCGCTTCCTTCAGCGTCTTGGCATGCACGGTAGGCACATCGGTATGCAGCTTGCCAGCACGGTCCAGCTCACCCAGGATGGCCATGATGCCGCCGGCGCGGTGCACGTCTTCGATGTGGTACTTGGGCGTGTTGGGTGCGACCTTGCACAGCTGGGGCACGACGCGCGAAAGGCGGTCGATGTCGGCCATGGTGAAGTCGATATCGGCTTCCTTGGCAATCGCCAGCAGGTGCAGGATGGTGTTGGTGGACCCGCCCATGGCGATGTCCAGCGTGATAGCGTTCTCGAAGGCCTTGAAGCCCACGGCACGCGGCAGCACCGATGCATCGTCCTGCTCGTAGTGCTGGCGGGCCAGCTCCACAATGCGGCGACCGGCGCGCAGGAACAGCGCTTCACGGTCGGCGTGCGTGGCCACCACAGTGCCGTTGCCGGGCAGGGACAGGCCCAGCGCCTCGGTCAGGCAGTTCATGGAGTTGGCGGTGAACATGCCCGAGCAGGAACCGCAGGTCGGGCAGGCCGATCGCTCCACCTCTGCTACCTCGGCGTCGGAATAGCGCTGGTCGGCGGCGATCACCATGGCGTCCACCAGATCCAGCTTCTTGAACTCGATGGTCTTGGTCTCGGGATTCGCCAGCTTGGTCTTGCCCGCTTCCATGGGCCCGCCGGAGACAAAGATCACCGGGATGTTCAGGCGCATGGCGGCCATCAGCATGCCGGGGGTGATCTTGTCGCAGTTGGAGATGCACACCAGCGCATCGGCGCAGTGGGCGTTCACCATGTATTCGACCGAATCGGCAATCAGGTCACGGCTGGGCAGCGAATACAGCATGCCGTCATGGCCCATGGCGATGCCATCGTCCACGGCGATGGTGTTGAATTCCTTGGCCACGCCGCCGGCCTTTTCAATCTCGCGCGCCACCAGCTGCCCCATGTCCTTCAGGTGCACGTGGCCGGGCACGAACTGGGTGAAGGAGTTGGCAATGGCGATGATGGGCTTTTCGAAGTCGCCATCTTTCATGCCTGTGGCACGCCACAAGGCGCGCGCACCTGCCATGTTGCGGCCGCCGGTGGAGGTTTTGGAACGGTATGCGGGCATGGGGAATGTCGTTGTAGCAAAGGTCTGCAGGCCTGCGTGCAGCGGCCGGTTTGCCACCGTCCATCCCACGCAGGATCACCGCAGATTATCACCCAGCCACCCCGCGAAGGCGCAGGCGCAAATCCCTGCTGGCGACCGAGCCAGCCATCGCAAAACGCGATATCAGCCTTCTGGTGCGTACCGGCGCCACCGCCCTGCCAACCCCAATAACCCCATGGCATCCACCCGCTTGCAGGGAATGCGCACCCGCCTGCGGCCGGGCCTACAATCCGACCCTGTTTCCCCCACTTCTGCCAAAGCCCTCGAGGAAAAAGTAGCTATGAAGCGTGTTCTGATCACCCTGGCCCTGACCCTGTCCGTTGCCGCCCCGGCCATGGCCGATCTGGCGCTGGCCCAGTCCAAGAACTGCATGGCCTGCCATGCCGTGGACAAGAAGCTGGTGGGCCCCTCCTACAAGGACGTGGCCGGCAAGTACGCCGGCCAGAAGGACGCTGCGGACAAGCTGGCGGCCAAGATCGTCAAGGGTGGCAGCGGCGTCTGGGGCCCCGTACCCATGCCTGCCAACACCCAGGTCAGCGAAGCCGATGCCAAGAAGCTGGCGGCCTGGATTCTGAACTTGAAGTAATCCCGCACCGCGCGGGCACCCGCCGCAGGGCCGCGCGACCTCGGCCCACCAAAAAAGCCGCCTGGCCTGTGCCCAGCGGCTTTTTTCTTTTTTACCTGGCGCATGCGTCCCCTGCGCCACCGTCGCTGCCTGCGCACCGGGCGCGGGCCCGGCTGCAGCAGCACCGTCATCAGAGCAACGGATCGGCGCGGCCTTCGGCCGGTTTGGCCGCATGGCCCTTGCCGCTGCCCCAGTCGGCGGCCACGCCGGCGCGCAGCTGCTGCTCCAGCTGGCCGACATAGGCGGCGGTGGAATTGTCACTTTCCTGGGCGCGGGCCTTGAACTGCTCTTCCAGCGCATCCAGGCGGTTGAGCAGTTGCTGCTGCGCTTCCTGGTGGCGCAGCTCCAGCACCGTGCGCAGCTCGGTGAAGCGCGAGGCCTCGGCCTTGTCGGCCAGCTCGCGCTGGGCCAGCATTTCCTTGTTGTGCCGGCGCGTCTCCATCAGCACCGAACCCTGCAGCGTGACCACGTAGGCCACAAAGAAGATGGCCAGCAGCGCCGTCAGGCACAGCATGATCAGGCCCAGCGGGGCCTCCACCGCAGTGAAGCCCAACGAGACGGGCGTGGATTGGTTCAGCGCCTGCCAGTTCATCGTGGCCAGGAACACGATCAGCAGCACGATCAAGGTCAGCAAAGCGGTTCTTGCTTTCATGAAAATCTCCAAGGTCCGGTCAGCGGGCGTGGCACTACTGCCTGCCCTTCGCCGCATTTGTAACGCATCTTGGATTCAGCCCAGGTAGGAATGGCCCCTGTCCCGCGCCACATTGGCGCTTGTTTGCGCCAGCCCAGAAAAAAGCCACCGCTTGTGGCGGTGGCATAAACGGGTGCGGCGGTACCGCATCCGAAGCATCAGGGCCGCAGCTGTCGCAGAGCACCCGGTGTCCGCGTTGCGCGGCGTTCTGAATCAGTTGGTCTTGGCCAGCTGCTCCAGGATCGCAGGGTTTTCCAGCGTGCTGGTGTCCTGGGTGATGGCCTCGCCCTTGGCGATGGAGCGCAGCAGACGGCGCATGATCTTGCCGCTGCGGGTCTTGGGCAGGTTCTCGCCAAAGCGGATGTCCTTGGGCTTGGCGATGGGGCCGATTTCCTTGGCCACCCAGTTGCGCAGTTCGTTGGCCAGGGCCTTGGCTTCTTCGCCGGTCGGCACCGGGCGCTTGAGCACCACGAAGGCGCAGATGGCTTCGCCGGTCAGGTCGTCCGGGCGGCCCACCACAGCGGCTTCCGCCACCAGATCGGTCTTGGATACCAGCGCGGATTCGATTTCCATCGTGCCCATGCGGTGGCCGGAGACGTTCAGCACATCGTCGATGCGGCCGGTGATGCGGAAGTAGCCGCGGTCTTCGCTGCGCACGGCGCCGTCACCGGCCAGGTAGTAGCCCTTGAGCTCTTCGGGGAAGTAGCTTTTCTTGAAGCGCTCGGGGTCACCCCAGATGTTGCGGATCATCGACGGCCAGGGCTTCTTGACCACCAGGATGCCGCCGGCGCCGTTGGGCATGTCGTTGCCGGATTCATCGACGATGGCCGCGGTGATGCCGGGCAGCGGCAAGGTGCACGAACCGGGCACCAGCGGGGTGGCACCAGGCAGAGGCGTGATCATGTGGCCGCCGTTTTCGGTCTGCCAGAAGGTGTCCACGATCGGGCAGCGCTCGCCACCAATGTGCTTGTAGTACCACATCCAGGCTTCGGGGTTGATGGGCTCGCCCACGCTGCCCAGGATACGCAGCGACGACAGGTTCCAGTTCTTGGGGTGCACCTTCTCGTCGGAATCCGCGGCCTTGATCAGCGAACGGATGGCCGTGGGCGCGGTGTAGAACACCGTGCAGCCATGGCGCTCGATCATCTGCCAGAAGCGGCCGGCGTTCGGGAAGGTCGGCACGCCTTCGAACACGATCTGCGTGGCACCCGCCGACAGCGGGCCGTAGGCCACATAGGTATGGCCGGTGATCCAGCCGATGTCGGCCGTGCACCAGAACACATCGCTGTCCTTCATGTCGAAGGTCCAGTTCACCGTCTGGCGCGCCCACAGCATGTAGCCACCGGTGCTGTGCTGCACGCCCTTGGGCTTGCCGGTGGAGCCGCTGGTGTAGAGGATGAACAGCGGGTGCTCGGCATTCACCGGCACGGCCGGACATTCGGTCGACTGGCCTGCCAGCGCTTCGGTGAAGGTGATGTCACGGCCGGCCACCATGGCGCATGCCGTGGGTGTGCGTTCGTACACCAGCACCGTCTTGACCGCATCGCAGCCGCCCAGCGCCAGCGCGTCGTCGACGATGGCCTTCAGCGGCAGCTCCTTGCCACCACGCATCTGGTAGTTGGCCGTGACCACCGCGCTGGCGCCCACGTCCACGATACGTTCCTGCACCGCCTTGGCCGAGAAGCCGCCGAACACCACCGAGTGCGTGGCACCGATGCGCGCGCAGGCCTGCATGGCCACCACGCCTTCGATGGTCATGGGCATGTAGATCAGCACACGGTCGCCCTTTTGCACGCCACGGGCCTTGAGCGCGTTGGCGAACTGGCTCACGCGGGCCAGCAGTTCCTTGTAGGTGACCTTGGTGACCTCGCCGCCGTCGGCTTCAAAGATGATGGCGGTCTTATTTTCGACCGGCGTGCCGATGTGCTTGTCCAGGCAGTTGGCGCTGGCATTCAGTTCGCCGTCGGCAAACCATTTGAAGAACGGGGCATTGCTCTGGTCCAGCACCTGGGTGAAGGGCTTGGTCCACACCACGTTTTCACGGGCCAGGCGGGCCCAATAACCTTCATAGTCCTTGTCCGCTTCGGCACACAGGGCTTCGTAAGCGGCCATGCCGGACACACGGGCTGCCTTCTGGGTCGCATCGGATGGGGGAAAGACGCGGTTTTCCACCAGCACGGATTCGATGGCGTTGGTCGGTGCGTTCATGGCTGAGTCTCCTTGCACTTGTAGGGTTTGTTTGCGGCGTACTGTCGTGTCGGGCACTTACATACCACTGACTCGCCGTCTATCTCCCACTGTAGCCCGCAAAAAGCCCTGCCTTCCCCCTCGGGTTTCCACAATGCCGCCGCATACAATGCCCGCCCAGCAGCGCTTCGCTGCTACGGTTTCCTTCAACCATCCTCTGACCCACCATGGCCCACGCTGACCCGAAATCCGAGTCTCCTGCCTCCCCCCCCTCGTCCACGCCCGTGGCCCTGCGTCCCCTGCCAGCCCTGATCTTTGCCAGCCGCTGGCTGCAGCTGCCGCTGTACCTGGGCTTGATCGCAGCCCAGGGTGTCTATGTCTGGCACTTCCTGATCGAGCTGCTGCACCTGGTGGAAGCCGCCTTCGGCAGCCAGGAAGCGCTGCAGGCACTGATCACCAACATCGGCTACAAACCCGAAGCCACCATTACCGGCCTGAACGAGACCGTCATCATGCTGGTGGTGCTGGCCCTGATCGACGTGGTGATGATCTCCAACCTGCTGATCATGGTGATCGTCGGCGGCTACGAAACCTTTGTCAGCCGACTGGGCCTGGACAGCCACCCCGACCAGCCCGAGTGGCTGGACCATGTGAACGCCTCGGTGCTCAAGGTCAAGCTGGCCCTGTCCATCATCGGCATCAGCTCCATCCACCTGCTCAAGAGCTTCATCAACGCCGGCAACTATGAAGTGCAGGTGCTGATGTGGCAGACCATCATCCATGTGGTCTTCCTGCTCAGCGCCCTGGCCATTGCCTTCACCGACAAGCTGATCCACAGCAGCCACGCCAGCCGCAGCGCCCACTGAGTCCCCTCTGCAAAGCGCCCATCGGGGCGTTTTTGCCCGCATGCAACCCCGGCTACCGCAAGGTTCCGGGGTTGCTGCTTTTTCCGCTCCGTTGCCAGCGGGAGAAAGCATGAAGCCCGCCGTTGCCAGCCCCGCGAATGCTGCAACGCAAAAAAATCATTGACAGCAACATAACGAATAGTTAGAATAAAGGCTTCATTAACAACCTGCCATGCAGGTAATCCATCCCTTTTGCGGGTGGATTGACTCTGGCGCGCACCGTTGCCACGCAACGCGATGCCGCCACAGGCCGGACTCCGGCCCTGATGCACGGACTTTCATCCGGGTGGCTTTCGGCCTTGCGCCGCCACCCGCTCCGAGGGAAAGCAACCGGCGGTCTGACCGTTGACTTCCTCCCTCGCTCCTGCGGCCCTTGCGCACCCTCGCGTGCCATGCGGGCCCTGCCATACCTGCCCTTCAATGTGGCGCAACGGGTGTTCCCCGCTGCGCCAGTGCATCGGGCCCCACGTTTTCCGGCTTCGCGTGTAGGCCGCCATGGGCATGCCCATGGCGCGGCTGCACTGTGTTCAACCTCCAAAACCAATGAGGGAGAGAAACCAGTGGCCAAACAAATCCGCATCGAGCATGTGTTCAAAGTCTTCGGCGACCAGCCGCAGGCTGCGCTCGACCTGGTGCAGCAGGGGCTGTCGAAACAAGACATCCTGCAGCGCACCGGCCAGTCCATCGGCGTGTTCGACGCCCACTTCACCATCGAGGCCGGCGAGGTCTTTGTCATCATGGGCCTGTCCGGCTCGGGCAAGTCCACGCTGGTGCGCCTGCTCAACCGACTGATCGAGCCCACCAGCGGCCAGATCGTGGTGGATGGCCAGGACATCAACCAGCTCAACGACCGCGACCTGCGCGCCCTGCGCCGCAAGGACATCTCCATGGTGTTCCAGTCGTTCGCGCTGATGCCCCACATGACGGTGCTGGACAACACCGCCTTCGGCCTGGAACTGGCCGGCGTGGACAAGCCCACGCGCCAAAAAGCCGCCCAGGAAGCGCTGGAGCAGGTCGGCCTGGGCGCCTGGGGTGCCAGCTACCCCGATGCCCTGTCGGGCGGCATGCAGCAGCGTGTGGGCCTGGCCCGTGCCCTGGCATCCGACCCCAGCATCCTGCTGATGGACGAGGCGTTCTCCGCCCTGGACCCCATCATCCGCACCGAGATGCAGTCCGAAATCCTGCGCCTGCAGCAGATCAAGCGGCGCACCGTGGTCTTCATCTCGCACGACCTGGATGAAGCCATGCGCATTGGCGACCGCATCGCCATCATGAAGGATGGCCAGGTGGTGCAGGTGGGCACGCCCGATGAAATCCTGCGCAGCCCGGCCAACGATTACGTGCGCAACTTTGTGCGCGGCGTGGATGCGGCCTCGGTCTTCAAGGCTGCCGACATCGCCCGCCAGGCCATGACCATCATCTCCGAGCACAGCGACCGCGGCTGCCGCGCCGCGCTGCGCCTGATCGAGGACTCCGACCGCGACCACGCCTATGTGGTCAACAGCCGCAAGCGCTACCTGGGCGTGGTCTCTTCACAGTCCCTGCGGGATGCGCTGCAAGGCCAGCCCGGCATGCGCGCACTGCAGCACGCCTTCATCCCCAACGCCGTGCCGCTGGCCAGCAGCACACCGGTGGCCGATCTGTTCGGCCCGGTGGCGGCCGTGCCTTTCCCGCTGCCCGTGGTGGACGAGGACGGCAGCTTCCTCGGTGTGGTCAGTCGCACCACCATGCTCAAGTTCCTGGACCGCGACACCCCGCCCGTGCCGCCGCCCCAGATCGAAGTGCCGCCCATCCAGCTGAATCCGAAGTTCCCCGTGCATGCGGCGGAACCCGCCGTGGCGCCGCATGCCCAGCCTGCCGCGCCTGTCCATAACCAGACCGGAGATGCCGCATGAACGATTTGCACACCACCACCCCGGTGCAGGACGATCCCTGGGCCGCCAGCACCGCACAGGACGCCCCGAATCCGATGCACACCCCGTCCGCCGATGCCGCGGTCGACGATCCCTGGGCAGCCAGCAGCGTGCAGGCCGATGCGCCCACGGCCAACGCCACCGATGCCGGCACCGACCCCTGGGGCGGCAGCGCCGGTGCGCCCGACGCCGGCATGGACTGGCTCAGCACCCCGGCCACATCCACCCCGGTGGATGACAGCAGCCAGAGCGGCCTGACGGCCCTGTGGCACCAGATCACCACCGAAGGCCTGCCAGTGCAGGACGCCATCAATGACGGCCTGGGCTGGGTGGTCGAGCATTTCCGCCCCTTCTTCCAGGCGGTGCGCACCCCCATCGATGCCACCCTCAACGGCGTGACCGACACCTTGCTGGCCGTGCCCATGCCGGTGCTCGTGCTGCTGATTGCCCTGCTGTCCTGGCAGTTCGCCAGCCGCAAGCTGGCCGTCGGCTCGGCCATCTCGCTGCTGATCGTCGCGGCACTGGGCATCTGGTCCGAAGCCATGGTGACCCTGGCCCTGGTGCTGACCTCGCTGCTGTTCTGCGTGGTCATCGGCCTGCCGATGGGCATCGTGCTGGCCAGCAGCGACCGCGCCCAGCGCTGGATGCGCCCGGTGCTGGACGCCATGCAGACGACGCCGGCCTTTGTGTATCTGGTGCCGGTGGTGATGCTGTTCGGCATCGGCAATGTGCCGGGGGTGATCGTGACCATCGTGTTCGCGCTGCCGCCGCTGATCCGCCTGACCAATCTGGGCATCCGCCAGGTGCGTCCGGACCTGATCGAAGCCAGCCGCGCCTACGGCGCCTCGCCCTTGCAGCTGCTGTGGAAAGTGCAGCTGCCGCTGGCCATGCCGTCCATCATGACCGGCATCAACCAGGCGCTGATGCTGTCGCTGTCCATGGTGGTCATCGCCTCCATGATCGCCGTCGGCGGTCTGGGCCAGATGGTGCTGCGCGGTATCGGCCGCCTGGACATGGGCCTGGCCACCGTGGGCGGCCTGGGCATTGTGCTGCTGGCCATCGTGCTGGACCGTCTGACCCAGGCCATGGGTGAAAACACACGCGGCAGCGCCCGCTGGTGGCAGACGGGCCCGGCAGGCATGGTGGTGCGCATGCTGCGTCCGGCCCCTGCGGCAGTGCCGACAGCAGCCACAGCGCCAGCAACGCCGACTGCGGCTGCAGCATCCACTGCACAGGCGCAGCCCACTCCGCTGCCGCCCCAGCCATCTGCCAGCTGAAGGCCAGCCCCTTCGCTGATGGCCTGCACGACCGCTGTGCCGTGCAAGGCCGGCAGCCTGGCACGGCCCAGGCACCTCCCCCAGACACCACACCAACCAAAAAAGGAACACCAAGGATGACGTTGCACACTGCATACACCCCCGATACACAGACCCTCCCCACCGCCAACGCCCCCCGCTCGGCCTGGCAACGTGCCTGCGCCGTGGCCGCAGGCATGGCCATGGCTGGCAGCATGGCCCTGGCGGCCGACAGCGCCGACCTGCCCGGCAAGGGCGTGAAAGTCCAGCCGCTGAAAAGCTCCATCGCCGAAGAAACCTTCCAGACCCTGCTGGTCATCAAAGCCCTGGAACAACTGGGCTATGACGTGCAGCCCGTGAAGGAAGTGGAATACCCCACGGCCCATATCGCCCTGGCCAATGGCGACGCCACCTTCATGGCCAACCACTGGAACCCTCTGCATGCCGACTACTACAAGAATGCCGGTGGTGACGCCAAGCTCTACCGCCAGGGCGTGTTCTCGGCCAACGCCGCCCAGGGCTACCTGATCGACAAGAAGACGGCCGACGCCCACCAGATCACCAACCTGGGCCAGCTCAAGGACCCAGAGATTGCCAAGCTGTTCGACACCGACGGTGACGGCAAGGCCGACCTGACCGGCTGCACCCCCGGCTGGGGCTGCGAGGCCATGATCGAACACCAGCTTTCCGCCTACAAGCTGCGCGACACGGTCACGCACAAGCAGGGCACCTACGCCGCGCTGATGGCCGACACCATCACCCGCTACAAGGCCGGCAAGCCCATCCTCTACTACACCTGGACACCGTACTGGGTGAGCAATGTGCTCAAGCCCGGCAAGGACGTGGTCTGGCTGCAAGTGCCTTTCTCGGCCATGCCCGGTGAGCAGGCCGGCACCGACACCAAGCTGGCCAATGGCAAGAACTACGGCTTCATCGCCAACAACCAGCAGATCGTGGCCAACAAGGCCTGGGCGGAAAAGAACCCCGCCGCTGCCAAGCTGTTTGCCGTGATGCAGCTGTCCGTGGCCGACATCAATGCCCAGAACTACATGATGAGCCAGGGGCAAGGCAAGGCAGCCGACATCGAGCGCCACACCACAGGCTGGATCAAGGCGCACCAAAAGCAGTTCGACGGCTGGCTGCAGCAGGCACGCGACGCGGCCCGCTGAAGTCCGCACAGCAAGCGCCTGCACATGGCGCACATCCATCCACCGGCCCCTGCGGCCGGTTTTTTGTGCGAGCGGGCACGGTCTATGCATTCACTGCCGGTGGACCCGGTCGCCTGCACCACGATGCAGCACCGGGCATTGGTTTCACTCCCCGGAGCTTTTCATGTTGCATTTCCTGCCCCGCCGCACCCTGTTGTCTTCTCTGGCCGCCCTGGGCCTGTCCAGCCTCTGCGGTCTGACCGCCCAGGCCGCCACGCTGGCCGACATCCAGGCCCACAAAGTCCTGAACGTCGGCATCCAGACCGATTACCCACCCTATGGCTATATCGACGCCAGCATGAAGCCCCAGGGCTCGGACGTGGCCACGGCCGAGCTGATCGCCAAGCAGCTGGGCGTCAAGCTCAACATCGTCACCGTCACCTCGCCTGCACGCATTCCCGCGCTGCAGGCCGGCAAGGTGGACCTGATCATCTCCTCCATGGGCAAGAACCCCGAGCGCGAGAAAGTGGTGGACTTCACCATCTCCTACGCCCCGTTCTTCTCGGGCCTGTATGCCAACAAGAGCCTGGCGATCAAGCAGTTTGGCGATCTGGCCGGCAAGACCGTGTCGGTCACGCGCGGCTCGCTCCAGGACGATGCGCTGACCAAGCTGGCCCCTGCCGGTGCACAGATCAAGCGCTTTGAGGACGACACCGCCACCATCGCCTCGTTCGTGACCGGCCAGAGCCAGGTGCTGGCCCACAGTGCGGCCGTGGCCGGGCTGACCATGCAGCGCAACCCCAAGCTGGGTGCCGAATACAAGCTGCTGCTGACCGATGTGCCCTGCTTCATCGGCGTGGCCAAGGGCAACACCGCCCTGCTGGACCAGGTGAACGTGATCCTGCGCACCGCCAAGGCCGATGGCACGCTGAACGCCATCTCGGAAAAGTACCTGGGCCGCCCGCTGGGCAATCTGCCGGAATAAACGCAGTTCCGGGCAACTGCGCTGCACCAAAAAAAGAAACGAGCATAAAAAAGCGGCCCCTGCGGGGCCGCTTTGCATGGATGGTGGTGTGTTGACCGCTGTGCCTCAGCGCAAGGCCACGGCCTGCAGCTGCGCCAGCAGCTTGCCCTTGGCATCCAGCAATTCCAGTTGGTCACCGTGGATGCGCCAGCTGGCCACCTGGCCCAGCATTTTCAGCATGGCCGATTCGGTGCTGGACGCCGCGCCCTTGCAGGCCATGCGGGTGCCGGCCACCTGACCGAACTGCAGCTGCTGGCCGTCCTGCTTCCAGCGGCCCATCAGGCGGTTGCAGCCGCCCGAGCCCACCAGCCGGCCTTGCTGCTGCAGGATGATGTGCGCTTCCTTGTCCAGGCGGGGCACGGCCTTGCCGTTCAAGGTCAGCAGCTTCCAGTAGGTATTGTCCAGCGACACCGTGGCCTGCTCTGCCGCGGCGGGCTTGGCTCCACCCTGCCCGGCCGCAGCGGCTGCCGCCACCGGTACGGGCACACCCAGGTTCTTGGCCTTGTCCCCGGCGCAGGACGTGGCGCTGGACAGCGACACAAAACGCTCCACGCGCAGCGCCAGCTCTTTCTTGCCCTGCTGGGCCATCACCGGATCGGCAGAGGGGCGTTCGACGATGCGGCCATCCACACTGGCCAGCATGGCGGTGTTGGGACCATTGCGCGACGCCATATAGGCATTCTCCAGCAGCGCGTTATCGCCCTCCATCAGCACCGGCACGGTCTGCCCGGTCTTGCAGTCCAGGAATCGGCCACTGTCGGCTTCATAGCTGTAGACGCCCTGCCAGCGGCCCGTTTCCGTGCTGGGCTGCAGAACGCCGGGCTGCTGCGCCGCAGCCGGGGTGCTGCTAGTGCCGCGCCATTGCGACCATTTTTGCGAGACGGTGGAACAGCCCGCCAGACTGGCCACAGCCAGCACACAGCCGGCCACGCGCCACAGGGAATGCGACATGGATGCCTCCTGTCCATGGTTGTACATGTACTTCATGCCCGCACGTTAGCAGAGCCCCTGGCCAGGCAGGGCGAAACTGCAGCGCCAATACCCCTTGCGGGCAGTCATGCATTCAACGCCTTTGGGCTTGTTGCACGCACGGTTATTGGCCGAAAAGCTACTCAAAAAATAGCGCGCCGACAATGCTGCGGAACACCCGGCGCAGCCGGGCAACGCCCATGGCCGCGCGCTGCCGCAGTGCGGCACCACCCGCCTTGCCATGCGGTTCGGACCGGGCCGCTGGCTGCACGATCGCGCTGCCGCACGGTCCAACACACTTGTGACCAACTGTTGCATCCATAATCGTGCTATTTCCTGAACAGGCACCCCCATGAGCCAAGAGAATCCCAACGTCGTCCAAGGCACCGAGGAGCTGTTGCTCAGCCTGTGCAATTCCGTCACCCGCGTGCTGAACGTGGCCACTAACAGCCAGGTGCAATACTCCGGCGTGGTGCAGCGTATCCAGAAGACCTACCTCAAGCCCGACATCGGCTGCTTTGTGCTGTTTGACGGCGGCTTCTCCGGTCTGGTCATCATCAACCTGTCCGCCGCGTCGGCCATGGAGCTGTACCGCAACTACCTGCTGAACATGGGCCTGTCCGAAAGCGACCTGGCCACCAGCTACACCTCGGACGAAGTCAGCAACGTGATGGGCGAGCTGATGAACCAGGTGGTGGGTGACTTCACCGGCAAGGTGCGCCGCGAGCTGCAGACCCACATCACCCAGAACCAGCCCAAGATGCTGGTGCTGAACAAGCAGGTGCAGCTGAGCGTGGACGCCAACCTCGACAACCCCGAGGCGCGCCGCGTCACCTTCTACACCGCCGCCAACAACATCTTCTATCTGGAGCTGGCGGTGGACCGCACCGAATTCATCACCCTGCGCGACTTTGTGCCCGAAGCCGAGATCGACGCCGATGCCATCATGGCCGCAGCCGGCGCGCCTGCAGCCAGTCCTGCCGCCGCCGGTGCCTCCGCCGCCACGGCTGCTGCGACCGCCACGACGCCTTCTTCCACCGACGCCGATACCGAGGCCCTGCTCAAATCGCTGGGCATGTAAGCAGCCGGCACCACCGCACGTACCGTCCACAAAAAAGCACCCTGCAGGGTGCTTTTTTTCATGGCGCTGGCAGGTCTGCTGGTCAAGGTGCCCACAACGCACTCCAGTGGCTGCGCCCGCTTCGCATACGCAGCATCCTGTGCGAAACCACACACTGGAAGCCATCGGCTTCCAGCTGGGGAGCAGACTGCAACCCCCTGAGCTGCCCGGCACCTGCAACCCCAACGGCAGCGGGGTACGGAATTTACGGCCTGGGAACACCAGACCGAAAGCACAGGGACCGAAACAGGCTTACAGATTGCCCACCATGTCCTTGGCCACCACCCACTGGTCAAACTGCTCGGCCGTCACATGGCCGCTGGCAATGGCAGCGTCGCGCAGGCTCGAACCCTCTTTGTGCGCCTTCTTGGCGATGTAGGCCGCCTTGTCGTAGCCGATATGGGTATTGAGTGCCGTCACCAGCATCAGAGAGCGGCTGACCAGCTCGGCAATGCGTTCGCGGTTGGGCTCGATCCCCACGGCGCAGTGGTCATTGAAGCTGACCATGCCATCGGCCAGCAGGCGCACGCTCTGCAGGAAGTTGTGCGCCACCAGCGGGCGAAACACGTTCAGCTCGAAGTTGCCGCTGGCACCGCCAAAGTTGATGGCCACATCGTTGCCGAACACCTGGGCGCCCAGCATGGTCACGGCTTCGGACTGCGTGGGGTTGACCTTGCCGGGCATGATCGAGGAGCCCGGTTCGTTCTCGGGAATCGACAGTTCGCCCAGGCCGCTGCGGGGGCCGCTGGCCAGCCAGCGCACATCGTTGGCAATCTTCACCATGCTGGCGGCCAAAGTCTTGAGCGCGCCATGGGCGTGCACCAGCCCGTCGCACGATGCCAGCGATTCGAACTTGTTGGGCGAGGTGACGAACGGGTAGCCGGTCAGCTTGGCCAGCTCGGCCGCCACCCCTTCGGCATAGCCCTTGGGCGCATTCAGGCCCGTGCCCACAGCCGTGCCGCCCAGCGCCAGCTCGTACAGATGGGGCAGCGCGGCGCGCACATGCTTTTCGCTGTGAGCCAGCTGGGCCACCCAACCGGAGATCTCCTGGCCCAGCGTCAGCGGCGTGGCGTCCTGCAGATGGGTACGGCCGATCTTCACGATGTCGGCAAACGCCTCGCTCTTGGCCTGCAGTGTGGTGCGCAGCTTGGCAATGGCCGGCAGCAGCTTCTGCTCGATGGCAGTGACCGCCGCCACATGCATGGCCGTGGGATAGACGTCGTTGCTGGACTGGCTTTTGTTCACGTCGTCATTCGGGTGCACCAGGCGCGACTCGCCACGCTCGCCGCCCAGCAGCTCGCTGGCGCGGTTGGCCAGCACCTCGTTGACGTTCATATTGGTCTGCGTGCCCGAGCCGGTCTGCCACACCACCAGCGGGAATTCGCCCGGGTGCTGGCCGGCCAGCACCTCATCGGCGGCGACGTTGATGGCCTGGGACTTCTTGGCATCCAGCAGACCCAGGGCATGGTTCACCGTGGCCGATGCCTTCTTCACCTGCGCCAGCGCGGCAATGATCTCGCGCGGCTGCTGTTCGCCGCTGATGTCGAAGTTCTGCAGCGAACGCTGGGTCTGGGCCCCCCAGAGCCTGTCGGCCGGAACGTCGATGGGGCCGAAGGTGTCTTTTTCCTGGCGCGTGGCCTGGCCGGAGGTGGAAGTGCTTGTCATTTTGGGACTCCTTGAAGGCAAACAAGGCGGCGCAGCTGGCTGGAGGCGATCTGGCTACGGTTGGCCGCAAAACACACTGGCCTGCGCATGCATGCCAGCAAAAAAGCAGACCGCCATGCTAACCCAGGCAATGACAGCCATTCTCATCGGCATGGTGTACCGCACCGCAGCACATCGGGCACCTCCATCCTGCACAGGTGGTCGGATCGGTTTCTTTCCCAATATGCAAGCGCGAAAGAAGCTATGGTTTTTGAAAGTCCCCAGAACCCCATGGTCAGCACCCGGACAGCGGCTTGCAGTAAGCTGCGGCGCGCCCCAAGTCCTCTATAAGACTTGTCGGCTTTGGCCTACAGCCCGAGGGCTTAGCGCGGATAATCAGCAGGTTTTCCGAGCGCAGCCCCTGCGCACCCATAACAGAGAAGCTTCACGATGACGACCTCCATCCGCCAGCAGGACCTGATCGACTCGATCGCAGGTGCCCTCCAGTACATCAGCTACTACCACACGCCGGATTTCATCCAGCATCTGGCCCGCGCCTACGAGCGTGAGCAAAGCCCTGCGGCCAAGGATGCGATGGCACAGATCCTGACCAACTCCAAGATGGCCGCCACCGGCCAGCGCCCCATCTGCCAGGACACCGGCATCGTCAACGTGTTCCTGAAGGTGGGCATGGACGTCAAGTGGGAAGGCTTCACCATGGGCCTGGAAGACGCCATCAACGAAGGCGTGCGCCGTGGCTACAACCACCCCGACAACACGCTGCGTGCGTCCGTGGTGGCCGACCCCCACTTCAAGCGCAAGAACACCAAGGACAACACCCCCGCCGTGATCAATGTGCAGATCGTGCCCGGCGACAAGGTGGACGTGACCGTGGCCGCCAAGGGCGGCGGCTCCGAGAACAAGTCCAAGATGATCATGATGAACCCCAGCGACGACCTGGTGGAATGGGTGCTCAAGACCATCCCCACCATGGGCGCAGGCTGGTGCCCTCCCGGCATGATCGGCATCGGCATTGGCGGCACGGCAGAAAAAGCCGTCTTGCTGGCCAAGGAAAGCCTGATGGAAGACCTGAACATGTACGAGCTGCAGGCCAAGGCTGCCAGCGGTGCAGAGCTGGATGACGTGGAAAAGCTGCGTCTGGAGCTGTTCGAAAAGATCAATGCCCTGGGCATCGGCGCCCAAGGCCTGGGCGGCCTGACCACGGTGCTGGACGTCAAGATCAATATGTACCCCACGCACGCGGCCTCCAAGCCCGTGGCTATGATCCCGAACTGCGCTGCCACCCGCCACGCCCACTTCGTGATGGACGGCTCCGGCCCGGTGTACCTGGACGCGCCTTCGCTGGACAGCTGGCCCAAGATCGACTGGGCACCCGACTACAACAAGTCCAAGCGCGTGGACCTGAACACCCTGACCAAGGAAGAAGTCGCCAGCTGGAAGCCCGGCGACACCATCTTGCTCAACGGCAAGATGCTCACCGGCCGTGACGCCGCGCACAAGCGCATCCAGGACATGCTGGCCAAGGGCGAAAAGCTGCCCGTGGACTTCACCAACCGCGTGATCTACTACGTCGGCCCCGTGGACCCCGTGCGCGACGAAGTGGTCGGCCCGGCAGGCCCCACCACCGCCACCCGCATGGACAAGTTCACCGAGATGATGCTGTCGCAGACCGGCCTGATCTCGATGATCGGCAAGTCCGAGCGCGGCCCCGTGGCCATCGAAGCCATCAAGAAGCACAAGAGCGCTTACCTGATGGCCGTGGGCGGCGCCGCCTACCTGGTCTCCAAGGCCATCAAGCACGCCAAGGTGGTGGGCTTTGAAGACCTGGGCATGGAAGCCATCTACGAATTCGACGTGGTCGACATGCCCGTCACGGTGGCCGTGGATGCCGGCGGCACCAGCGCCCACATCACCGGCCCTGCAGTCTGGAAGGAAAAGATTGCCACCGGCGAATTCAAGGGCATTGAAGTGGCCGGTGCGTAACCGCCCCGCTGCTGCCTGCATAAAGAACCGCCTTCGGGCGGTTTTTTATTGGGTGCCCGCCCACACCTTTCAACGGTCTCGTCCACCCGAAAAAATCGCCCGCCATCTCTTCACGGGAGAAATGCGGAAACCCTCAGCCAGATGACATGGGGAATGCGCATTCTGCGGCCCTGATGCGGCCCTGATGCGGCCCTGATGCGGCCCTGATGCGGCGCTTGAGCGACTTGGATCGCGCTATTTGGCCGAAGCGGCCCGTTTGGCCTCGGCATTGCGCTTGCGCGTTGCCGCCGCCTTCCTGGCCGAAGCCGACCGCTCTTCGGGCGTGCGCGCCGCGGATGCGGCACCGCCGATGCGCCCGCCCTTGCGGGCAGAGACGCGGTCCACCGGGTGGCCCCGGCCGGAGCCCGACAGCTTGCCACCGCCGGTTTCCTTGTTCACCGTGGCCCAGGCAATTTCGGCCGCCTTGTCAGGATCCACACCGCGTTCCTCGTAGCTTTCCTCGATGTGGCGGGCCTGGCGCTTTTGCTTGTCGGTATAGGCCGACTTGTCACCGCGTGGCATGGCGTGCTCCTTGGCTGGTTGATGGCGATGGAGGCACCGGCTGCGGCGGCAACCGGATCGGCGGCGCGGTGACCAGTGGGTCAATCGGTGCAGGCGGCGCCACGGGCTCGGGACGGCCCGGAACCTTGTCCGGATCCGGCGGTAGCAGGGGCTCGTTCGGGATGTGCGGGTTGGGCATGGCGGGCGCAGCGGCAGACAGATGCAAGGGCATGAAAAACCTCCTTGCCTCCACCTTGAACGACATCATTGTGTGATTGCGTAAAAAAACGTTCCATTCGGGGACAGAGCACAGCGCCAGTTCCCCCTCGGGGGCCCAAGGGAAAACATGTAAGCCCCACGCTTACAAAGTGGCTTCCAAATGCGGCGAAGGTGGCACCAGACAGCTCGCCCCGATCTGTCAGACAGGCCACCCCGGCCTGTCGTTCACCACTGAAGGAGCTTTTTGCCATGCAACAGCAGCACAACCCGCAGAACCAAGTGAACCAGCAGCCGCAACAACCCGGCCAACAACCGGGCCAGCCCAAGGAGAAGCAGCAACAGCAGCAATCTCCCGGGCAACAGCAGCCCGGGCAACCCTCCAAGCAGCAACCCCAGCAACAGCGCTAGCACCCTGGCAGGGACGGAAGCCGCTGCAATGACCGGTTTGCGCCCGGAGCAGCTGCCCAGCCAGTCCCCCTGGCCTTTGCAGATGGGACAGCCCTTGCACGAGGCCAAATACAGCCAGCAGCAGAGCAAATGCAACAAGCGCCAGCTGGGCACCGAAGCCCCGCCACCGCTCCATGAGCAGATGCACTGACCGCGCTGGCACCACCGGCCCGCTGACCGACAGTGGGCCTTTTTGTGGGTACAGCACTGGAACCGGGGACGTGGTGGCCCGCCATAGCGGTGCTGATGCTGTGGTGGTAGCGATGGCGGCTGCAGGCAGGCGGCCCCCGCTGAGGCTGGCACATAGAGACTTCTGCTCCGCATGGCATGGTGGCCGGTCCCCTTGCCGCATCGCTGAAGGCCCTCCAGCGTGCCCACCCGGGTGTGATAGCTTCAGCAGCATGTAGGAGGGCATGGCGCAGCACGCTGCCACCGCCAATGCGCTCCCCGCCCCACCAGGAACCCCGCCCCATGCTCAAAGTGATTGCCCAAGACTTCATCCGCCCGGAACACATTGCCACCGTGCTGCCGCTGTACCGCGAGCTGGTGGAGAAAACCAGGCAGGAGCCGCTGTGCCTGTCCTACGAGTTGTTTGTAGACCAGAAGGATCCGGGGCATTTCACCTTCATCGAAACCTGGCCCGACCGCGCGGCGCTGGACACACACTGCGCCACCGAGCATTTCCAGCGTCTGGTGCCGCAGATCGACCGCCACCAGAGCCAGCCCGGCCAGTTCCTGCTGATGGATGTCCTGCCTGGAACGGAGTGGTGCCCTGCCGACCACACTCCTGCACAGGCCGAGGCCGAAGCCTGACGGCAGGCCCAGGCTTGCGGGCTTCGCCGACCGTCGGACTCAGGACAGTCAGAAAACCCTGCTGGAAATGGGCCACCTCTTGCCGATTGGCCCCGGCGGTGCTCCCATAGGGCCATCCCCTGCGCGCAGCGCGGCCATGGCCGCAGTCTCGCCCGCCACCAGGAGTGCGATATGACCCGCTTTCACACCCACCGGCACTTTGCCGCTGCGCCCGACACCGTGTTTGCCGCCCTGGCCGATCCCGTCCGGTTGGCCCGCTGGTGGGGACCAGCCGGGTTCCACAACACCTTTGCCGAATGCGAGGTCGAGAGCGGTGGCATGTGGCGCTTCACCATGCACGGGCCGGACGGCAGGCACTACGCCAACGAATCGGTGTTCGAGACCGTGGACGCCCCCGAGCGCGTGGTCATCCGCCACCTGAACCACCCGCATTTCCGCCTGACCATCACGCTGACAGAGCAAAGGACTGACGGTCAGCCCGGCACCCGTGTGGACTGGGAGCAGGTGTTTGACAGTGCGGAAGTGGCCGCAGCCTTGCAGGCCGTGGTGGTCCCCGCCAACGAACAGAACCTGGACCGCTGGCAGGCCGAAGTGGCCGCACAGATACCCAGCGGTAGGGACTGAATATCTGCATGCGCTTTTCAAACTGCCTGCTGCGCACGTAAACTGATTTGAACGGCGACCAGCGGCAGCATCTACGGATCCGACCTTGGTCGCCACGGCCCACCAGAATTCATCACCAACAGGCCGCTCCCATGCCTTGCACGTGCACAGGCAGCTGTCTTTTCAGACAGCGCCTTGGCGTGCACGGAACCAGCTGCCTGCGCAGCACTCCCATCTGGACCCCTTCACCTACCTGGGAACACCATGACCTCTGAAGACATTCGCGCCACCCTGACCATCTGCCTTCTGGCATCCTTCGCCGATGGCGAGAAGCACGATCGCGAGCGCGAACAGATCCGCCAGGTGGCCGAAGGTCTGGCCGGTGACCAGCAGGTGAACCTGCCCGGCCTGTACCAGGATGTGCTGCTGCGCCGTGTGCAGCTGCCCGCTGTGCTGGCCCAGCTCTCCACCCCCGAAGCGCGCCAGTTGGCCTATGAAATGGCGGTCTGCGTGTGCGAGGCCGATGGCCACACCAGCGCCAAGGAGCAGGACTTTCTGGCCCAGCTGCGCCAGGCATGGGGCATGGGCGCCAGCGGCACCGGCAACGCCAGCAATGCAGCCACCGCAGTGGCCGGCTATGCGGGTGCCGCCAGCAGCTTCGACAGCCAGGCCCAGTCCGTGGCGGACGCCCCGCTGAATGCACAACTGCCTGACGTGGACACCCTGCCCTCGCAGGAACCGGTGCCCCACCCCACGGCGGTAGACCCGCTGTGTTCGGCGGCACAGCGCCGTCCCGGGAACCTGTCCGCCACCGAGATGGACAGCAAGATTCTGAAAGCCGCCATCCTGAACGGCGCCATCGAGTTGCTGCCGGAAAACCTGTCGACCCTGGCCATCATTCCGCTGCAGATGCGGCTGGTCTACCAGATAGGCCAGAGCTACGGCTACGAGCTGGACAAGGGCCACATCAAGGACCTGCTGGCGGCGCTGGGCGTGGGTCTGACCTCGCAGTACCTGGAAGAGGCCGGTCGCAAGCTGCTGGGCGGCCTGCTGGGCAAGGCCGGCAAAGGCATCTTCGGCAGCCTGGGCAAACAGGCCGTGAGCAGCGGCATGAGCTTTGCCAGCACCTACGCCCTGGGCCATGTGTCCAACCAGTATTACGCCGGCGGCCGCACCCTGAGCACCGAGATGCTGAAGAGCGCCTACCAGCATGTGATGCGCGATGGCCGCCAGCTGCAGGCACATTACCTGCCCCAGATGCAGGAAACCGCACGCGGGCTGAACACCGCCAAGATCCTGCAGATGGTGCGCGGCGGCTGAAGGCTGCCAGGGCTCTGCTGCGGCCATGGCATGGCCCGTCGCAGCCAGGACTGCAGCCATGTCCGCTTGGATACGCGGACAGGAAACCGGTCGTGCGCGCTCCATGCACTGCATCTGTATACGGCCCCGGCACACTTATGCGGCAGGACGACAGGGCCACAGCGTCATAGGGCCATCGGTCGCCCAGGCGTTTTGGCACGGACAATGTCTCTTCCCGACACCCCGCCTCTCTCTCCCGCATGCATCCGTTCACTCCCCACCCCGACACGCCCGCCGAGCGCCCTTTCTCCCAGGCCTGCGCCAACAACCAGGCGCCCATTCTGGCGGTGCTGGAGCAGGCCTTTGCCGATCGGCGGCAGGTGCTGGAAATCGGCTCGGGCACCGGTCAGCACAGCGTGTACATGGCTCCCCGCCTGCCGCAGCTGGTGTGGCAGACCAGCGACCTGCCCGAGCACCATGCGGGCATCCTTGCCTGGCATGCCACCCAGCCCGCCGCCAATCTGCGTGCGCCGCTGGCCTTTGATCTGCACAGCAGCTCCTGGCCGCAGACAGCCGACGGTGCATTCGACGCGGTGTTCACCAGCAACACCTGCCACATCGTGGCCTGGCCGCTGGTGGAGCGCATGTTCGCGCTGGTGGGCGCCCATCTCCCCACGGGCGGCGTGTTCGCCGTCTATGGCCCGTTCAACTACGGCGGCCAGTTCACCAGCGACAGCAACCGCGCTTTCGATGCCTGGCTGCGCCAGCGCGACGCCGCCAGCGGCATCCGCGACCAGGAAGCCCTGCAGGCACTGGGCAGCCTCCATGGGCTGGAGCTGGTGCAGGACCATGCCATGCCGGCCAACAACCGCACGCTGGTGTTCCGCAAAGGCTGATGGCCGGGCCCGCACCACCGTCGCCGGAGGTGGTGCGGAGGTGGGAGAAGTGCCTATTCGCTCACGCAGCGAAAGTTGGCGGCGGTGTTCACATCGCCGCTGCCGTTGTAGCGTGGCCAACCGGGGTATTCGCACAGCGGACGGGTGCGGCCCGGCAGCCCCACGGTGTCTTCCACCACCTGCGCCTGCGGGGCCTGGCCCTGTGCGACCCAGGCATCCAGCACCGCCAGACTGTCCCATGCGGCATTGTAGATCCCGCTGACCGCGTGGCCATACCCCGGCACCTCGTAGTAGCGGGCAAAGTCGCGCACCGCCGCCCGGCCCATGCTCTGCACCATGCGCTGGTAGTACTGCTGCGTGGCCCGGGTGCTGACCAGCACATCGGCCGTGCCGTGTGCCATCAGCAGCTTGCCACCGCGTGCGCGGAAGGCGGACAGGTCCGTGCGGTTGATGTCCTGCAGCCGGGTCAAGGCATCGATGCGCGCCTGCCACGGGCCGGGGGCCTGCGGATCCAGCGTCAGGCTGTTGAACTGCGCATCGCGCGTGACGAAGAAGCGCACCCACTGGTCCCAGAACACGCTGTGATAGGGCGCCGTCAGCGGCATCGGACTGCCAGGCTGGCCGGTACCCAGCGCCAGCAGCGTGATGGAGGGCGCTTGCGGCGTGCCACGCGCCAGGCCCAGATCGGCCCCCCAGAGGTTGAAGCCGGGATACTGTGTCTCGCCGCTGCCCAGCGGACGGCTGAAGGTGATGGGGCTGTCCATCACCTTCAGCGCCGCGATCTGCGCATCGGCCAGGCAGTGGTCGCCCGCAGCGCGCCCGCCTTCACAACGCAGCGGCTTGCCATCCACCAGGGCGGTGGCCGGGTCGAACTGGCGGTTGCAGGCGGCCACGTTGGACACCACGCCATCCTCGACCCCGTCGAGCTTGTCGCAGGTCTGGAGCGCAGCACGCAAGAGCTGCGCACGCTGTGCCTGACTGGGATAGGCCCCGGGCTGGGCCAGGGCGCGGGTGATACGGCCAAACTGCAAATCCAGTGCCGCAGCGTTCCAGGCCGGGTACCAGGCGATCACGCCATCAAAATCCTTGGGCCAGCGCTGTGCCACGGCCAGGGCTTCACGCCCGCCGGTGGAGCCGCCCACGAAATACCAGCGCGCAGGCAGCTTGCCGTAGTGCCAGCCAATGAGCTGGGCCGCCACATCGCGGGTCTTCTTCAGGGCATCGCCGCTGAAGTTGCGCACCGCCTCGTCGTTGGTGCCGAAGCTGCCGTCGCGGCTGGTGGTGGCCCCGGCCTGGTGACCGGAATCGCTGGAAAAAGTGGCATAGCCCTGGGCCAGCGGCACCGGCGTGCGCGCCGGTCCGGCCGCGTAGTTGCCTGTCATGCTGGGGATGGTGCCGTTGTACCCGCCGCCGCCGCCCATCAACGCCTTGCCGTTCCATTGCTGCGGCAGATTGAACTGCGCCTTGATCATGGGGGCCGCCGGGTCCACCGGACGGATGTCCACCAGCAGCTTGCAATAGGCCCCCACGGCGGCAGCGCCCTCCCCGGCTGCTGCCACCTCCTGCGCCTGGGTGACCTGCGCGCCCTGGGTGGCCAAGCCGATCTGCCCGGCCGGCACCTGCTTGCCTTGCAAGGCGCTGCATGCCAGCGGCTGGGCCGGCAACTGCGGCGGCGCCGTGCCGCAACCTGCCAGCAGCAGGCCCATGGCCGTCACCACCAGCCCACCACCGTAGCTCCCCCGTATTCCCGTTGCAAAGTCCACCGCCATGTCGCCTCCGCCAGATGTGAAAGGAAAAAGTGCGGCAGCCATTATTCGGGCGCACGGCCCTGTCACCAGGGCCTCTGGGGCTGGCCTGCGGGAATGTCTGCACATGGTTTTCCAGCATGGCGCCGCACTGCAGCAAACCCGTACCGCCAGCAGGCATGAGGGATGTGCCGGTGCCGCAGGCGCTCTACCATGGAGCCATCCTGCAAACCGGAGGACCGCTGCCATGACACAACGCCTGTACTTTGCGGTGACCATCGCCGCCCCGCGCAGCAGGGTGTGGCTGACCATGCAGTCACCAGACGGCTACCGCGACTGGACGTCCGCCTTCTGCGAAGGCTCCACCTACGAAGGTTCATGGGAGCAAGGCGCCAGAATCCGTTTCCTGGCGCCCAGCGGCGACGGCATGACCTCCGAAATTGCCGAGCGGCGCGAAGGCACCCTGCTGTCCATCCGCCATCTGGGCGAGATCCGCCAGGGTGTGGACGACACGCACAGTCCCCAGGTACTGGCCTGGGCTCCGGCCTACGAGAACTTCCACCTGCGTGATCTGCCTGCCGGCGGCACCGAGTTGCGGGTGGAAGTGGACACCGTGGCCGACTATGTGCAATACATGCACGACACCTACCCGCGCGCGCTGCAACGGCTCAAGGCCTTGTGTGAGGCGGAGGAAATGCACGCAAGCTGACCCATCCCCCGCACGGCGCAGTCCGTGCCCCCGCTCGCTCACCCTACCGTCTGCAAGGAGGCTCCGATGACCCCATTGCCCCACGACACCGGACCGCAGCGCCACCTGCAGCCCCTGTCCCGCCTGGCCGCGGCCACTGCGCTGCTGCTGGGCACAGTCACGGCCCAGGCACACCATGGCTGGTCCTGGGCCGAAGGCGAACAGATGACGCTGCAAGGCCAGATTGCACGCATTTCCATGGCGCCGCCCCACCCTGTGCTGACCGTCCAGGCAGCCGATGGCGGGCGCTGGCAGGTGGACCTGGGCAATCCGTCGCAGACCGAGCGCTCGGGTTTTACCGGCAACACGGCACAGGTCGGCGACGCCATCACCGTGCGCGGCAACCGCAGCAAGGATGCCCAGGCACTGCACATGAAAGCCGTGCGCATCACCGTAGGGGGTAAAAACTACGACATGTACCCCGAGCGCATCCAGGACTGAGCCCCCATGCCCCCGGCATTGCTGCAGGTCCTGGAGGCGCTGTCCCTGTGGCCTGGCGCACGCTGGCTGCAGGCATCTGGCACGGCCTATCTGTGGATGAATGCCGCCCACATCCTGGGCCTGGGCTTGCTGGTGGGCGCCATCGTGCCGCTGGATCTGCGCCTGCTGGGGCTGTGGCGCCAGGTGCCCTTGGCTGCATTGCGGCCGGTATTGCAGCCCATGGCCGCCCTGGGCCTGGCGCTGGCGCTGCTGACCGGTCTGTGGCTGTTCAGCGTGCGCCCGGTGGATTACGCCTTCAACACCGCTTTCCAATGCAAGCTGGCCTTGCTGGTGCTGGCCCTGGGCAATATCGCCTGGCAGCATGGGGCGGTCGGCTGGTCGGCCCGCGCGCAGCACGCTGCGGCGCCCTCCGCGGCGGTGCGCTGCCGTGCAGCCCTGTCGTTGCTGCTGTGGCTGGCCATGGTGCTGGCGGGCCGCTGGATCGGCTTTCTCTGAGCCGCCGCCCCCTGCTGGGCGGCACAATGCACGCTTGGTTCTCTGCCACGCTCCACCGCATTCATTGCCTTGCGTTTTGCCATGCCCCGTTTTTCCATCCGCTCCGAAACTGCCGCTGATGTGGACGCCATCGACCGCATCACCCGTGCCGCGTTCCAGCACCACCCGCACAGCGACCAGACCGAGCACCTGATCATTGCGCGCCTGCGCGCGGCGGGGGCGCTCACGCTGTCGCTGGTGGCAGAGCAGAATGGGCAGATGATCGGTCATGCGGCCTTTTCGCCGGTCACTTTTTCGGACGGCAGTGCGGGCTGGTACGGCATGGGACCGATCGCGGTCGCGCCCCGGCACCAAGGCCAGGGAGTAGGCTCTGCCCTGGTGCAGCAAGGGCTGGAGCTGCTGCGTGCCCGGGGTGCTGCCGGCTGCGTGGTGCTGGGAGAGCCTGCCTACTACGGCCGCTTTGGCTTTGCCCACCGTGCAGAGTGCGTTTTTTCCGGCGTCCCCGCGCCCTACTTCCAGGTGCTGGCTTTCGGGAACAGCAAGGCATCGGGCGAGGTCGCCTACCATGTGGCATTCGGCCCCCACTGAACCGGGGCACAACGACCACACCATGCAGGAACACACCATGCAGCTGGGATACACCATCATCTACGTGCCCGATGTGGCCACCTCACTCGATTTCTGGCAGCGGGCCTTCGGCCTGCGCCTGCGCTTTGTGCACGATTCCGGCACCTATGGCGAGCTGGACACCGGCGCCACCACCCTGGCCTTTGCCGCCCATGCGCTCGGGGACAGCAACTTCCCGGGCGGCCATGTGGCAGCCCACTCGTCCCCTCAGCCCCTGGGGTTTGAAATTGCGCTGGTCACGGCCGATGTGGCGGGCGCCCATGCACAGGCCCTGACCGCAGGTGCCGCTGAACTGTCGCCGCCCACAGCCAAGCCCTGGGGGCAGACCGTGTCCTATGTGCGCTGTCCGGACGGCACGCTGGTGGAGCTGTGCACACCGGTGGCGAGCGGCAACGCCGAGCAGGCGTAGCGATACCCCCTGGCCTGCCTGCGGACCTGATGCCAGACGCGGCTTGCGGGCAGGAAGGCAGGACCTTGTACATGGCACGGACCCGGCCAGCACCGGGCGCGCGCAGCTCCGGTGCCATCAGTACCCTCAGCGCATGCCGCCCACTGCCCCCATGCTGTCACGCAGCGTCTGCTGCCACTGGCCAGCACGCAGCAACCCCATGCCGTTGGAGCTCGCATCGATGGTGGTCAGCTGCTGGATGCGCTGGCCGCTCAGGCTGTTCTGGATCACCGTCCCCGCTCCCGCTCCAGCAATCTGGCTGACCAGCGCACTGCCATCGGCCGGGCTCTGGATCGCGCCAAAACGGTTACCAGGGCCGTTTTGCACCACCGTCAAGGTATTCAACCGCTCGCGCAAGGTGGCGGCCTGGGCGGAGGTGAGCTGGTTCAGCTGGGTCAGCGAGATCGCGGTCTGGGTCACCAGCTGGCCGTTGATGTAGGTGGCTTGCTGGATGCCCAGCGAGACCATCAGCCCGCCGCCCACATCGAAACCGCCCCGCATGCGTTCCAGCTGCGCGTCGGGCACCGTGTGCCAGATCTGCTCTCCCGCCCTGGAGGGCCCGGCAGATGCCCGCACCGTGGTTTCCGGAATTTCCTGGGCCGGCAGCGCAGGTGCGGCCGCCGCCAGCACCAAGCTGGCCACGCACCATGCAGGAAGGTGTTGGAGGGACATCAGAAGTCTCCCACGCCATGCTTGGGCAAGGTGATGGCGCTCAGGCTGTCGCGGCTGAGGCCCTGCGCCAGCGGACTGCGCGGCGCCACCTGCCAGTCCTGCGCCAGATTGAACTGACCCTGGCCGATCCGGTTGTGGATCACGAACAGCAGGCGACTGGGCCACACGGCGTCAAACTGCGTGCGCGACATGGCGCGCGTCCCCTGGGCGGGGTCGCCCAGCAGCACACGGTCTTTTTCCAGCCCCTTGACCACCACGAAGTGCTGGTAGCCGTTTTCATTGATCAGCACAATGGCCGGCGTACGCGCTTCGGCCAGCTTTTCCAGCCCCAGGGCAAAGCCATCGGCCTGCATGCCCCATTGCGCCAGATAGCGCTTCATGTCCAGCAGCGAAAAGCCTTCCTTCTGAATCTTGGCCTGGTCTCCCGTCGCAAACATGTACTCGAACACCGCCTGCTCGGTGGTGGCCATGCCGTAATGGTGGGTCAGCAAGGTGGCCAGGGCCGCCGAGCCACAGCTGAAGTCGTACTGCTGGATCAGTGTGCGGGCCAGGCGGCCATCCCGCAAACTGGTGATGGGCAGGCGCACGCTGCCTTGGCCCAGCGATGCAAAGTAGGCGTAGCCCTGGCCGGCGTCAGCAGGCGCAGCGACGGCAGGCTCGGCCGCCTGCGCCGTCCCTGCGGCAATCAGGCCGCAAGCCAGCCCCAGCCCCCGGCGGAAGCCGCGAAAACCCGGCGCCTGCTGCCCCGCGCGCAGCATGGCCAGGAAGAACAACGAGGATGGTGCGGGCATGGCAAGCTCCCCCGGTAATGAAAGCGCAGTGCGCGCGGTTCACTGCATTTGCAAATTGACGATGACGGCGTTCTGGATCAGCACATTGGCGCCCGAGTTCTGGATCACCACCGGCAGGCCGGTCATCTGATCGAAGGAACCGGCTTCGATGGCGTTGCTGCCGGTGATCACGTTCTGGGCACTGTTGCCACTGGTGGTCCCGGTCAATGTCATCTGGTTTTCGGTGTGAAAAGATCCACCGCGCGCATCGGCCAGCTGGCTGGCTGGCACGGGCGTGCCGAACGCCGACTCCGCGGCGGACGCACCCACGACCGCCAAAGGCTCTGCCCCTGCGGGCAATGCCGTCACTCCATACAGCAGCAGGCTGCAGACCCATGGCCAGCACCGGTGCGAAATCGAGACCCACATGGCGGCTCCTTTCACTGGGGACAGAGTGTCGAACTGCCGCAACACGCCCCTGAAATGGCCGCCAGGCCATCTCAGGGGGTTGCAGCCGCTGCGCGTTAACGACCCACGGCCAGATTGGCCTGGACGTTCACACTTTGCTGCACCATGGAAGACAGACCGCTGTTCTGGCTGGCGATCATGATGCCGGCGGCCGACTGGCCGACGCTGGTCATGGTGTTGGCCATGCTGAAGGTGCCGGCGTTCACGCGGTTGGTGCCGCCTGCGCCGCCGGAGCCGCCTGCGCCGGTGCCGCCGGTGCCGCCATGGGCGGTGTTGGTGGCGCTGCCTGCACCACCTGTGCCGCCCGTGCCGTTGCCGCCATTGCCGCCGTTGCCTGCGGTGGCCGAGCCATTGCTGGCACTGCCCGAGGTCGCACTGCCATTGGTGGCGCTGCCACCGGCACCACCGCTACCGCTGCCTGCAGTACGGGTGCCTTCCCCACCGGTGCTGATGGGCGAGCCGCCACCGGCCGTGGCCGAGCCTGCGCCACCCGATGCTGCACCACTGGAGTTGTCGGCCGCACCACCCGTACCCAACAGGCCACCGCTGCCACCCGTGGCGCCAGCGCTGCTGCCAGCACCGCCGCCGCCAGCACCGGCTGTGGTCGTGGTGGAAGCGGGACCGCCGCTGTTGGCGCCGCCTGCTCCGCCGCCATTGCCCGAAGCACCGTTGCCGGCTCTCGCACCCTGGTTGTTGGCGGCGCCTGCGGAGCTGCTGCCGTTGGACGCACTGCCGCCCGTGGCACCCACCGCACCGTTGCCGGTACCGCCGGAGCCGCCCTGGCCGTTACCGGCTGCCGTTCCTCCGGAGCCCGCACCACCTGTGCCGCCGTTGCCGGTACCGCCATTGGCATTGCCTGCATTGGTCGCCCAGTTGCCGATATTGCTGATGGCATTGCCGGACACATAGCCGGTCAGGTTGCTGCTGGCCACGGCCGTGGTGACATTGAACGCGTTGCTGAAGTTGCCGGTGGCGCCGTTGTTCAGCGCGACAGAACGCGCAGCACTGGCGGTGGCAGCGCCGGAGTTCTTGTTGATGCTGTTGTCTGGAGTGCGCGTGGTGGTGGTGGTGGTTGCGGTGTTGGTGGTGCTGGAGTAGTCCTCATTCATCGTGCTGTTCGATGTGTTGTTGCCCAGCACCGTATCCTGATCCGTGGTGTTGGCCATGACCGCGCCGCTGGCACCCAGCAGCACAGCCACAGCAGTGGCCATAAGTGTCTTTTGCATACGTCCTCCGAAATAGGGAAAAAGGAATGAAAACCGACTAGGAGTGATTTGCGCAGGCGCAGATCGAAGGTCGCTTAGCAGCTTCTATGCCAGTACTCACTGCGCTGAAATTGCTTGTATAGCCTGATGCAGGTTCGATCTTTTTTGTTTCTGGTTGTAGAAGATTCCCGCACCCACAACAGCCTTCCACAAGGGCGCGCACCACCGTTCCGGTCTGTCACATGGGTGTGACATGGCATGCCAGCCACCCGACTTTTCCTGCATGCCAATGGCATGGCACAGCACCCCGCACGGCCCGCATTCAGCCCATGCATTTCCCTTTATGGATACGCCATATCGATAGGAAAATCACATAAACCACACCGTCACGTGCATGTGACATCCGACCTGCGCTGGGCCCGAAATTGCGCTTCTCAGGAGCCCTCGCCAGGCCCCGGTGCTGCACGGCTGCGACACCGCGGTGCAGCATGCAAAGATTTCCTGAACACCCGTTACGTTCGCTTGCAGCAGGCAGCTTGCCGCTTGTCGGGACGTCTTCCACACTGCCTTCGAAATGCCTGGACGGAAAAGGCGGTGGCCGCTGCACAAGGCATCCGAGCAAGTCGATTGCGTACCGAGGAGACAATCCATGCCGAGCCTGCATTCCGCGCTGAAACCGCGCATCTACGGTGCGGCATGTCTGCTGCCGCTGCTGAGTCTGGCGCCGGGATACACCCTGGCACAAAGCACCGATGCACCGGCATCCTCCACGTCTGAAAACTTCAGCAAACCACGTGCCACCAAAAGCCGCGCGCCTGCACCGACACGTGCTCCGACACTGACGCAGCAGGTGCAGTTGCTGCAGTCACGGCTGGAGGCACAGGCACAGGAAATCCAGGCCTTGCGCGAACGACTGGACACACAAGTTTCCCAGCACGATGAGCTGCAGCGCCAGATGCAGGCCCAGCAAGGCGGCGCCACCGCGGTCGCCGAGGGCGGTTACCGGTCGCCATCGGCAGCCAATGCGGTACCTGCCGCCACCGCCGCCGTCGGCATGGCACCACCCGATCCCGGGGGCCGCGCCGTGCGGGTGGGCACTGCGCCACCGGAGCCAGAAGCGCCGCTGCAGGTGGCCCAGATCTTCGAGCAGCCCGGCATCCTGACCCAACCCGGCCACTACGTGCTGGAGCCCTCGGTCCAATACGGCTACTCCTCCAGCAACCGGGTGGCGTTGGTGGGCTATACCGTGATTCCCGCTCTGCTGATTGGCCTGGTCGATGTGCGTGAAGTCAAACGCAATACGCTGACCATGGCGCTGACGGGCCGCTTCGGTCTGACCAAGCGCCTGGAAGGCGAAATCCGCATCCCCTATGTGTCGCGGCGCGATGACTCCATCAGCCGCGAAATCTTCACCGGCTCCGCGTCGGAACGCGCGTTCAGCAACCGTGGCAACGCCATCGGCGACGTGGAACTGGCACTGCGCTACCAGTTGAACGAACCGCAGGCCAACAAGCCCTATCTGATCGCCGGCCTGCGCTTCAAGACCCGCACCGGCAAAGACCCCTTCGATGTAGTGACCGACTGCGTCACCCGCTGCATCGGCAACACCACCGGTACCGGCATGCCGCTGGAGCTGCCCACGGGCTCCGGCTTCAACTCCCTGCAGACCAGCCTGACCTGGCTGCTGCCATCGGACCCCGCCGTGTTCTTCGGCAGCGTCAGCTACACGCACAACTTCGGGCGCAGCGGCGTCTCGCGCACCGTGCTCAATGGCGAGAAGGAATACATCGGTTCGGTCAAGCCCGGCGATGTGCTGGGCATCAACTTCGGCATGGGCCTGGCGCTCAATGATCGCTCGTCCTTCAGCCTGGGGGTGGAGCTGAACACCGTGGGCCGCACCAAGCAAAACGGCACAGCCCTGGCCAATGCCGTGCGCATCCAGCTGGCCTCGCTGCTGCTGGGCTATTCCTACCGCTACAGCCCACGCACCACGATCAATGTATCGGTGGGCGCAGGCCTGACCCGCGACACCCCCGACCTGTCCCTGAGCGTACGCGTGCCCATGTCGTTTTAAGTGATGGAGCATGCAGGTTAAAAAAGTTCTTACCCTGACCTGGGGACTGCCCGACCCGTCCCCGCTGCTGTGTGCACTGCACCATCTGGGATGGGAGGCTGTCTGGGTCAGCAATGCGTCCGATGCCCGGCAGGCGCTGGCGCAGCAGCCCATCCAGGCGGGGCTGCTGCTGCTCGGCCCGCACACCGGCAGCAGCACAGGGCATGGCCCGCTGTCCTGGACGCATCTGGAATCGGCCGTCACCAGCATCCAGCGCCTGCAGCCGCTGGAATGGGTGGCCTTGTGCGATGCCAGCGCACTGGAATCGGCCGCGTTGCGCACCCTGCTGCTGGAGAGCTTTTTCGACTACCAGCTGACGCCCCCCAACTGGACCGAAGTGGCCCGCGTGCTGGACTACCTGTACCGCCGCAGCGAGCTGCGGCGCAGCCTGCAAGCACCATCCACGCCCGCCGCCGGGGAAGCCACGCTGGGAATGGTCGGCCACAGCGCCGTGCTGGCACAGCTGCGCCTCAAGCTGCGCAAGGTGGCCGCCAACCATGCACCGGTGCTGATCAGCGGCGAAAGCGGCAGTGGCAAGGAGCTTGCAGCACGTGCCATCCACGACAGCTCCGACCGCTGCACCGCCCCCTTTGTGGCGGTGAACTGCGCGGCCATTGCCCCCTCCTTGATCCAGTCCGAACTGTTTGGCTACGAAAAAGGGGCCTTCACCGGAGCCACGGCCCGCAAGCAGGGGCTGATCGAAGCGGCCCATGGCGGCACCCTGTTTCTGGACGAGATCGGTGATCTGTCGCTGGAGCTGCAAGCCAATCTGTTGCGCTTCCTGCAGGAACGCAGCATCTACCGCGTGGGAGGCTTGAACAGCGTGGCGGTGGACGCCCGCGTGGTGGCCGCCACCCATGTGCAGTTGCAGCATGCGGTGAGCCAGGGGCGCTTTCGGGAAGACCTGTTCTACCGCCTGAATGTGCTGCCCATCGATGTGCCACCGCTGCGCGCACGGAGGGAAGATGTGGTGGTGCTGGCCCAGCATTTTTTTGCGCTGTGCGGTGGCCACAGCAGCACCCGCCTGCATGGGTTTGCCCAGAACGCACTGGCCGCCATGGCGGCGTACGACTGGCCCGGCAATGTGCGGGAGCTGTACAACCGCGTGCAGCGCGCGGTGGTGATGAGCGACAGCCGCTGGATCAGTGCCGCCGATCTGGGCCTGTCCACCCCGGAACCGCTGGTGGGCATTGGCCTGGAAAATGCCCGCACCCAGGCAGAGCGTGAAATCATCCAGAGCACGCTGACCAAAGCCGGCCACAACATCACCCAGGCGGCGCGCGATCTGGGCGTATCGCGCATGACGCTGTACCGACTGATGGACAAGCACGGCATCGTGATCTGATGCACCCATGCAGGTCATGCTGATCTCGCAGGTCATACCGAGGTTCCTGAGCGCCTTCCGACATGGCTGTGCACCGCTGCGGCTTCCCCGCTGTTCCGACTCGGTCCATTCCTCAGTGGCGCACGCCCCCTGTTCAGGCGGGCGAGCGCCGGGTCTGGGCCTTGGCTGCTGGATAATAAAACCATAGCATCTGCTTGGTAGCGCACAGCATAGAGAGGCATTTTTGGCATGAGACACGGACTCTGGGCCCCCGGAACCCCCACGCGGCAGAGATGGCTGATCGGTGTGTTCCTGCTGGTGATGCTCAGTGCCCTCATCCCCATTTTCTCGCGCAGCTTTGTGCCCGCCTCCGGCTGGTCGCGCACCGCCTTGCTGCTGGCCGTGCTGTGCACCAGCGCGGCATGCGGTCTGCTGTGGTACTGGTTCCGGCTAGGTCTGTGGACGCCTGCGGGCCCTTGGCTCAGCTACAGCCCCGTCAAGCGCTGGACCATGGCCCCGTTGTGTGTGGGATTCTTTCTGTTGGTGCTGTGGCTGGATCTGGCCATGACGGCCCCTATGCTGCTGACCCGCTGGACCGGTGAGGAAGCCAGCCGCAGCACACAGGTTCAGAAAAAGCGTGGCTCCGGCCGCCGCAGCTGCCACCACCAGCTGCAGCTGGCCGACACCCGTTTCTGGCTGTTCGAGTTCTGCGTGGACAGCGATGCATTCGACCAGTTGCCCGAAGGGCCGCTGCCCGCCATGGTGCTCAGCCGCCGCACCGCCCTGGGGGACTATGTCTATGCCGTGCGGCTGCACGCACCGGAACACCCCGACAGCGCTCCCTAGGCCGCAGCCACATGCATGTGGCGTGGAGCGTCATGCCGCATACTCGGACGCTCCACCTGTTTTGATCTTTTTCGGGCGCATGCCGGCCGCGCAGACCGCGCTGGCGGCAATGGCAGCACTGCCGGCACCATCCCAACCCGTTTGTCCTCTCACTGTTCCATGCATGTTTTTCTGTGGCCCTTGATGGCCTTGTCCGCCACCGGCTTGGTACTGAGCTTTTCCCTGCACCTGGCCGCCTGGACAGGCCACATGCCCGGGCTGCTCCAGCCCCTGGCCCGGGAACATGCAAAGTTGCTGATCGGCGGCATGTTTGCGGCCTGGGTTCCGGCGGTGCTGATTGCCCAGCGCATCAGCCCCGGTGGGCGCAAGCAGTTTTCGTGGCAGCGGGTGCTGGCGGGCTGCCCGTTGTGGATGCGTGTCGCCATTGGCCTGCTGTTCGCCTATGCCTTTGCCAACTTCTTTGTCAGCATTGCAAAGGACAAGACATCCGAATGGGGCAGTCTGCGCGCTTTCACCGGCCATGGCATGCTGTTCTATGCCGTGGCGCTGTGCATCTTCTATTCCGCCTGGCGCATGCCGCACCTGCTGCGGCTGCGCCAGTGCCCTCTCGGCCATGCCGTCGACCACCAGCACCAGTTCTGCCCCAGCTGCGGCGCCAGCGTGCCAGACGATCCCGACACCCCGACGTAAGCCTTGCCCCATGCCACCGCACACTGCCCGCTTTGCCCAACAGCCCCAGGTCCTGCTGACCGCACGCCTGCGGCTGCGCCCCTGGCAACCGGCTGACTGGCCGGCCTTTGCGGCGCTGACGGCCGATGCCGAGGTGATGCGCCACTTTCCTTCCCCTTTGAGCACCGCGCAAAGCAATGCCCTGGCCGATGAGATCAACCGGCGCATCGCGCGCCAGGGTTGGGGCTTCTGGGCCGTCGAGCACCTGGAGACGCGCCAGTTCATCGGTTTTGTGGGACTGAACGTTCCCAGCGCAGACCTGCCTTTTGCGCCCTGCGTGGAAATCGGCTGGCGCCTGGCCCGCCCCTGGTGGGGCCAAGGCCTGGCCGCTGAGGCCGCCCGCGCCGTACTGGACTTTGCCTTTGGCCCATTGCACCTGCCCGAGGTGGTGGCCTTCACCACCATCGGCAACCAGCGCTCGCAGGCGCTGATGCAACGCCTGGGCATGCAGCGCGATGCCGCCACGTTCGAACACCCGGCCCTGGCGATAGGCCACCCGCTGCGCACCCATGTGCTGTACCGGCTGCAGGCACCGGGCAGCGGTCCGCGGTAAGCGCACGCCAGCACCCACTCACCACCCGCAGGCCAGACATAGTCCGCCCTGCGCACCGGCCCATGGGCCAGCCTTGTCTTCATCCCCCTCGGCAAGCGTGCATACTGCCGTGTTCCGAACGCCACGCACACCGTCCCCCACCATGGTCTCCTCCCCGCTTTCCACCTCCCCCGCCCCCATCGGTGTGTTCGACAGCGGCATTGGCGGCCTCAGCGTGCTGCAGGCCTTGCGCCATGAGCTGCCCCACGAACAGTTCGTCTACCTGGCCGACAGCGGCAATGCCCCCTACGGCGAGCGCGGCGATGCCTTTGTCATCGCCCGCACCCGCACCGTGGCGCAGCACATGCGGCGGCATTACGGCATCAAGGCGCTGGTGATAGCCTGCAACACCGCCACGGCGGCTGCGGTGGAGCTGCTGCGCGCCGAAATGCCCGATCTGCCGTTGATTGGGGTGGAGCCGGCCCTCAAGCCCGCCTCGCTGTCCAGCCAGACCCACCAGGTGGGGGTGATCGCCACGCGCGGCACCGTCAACAGCCAGCGCTTTGCCCGCCTAGTGGCCGAACACGGCGGCCGCGCCCAGTTCCATGTGCAGGCCTGCGACGGTCTGGCCCGCGCGATCGAAGTGAGCACGGAAGCACCGCCCCCCGAAGATGCCAGCGCCACCGAGATCAGAGCCCTGTGCGCGCGCTACACCGGCGCCCTCGGCACCTTTGGCGTCAAGACCGGGCAGATCGACACCCTGGTGCTGGGCTGTACCCATTACATCTTTGCCAAGGACGATCTGCGCGCCCTGCTGGGGCCCGAGGTGCAGCTGGTGGACACCGGCGCCCCCGTGGCACGGCAGACCCGCCGCATCCTGGCCCAGGCCGGCACGCTGGCACCGGGGCCGGCCAGCGCCCACCCCGATGCACTGGCCGGCCCCGCGCAGATCCAGCTGATGACCACCGGCCAGCTGGGTGCACTGCAGTCCGCTGCCCTGCGCTGGCTGGACCTGCCGGCCCACTGCTGCCGCACGGTCGATGTGCCGCTGCATACGCAGCCCCTGCCGACGCGCTGAGTGATGGCCCTGCCGGCGGAGGGCACACGCCTGTAGTGAAGATTCAGGCTGTCGATGGCCTGCAGCAGGCCCCACACGCCACGCCGTCCATGGCGCCAGCCCGGACTGCGGCATGCACCGCGGCATCAGGTGCTGGAACGGCTGCGATCAAGCCAGGTCGGTTTCTCCACCCCACAGCTTGTCACCGCCCACCTCCACATGGCTGAGATAGACACGCACCTCGAATTCGTACTGGTGGTAGTTCGGCTCCATGTAGGTGCACAGCTTGTAGAAGGCCTTGTCATGGTCCAGCTCGCGCAAGTGGGCCAACTCGTGCACGGTGATCATGCGCAGAAAGGCCTCGGGAGCCTGGCGGAACAGCGCGGCGATGCGGATTTCATGGCGGGTATTCAACCGGCTGCCTTGCACCACGGAGCGGCGCGTGTGCGTGCCGAGTGCATTGCGCACGATGTGCACCTTGTTGTCGTACACCACCTTGTGGATGGTGCCGGCCTTGCGCAGATGGTCATTCTTCAGATCGTCCACATAGCCATACAAGGCCTTGTCGGTACGCAGCTGGTGGGCGTGCGGATGCCGGCGCAGCAACCAGTCGCGCACGCCCTGGGGCTGGGCCATCAACGCACGCACCTGGTCCTGCAGCGTCGCCGGGTAGGCCGACAGATAGGGCAAGGGAGTGAATGCGGAAGTGGTCATCTCACAAACGGCCACCGGCTGTAGGGCACCTGGTACAGGCGCCATGCAGCCGGTGGATCCAAGACAAAAAAACGAAAGATCAGTGCAGGTGGCGCGGACGGCGGCCGTTGCCACCATGACCGCCTGCGGCGCCCCCGCTGCCAGGGCCGCGCGGTGGCTTGCCTAGCTCCAGCGAGTTCACCAAGCTGTCAAAGCGCTGCGTGAACAGCTTGTCGATCTCGCCCACTACGCCGCCCAGCTCGCTGGCGTCAAAGTGGCGCTCCATCATGTTGATCACGTCCTGCACCAGCAGATCGCGCTGCACCTGCATGATGGCGGCCGGGTTGGGGCCGACGAACAGCATCACGAAGTCGTCGCGCGACTGGGTGCCGGGCGCCTCTTCCTCTTCGTCGAACTCGGCGTCATAGAACGTCACCTCGATGGCTGCGCCCTGCTCGGCCAGCTCGTTCAGGCCCATGCACATATCGTCCAGCGCCTGGCGGAAATCCTCGTCACCCGACACCGTCCAGCACATCTGCAGCACATGCTCCTTGGCATTGAACTGGATGCCGGGCTCCTCGTCATAGGAACTGCTGGCGCCATCGGTCAGCGAGCGTGCGCCGGCATAGGCCCACAGCGGCTTGAGCGCTTCTTGCAGCTGCTCGAATGTGACATCGGCACGCACCACCACCTGGCCGTGGACGTGAATTTCAAAAGGGGCGTTGTAGCTTGTCATGTTCGGTCCGTGTTGGCCCCGGCGCGGACGCCGGGGATGGGCATGCAGGACGGCTTGTTCGTCTGGTTGTGTGCCTGCAGCGCACTAATGCCCTATTTTCGCACGCTCGCCCGCACCTGCGGGTGGTGGTGGTAAGTGCACGGGCAGGCTGTGCATCCCTTTGAACGCCCCCACACTCCCAAATCAAGAGCAGCCAACCACCTCATGGATTGGGGTAAAGGCCGAATCGGGCAGCAACACAACGCTCTCCAGTACCGTTGTGCAGCGCACAAAAAAGGGACCTTGCGGTCCCTTTTCGGAGGAGCTACCCGTGCACTGCAGCACGGGCGCCTGGCTCAGCCCTTGATGTGGGCGGCCGTGGTGGTGCGTGCTGCGTGGGGGCCCATGGACTCCACCCAGCTGCGCACGCGCTCGGCGTCGCCCAGGCGGCTGAAACGGCCGGCCGAATCCAGGAACACCATGATCAGCTTGCGCCCCGAGACCCTGGCCTGCATCACCAGGCAGCGGCCCGCTTCCGAGATGTAACCGGTCTTTTGCAGACCGATGTCCCAGTTGTCGCTCTTGACCAGGCGGTTGGTATTGTTGAACTGCATCATGCGGTTGCCCACCGCCACCTCGAAACCGGGCGACGTGGACAGCTCGCGCAGCAGCGGATCGGCATGGGCCACATTCACCAGCACGGCCAGATCATGGGCACTGGACTGGTTGCTGCTGGACAGGCCGGTCGGCTCGATATAGCGGGTATCGTTCATGCCCAGCAGCTTGGCCTTGGCATTCATCTGGCGCACAAAAGCCTGCAGGCCACCGGGATAGCTGCGGCCCAGGGCATGGGCAGCGCGGTTTTCGCTGGACATCAGCGCCAGGTGCATCATCTCGCCACGCGTCAGCGTGGTGCCCACCCGCAGGCGGGAGCTGCTGTGCTTTTCGGTGTCCACATCATCCTGGGTGATGGTGATCTGCTCGTCCATGGGCAGCTTGGCTTCGGAGATCAGCAAGCCCGTCATCAGCTTGGTCAGCGAGGCAATGGGCAGCACCGCATGGTCGTTCTTGCTCAGCAGCACTTCCTTGGTGTCCTGGTCCACCACCAGGGCCACACTGGACTTCAGGTCCAGTGGATCGTTCACCATGTGCAGGCCGGCAATCTGGCCAAAGGAAGGACGGGCCACTGCGGCGGCCGTGGCCACGGCAGCCGTCGCGGCAGCGGCACGCACCGGGGCCTTGGCGCTGCGGGCGACCTTGCCACGCGGAGCAGCTTTGGCCACCACGGCCTTCTGGCGTTCGACCTTGACCACCACACGCTTGCGGGGCTCGTCCTTGGCTGCGGCGCGCTTGGAAGCCGTAGTAGACACTTGCTTCTTGGCAGGCTGTTTGCTGGGGGCCGCCTGTACGGACAACGCACAGGAAATGGTGAGAAAAGCCAGTGCTTGGGCAATACGGCCGTGTGCGGATCGGCTGGGGGGATGCATTCAATGCTCCAGGCGGCTAAGAAATTGGGATGCTGCAGCGCAAAAATACAAGTAAATCAGTAACTTGCACTCAAGTCCGCATGACGTTTATCAAATTATATTCTTGGTACAAATTTTTGCATCCTGTTTTTTTGTAAAACCGAAGCGCACACTTCGCATACAGACTGGTTGCCCACGTAAAAAAGCCCTGCCAGGCAAAAATGGCAGGGCTTGACAGAGGGTTATAGACCACTGGCCATTCCCTCCGTCCGGGGCCCATCTCAACAGGATCAGGCGGCCACAGGCTGCCCTTGGGGGGCACGGCGCAGGCCCGACAGAATGGCGCGGATCGAGGCGGAAACAATGTTGGCATCCTTGCCCACGCCGTGCACCACCTCGGAGTCATCCACCCGCACTTCCACATAGGCAATGGCCTGGGCATTGGCACCCTCACCCACAGCGTGTTCGCTGTAGTTCAGCACGCGCACGGAACGGCCCACGGCATTGCTCAGTGCCTGCACAAAGGCATCGATCGGGCCGGTGCCTTCACCTTCCAGCTCCAGGCGCTGGCCTTCCCAGTCCATAGCGGCCGACAGGGTCACCACACCATCGTCTTCCTGCAGCCGGTACTGGGGGGTACGGAAATCGCCCAGACCGTATTCACGCTGGAACAGCGACCACAGGTCGGCAGCGGTGAGTTCCTTGCCCGAAGCGTCCATCTCGCGCTGCACCACCTGGCTGAATTCGATCTGCAGGCGGCGGGGCAATTGCAGGCCGTATTCGCTTTCGAGCAGGTAAGCGATGCCGCCCTTGCCCGACTGGCTGTTCACGCGGATCACGGCTTCGTAGCTGCGGCCCAGGTCCTTGGGGTCGATGGGCAGATAAGGCATGTCCCAGATCTCGCCATCCCGGTATGCGGCGAACGCTTTCTTGATGGCATCCTGGTGCGAGCCCGAGAACGAGGTGTAGACCAGATCGCCCACATACGGGTGGCGTGGGTGCACGGGAAGCTGGTTGCAGTGCTCCACCGTGGCGCGGATGCCGTCGATGTCGGAGAAATCCAGCCCCGGGTTCACACCCTGGATGTACATATTCAGGGCCACATTCACCACGTCCAGGTTGCCGGTGCGCTCGCCATTGCCGAACAGGCAGCCTTCCAGGCGATCCGCACCCGCCATCAGGGCCAGTTCCGCCGTGGCGGTGCCGGTACCGCGGTCATTGTGCGGGTGTACCGACAGCACCACGCTGTCGCGGCGCTCGATGTGGCGGTGCGTCCACTCCACCATGTCGGCAAAGATATTGGGCGTGGAGTGCTCTACCGTGGTCGGCAGGTTGATGATGCACTTGTTCTGCGGTGTGGGCTTCCACACGGCGGTCACGGCATCGATCACGCGCTTGGAGAATTCCAGCTCGGTGTCCGAATACATCTCGGGCGAGTACTGGAAGGTCCACTTCGTCTGGGGGTAGGTGGCGGCAATGTCCGAGAACATCTGCGCATTGGTGGTGGCCAGTTCGACGATTTCGTCTTCGCTCATGTTCAGCACCACACGGCGCATCACGGGGGCCGTGGCGTTGTAGAGGTGGACGATGGCACGGGGCACGCCTTCCAGCGCTTCAAAGGTGCGGCGCACCAGGTGTTCACGCGCCTGGGTCAGCACCTGCACGGTGACGTCATCGGGGATGCGGTTTTCCTCGATGAGCTTGCGCATGAAGTCGAATTCGATCTGCGAAGCCGAAGGGAAGCCCACTTCGATTTCCTTGAAGCCGATTTTCACCAGCTGTTCGAACATGCGGATCTTGCGTTCGATGTCCATGGGCTCAATCAGCGCCTGGTTGCCATCACGCAGGTCCACGCTGCACCAGACCGGTGGCTTGGAGATCACCGCATCAGGCCATGTGCGGCCGGTCAAGCGCACGGGAGCGAAGGGGCGGTATTTGGTGGCGGGATTCTGCAACATCGAAGAGATCTTTCTTTAGTGACTCAAGAAAAGTGGCCTGCTTCCCAGCGACTTCAAAAAACAAAACGGCCCGTCGCTGGTGCTGACGGGCCGTGGAAGTAGGTGGTTGTACGCGCGCGCTACTGGCTCTGCCCGTTGGACATGAAGATTAGTAGAGCTAGCGACAGGTTTTGCATGCGAGTCACTTTAGCACAACTGGCACGGCACAGCCGCATTTTTTTGGTAACGATCAATCATCCTGGTGCAGACCGCGCTCGTCCGGTTCGTCCTTGGACGTGGAGACGATGCTGACCTGGTGGCCCTGCGAGCGGCGCCAGACGTAGATCACATAGCCGGAGATCGAGTAGCCCACGAAGATCAGGAACAGCATGGTGGCAGGCTCGATGCTGACCACCCCGATCAGCAAGGCCACCACCACCAGACTCACAAACGGCACGCTCTTGGCGCCGCCGATGTCCTTGAAGCTGTAGTAGGGAATGTTGGTGACCATGGTCAGGCCGGCGAACAGGGTGATGGCGAACATGATCCACGACAGGTCGGCGCGGTCCGTGGGGTAGCCGCCAAACCAGGAAATCACCTCACCGAAGATGGGCACATCGCGGTGCGACACCATCAGCGCACTGGTCAGCCAGATGAAACCCGCCACCAGGGCCGCGGCAGCAGGCGATGGCATGCCCTGGAAGTAGCGCTTGTCGACCACACCCGTGTTCACGTTGAAGCGCGCCAGGCGCAGCGCCGCACAGGCGCAGTACACAAAGGCCGCAATCCAGCCCCAGCGGCCGAGCGGGCGCAGCGCCCACTCATAGGCGATCAGCGCCGGTGCAGCGCCGAAGGACACCATGTCGGACAGCGAATCCATCTGCTCGCCAAACGCGCTTTGCGTGTGCGTCATGCGCGCCACGCGGCCGTCCAGGCTGTCCAGCACCATGGCGCAGAACACGCCCACGGCCGCCAATTCGAACTGGTTGTTCATGGCCATGACGATGGCATAAAAGCCTCCAAACAGCGCAGCCAGCGTAAACAGGTTGGGCAGCACATAAATACCCTTGCGCAGCCTGCGCGGCTTGACGGCCACGGCGTCGCCGGATTCGTTCTCGTTTTGCATCAAACTGATCTCCTACGCCACAACCGCTTTCACGGGCAGCTATCAAAACCATAGTATTTTAGGCGCATGCCTGTGGCAGCGCGCGACGGAGTGCAGTGTACCCGTGCTGCGGCAGCCCGCAGCAGCCCATGGCCGCAGCCTGCCATACGCATAAAAAAAGCCACCTTTGCAGGTGGCTTGGCCGTGCACCGGATCGCCCGCTGCCTTGCGGCAGCAGGCGGGTGCAGCGCGATCAGTTCTTGGACTGGTCGACCAGCTTGTTCTTGGAGATCCAAGGCATCATGGAACGCAGCTGACCACCGACCTGCTCGATGGCATGGTCTGCGTTCTGGCGACGGCGTGCGGTCATCGAAGGATAGTTCAGACGGCCTTCGCTGATGAACATCTTGGCGTATTCACCGCTCTGGATGCGCTTGAGGGCGTTGCGCATGGCCTTGCGGGATTCTTCGTTGATGACTTCGGGGCCGGTCACGTACTCACCATACTCGGCATTGTTCGAGATGGAGTAGTTCATGTTGGCGATGCCGCCTTCGTACATCAGGTCGACGATCAGCTTCAGCTCGTGCAGGCATTCGAAGTACGCCATTTCGGGGGCGTAGCCGGCTTCGGTCAGGGTTTCGAAGCCCATCTTCACCAACTCCACCGCGCCGCCGCACAGCACGGCCTGCTCGCCGAACAGGTCGGTCTCGGTTTCTTCCTTGAAGTTGGTTTCGATGATGCCACCCTTGCCGCCGCCGTTGGCCATGGCATAGGACAGGGCCACGTCACGGGCCTTGCCGGACTTGTCCTGGTAGATGGCGATCAGGGAAGGCACGCCGCCACCCTTCAGGTATTCGGAGCGCACGGTGTGGCCTGGGCCCTTGGGGGCGACCATGATCACGTCCAGGTCGGCACGGGGCACCACCTGGTTGTAGTGCACGTTGAAGCCGTGGGCGAACGCCAGGATGGCGCCTTGCTTGATGTTGGGCTCGACGTTGTTCTTGTACACCTCGGGGATGTTCTCGTCGGGCAGCAGGATCATGACCACGTCAGCGGCCTTCACGGCGTCGTTGACTTCCATGACCTTCAGGCCGGCCTTGCCGACCTTGTCCCAGGAGGCGCCGCCCTTGCGCAGACCGACCACGACGTTCACGCCGGATTCGTTCAGGTTTTGCGCATGTGCATGGCCTTGGCTGCCATAGCCGATGATGGCCACGGTCTTGCCCTTGATCAGGCTCAGATCACAGTCTTTGTCGTAGAAAACTTTCATGGTTGGCTCCAGTTGCTTGTTGGGGTAGGTGTTGGGTCGAAAAAAGGGGATTGTGTACGACCAGGCTTACAACCCGGTCATGGCCGCGTCAGCAGCGCTCCACAGATACAGGAATACAGGGTTTAGACGCGCAAGATGCGTTCGCCGCGGCCGATGCCGCTGGCACCGGTGCGCACGGTTTCCAGAATGGCGGTGCGGTCGATGGCCTGCAGGAAGGCATCGTTCTTCGACTGGTCGCCGGTCAGCTCCACGGTGTAGCTTTTTTCGGTGACGTCGATGATGCGGCCACGGAAAATGTCGGCCATGCGCTTCATCTCTTCGCGCTCCTTGCCCACGGCGCGCACCTTGACCATCATCAGCTCGCGCTCGGTGTAGGCGCCTTCGGTCAGATCGACCACCTTCACCACCTCGATCAGGCGGTTCAGGTGCTTGGTGATCTGCTCGATGACGTCGTCCGACCCGGTGGTCTGGATGGTCATGCGCGACAGCGACGGATCTTCCGTCGGCGCCACGGTCAGGGATTCGATGTTGTAGCCGCGGGCCGAGAACAGGCCGACCACGCGCGACAGGGCTCCGGGCTCGTTTTCGAGCAGCACGGCAATGATGTGTTTCATAGGTCCAGATTCCTCTTTTCGCCGCCCTCCCCCGACACCGGTAAGTGCCAGGCTTGGCGGACAATAGATTCGTCAATAAAAAGTGGCTTGCCGTAGCGGCACGCTGCCATCCTCCAGGAACCGGCGCTGCGTGTGCAGCCACCCGGTTTTCCGGAGCAGGGCTTACAGGTCGTCGGCGCCCAGCAGCATCTCGGTGATGCCCTTGCCGGCCTGGACCATGGGGAAGACGTTTTCCGTCGGATCGGTGCGGAAGTCCAGGAACACGGTCTTGCCCTCTTCACGCACGATGCGGCGCGCTTCCTGCAGCGCGGATTCGACCTGGGCCGGATCTTCGATCAGCATGCCGCGGTGGCCATAGGCCTCGGCCAGCTTGACGAAGTCGGGCAGCGAATCCATGTAGCTGTGGCTGTAGCGACCGGAGTATTCGATCTCCTGCCACTGGCGCACCATGCCCAGGAAACGGTTGTTCAGCGCACAGATGACCACCGGCGTGTTGTACTGGAAGCAGGTGGCCAGCTCCTGGATGTTCATCTGGATCGAGCCTTCGCCGGTGATGCAGAACACCTCGGATTCGGGCTTGGCCAGCTTGATGCCCATGGCGTAGGGCAGGCCCACCCCCATGGTGCCCAGGCCACCGGAGTTGATCCAGCGGCGCGGCTCGTCAAAGCGGTAGTACTGTGCAGCCCACATCTGGTGCTGCCCCACATCGGAGGTGATGTAGGCGTCGGCATCCTTGGTCAGGTTCCACAGCGTTTCCACCACGTACTGGGGCTTGATGACGTTGCCATTGCCACGGTCGTACTTCAGGCAGTCGCGGTCGCGCCAGCCTTCGATGGTGCTCCACCACTGTCCCAGGGCCGCCGCATCGGGCTTGGCAACACCTTCGCGGATCATGGCGATCAGTTCGGTCAGCACATCCTTGACGTCGCCCACGATGGGCACATCCACCTTCACGCGCTTGGAAATGGAGGAAGGATCGATGTCGATGTGGATGATCTTGCGCTCCACCGACATGAAGTGCTTGGGATTGCCAATCACGCGGTCATCGAAGCGGGCGCCCACGGCCAGCAGCACATCGCAGTTCTGCATGGCGTTGTTGGCTTCGATGGTGCCGTGCATGCCCAGCATGCCCAGGAACTTGCGGTCGCTGGCCGGATAAGCCCCCAGGCCCAGCAGGGTGTGGGTGACGGGGTAGCCCAGCAGGTCCACCAGCTGGCGCAACTCGTTGCAGGCATTGCCCAGCAACACGCCGCCACCGGTATAGATATAGGGGCGCTTGGCGGTCAGCAGCAGTTGCAGCGCCTTGCGGATCTGACCGGAGTGGCCCTTCTTCACCGGGTTGTAGGAGCGCATCTCCACGCTCTGCGGGTAACCGGTGTACGTCGCCTTCTTGAAGGACACATCCTTGGGGATGTCCACCACCACGGGACCGGGACGGCCGGTGCGGGCGATGTGGAAGGCCTTTTTCATGGTGGCCGCCAGATCGCGCACATCCTTGACCAGGAAGTTGTGCTTGACCACCGGGCGCGTGATGCCCACGGTGTCGCATTCCTGGAAGGCGTCGGTACCGATGTAATTGGTGGAGGTCTGGCCGCTGATCACTACCAGAGGGATGGAGTCGGTGTAAGCGGTGGCAATGCCGGTGACCGCATTGGTCAGGCCGGGGCCGGAGGTGACCAGCGCCACGCCCACTTCACCCGTTGCACGGGCAAAGCCGTCTGCCGCATGCACGGCCGCCTGTTCGTGGCGCACCAGCACATGCTGAATCGTATCTTGTTTGTAGAGTGCGTCGTAGATGTACAACACCGCACCGCCGGGGTAGCCCCACAGATGCTGGACGCCTTCGGCCTGCAAGGCCTTGACCAGAATTTCGGCGCCCATCAGTTCCAGGGTGCCCGCCTGTGTGGAAGCAGCCGCTGCAGAAGACAGCTCGGCCTTGGAGATTTCCATGATCAACCTTTGTGAATTTCTCTAACGAAAAACCTTGGGTGCCCCTGGCCGCCTCCTTGTGGGAGTGGTTCAGGACTTAGGACCAAGGACATGGGCGACATGAGTGGACGCCGGACCGTGACCCGTTTGCCTTTTTGAAATGCAGCGAACATTATCGCACTGCAACACGCATTTGTACCGTTCATGCCGAAAATTCAAATGTAAATGCGATAATCACGTTTTCTCCTTGCCGCAATGCGGCCTTCGCCTTTCCTTGCGGCCCCTGCCTTGGCTACTGAACAAGAACTGTCCCAATTCCTCAAAGACGTGGAAAAACGTGCCTTCAAGCGCACGGTGTTCCACGTGCGCGACGAGGACTCTGCACTCGACATCGTGCAGGACAGCATGATCAAGCTGACCCAGCATTACGGGGACAAACCGCCGGAAGAGCTGCCCATGCTCTTTCAGCGCATCCTGTCCAACAGCACGCTGGACTGGTTCCGCCGCCAGAAGACGCGCAATGCCCTGTTCACCAACATCGGGGACTTCGAGCAGCGCGACGGCGAAGACGATGGCTACGACTGGCTGGAAAGTCATGCCAGCGACACTGCGCAAAAGACCGTGCAGAGCGCCGAAGATTCAACACAGCGCGCTCAGGTTTTGCAGAGCATCGAAAAAGAGATACAAGAACTGCCAGCACGTCAACGCGAGGCCTTCCTGATGCGTTACTGGGAGGAAATGGATGTTGCAGAAACGGCCGCGGCCATGGGCTGCTCCGAAGGGAGCGTCAAAACCCACTGTTTTCGCGCCATCCAGACCCTCAGCAAGGCATTGAAGGCCAAAGGAATCGAGTTATGACCACCAGCATCTCCACCGAAAGTGTTGCCGATCGTTTCGGCCGCAAGATCGCTGCACGCCTGAGCGCCGGTCAAGCCGATCTGCCCTATGTCGTGACCGAGCGCCTGCGCGCCTCCCGGGAGCAGGCCCTGTCCATGCGCAAGCGCGCCGTCAGCACCGTCGCCCGCCCGGCACAGGAAGCGACCCTGCACAGCGTCCAGATGGGCGCCGACGGCTCGGCGACCCTGGGCACCGGCCCGTCGGGCTGGATGCCGCAGTGGCTGCGCCATGCGCTCACTGCCCTGCCCATTGCCGCCATGGTGGCCGGCATTGCATTCATCGGCGTGCAGCAAGATGCCAGCTCCACCCTGGAAGTGGCCGAGCTCGACACCGAGCTGTTGACCGACGCCCTGCCGCCCGACGCTTACACAGACCCTGGCTTCATCCAGTTCCTGCAAAGCAACCCATCCACCCCGGCGCACTGACGCCCAGTTTTCTGCCTGCATGCCCACCAGCCCACTGAACGCCTCCTCCACCCTGACCCGCGCCGCCACCACTGTGGCGGCTGCTGTGTTGTTGGGCCTGGCGATCGGCGGCGGCTGGGTTGTGTCACAGGTGCGCATGGCGCCCAGCGCCGTGCCGGCCGAGATGTCCGTCTCCTCGGCCTCCGGCAAGGCCCGTCGCTCGCTGTCGGCAGGCACCCACCAGACCCTGCAGCGCGCCAGCTCTGGCCCCGGCTGGAACGAGCTGACAAGCGTGCAGCGCGAAGTGCTCGCTCCCCTCAAGGAGCGCTGGGTCACCATGGGCGAGCTGACCAAGCGCCGCTGGATCAGCCTGGCCGACGGATTTGACCAATTGCCTCCCGAAGACCAGGAAAAGCTGCAGCAGCGCATGCAGACCTGGTCCAGCCTGAGCGTGCAGCAGCGCAACCAGGCACGCCTGAACTTTTTCACCAGCCGCCAGCTTTCGCCCGAGGATCTGCAAGCCAAGTGGGATGCCTACCAGGCTTTGAGCTCCGAGGAAAAGCGCCGCCTGGCCGCCAAAGCTGCCCCCAAGACACGGGGCGCCGCCACAGCCCTGCGCCCGCAGTCCAAACGCAAGCTGGCCACCATTCCCGCGGCCAGCACCACGCCGCAGACCGTGGCCAACCCACCCAAGATCCTGCTGCCGCCACCCCAACCGCCGGTGCGCCAGCAGCCGGCACCTGCGGCACCGGTGATCCCTCCCGTGGCGCCCCCACCGGTGCAGACTGCTCCGGTGGTGGTCCCGCAGGCGGCCCCCGTGATCAGCCTGCCGCCTTTGGGTGACAATGCACCCGTTGAGCAAGTGACCGACAGAGATGCCTCCGTCAGCCACTCGCACCCCGACTTCCCTCCCATCCACTCCCCCCAGTAAGCAGGGCTGACCTGCCCGCGCTCCCATCGCAGAGGCGCTTGCCGACGGGCGCGGTGCTGCTGCAGCGCATGCCCCATGCCGCTCCAGCACGCGCCGTAACGGTTCGCCCTGCCGCTGGCCGCCCGGAATTTGATCGCCGTCCGTGAACACCGCCGCACCACCCTCCACCTCCCCCTTGGCCCTGCAAGCCCCCAGCCTGCGCCGTCGCCTAGCCTGCTGGCTCTATGAAGGGCTGCTGCTGTTTGCCCTGCTCTTCATTGCCGCACTCATCCACGGCATGCTGGGCCTGCTGATTCCGGCGCTACAAAGCGCCCATGTGCTGCAGGTGGTGCTGTTCGTGGTGTTTGGCGCCTACTTTGTCTGGTTCTGGACCCGCGGTGGGCAGACCCTGGCCATGAAGACCTGGCGCATCCAGGTGGTCGACCCCCAGGGCCGCCCGCTGACCCGCGTACGTGCCCTGGCCCGCTACGCGCTGTGCTGGTTGTGGTTTCTGCCCCCGCTGGCCGTCGTGGCGCCGTTTCACCTGCCCGCCATCGAAAGCACCGTGCTGGTCTGCGGCTGGGTGCTGGTCTGGGCCGTGCTCAGCCGCTTTCACCCGCAGCGCCAGTTCTGGCACGATGTGCTGGCCGGAACCCGCCTGATATCGGTACAGTCCTGACACCTTGCTTCACCCGACGCCATGACCGCACCGACACCTTTTGACAACCCGCAGAAGCAGCGCACCGGGCTCACCCGCATCCTGCATGCCGGCGCCTATTCGCTGGCCGGCCTGCGCGCAGGCTGGAAGGAAAAAGCCTTCCGCACCGAAGCCATCCTGGCCATCGCCCTGCTCCCCCTCGCGCTGTGGCTGGGCCAGAGCTGGCTGGAGCGCATGTTCCTGGCCGCCACCGTGCTGCTGGTGCTGATCACCGAACTGCTCAACAGCGCAGTGGAAGCCGCCATCGACCGCATCGGCCCGGAATGGCACCAGCTGTCCAAGAACGCCAAGGACATGGGCAGCGCCGCCGTGCTGCTGAGCCTGCTGCTGTGCGGCGCCGCTTTTGTTTCTGCCTTGTACGCGCGCTTTGCCGCCGCTTTGTTTGCATGACCGCCACCAACACCCCCGCTTTTTCGATCTGCGTCTACTGCGGCTCCCGCCCGGGAGAGAACACCGCCTACACCGAAGCCGCCACTGCCGTGGGCCAGTGGATTGGCAAGCTGGGCGGCCAACTGGTCTATGGCGGCGGGCGCACCGGCCTGATGGGCACCGTGGCCGAAGCCACGCGCCAGGCCGGCGGCCGCGTGGTGGGGGTGATTCCCCAGGCCCTGGTCGACAAGGAACTGGCCAACACCGCCTGCGACGAGCTGCACATCGTGGCCAATATGCACGAGCGCAAGGCCATGATGGCCGAACGCAGCAATGCCTTTCTGGCACTGCCCGGCGGCATTGGCACGTTCGAGGAATTCTTTGAAGTCTGGACCTGGCGCCAGCTGGGCTACCACGACAAGCCCATCGGCCTGCTGAACACCGCTGGCTACTATGACCACATGCTGCAGTTCCTGGACAGCAGCGTGGCCAGCGGCTTCATGGGCCCCTGGCAGATGGACCTGATCCGCCATGGCACCGACATCGGTGCACTGCTGCAGGCCCTGGTCGAAGAAGCGGGCCTGGCGCCCGAAAGCCAGAACCTGCGCGGCAAGATCTGACCCCACCGCCCACGCCGACCGCACAAAAAAAGCAGCCCCAGGGCTGCTTTTTTGATGGGAAAGTGGTCGCGCTGCTGGAGATCGCGGCTTGGGATCGCTGCGGGCGCCCGGCTGGAGCAATGGGCCCTGCTGAAAGCTGCGCAAGCCTGCCCAGCGCCACACCCGCTGGCCGGGAAAGGCCGCCGGCTCAGATGGCGGCGTTGTCCAGGTCACCGGTGCGGATGCGCACCACACGCTCCACGGGGGTGACAAAGATCTTGCCATCACCGATCTTGCCCGTGCGGGCAGCGGCCACCACGGCATCCACGCAGCGGTCCACATCTTCGGTGGCCACCACCACGTCGATCTTCACCTTGGGCAGAAAGTCCACCACGTACTCCGCACCGCGGTACAGCTCGGTGTGGCCTTTCTGACGGCCAAACCCCTTGACCTCCGTCACAGTCAAGCCCGTCACGCCGCATTCGGCCAGCGCCTCGCGCACCTCTTCCAGCTTGAACGGCTTGATGATGGCGGTGATCATTTTCATAGTGGGATTACTCCAGAGCTAGGTTGTGAAATTTGCGGTGCGCCCACGGGCTTCAGGCCCGGAACGCGTTGGTAATCGGGTAGCGCCAGTCCTTGCCGAAGCTGCGCGGCGAAACACGGATGCCCACCGGCGCCTGGCGGCGCTTGTACTCGTTGATGCGGATCAGCCGCGTGACCCGGTCCACATCCGCAGCAGGATAACCGTCGGCCACCAAGGATGCCATAGGCTCGTCATTTTCCATGTAGCGGACGATGATGGCATCCAGCACCTCATACGATGGCAGGCTGTCCTGGTCCTTCTGATCCGGGCGCAGCTCGGCGCTGGGCGGGCGGGTGATGATGCGTTCCGGAATCGGATTGGCACCGGTGCCGTAAGGGTCGTTGGCATTGCGCCAGCGCGCCAAGTCGAACACCCGGGTCTTGAGCACATCCTTGATCACGGCAAAGCCGCCCGCCATGTCGCCATACAGCGTGCAGTAGCCGGTGGCCATTTCGCTCTTGTTGCCCGTGGTCAGCACCACGGAACCATGCTTGTTGGACAAGGCCATCAGCAGCGTGCCGCGAATGCGGGCCTGCAGATTCTCTTCGGTGGTGTCTTCTGCCAGACCGGCAAAGTCGCTGGCCAGTGCTGCCTTGAAGGCCTCGAACTGCGGTGCGATGGCGATTTCGTCATAGCGCACGCCCAGGCGTTCGGCCATGTCACGGGCGTCAATCCAGCTGATGTCGGCCGTGTAGGGCGAAGGCATCATCACCGTGCGCACCTTGTCCTTGCCCAGCGCGTCCACGGCAATCGCCAGCACCAGGGCGGAGTCGATACCACCGGACAGCCCCAGGACGGCGCTGGGAAAACGGTTTTTGCCCAGGTAATCGCGCACGCCCAGCACCAGGGCATCCCACAGGGCGGCATCGGGCGTCTGCTCCGGGCAAATGTCGCCTGCCAGCTCCACCGCCCCCTGGACCACCGTGGCGCGCAGGGCCACCAGGCTCTCACGGAACGAGGGCCCGCGCACGACCACGGAGCCCTGCCCGCTCACCGCCACGCTGCCGCCGTCAAAAATCAGTTCATCCTGCCCCCCCACCAGATGGGCGTAGACCAGCGGCAAGCCGGTTTCGGCGGCGCGCTGGCCCAGCACGCGCTCGCGCTCCTGCTGCTTGTGGTGGTGGAAAGGCGACGCATTGAGCACCGCCAGCAACTGGGCACCGGCGGCCTTGGCGGCCATGGCGGGTGCCGGCTGCCAGGCATCTTCGCAGATCAGCAGGCCCACGCGCACGCCGGCCAGATCGATGACACAGCTGCGGTCACCCGGCACAAAGTGGCGCTGCTCGTCGAACACGCCGTAATTGGGCAGGCACTGTTTGTGGTAGCTGCGTTCCACCACACCGCTGCGCAGCACACTGGCGGTGTTGTAGCGGCGGCGCTCTTCAGGGTAGTCCACCACCGTGGGGTGCCCCACCACCAGCGCCAGACCCGGCCAGGACAGCGTGGCCTGGGCGATGCGCTCCAGTTCGCGGTCACAAGCCGCCTGGAAGGCCGGGCGCAGGTACAGGTCTTCGGCCGCATAGCCGCTCAGTGCCAGCTCGGGCGTCAGCAGCAGCTGCGCACCATCGGCATAGGCCTGGGTGGCGGCATCGATGATTTTCTGGGCATTGCCGGGCAGATCGCCCACGACAAAATTCAGCTGGGCGATGCGAATAGAAAGCGTCATGGAAGGCATTGGGGCCGAAGCGGCCTGCATAAACTGTGCGGAACGAGACCCTGCCTGCGCCCCGCATGACTGAAAAGCCCATTATCACCCGCGTGTTTACCTCCGTGCAGCAGATTGCAGCAACGGCCTGGGATGCCCTGTTGGCACTGCAGATGACCCCCACCCCCTTCATGCGCCACGCCTACCTGTCAGCCATGCAGGACAGCGGCAGCGCCGTGCGGGAAACCGGCTGGGATGCGCACTTCATCACCCTGTGGCACACCGGGCCGCAGGGCGAGCAACTGGTGGCCGCCTGCCCGCTGTACCTCAAGGCCCACTCCTGGGGTGAATATGTGTTCGACATGGCCTGGGCCCGCGCCTACCACGAGCATGGCCTGGCCTACTACCCCAAGGCCGTGGTGGCCGTGCCCTTCACGCCCGTGCCCGGCAGCCGGCTGCTGGCCGCCAGCGACGCGCTGCGTGTGCAACTGGTGCAGGCCGTGCAGGACTGGTGTGCCGCACAGCAGCTGTCGTCCGCCCATGTGCTGTTCGGGGATGCGGCAGACCATGCCGCTCTGCAACAAGTGGGCTGGATGCCGCGCGCCGGCGTGCAGTTTCACTGGCAAAACCGGTCCTCGCCCCTCTCCATGGCCCCTCACGCCCCGCCTGCCGAAGCGGCCTGCAACCCCACGAGCGGCCCTTATGCCGACTTCGATGATTTCCTGGCCCAGCTGCAGCAGGCCAAGCGCAAGAAAATCCGCCAGGAACGCCAGCGCGTGGCCCAGGCCGGTGTGCAGTTCCAGGTGCTGGCGGGGCGGCAGATCCGCGCGGCCGACTGGGACTTCTTCTACCGCTGCTATGCCCAGACCTACCATGAACATGGCAACCCACCGTATCTGAGCCGTGACTTCTTCGCCCGCATGGCGCAGGACCTGCCCGGCCACTGGGTGCTGTTTGTAGCAGCACGCGGCGGCCAGCGCATGGCATGCAGCCTGATTGCGGTCAGCGCGGATGCCACACCCGGCCCAAACGACCGCCATGGCGAAGCGTGCGCTGCGGATACGCTGGCGCATCTGGCCCTGCCAGCGCCCACCGCCGCACTGCACGGTGCCACGGCCTATGGCCGCTACTGGGGGGCGCTGGAGCGGGTGGATTGCCTGCACTTTGAAGCCTGCTACTACCAGCCGCTGCAGTGGTGCATCCAGCACGGGCTGGCGGCATTTGAAGGCGGCGCCCAGGGCGAGCACAAAATGGCACGCGCCCTGCTGCCGGTGGCCACGGCCAGCTACCACTGGCTGGCCCACCCGGCATTTGCCGATGCGGTGGAGCATTTTCTGGAACGCGAGGGCGAAGGCATGGCCCACTATCTGCAGGAACTGCAAGCCCACAGCCCCCTGCGCCACAGCGCTGGTTAGAGTCTCCAGGGACGCCCAGGGACGTTGGCGGGGCCCACTGCGGGCCCAGGCGTTCAGAACACGTCGGTGGCCACTGCCATGGCAGCGGTCTTCTTGCGCAGCCCCAGCCCCAGCACACGCCCCCGCGATCCCACACTGGGTGGCTGCGCCGGCACTGCCGCGAAGGCCACCGATGCGCTGGAAGCGCCATGGTGCACTTCACTGTCGGACAGGCGGAAGACCTCCACCGTCTGCAGCAGCTCCTGGGCCTGGCGGCGCAGACTGTCGGCCGCAGCGGCACTTTCCTCCACCAGGGCGGCATTCTGCTGGGTGACGGTGTCCATCTGTGACACAGCCTCGCCCACCTGGGTCACGCCCTGGCTCTGTTCCGCGCTGGCGGTGCTGATCTCGCCCACGATGGCGGTCACCTTCTGGATGGAGTCCACCACCTCGGCCATGGTGTTTCCGGCCTTGTCAACCAGTACCGTGCCCTGCTCCACCCGGCCCACGCTTTCGGAAATCAGCGCCGCAATCTCCTTGGCCGCTGCGGCACTGCGGCTGGCAAGCGAGCGCACCTCGCTGGCCACCACGGCAAAACCGCGGCCTTGCTCGCCAGCACGGGCCGCTTCCACGGCGGCGTTCAGCGCCAGGATATTCGTCTGGAAGGCAATGGAGTCGATCACCCCCACGATGTCGGCGATCTTGCGGCTGCTGTCATTGATGCCGCGCATGGTGGTCACCACCTCGCCCACCACATCGCCGCCGTGCACCGCCACATCGGCCGCAGTGCGGGCCAGCTGGTTGGCTTCGCGGGCATTCTCCGCATTCAGGCGCACGGTGGAGCCCAGCTCTTCCATGGAGGCCGCTGTTTCTTCCAGCGAGCTGGCCTGCTCTTCGGTGCGGCTGGACAGATCGGCATTGCCGTTGGCGATCTGGCTGCTGGCGGAGGCCACGCCTTCGGCATTGCGGCGCACTGCCCTGACCGTCTCTGCCAGACTGGACTGCATGCGCTGCAAGGCGGAGAACAGTTGGCCCAGCTCGTCGGTGGTGTGCACCTCGATGCGGCTGCTCAGATCGCCGCCCGCCACCCTGTCGGCCAGCGCCACGGCACGCTGCAGCGGTGTGCGGATGGAACGGGTGATCCAGAGACCCGCAGTCACGGACAGTGCCAGCGCCAGCAGCACGGCCACACCCATCACCCATACGCCGTTGGAAAAAGCGGCATCGGCCTTGCGCGACTCACTGTTGGCATCGTTGGTATTGATTTCGAGCAGCGTGTCCAGCGTGGCCGACGAGGCGTTGTAGAGCTGGAGCGACTCGCCGTTCATGAACTCGCGGGCCTTGTCGCTCTCCCCGCTGCGCGACAGCCGAAACAGCCGCTCCATCAGCACCACATATTCCTTGCGCTGGGCCAGCAGGGTTTCGTAGGCGCTGCGTTCGGCCGGGGAATCCACCAGCGGTGCATATCTGGCCTTGATGTCATCCATGTCGCCCTGCAGCTTGGTCATCTGCTGCTCGATGCTGGCCTTGTATTCCGGGCTCTCGTTGTACACATGGCGCAGCTCCAGCAAGCGCGCCTGGATCATGTCGGCCCCCAGCTTGTTGATCAGCTCCACACTGATCAGGTTGTTGCTGGTGATCTGTTTGGTGACAGCGTTCAGTGTCGACAGCTGCAGCAGCGCTGCGCCGGCCACACCCAGCAGCAAGACCACCAGCATCCCGAATGCTGCGGCCAGCCGCGTTGATATCTTCCAGTTCTGCATGTTTCCCTCCCTGTTGTGTATCCAATTCCATGACGGCGCTGCGGCGCACCATGCCAATGTTGATGGGCCGACCGGCGCTTCAGGCCGGGTGCGCTGCCGTGCGCAACACGCCCATGTCCTGCGCTGTCAGCATGGCGGCGATGTCCACCACGATCAACATGCGCTCGCCCACCTTGGCAATGCCCTTGATGAAAGCCCCATCCACCTGGGACGAATCCTGGAACTGCGGCGCGGGTCGCAGCGCCTCGTGCGGGATCTGCACCACGTCGGCCACGGCATCCACCACCACGCCCATCATCGACTGGGCCACATTCAGGATGATCACCACCGTGAACGGCGTGTACTCGGAGCTGGCACAGGCCAGCTTGAGGCGCAGGTCCACGATGGGCACAATCACACCGCGCAGATCGATCACCCCTTTGATGAACGCCGGGGCGTGGGCGATGCGGGTGGGTGTTTCATAGGAACGGATCTCCTGCACCCGCAGGATGTCGATGCCGTACTCCTCTTTGCCCAGGCGAAAGGTCAGGCACTCGGAAAAGCCGCTGCTGGCGGCATGGTGCTGCGTCATCTTTACCCTCCCCGGCCTGCGGCCAAACGGTCCTGAACATGCCGACACCCGCACCAGGCCCATATACCGCAGGCTAATGCAGGGAGCGTGCCAGCAAGCTGCCGCAGCAGCCCGCCCGTCCTGCGCCCAGGGCCGGACGGCAGAGCCTCCCTGCGCCACAGAACAGACAGGCACAGCGCGCCTCCAGACCTGCCCACAAAAAACCCCATGCACCGGGGCGGTGGCATGGGGTTGAGGAACGGCCTGCTTTGTGGCCATTCAGACATGGATGCACGCAACGCGGCTGGCCGGAGCGGTGCAGTGCGGAAAAGGCGTTAGAACTGCTCCCACTCGTCGTCCGCAGTGGCCGTGGTTGCCGCAGCAGTCGGGAGCGCCGCCTTGGCCGACGTGGCACGCACGGGAGTGGGTCCAGGTGGGAGGCCGGCCTGGGCCCGTTGCGGCGCAGGGGCTTCGGCAGAAACAGATACGGGGATGGCAGGTGCAGCAGCGCTGCGCGGAGCGGCCGGCGGTACAGGGGCCACCGCGGCCACCGGAGCCGCCCATTGCGCGCCACCGGCGGTGCGAAAACGTGCCACGGCCTGCACCAGATCGCCGGACTGGCGCTGCAGGCTGTCGGCCGCTGCAGCGCTTTCCTCCACCAGCGCGGCGTTCTGCTGGGTGGCGGTGTCCATCTGGGTGATGGCATCGGCCACCTGGGACACGCCTTCACTTTGCTCGGCACTGGCCGCCGTGATTTCACCCACCAGATCGGTCACGCGGCGGATGGCGCCCACCACTTCGGTCATGGTGGCACCAGCGCGGTCCACCAGCTGGCTGCCGGTCTGGACCCGCTGCACGCTTTCGTCGATCAGCAGCTTGATCTGCTTGGCCGCTTCGGCACTGCGCTGGGCCAGCGTACGCACTTCCCCGGCCACCACGGCAAAGCCGCGGCCCTGCTCACCAGCGCGGGCCGCTTCCACGGCGGCGTTCAGCGCCAGGATATTGGTCTGGAAGGCAATGCCATCGATCACGCCAATGATGTCGGCAATCTTGTGGCTGCTGTCGTTGATGCCGCGCATGGTGCTGACCACCTCACCCACCACCTCACCACCCTGGACAGCCACGGTCGAGGCACTCATCGCCAGCTGGTTGGCCTGGCGGGCGCTTTCGGCATTCTGCCGCACGGTAGAGCCCAGCTGGGCCATGGCCGCCGCGGTCTGCTGCAGCGCGCTGGCCTGCTCTTCGGTGCGACTGGACAGGTCGCTGTTGCCCTGGGCAATTTCGCTGCTGGCCGTGGCCACCGATTCCGCGTTGTGGCGCACATGTTCCACCACTTCACCCAGGCTGTCGCGCATGGCGCTCAAGGCGTTGAGCAGCGCACCCATTTCGTCCTTGCCGCCTTGCGGCACGGCCTCCGCCAGGTCGCCCTGAGCAATGCGGCGCGCCACCTGCACCGCCTGCGATGCCGGCCGCGTGACGGCACGTGTCACCAGCCAGGCGCACAGCAGCGCCAGCACCACGCTGGCCGCCATACCGGCCACCACCCACCACCAGGCGGCGGCATAGACCTGCTGGCCCGCCGTGCGGGTACGGTCGGCCTCGTCCAGGCTGTGCTTCATCAGCTTGCCAACGGTCTCGGCCAGGGCCACAAAGCTCACCTCCGCCTGGCCGGCATACAGATTGGAGACGGTGTCGCCCAGCAACAGATCCCCGCTGCCCTGGGTGTAATCCTTGGCCTGCGCCTCCTTCAGGAATTGCGCATGGGTGTCCAGATAGGCGCTGCGGTTTTGCTGGTAGGACTGCATCAGCTGCTTTTCGGCCTCGGAACGGGGCAGCGAGTCATAGGACTTTTCCACGCCCTGAATCAGCTGCAGCAGCGCTTCGGACTGCTTGGTGATGCTCTGCACCTCCTGCAGGCTGTTGGCATTCAGGATGCCGGCTTCCATGCGGCGAAAGCGGTTCCACTGGCCGCGCAGATTGCCGGTATCCGCCACGCTGGGCATGGAATGGTTGCTGACCGTTTCCATTGCGGCATTCAGCCGCTGGAGCTGCCACAGCGACAGCCCACCTACCACCAGCGTCAAGAACACGACCAGGGCAAAACCACCAAACAGCTTGGTGCCCACCCGCATATCAGACCATCGCAACATACGCCCTCTCCTTGTTGTAAGGAGTGCCAGCGGCACCCGCCCACCACCAAGCCCCGGCAGAGGCCGACCAACGGCGAGCCGACAGATGTTACAAAAAAACGCGCATTCCCGAAGAGGAACGCGCGTTCTCGCGGCGATGGTGTCAGCTTGGCGTGCCTGTCACCCAGGCAGCCGGGGCCGGCAATGTCAGCCTGCGAAGGCCGACCGGTCCAACCATTCTGACAATAGGGATACCGCCTGCGGCGGATCAGCCCTTGTAGGCAGCGATGCCGTCGGTGATTTCCTTGTGGGCCACATCCACGCCCTTCCAGCCCAGCACCTTGACCCACTTGCCCTTTTCCAGGTCCTTGTAGTGCTCGAAGAAGTGAGCGATCTGCTGCAGGGTCAGCTCATGGATATCGCTCAGGTGGTTGATCTTGTCGTAGGAAGGCAGCAGCTTCTGGGTGGGCACCGCCAGCACCTTGCCGTCCACGCCGCCTTCGTCTTCCATCTGCAGGATGCCGATCGCGCGGCAAGGCACGACCACGCCGCTGGGCAGGGGGAAGGGAGTCATCACCAGCACGTCCACCGGGTCACCGTCGCCGGCCAGGGTCTGGGGCACATAGCCGTAGTTCACGGGGTAGTGCATGGCCGTGCCCATGAAGCGGTCCACGAACAGGGCGCCGGTTTCCTTGTCCACTTCGTACTTCACGGGAGCGGAGTTGGCCGAGATTTCGATGATGACGTTGAAGACTTCAGGGGCCTTGGCGCCGGGGGTCACATTGTTCAGAGACATGGTGCTGTGTGGGTGGGTTGAAACAAAAGCCCGCAAGGGGCCAACCCGTGCATTTTAGGGGTTCACCCTTGCCGGCTTCTTGCAGCCGCACGGAATATCCGCACCGCCCGGCACAGCGCCTGCCGCACAGCCCCCATCCAGCGGGCATGCCCCTGCGTGCCAACACCTCTCAGCTGGCCGGTGCCTGGTGCTGGCGCACCGGGCCGCTGCGTGCCTCGATGGCCTGCTGCACCTCGCGGCGCAGGCCCAGACCAAAGCCCATCTCCGCCATCACGAACAGCGGACCGATCAGCAGACCCACGATGTCGTCCATGAAAGCCGGCTTGCGCCCCTCGTAATAGTGGCCGATGAACTGGATCACCCAGCCCACCGCAAACAGGCCCAGGCCCCAGCCCAGCCAGACGCCAGTAGCCTGCTGGGCCAGCGGTGCAGCCACGGCCAGCATGGCCGCCAGCACCGCGACCATGGTCAGACCGTAGCGCAGGTCCAGCAGCAGGTAATAGCTGCAGGCCAGCACGGCGGCAACCACGGCGGGCGACACCGGCACCCCACCCAGGGCCACGATGCCCCAGGCCGGACGCGACAGCAGAATCACCACCGCCATCTGGATCATGGGAACGCCAAAGAAATGGGTCAGGATGTTGCGCGGATCGCGGTGGTAGTCGGCGTACTGCGACAGCTGATCGGTCAAGGTTTTCATGGGGCATCTCCGGCTGGGGCTACAGAGCGAAAAATGGGGAGAAAAGTCAAAAAAGCACGCTTGTTCACTTCGGCGCATATTCCTGCGCCCGACACCATTTGTCCACTGGGGGCATCCCGCGCAGCCTCTGGCCGGTCACCGACTGCGGGAAATTCCCAGGCGCTTCACTTTTAATAGCCCCCTGCTCTTTCCCTGTCTAAATCAACGGCGCACCTGATTGCGCAGCCGGACCACCATCTTTGCGGCAGCGCAACTCGATGATGGCTGTGCGACTGGTGCCGCCCACGCAGATCGCCACAATGGCCGGCATGCTCTACCACTACATCGCCAACGCCTCCGTCCCGTCCACCTCCGGCCGCACGATCGCGGTGATTGATCCGTCGGACGGCCAGCCATTTGAAGACATCCAGCGCGGCAACGCCGAAGACATTGCCACGGCAGTCTCTGCGGCGCGCCAGTGCTACGAGACCGTGTGGCGCAAGACGCCGGCCGTCGAGCGCGGACGCCTGCTGGCCCGCCTGTCCGCCCTGGTGCTGGAGCACGGCATGGAGCTGTCGGCACTGGAGCAGCGCGACTGCGGCAAGCCCACCAAGCAGGCCCAGGCCGACACCCTGGCGCTGGCGCGCTACTTCGAGTTCTATGCCGGGGCCTGCGACAAGCTGCACGGCGACACCATTCCCTACCAGGACGGCTACAGCGTGCTGACCTGGCGCGAGCCCCATGGCGTGACCGGCCATGTCGTGCCCTGGAACTATCCGATGCAGATCTTCGGCCGCTGCGTGGGCGCGGCGCTGGCAGCAGGCAACACCTGCGTGGTCAAACCGGCGGAAGACGCCTGCCTTTCGGTGCTGCGTGTGGCCCAGCTGGCAGCCGAGGCCGGCTTTCCGCCCGGCTGCATCAACATCGTCACCGGCTACGGCCACGAGGCAGGCGATGCGCTGGCCCGCCACCCGGATGTGAACCACCTCAGCTTCACCGGCAGTCCCCATGTGGGCACGCTGATCCAGCAGGCTGCGGCCGAGCGCCATGTGCCCGTCACGCTGGAGCTGGGGGGCAAGAGCCCGCAGATCGTGTTTGAAGACGCCGACCTGGACGCCGCCATCCCCACGCTCATCAACGCCATCGTGCAGAACGCTGGCCAGACCTGCTCGGCCGGATCGCGCCTGCTGGTGCAGCGCAGCATCTACGAACCGTTGCTCGAACGGCTGGGCGAAGCCTTTGCTGCACTGCGCGTGGGCCCGGCCGCCATGGACCTGGATGTGGGCCCGCTGATCCGCCAAAGCCAGCAGCAGCGCGTGTGGGACTTTCTGTCGGACGCGCAGGTGGCCGGCATTCCGGTCGTGGCCCAGGGCCAGATCGTGGAAGAAGCACCCGAATCTGGCTTCTACCAGGCTCCGACGCTGCTGCGCGATGTGCCACCCAACCACCGCCTGGCGCAGGAAGAGGTGTTTGGCCCGGTGCTGGCCGCCATGCCGTTTGACGATGAAGCCGACGCCATCCGCCTGGCCAATGGCACGGATTTCGGTCTGGTGGCCGGTGTGTGGACGCGTGACGGCGCGCGCCAGTTCCGCATGGCGCGGGCACTGCGCTGCGGCCAGGTCTTCGTCAACAACTACGGCGCGGGCGGCGGCGTGGAGCTGCCGTTTGGCGGCGTCAAATCCAGCGGCCACGGCCGCGAAAAAGGGTTTGAAGCGCTGTACGGCTTCACGGTGCTGAAAACCGTGGCCATCCGCCATGGCTGACCGCCGCGGCGCTGCAGCACACTGAGCCGCACCGGACAGCGCGGCGCCGGCTTTTTCGCTAGGATGCAGATCAAATCAGGCTGTTGCGCGCCATCCGTGCGCAGCAGCCGCCATCACGCTATCAAATTCATAAGACACGGCCTATGCAGCTGCGTTTTGACATCCACGCCCCACATGCCTTTGTCCGCACCCACGGTGGCCCGCACGCCCCAGCATATCCGCCGCATCCACTTCAACAGCTTTGTCCGTGAGGACGGGCTGTGGGACATCGAAGGCGAGCTGCTGGACACCAAGGCTGTCGATGTGCCCCGCGTCAACAGCCCCGGCATACGCAAGGCAGGCGACCCCATCCACCACATGTGGATCCGCGTCACCGTCAACACCCAGCTGGTGGTGCAGTCCATCGAAGCCGTGATGGATGCCCACCCCCTGGGTGGCTGCCCCGCCGCGCTGGAGGCCATGCAGAAGATGGTGGGCAGTTGCATGGCACGCGGCTGGCGCAAGTCGATCGAGACGCACCTGGGCACCATCGCCGGCTGCACCCACATGCGCGAGCTGCTGCAAAGCATGGCCACCGCCACCTTCCAGAGCATTGTCGGCGCCTTCACCACCGCCCCGGACACCCCGCCGCGCTATCTGGGCCAGTGCAAAGGCTGGGACTTTGACGGCCCCGGCGTGGCCGAGCACTTTCCACAGTTTGTGCATTTCCAGGCCAAGCCCAAGGCATGAACCTGAAGCGGTTGTGCGCCGCAGCGCAGACGGTCTTCACCCCCAGGCTTGCGAGGCCACAACGCTGCCGGTGCAGCAGCGGCCACCGCACCGCAGAAGCGAAGGTGTCAGCGCTCCCCGTACCGCCGCTGCTCGCGCAACATGAACAGGTACAGCCCCTCCACCTTCTCCCGCGCCCAGGGCGTCTTGCGCAGAAAGCGCAGGCTGGACGTGATGCTGGGATCGACATTGAAGCAGCGCAGCTGGATGCGGTCGCCCAGGCCGGGCCAACCGTAGTAGTCCACCAGCTCGGTCACGATGCGCTCCAGCGTGATGCCGTGCAAGGGGTTGCGGGGTTGCTGCGCAGAGGGGGTCGTCATGGGCCGATTGTCGCGTACCGGCCGCCAGCCGGCCACGCCAGGGCCTTTGCGCACCGCATCCTGCAATGCGGGCAAATGCCTAGCACGCAGCGGCCCCTTGGGACCGCCCCACACCCTTGCCCCCACCAGGGCCGGCAGGCCGCAGGCGCGGCAGCAGCTTTTGTACACTGCAGCCCATTTTTGGAACGGGCCGCTGCCCCACCTGCGGCCACCGCACTGCACCATGCTCTCTCGTTTTGCACAGACCCGCCGGGCCCTGGGCGCTGTCCTGGCGCTGGGAACTCTGGGCACGCTGCCGCTTGCTGCGGCCCATGCGGCCCCGCCCACCCCTGCCTTCCCTGGCAAACCGGTGCGCATCATCACCCCCTTCCCCGTGGGGGGCGGCCCGGACGGTGTGGCCCGCCTGCTGGCTGATGGCCTGGCGCGCCGCTGGGGCCAGCCGGTGGTGGTGGAGAACCGCCCCGGCGGCAACGGCTTCATTGCCATTGATGCCTTCAAGCGCGCTCCACAGGACGGCAGCACGCTGATCGTGCTGGACGGCCTGCACCTGTCTGCCTACCCCAGCCTGTTCAAAAAACTGCCCTACGACCCGCAGCGCGACTTCATGCCGCTGATGGCGTTGTTCAAGACCTATTTTTTCATCACGGTTCCGCAGAACAGCCCCTACCCCTCGGTGGGCGCGCTGGTGGCCGATGCCCTGGCCCGTCCGGGCCAGCTGAACTACGGCTCCTGGTCGGTGGGCAACCCGGTGCACCTGGGGGTCGAACTGCTGGCCGCCCGCACCGGCGCCCGCATGCAGCATGTGGTGTTCAAGGAAACCTCGCAGCTCTATACCTCGGTGTCCACCGGCGATCTGCACTTCTCGCTGGGCAGCGCCGCCACTGCCGGCCCGCTGCAGCGCGCGGGCAAGCTGCGCTTTCTGGCGATTGCGGCGCCGCAGCGCTCACCCGATTTTCCGGATGTGCCCACTGTGGGGGAATCCGGTGGCCCGCAAGGGCTGGAAGTCTCGGGCTGGAACGCCCTGGTGGCCCCGGTCGGCCTGCCGCCCGCCGTGGCGGAGCAGATCCGCCAGGATGCCCAGGCCGCACTGGACACCCCCGAGGCGCGCGCCAAGTTCCAGAGCTTTGGCTACACGCCCTTTCCCGCCACCCGCAAACAGCTGGAACAGTTCATTGCCGCCGAGCACCAGCGCTTTGCCGAGGTGATCCGCCAGAGCCGTATCAGCCTGGACTGAGCGCCCGTTCCGGGGGGCCCGACCCACCGCCCATCGCCCTGCACTCCACCCGCACAGGTCTGCGCCAGCAAGGCCACCGTGTCACGCGGTACGGGGCTCCCCCTCTTCCACCGGCACCAGCGCCCGCCACCAGCGCTCGCCGGCATGGGGGACGGCCAGATCCAGCCGCTCGCCCATCAGCGGCGTGGCCACGGCAATGGCCTGGGCTTCGGCCAGGTCCACCACACGCTCGAACGGGTCCCACCAGGCGTGCATGGCCAGGTTGAAGGTGCCGTTGTGGATGGGCAGCAGCCATTTGCCGCCCAGGTCCTGGTGGGCCTGCACGGTTTGCGCCGGGTGCATGTGCACATAGGGCCAGTGTTCGTTGTAGGCGCCGGTCTCCATCAGCGTCACATCGAAGGGGCCAAACTGCCGGCCTATCTGCCTGAAACCGTCAAAGTAGCCGCCATCGCCGCTGAAGAAGATGCGCAGCGGCTGCGTGCTTTCCAGGTCTTCGATCACCCAGGAGGCCCACAGCGTGTGGTTGCCGTCGCGCAGGCTGCGACCCGAAAAATGCTGGGCTGGCGTGGCCGTGAAGCGCAGCCCATCCACCTGCGTGCCCTGCCACCAGTCGTACTGCTGCACCTTGGCGGCCGGCACGCCCCAGGCCACCAGCCGGTCCCCCACGCCCAAGGTGCAAATGAACAGATCGGTTTTGGCCGCCAGAATCCGCACCGTGGCGCGGTCCAGGTGGTCGTAATGGTCGTGCGACAACAGCACGCCGCGCAACGGTGGCAACTCCGCCAATGCAATGGGTGGTGCATGAAAGCGCTTAGGCCCGAAGAAGGCCAGCGGTGAGGCACGTTCGGCAAACACCGGGTCGGTGATCCACCAGCCCCCACGCAGCTTCATCAACAAGGTGGAGTGGCCGATGCGGTAGAGGCTGCGCTCGGGCGCCACCTCCAGCTGGGCGCGCGTGATCGGCTGCACCGGCAGCGGTGCCACCGGCTCCGAGTTGCGCGGCTTGTTGAAAAAGAAATCCCACATCACCTTGGCGCCAGGCTGCGGCCCCTGGGCAGGACGGGGGTGGATGTTGCGAAAGCGCCCGCCCGCAAACTGGGGCGATTGCGGGTAGGCCACAACCGGGCTGCGAAAGAAACGGGCCAAGGGATTGGAAAGTGGCATGGCGCGAAAGAGGTCAGAAGTCCACAGGCTGCCACAGATGGGGGCAGCGCTGGCGGCCACAAGACCGAAGTGCTGCGGGTGAACGCCATGGCACAGCCATTCCTGCAGAAAAATGAGCAAACCGTGCTGCCTGCACAGGGTTCTGCCGTGATTTCTGCACGAAGGTTTTCAGAGAAAAAACGTGCAGCACCAGAGCACAAAGGCCCTCTCGGCGGCACGGCGCGCTTTCCGCACTCAGGGCGCCAGACACTGGTCCTCCGGCATCAGCACCTCGGCCATGCGCTGCTGGATCCACTGTGCGGTGGCATCCAGCACCGCGCCTTGCAGCGTGAGCATGCGCACGGCCAGCGGCGGCAGCAGCAGCTCGGGGCAATGCAGCACGGTCAGGCGCGAGAGCCCCTCACCGTACTCGATGATGTTGCGCGGCAGGATGGCCCAGCCCAGGCCATCGGCCACCATGTCGGCCAGCACATAAAAGCTGTCCGAGCGCCACACGCGGGGGCTGAGCACCAGCTCCTCCACGCCTTCGATGCACATCACCAACTGACGCTGCGCAGCCAGGGCCTGGCGGCTGACGCGGGACTGCCGGGCCAGCGGATGGTCGTGCGCCACACACACCATCTGCGGCACGCTGGCCACGGAGCGCTGGGCAAACTGTCCGCCGACCACCCCCCGGTCAAACTGAAAGCCCAGCTGGGCACGCTGGCTTTGCACGGCCAGCGCCACTTCGGCAGCCGTGCAGTTGAGCACCGTCAGCTCCAGCGCCGGATAGTGCTGGGCCAGTTCACGCAGCAACCGGGCGATCGGCGGGTACGGCAGCGCTTCGTCCAGCGCCATGCACAAGGTGGCGGTCTGGCCTGCGGCCAGTGCACGGGCCCGCAACTCCAGTGCCTGGGCCTGGTGCAACAGCGCGCGGGCTTCCAGCAGCATCACGCTGCCGGCCGGGGTGAGCTGCACGCTGCGGCCGGCACGGCTGAACAGGGCCACGTCCAGATCGGCCTCCAGCAAGCCCATGGCCATGCTCACGGCCGACTGCGCCCGGCCCAGGCGGCGGGCGGCCTGCGTCATCGAGCCGCTTTCGGCCACGGCAACAAACTGGTTCAGGCGTTCAAGTGTCCATTCCATACATCAATTTTATTGATTGAATAAAACTTTTATAAATCAATAAATTGATGAATCATGCGGTCTTTGCGCACCCGCAGAGCTGGAGCGCTGGCTGATACGCATTGGTTTTGTCATGGTTCTGTCTGCTTCCACTCCCCTCCACACCGCTCCCGCCGCGCGCCACCGCTGGCTGGTGCTGGGCATTGTGTCCGTGGCCCTGCTGCTGATCGTCATCGACATGACGGTGCTCTACACCGCCCTGCCCAGGCTGACACACGATCTGGCGGCCAGTGCCTCGGCCAAGCTGTGGATCATCAACATCTACGCGCTTGTCGTCTCGGGCCTGCTGCTGGGCATGGGCACGCTGGGCGACAAGCTCGGTCACAAGACACTGCTGCTGTCAGGGCTGGTGGTGTTTGGCGCGGCCTCGCTGCTGGCGGCGTTTGCACCCGATACCGGCGTGCTGATTGCGGCGCGTGCGCTGCTGGGCGTGGGCGCCGCCATGATGATGCCGGCCACGCTGTCGGTGATCCGACTGAGCTTTGGCGATGACAAGGAACGCGCCCTGGCCATCGGCATCTGGGCCTCGGTGGCGTCGGGCGGCGCGGCCTTCGGTCCGGTGGTGGGCGGCGCACTGCTGGAACATTTCTGGTGGGGTGCGGTGTTCCTGATCAACGTGCCCATTGTGCTGGTCACGCTGCCGCTGGCCTGGCGCTATATCGCCCCCTCGCACGGCGACCGCCAGCGCCCCTGGGACGGCATCGCCAGCCTGCAGGTGATGGTGGGTCTGGTGGCCTGCACCTACGCCATCAAGGAAGCGGGCAAGGCCACGCCGGACTGGGCCATGGCGCTGCTGACCCTGGTGCTGGGCACGGCGTTTCTGGCCATCTTTGTGCGCCGCCAGCGCCGCAGCGCCCACCCGCTGCTGGACCTGGAACTGTTCCGCAACCCCACGTTCAGCATGGCGGTGGTGGCTGCACTGACCTCGTCAGCTGCGCTGCTGGGCATGCAGCTGGTGTTCAGCCAGCGGCTGCAACTGGTGGCGGGCTATTCCCCCCTGGAAGCCGGCTGGGCCACGCTGCCCCTGCCAGTGGCGGCGTTTGTGGCCTGCCCCATTGCCGGGCGGCTGTTACACCGCTGGGGCAGCCCGCTGCTGCTGGCGCGTGCGCTGCTGGTGGCCGGCCTGGGCATGGCGGCCTATTGGTGGGTGCACCTGGCCGCCACGCCATGGCAGGTGCTGAGCCTGGCGGTGCTGGGCTTTGGCGTGGGCGCCACCATGACGGCGGCATCGGCCACCATCCTGATGAGTGCCGCGCCCGAGCGCGCGGGCATGGCCGCCTCGGTGGAAGAAGTGTCGTACGAGCTGGGGGGCGCCCTGGGCGTGACGCTGATGGGCAGCATGCTCTCAGCAGTCTATGCCCACAGTCTGGCACTGCCTGCGGCGGCCGGAGCCTTGCCCGCCAGTGTGCGCGACAGCCTGGACGAAGCACTGCTGGCCGCCGAAGGCCTGCCCGCTGCCGTTGCGCAGCCGCTGGTGCACGCCGCCCACACGGCCTTTGACCAGGGCTTTACCGCGGTGCTGCTCAGCGCCTCGGCACTGCTGGTGGCCGCCGCCGCACTGGTGCGCTGGCGCATGCGCTGAACCGGCTTGTGCATGGCTACGCGGCTGCTTCTTTCATGGCCGCTGCACTACCCTGCTACGGCCCTCATGACGCCGCTTGCAGCCACTGCATCGCCAGCCGTTCATCGGCCAGCGGAAAACGCCGCACCTCGGCCGAAGTGAAATGCTCGGCCAGAAACTCGCCCAGGCCCGCCACCGCACTGTCGGTCACCAGGGCTATGCGTTCCACCCGCTTGTGGTGCGCGTGCACAAAGTGCATGTGAGCGCTGAACCCGGCCCAGTTCTCCCAGCCGGGAAACTCGGCCGCCCGCACCAGCACCCCATTCAGCCGGGCGTGGCCCATCAGATAGGCATCCACCTCGGTCCGCAGCCGCTCAAAGTCCTGCTCGGTCAGCGGGCCGCTGGGGTGCAGGCGCAAAATACCTTCGGGCTTCATCAAGGTGAACGTGAGCATGGCAGCGCTCCTGGAGTCACAGACCTTCACTGTACGGCGGACTGGCCGCGCCTGCAGTGCCTGCACTGCCATCGATGGTTTAGGACACCGATGGCAGCCCCTACACCGCGTGCGTTTGCTGCACCGCAGGCAAGATGGTGTCCAGCGCATGCATTGCGCGAGGGACTGGACCATGAACCCCATGACACAACGCCTGCAGGCACTGCTGGATGCCGGCAAGGAAACCGCGCTGCTGCGCTACACCCTGGGCAAGGCCGCGCTGGACGATGCGCAGCCCGCCGCTGCCCTGGAACACCTGCTGCGCGCCACCGCACTGGACCCGCACTATTCCGTAGCCTGGAAGCTGCTGGGCAAAGCCCAGCTCGCACTGGACAACCCCTCCGCCGCGCGCCAGGCCTGGGAGCACGGCCTGGCCTGCGCCCAGGACAAGGGTGATGCCCAGGTGGTGAAAGAGCTGGGGGTGTTCCTGAAACGGCTGGACAAACAGCAGGGTTGAGTGTGGTGCAAAGCGCCTGCAAGCGCATCGCCATCAACATCGGCAGCGGCATGTGCATGCCATCCGGCCCCTTCGTGCCACCCGCTGCGCCATCTGCGCGCTCCCAGCAGACGCAGCCAGCCACCCAAGGGCATCCAGTGCCCTTTCCGCACAGCAACCTCGCCCATCCGCGACAATCCCGCCCCTATGTCTGATTTGCCCGTTTCGAACCCTGCTTCCTCATCTGCCCCTGCTTCCGCCCTGCGCCTGGTCTTGATCCTCGGCCTGCTCTCGGCCATCGGGCCGTTTGCCATCGATATGTACCTGCCGGCGCTGCCGCAGATCGGCGCCAGCCTGAACGCGCCGGTATCGGCCGTGCAGGCCAGCCTGACGGCCTTCTTTTTGGCACTGGGCGTAGGCCAGCCACTGTTTGGCTCGCTGGCCGATCTGTGGGGCCGCAAAAAACCGCTGTACCTGGGCCTGGCCATCTTTGTGCTGGCCAGCATCGGCTGCGCGCTGGCGCAGGACATTCAGACCCTGGTGGTGCTGCGCTTCATCCAGGGTCTGGGCGCGGCAGCCGGCATGGCGATTCCCCGCGCCGTGGTGCGGGACCTGCACACCGGCCACGAGGCGGCCCGCATGATGTCGCTGCTGATGCTGGTATTCAGCGTCTCGCCCATCCTGGCACCGCTGGCCGGCAGTGCGGTGATTGGGCTGGGCGGCTGGCGCTGGGTGTTCTGGGCGGTCACTGCGGCCGCGGTACTGGGCATGCTGGCCATGGTGCGCGGCCTGCCCGAAACCCGTGGCCCAGCGGCACGCGGCGACAGCCAGCTGGCCGACACGTTCCGCGCCTATGCGCTGCTGCTGCGTGACACGCACTACCTGGGTCTGGTCTTCATCGGGGCCTGCGCCATGGCGGGCTTTTTCGTCTACCTGGCCGGCTCGCCCTTTGTGCTGATCAACCACTACGGTCTCTCCACCACGCAGTACAGCATGGCGTTTGCACTGAATGCCGTGGCCTTCATCGGTGCCGCACAGTTCACCGGCGCGCTGGGCCAGCGCTTCGGCCTGGCCACCGTGGTCAAGCTGGCCGCCAGCGCCAGCGGTGTGGTCATGGTTGCACTGCTGACCTATTACCTGCTGGGCGGCGACCAGTTGGGGGTACTGATGGCGCTGTACTTCATTGCCAGCGCCTTCATGGGTCTGGTGATTCCCACCACCTCCGTGCTGGCCCTGGAAGAGCATGGCGCCATTGCCGGCGCCGCGTCGGCCCTGCTGGGCACGCTGCAGATGCTCATGGGCGCCATCGCCATGCAACTGGTGGGCCTGTTCTCCACCGGCAAGCCCCTGCCCATGGTGGTGGGCATGGCCACCGGCGCGCTGTGCGGCGTGGCGCTGACCTGGATCACGCTGGGGACTGCACGCGGCCGCCAGACAGCCCAGGCACAGTGAGCCCGGCAGCACCACGCCAGCGTGGTGCTGCGATCACGGGCCGGTGTCCCCCAGGCTCCAGGCAGTCTTCAGGCCGACAGGGCCTGCCTGCGGATACAGGCCTTCAGCGCGGTCAGTGCCGCGGACTCCGGCGCCCCGACCCGGGTCACCAGGCCGTAAGGCTCCGCATTGGCATGCACCTTCAGGTCCAGCCGTGCCAGCGTCTGCCGGGCCTCGAAAAACTGCAGGGTCTCCAGCGACATCAGGGCCACCATGTCGGGGCTTTTGTTCAGCAACAGCGCCGTGGCGAATGTCGATGAGGTCTCCACCGGCCTGAACGCCAGCACCACCCCATTGCTGGCCGCCTCGCGCTCCAGCAGGGTGCGCAGCGGCATGTGGCCGGGAAACAGAATCCATGGGTACTGCGCCACCTGTTCCCAGCTGACATCCGGAGTGCGGCTGAGCGCATGCATGGGCGAGACCGCCACTGCCACCTCTTCCTCGCGCAGCCATTCGAAATGGAAGATATCGGTGCGCCGGGCCACCGATGTCCGGCACAGCGCCAGGTCCAGCACCCCGCTTTGCAGACCTTCCAGCAGGTCGGCACTGGTGCCCTCCTGCAGCTCGACCGTCACGTCTGGGTGCAGCCGGTGAAAGGCAATCAGGGCATTGGCCAGCACGGCCGCCAATGCGCCCGCAATCGTGCCCACGGCAATGCGCACACCGGAAGTGCGGGACATGCCCAGCAGCTCCTTGTGCATGTGCGCCAGGCTGGACAGCATCAGGCGCGCATACCGGATGGCACAGCGCCCCATATCGGTCGGCACCAGGCCCTGCGGGGTGCGGGCAAACAAGGTGACGCCGATCGCTTCTTCTATTTCGCGCAGGGCCTTGCTCACGCCCGGCTGCGACATGTGCAGCAGCACGGCGGCCTGGTGCACCGAGCCCATGTCTTCGATGGCGATGAGCAGCTTGAGCTGTTTGAACTTGAGCCGGCCGCCCATGGCATGCAGGCTGGCCAGTTGCTGCGCCACATCCTGCTCGGGTTTCTCCGGAGATTCCATTTTGTTCTACCTGGACCTGTGTTCCGCATGCGCGCGCCTGCTGGCGACTCCTAGACTGCGCAGCGTCGAATGAATTACTTGGAGACGTTGTATGAAGTTGTTGCGTTATGGCCCAGCCGGTGCGGAGAAGCCAGGAGTTTTGGACCCGGAAGGTCGCATCCGGGACATCTCCAGCCTGACGGCGGACATTGACGGGAAATTCCTGGCCAGCGCCGCCGTGGCCCAGCTGGCGGCCATGGACCTCACCACCCTGCCGCTGGTGGTCGGCCAGCCACGCCTTGGTGCCTGTGTGGGTCAGATCGGCAAGTTCATCTGCATCGGCCTGAACTATGCCGACCATGCTGCCGAATCGAACATGCCCATCCCCCAGGAGCCCGTGGTCTTCAACAAATGGACCTCGGCCGTTGTCGGCCCCAATGACGACGTCAAGATTCCGCGCGGCTCGGTCAAGACCGACTGGGAAGTGGAGCTGGGCATCGTCATCGGCAAAACCGCGTCCTACATCGACGCCAGCCAGGCCATGGAACACGTGGCGGGCTACTGCGTGGTCAACGATGTGTCGGAACGCGAATACCAGATCGAGCGCGGAGGCACCTGGGACAAGGGCAAGGGTTGCGACACCTTCGGCCCCACCGGGCCCTGGCTGGTCACCCGGGACGAGGTGCCGGATCCGCACCAGCTGCGGCTGTGGCTGGAAGTCGATGGCCACCGCTACCAGGACGGCAGCACCGCTACGATGATTTTCAAGGTGCCCGAAATCATTGCCTACCTCAGCCGCTTCATGACGCTGCACCCCGGCGATGTCATCTCCACCGGCACCCCGCCCGGCGTCGGCATGGGCATCAAGCCAGCACCGGTGTACCTGCGCGCAGGCCAGACCATGCGCCTGGGCATCGACGGCCTGGGTGAACAGCAACAGCGCGTGATTGCCGCGTAAGGAGATGAACATGAACCAGTACGACTTCGCAGGCAAGGTGGCAGTGGTCACCGGCGGCGCCCAAGGGATTGGCCTGTCCGTGGTGGAGCGGCTTCTCGACGGCGGTGCGGCTGTGGCCATCTGGGACCGCGACCCCCACGCCCTGCAGGCAGCACAGCAGAAGCTGCAGGCCCAAGGCACCGTGCACACCGTCGTCACCGACATCACGAACATGGCCAGCGTGGAGCAGGCCAGCGCCGACACCACGGCCGCCCTGGGACCGGTGTCCATCCTGGTGAACAGTGCCGGCATTGCGGGCGCCAACGCCCCCACGGTCGACTACCCGGATACGGAATGGGACCAGGTGATCAAGGTGAACCTGCATGGCACGTTCAACGTCAACAAGGTGCTGCTCAAGGGCATGGTGAGCCAGGGCTATGGCCGGGTGGTGAACGTGGCATCCATTGCCGGCAAGGAAGGCAACCCGAATGCCTGTGCCTACAGTGCCTCCAAGGCCGGCGTCATCGCGCTGACCAAGAGCATCGGCAAGGAAACCGCAGGCCAGAACATCTCGGTCAACGCCATCACGCCGGCAGCGGCCCGAACCAAGATCTTCGACCAGATGTCGCAGCAGCACATCGACTACATGCTCTCCAAGATTCCCCGGGGCCGCTTCGTCCAGGTCGACGAGATTGCATCGCTGGTGGGCTGGCTGGTGAGCGCGGAAAACTCGTTCACCACGGGCGCGGTCTTCGATCTCTCCGGCGGCCGGGCGACCTACTGAGCGCACTGACAACGCCGCAGCATAGCGGCGTGTTCCATCAATAAAAAAGGAGACAAGCTATGAGCACAACACTGCACGTAGAAAGTGGGTTGAGCACCGGGGAAGTTTCACGCGAGAAGGAGATCTACGGCAAGGTCTTCTGGCGCTTCATCCCCCTGCTCGTGATTTGCTGGGTCATGGCCTACCTGGACCGTGTGAACATCAGCTTTGCCAAGCTGCAGATGCAAAGCGAGCTGGGCTTTTCGGATGCGGTCTATGGCCTGGGCGCCAGCATCTTCTTCATCGGCTACTTCCTGTTCGAAGTGCCCAGCAACATGATCCTGCACCGGGTAGGTGCCCGCATCTGGATCATGCGCATCATGGTGACCTGGGGCATTGCCTCGGCCTGCACCATGTTCGTCACCAGCGAGATGGGGTTCTACTTCATCCGCTTTCTGGTCGGCGCCCTGGAAGCGGGGTTTGTGCCAGGCGCCCTGTACTATTTCACCAAGTGGTTTCCCGCTCAGCGCCGCGGCCGCATCAACACCATCTTCATGTCCGGCATCGCCTTCTGCGGCATCATCGGCGGCCCCATTTCGGGCGGCATCATGAAGTTCACGGATGGCGCCCTGGGCCTGCATGGCTGGCAGTGGCTGTTCCTGCTGGAAGGCCTGCCTTCCATCGTGCTGGGCATCATCGTCTGGTTCCACCTGGACGATGAAATCGAGCATGCCAAGTGGCTCAACGCCAGCGACCGGCAGTTCTGGAGCAGCATGGTCAGCCGCGACGCCAAGAAGGCAGACACCCACCACTTCGGCGCGGCCCTGCGCGAACCCGCAACCTACATCCTGTCGATCATCTATCTGTGCCTGGCCGGCGGCATCTATGGCCTGGTGTTCTGGATGCCGCAGCTCATCAAAACCGCGGGCACACAGGACACGTTTGCCATCGGCCTGATCTCGGCCATTCCCTACCTGGTGGCCGGCGTGACCATGATCCTGCTGGGCAAGAACTCGGACCGCACCGGCGAACGCCGCTGGCACCTGGCATTGACAGCCTTGCTCGGTGGCGTGGGTTATTTCATCTGCGGCACCTACAGCGAACACACGGTGGCGCTGCTGTTCGGGCTGACGCTGGCGGCCACGGGGGTGATCTCCGCCATCGGTCTGTTCTGGGTCTTTCCCCAGCGTTTTCTGACCGGCATGGCCGCCGCCGCCGGGATTGCCCTGATCAACTCCATCGGCCAGCTGGGCGGACTGATCAGCCCCTATATGGTGGGCAAGGTAAAGGACGTCACCGGCAGCGCATCCATGGGCCTGTACGCCCTGGCTGCAGCGCTGGTGGTGAGCTTCGTCATCATTGCCTGGGGTCTGCCCCAGCGTTTCTACGAGCGCACCCGCAGCTGACATTCCGCCCCACAAAAAAGCCCGCCGTATCTCCGGCGGGCTTTTTTTCATGGGGAATCTGCAACGGCAGTGGCAACGGCGGTGACAGGCCACTGCCGGCAGACGCCGGCCATCCCCCGCTCAGTGCGCCCCTCCGGCATCGGCGGCACCGGCATGGCCTACCGGACGCTTGGTCAGCCAGATCAGCACGATCAGCACCAGGAACAGCATGGACGACGCCCAGAAGATGTCGTTGGCCGCCAGCGTGAACGCCTGCTGGTCGATCAGCCGGTTGATCTGGGCCAGGGCCTGCTCCTGTGTCATGCCGGCAGCCTGCAGCTGGTTCAGCGTGATCGCGAAGGTCCCCTGGCCCTGTACAAGCGTTTCCGTCAGGTGGGCATGGTGCATGGTGGCGCGGCTGTCCCACAGCGTGGTGGCGATCGACGTGCCCATGGCGCCCGCAGTGATGCGCACAAAGTTGGACAGGCCGGCCGCCGCCGGGATGCGGTCCGGCGTCAGCCCGCTGAGCGTGATGGTGGTCAGCGGGATGAAGAAGAAGGCCATGGCCACACCCTGGATCAGGGTGGGAATCAGGATGTGGAAGAAGTCCGTCTCGATGGTGAAGTGCGAACGCATCCACAGCACCGTGGCAAACACCACGAACGCACCCGTGGCCATCCAGCGCGGATCCCAGCTGCCCACTTTCTTGCCCACCAGCGGGGTCAGCACAATGGCCAGAATGCCCACCGGGGCCAGCGCCATGCCGGCGGTCGTGCTGGTGTAGCCCAGCCACTGCTGCAGCCACAGCGGCAGCAGCACCACATTGCCGAAGAACACTCCGTAGGCAATCGACAGCGCCAACGAGCCAGCGGCAAAGTTGCGCCGCATGAACAGACGCAGCTCCACCACCGGGTGGGCGTCGGTCAGTTCCCAGACCACGAACACCACAAAGCTGACCAGCGCCACCACGGCCATGGTGATGATCTCGCCCGATGCGAACCAGTCCAGCTCCTTGCCCTTGTCCAGCATCAGCTGCAGCGCACCGACCCACAGCACCAGCAGGGACAGGCCCACGGTATCGATGGGCAGCTTGCGCGTGGCCGTCTCGCGGCTGCGGTAGATGTTCCAGGTCAGCAGTGCCGACAGCAGGCCCACCGGCACATTGATGTAGAAGATCCACGGCCAGGAAATGTTGTCGGTGATCCAGCCGCCCAGCAGCGGCCCCACCACCGGCGCCACCAGCGTGGTCATGCCCCACAGCGCCAGCGCCGTGCCGGCCCGCGAAGGCGGGTAGCTGGACAGCAGCAGCGTCTGCGACAGCGGAATCATGGGTCCGGCCACCAGGCCCTGCAGCACGCGGAACAGCACCAGCGTTTCCAGCGATCCGGCAAAACCGCACAGCCAGGACGTCAGCACGAACAGCAGCACGCTCATGGTGAACAGCCGCACCGCGCCAAAGCGCTGGGTGAGCCAGCCGGTCAGCGGCACGCTGATGGCGTTGGCCACACCGAAGCTGGTGATCACCCAGGTGCCCTGGCTCGGGCTGACGCCCACATCGCCCGAGATGGCCGGAATGGCCACGTTGGCGATGGACGAGTCGAGCACGTTCATGAACGTGGCCAGCGACAGGGCCACCGTGCCCAGCACCAGTTGCGCGCCCTTGAGCGGCGCCGGCCGCGCAGGCATGGCCGGCGGGCTGGGTGGCGCGGGCGGAGGAGAAGGCAGCGCCCCCGGGCTATCGCCGGGTGCTGCCGTAGAGGAAGAGGTCATACGCGGATCCGCTCCAGTTCAGGTACCGGGCGGCTTACTGCGCAGCCTTGTCTGCCGCCGGGGCCGCGGCGGACACGGCCACCGGAGCGGGCAATTGCTGCAGTGCAGGCACGCTTTGTCCGGCGATGATGCGGGCGATGCGCTCCTCCGTCTGCGGCAAGGCGGCGTCATACACCGCCGTCTGTGCCACCGGCTCGGCGCGCGGGGTCGAGGCCAGGGCCGTGCCATCACGGTCCCGCACATCCACCTTGGCCTCCATCGACAGGCCCACCCGCAGCGGATGGGAGGCCAGGTCTTCGGGGCTCAGGCTGATGCGCACCGGCACGCGCTGCACCACCTTGATCCAGTTACCCGAGGCGTTCTGCGCCGGCAGCAGCGAGAAGGCAGCACCCGTGCCGGCGCCCAGGCCCACCACGGTGCCGTGGTAGACGGTCTTGTCGCCATAGACATCGGCCGTCAGCTCGGTCTTCTGGCCAATGCGCAGCTCGGCCAGCTGGCTTTCCTTGAAGTTGGCATCCACCCACAGCTGGTGCAGGCCCACCACCGTCATCAGCGGTGCGCCAGCGGCCACGCGCTGGCCCAGTTGCACGCCGCGCTTGGCGACATAGCCTTCCACCGGTGCCACCAGGCGGGTGCGCTGCAACGCCAGCGCGGCTTCGCGCACCTTGGCTGCGGCGGCCAGCACGCTGGGGTGGGCCTCGGCCGTGCTGCCCTGGGTCTGGGCTTCGGCGGCCACCAGCTGTGCCTTGGCGGCGCGCACGGCGGCTTCGGCTGCCACCACGGCATTGCTGGCGGTCTTGAACACGCTCTGGGCATGGTCAAACTCTTCCTTGCCGACGGCGCCCGTGGCCGTCAGTGGCCGGCGACGCTCCACGTCGTCCCTGGCACGGCCCAGATCGGCCTGCAGGCGCAGCAGATCGGCTTCGCGCTGGGCCACCTGGGCTGCCAGCGGGGCATTGTTGGCATACAGCGTGCGCACCTGGCGCACGGTCTGGGCCAGCTGCGATTCGGCCTGGGCCAGGGCCACCAGGGCGTCGGCGGTGTCGAGCTGCACCAGCACCTGGCCGGGCTTGACGTAATCGGTGTCGTCCGCGCCAATGCTGATCACGGTCCCGCCCACCTGGGGCGTGATCTGCACCACATTGCCCGCCACATAGGCGTTGTCGGTGGTCTGGTAGTTGCGGGCCACCATCCAGTGCCAGCCGCCCCATGCCACGGCGGCCACGGCCACGGCGGCCGCCACGATGGTCAGGCCTTTGCGGCGGCCCTGGGGATTGGCAGCGGGCGCTGCGGCGGGAGTGTTCTTGCTATCGGTCATGATGTTCGGCGCTTTGTTATGTCGGTAAGTGGTTTTGCGCCCCGGGCCGTCTGCACAGCAGCGTGCCCGGGAAAAATCGGTGAAAGTGGATGGCGCGCGTGGCGCGCCGGTTCATCCCGGGATCATTTCTGGCTCAGTTGCACGCGGGCGGTGTCGTCCTGCCAGCCACCGCCCAGCGCCTGCATCAGCGCAATGCGGGTGTCCAGTTCACGGGCACGCAGGTCCACGGCCAGGCGGCGCTGGGCAATCACCTGGTTTTCGGTGTTCAGCACCACCACCTGACCGGTCAGACCGGCCTGGTAGCGCTGCACGGCAAAGTCATAGGCGCGTTCGGCCTTGGCCAGCGATTCGGCCTGCAACTGCTGCTGGCGCTCCAGCGATTGCATGGACGCCACGGCATCGCCTGCGCCCTTGACCGCATCCAGCACCACGCCGTTGTACTGGGCGATGGCGCTGTCCAGATCGGCCTGCTTGCCGCGCAGCTGGGCGCGCAGGCGCTTGCCATCGAAAATCGGCAACCGCAGCGCGGGCGTCACGCCCAGCTGGCGCGAACTGCCCTGGAACACCTGGTCCAGCCCGACGGCCGACAGGCCCACAAACGCCGTCAGGTTCACATCCGGATAGAACTCGGCCTTGGCGCTGTCAATGCCGCGCGTGGCGGCTTCCACGCGCCAGCGGGCCGCCACCACATCCGGGCGGCGGCCCAGCAGATCGGCCCCCAGCACCGTGGGTACCGCCTGCAGCTGCAGGGCTGCCAGCTGCGGCGCCAGGGCCTGCTGGGCATCGGGCGCCTGGCCGCACAGCACGGCAATGGTGCGGCGTGCCAGCGTGATCTGCTCATCCAGCATCTCCACCTGGGTGCGGGCATCGGGCAGGCCCGCCTGGGCCTGGGTCAGTTCCACCTGGCTGTCCAGACCGGCGCGGGTGCGCTGCTGGCTCAGGTCCAGCAAGGCCTGGCGTTGCACCAGCGTCCGCTGGGCCACATCGCGCTGGGCCAGCAAGCGGGCCAGCCCCACATAGCTGCGTGCGACCTGGCCTGCCAGCTGGGTGGCGGCGGCCGCACGGTCGGCCTGGGCCGCACGGGCCTGGCCCAGGGCGGCATCCAGCTCGGCGCGGTGCTTGCCAAAGAAATCCGGATTCCAGCCCAGGCCCAGCTGCACGTTGCCGCTGTTGTAGGTGTGGCCGGCAATGGGCGCCGGGATCATGCCGTTGGCGCTGTAGTGCTGGCGGGTCGCATCGGTAGTGAAGCTGCCGCGCACATCGGTGGCGCTGCTGGTGGCCGTGGCCAGCGCCAGGGCCTTGTCCAGGCGGGTCTGGCTCGCGGCCAAGCTGGGGTTGTCCTGCAGGGCCAAGGCCACCAGCTGGTTGAGCTGAGCATCGCCCAGCGCACCCCACCACTGAGCAGCGGGCAAGGCGGCCTCGGTGGTGGCGTCCGCAGCGGAGCGGGCCTGCAGCCCCAGCGCGTCGGGAGCCAGCGTGGTCAGCGGGGTGTGGGCCGGCCCCTGGGAAGCGCAACCGGCCAGGACCAGGGCGGCGGCGCCCAGCGACAGCCCGGCAGCCAGGCGGTGCAGCGGGGGCGCTGCAAAACGGTGTGAAGACATGGTGGATGGATCCAAGGTCAAACAAGGCTGCAAGGGCTGCAGCCGAAAAGCGTCAGGATTCGGGCGTCGCCTCTGCGCCCGCAGGCGGTGGGGACGGAGGGCGTGCTGCCGGGGATGGCGAGGACGACGCAGAAGGCGCGGCGGGAGCGGCGGCCCCTCCCCGCAGTGCATCGCCGTTGAGCAGCATGCGCTGCAGCATGGACACCAGCTGGCGGCATTCCGCATCACTGAAACCCGCCAGATGGGCGTTGAGCACATCGCACAGCACCTCGGGCACCTGGGTGGCCACGGCGCGGCCCTGTTCGGTCAGCACCAGTTCCACACGGCGGCGGTCGGTGGTGGAGCGCTCGCGCCGCAACAGGCCTTTGGCCTCGATGCGGTCCAGTGCACGGGTGACGGAGGCCGGGTCCATGCCCAGATCACGCGCCAGGCAGGTGCTGCGGGTGTCGCTGTTGAGCAGCAGCTTGTACAGCGGCAGCCACTGCACATAGGTCAGGTCATGCTCGGCCAGCTGCGCATCGGCCTGCTGCAGGATGGAACTGAGCACGCGGCGCATCAGAAAACCGGCGCTCTCCCAAGGCTGGTAGCTGCCGGGCCGGTAGAAGGCGGCCGGGGGCTGCACGGCACCAGGTTCCGGGCCGTGCGCCTGGGGGTCGTCAGGGGAAAGTGACATGGTCGAAATTTAATTGACTAAGCAATAATTGGCTGTGCAATGTATTCCAAATTGCAGAACACCGCCTGTCACCCATGCAGCCGCAGGGGGCATGGCGACCTGGCAAACGCCTGGAACGCTCCCGAAATCAGAGCTATGGATCTAGGCTGGCATGGCATCACCGTGATATCAGGTGCCCCGTCAACAGACCTCCAGAGCCGCGCGGCACAGACCCTGCTGTCACCATGCCGCGACAGCACCTCGCCATTGGCAGCTGCGGCGCACCAGGTGCAACAGCCTTGCCCGTGTTTTCCCTGGCCTGTCGCGCGTGCTGCCACCGGACACGCACCGCGCTTTCCATAATGGGTGGCACACCCTTCCCCCACCCCAGCTTCAGGAGACACCCCGTATGCGCGCAGCAGGCAAATCCACCATCGTCACCGGCGCCGGCAATGGCATTGGGGAAGGCATTGCCCGGCGCCTGGCCGCCGAAGGCGCATGCGTGGTCGTCAACGACATTGATGCAACCAAGGGCGAAGCCGTGGCCGCCAGCATCCGTGCCAGCGGAGGACAGGCGCAGTTCGTACAGGCCGACATGACGCGCCATGCCGATGTTCAGGCCCTGACCGCACGCACGCTGGAGCTGTTCGGCCGGCTGGATGTGTGGATCAACAACGCCGGCTGGACCCACCGCAACCGCCCGATGCTGGAAGTCAGCGAGGAAGAGTTCGACCGGGTGTATGCCGTCAACATGAAAAGCATCTACCTTTCGGCCATCCACGGCGTGCCCGCCATGCGTGCAAACCCACAGGGCAGCAGCGGCTGCTTCATCAACATTGCGTCCACCGCCGGGATCCGCCCGCGCCCGGGACTGACCTGGTACAACGGCTCCAAGGGGGCTGTCATCACCACCAGCAAGTCGATGGCGGCCGAACTGGGACCGGATGGCATCCGTGTGAACTGCATCAACCCGGTCTTCAACCCCGACACCGGCCTGGCCGCCGAGTTTGCCGGAGGCCCGGTCGACGAGTCCCGGCGCGCCCGGTTTCTGGCCACCATTCCGCTGGGCCGCTTTTCCACCGCGCTGGATGTGGCCAATGCCGCGCTGTACCTGGCCAGCGACGAGGCGGCGTTCATCAGCGGCGTCTGCATCGAGGTGGATGGCGCCCGGTGTGTCTGACACCCGGCGATGAAACAGCCCGCGCCCTGGATTTGCGCAGGCAGGCGGTTTTTCCGCTGTTGCGGCGAGGCGGTCCAGGGGTCGCCCGACACGACGCCCTCTTGATGCACATCAAGCACGCACGGCGCGCCCCGCGCTCCATGCCCCAACACCCACAAGGCATACCCCCTTAGAGGCACAATCGCACCCCTATGTCCGACCGAGTGATTCCTGTGCTGGACCAGCGCGCCGCGCCGCTGCAGCCCCGCATCCCCACCGCCCTGCCCACCGCCACCGGTGTGCTGCAGGACGGGCTCGGCCGTCCCTTGCATGACCTGCGCATCAGCGTGACGGACCGCTGCAACTTCCGCTGCGCCTACTGCATGCCCAAGGAGATCTTCGACAAGGACTACCAGTACTACCTGCCGCATTCGGCCCTGCTGTCCTTTGAGGAAATCACCCGTCTGTCCCAAGTGTTTGTGCAGCACGGTGTGCGCAAGCTGCGCCTGACCGGGGGCGAGCCGCTGCTGCGCAAGCATGTGGAAAACCTGATCGCCCAACTGGCCCGGTTGCGCACACCCGACGGCCAGCCCCTGGACCTGACATTGACCACCAACGGCTCCTTGCTGCGCCGCAAGGCCCAGGTGCTGAAAGACGCCGGCCTGCAGCGTGTGACCGTGAGCCTGGACGGACTAGACGACGCGGTCTTTCGCCGCATGAACGATGTGGACTTCCCCGTGGCCGACGTGCTGGACGGCATTGCGGCCGCACAGCAGGCCGGGCTGCAGCACATCAAGGTGAACATGGTGGTCAAGCGCGGCACCAATGAAGACCAGATCCTGCCCATGGCGCGGCACTTCCGCGGCACGGGCGTGACGCTGCGCTTCATCGAATACATGGATGTGGGCGCCACCAACGGCTGGTGCATGGACGAAGTTCTGCCCTCGGCCGACGTCATCGCACTGCTGCAGCGCGAGCTGCCCCTGGTGCCGCTGGAGGCGACCGCCCCCGGCGAAACCGCCCAGCGCTGGGGCTATGCCGGCGCCGATGGCAGCCACGATCCGGCCTTGGGCGAAGTGGGCGTGATCAGCAGCGTGACCCAGGCCTTCTGCCACGAATGCAGCCGTGCCCGCCTGTCTACCGAAGGCCAGCTCTACACCTGCCTGTTTGCCAACCAGGGCTGGGACCTGCGCACCCTGCTGCGCAACGGCAGCAGCGATGCACAGCTGTCCGCCGCCGTGACCGACATCTGGCAAGGCCGCACGGACCGCTATTCCGAGTTGCGCAGCCAGCTGCCGCCTTCGGAAGCTGCGCCGCGCAGGCGGATTGAAATGAGCTACATCGGGGGGTGACACCTGGGGCCCTGCATGCATCCCCCGAACATGGGATGACTGCAGTCTGCAGGCTTGCCCGCGCATGCGCTCTCGGGCAGGCTGCACACCGGTTGCCAGGGGCCTGGCCGCCAGAAGCGCTGCGGCCAGCCCGCTACACTGGGCGCCCAATCCGCCACGCCTGCGCGCTGCTGGCGAACAGGCAGCTATATTTTTTGAAGAACATGATTGCTACTTCCGACATCACCGGCATGGTGCTGGCCGGCGGCCGTGGCAGCCGCATGGGCGGCCTGGACAAGGGCTTGCAGCCGTTTGCCGGCCAAGCGCTGGCCCGGCACGCACTGCAGCGCCTGGCGCCCCAGGTCGGTCCGCTGCTGGTCAACGCCAACCGCCACCTCGATACCTACCGTACCTGGGGCGTGGAGGTGGTGGCCGACACCGAGGCCGACTACCCCGGCCCCCTGGCCGGCTTTCTGGCGGGCTTGCTGCATTGCCGCACCCCCTGGTTGCTGGCCGTGCCTTGCGACACGCCCCGCTTCCCGGCCGACCTGGCCGCGCGCCTGGTGGCCGCGGCCGAAGCCGCACAGGCCCCGCTGGCCGTGGTGCACGCGCCGGATACCGAGCCGGCAGCACCCCATGCGGACGCCGCCAGTGCTGCGGCAGCTGTCCATACCCCCCCGCTGCGTGCCCAGCCCGCTTTCTGCCTGATACACACCAGCCTGCTGGGCAGCCTGCAGCAGTTCGTCAGCGCAGGCGGTCGCAAGATCGACCGCTGGACCGCGCTGCACCCACTGGCCGTGGCCTGCTTCGACCAGCCCGGCGACGACCCGCTGGCCTTTGCCAACGCCAACTCCCTGCAGGAGCTGCATGCCCTGGAAGGGCTGCACGCCGCCGCACCGAAGATGGAGAACCGCTGATGTCCCCCTCCTGGATGACCCAACTCTTGACCCGGATTGGCGCGGATGCCGGCGCCATGCAGGTGAACCAGGTCCACACCCTGCTGCGCGCCCTGGCCGAGCCCGTGGCAGAGACCGAGTCGCTGCCGCTGCAACAGGCGCTGGGCCGCGTGCTGGCAGCCGATGTCCTGTCCCCCGTCGACGTGCCGCCGCACGACAACGCCGCCATGGACGGCTATGCCTTTGCCGGCCAGTGGCTGGCCACGGCCGAACCGCTGGCGCTGCCCGTTGCGGGGACCGTGCTGGCCGGTCAGCCCTGGACGGGCGATGTTCCCGCTGGCAATGCACTGCGCATCATGACGGGTGCCATGCTCCCGCCGGGACTGGACACCGTTGTGCCGTTTGAGCTGTGCCAGTTGGAAGACCCGGCAGATGCGGCAGTACCGACGGTGCGCTTTGCCAGCGCCGGACTGCGCCCCGGCGCCAACCGCCGCCAGCGCGGCGAGGAACTGGCCACAGGCGCCACCGCCCTGCCTGCCGGCACCCGCCTGGGTCCTGCCGAGCTGGGCCTGGCCGCCGGCCTGGGCCTGGCCCAGCTGACCGTGCGCCGCCGCCTGCGCGTGGCCCTGTTTTCCACCGGCGATGAGCTGCTGCAACCGGGCGAAGCGGCCCGCACCGGCGCCATCTACGACAGCAACCGCTTTGCACTGGCCGCGGCACTGCAGCAACTGGGCTGCACCGTGCACGACTTGGGCGCTGTGCGCGACGAGCCTGCCGCACTGCGCGCGGCGCTGCAGCACGCCGCACAGGATGCCGATGTCATCCTGACCAGCGGCGGCGTCAGCAGCGGCGACGCCGACCATACCCAGACCCTGCTGGCCGAGCTGGGCGATGTGGCTTTCCTGCGCATCGCCATGCGCCCCGGCCGCCCACTGGCCGTCGGCCGCATGCACCGGGCAGACGGTCGCCCTGGCGCGTTGCTGCTGGGCCTGCCCGGCAACCCGGTTGCCACCCTCCTCAGCTTTGCGCTGCTGGCTCGCCCCGCGCTGCTGCAGGCCATGGGCATGGATGCCGAGCGTGCCACGCCAGCGTTGGTGCAGGTTCCGCTGGCTGTGCCGCTGCGCAAGCGTGCCGGCCGCACCGAATTCGTCCGTGCCACCCTGCACACCAATGCCCAGGGCCAAGTCGAGGCCCGCCCCACCGGCAACCAGAGCTCAGCCATGCTCAGCAGCCTGGTGCAGGCCGACGCCCTGCTGCTGCTGGACCACCACCAGGGCGATCTGGCGGCAGCAACCCTGGTCAACGCGCTGCCACTGCACGGCCTGCTATAAAAGCTGCATTCTTTTTGCAGTGAACGCATCCATGGCCTACACCGACACCGCCACCCTGCCAGAGCCCACCGCCGAGGCTGTGCAAGCCCTGCCCGGCCTGGTGCTGCTGGAGTTCGGCACCGATTGGTGCCCCCACTGCCTGGGCGCGCAGGACGCCATCCGCAAGGTGCTGGCACCGCGAGACGACATCCAGCACATCAAGGTGGAAGACGGCCCCGGCCGCCGCCTGGGACGCCTGTTCCGCGTCAAGCTCTGGCCCACGCTGGTGCTGCTGCAGGACGGCCAGGAAATCCGCAGGACCGTGCGGCCACAGGGCGCACAGGCTGAAGCGGCGGTGCGGATGGTGGTGGAGGCCGCCTGAAACGGAACCCGCTACCGCGCGGCAATGCCGGTCAGGTGGGCCTGGCGCGGGGGACAGAGACGGCGATGGATGGCGCTGGGGACTGGCACACCGCCACCGTCCACTGCGCATAACGCTGCACATAGGGGCGGCTGCTGGTCAGTGCGCGTTCCGCAGCGGCCAGGGTGCGTTGCCGGTCCAGATGCCGTGCCAGGCGCAGCTGGTCCTTGAACTGTTCGGCGAACGCTCCGGTCTGCAGCCGTAGAAGAATGCTGGACAGCAGCTGTGTGCGCTGGCTGCGCCCCAGCGGGCAGTGCTTCAGGCGGCGGCAGACCATTGCCCGGGCCCGTCCATGCCACAGTCCCCGGGTGTCCGCCAGCACAAACGCTATGCACCTGTCCACCGCCAGCACATCCTGCACCAGCAGCCTGTCCGCCAGCGCGCGCAGCTCCTGTTTGCTCAACAGGCCAAAGGCCGCTTGGGGCGGCAGGGAGATGGGGAAGGAAGGAAGGAAGGAAGCGAAAGCGGGCTGCGCATGGGCTGTGCGCCTAATCGCCGCGCAGGATCTGGATCACATGCTCGGGGCCGAACGCCACCTGCAGGCCAGGCGCCAGGGCTTGCGTGCAATACGGCTGGTTGTCGAGCGTGCCCAGATAGCCCGCACCCTGGCGGGCCTGGACGATCACCCACATGCGCTCCACGTTCTCCCCTGCCTCGTGGGTGATGCGAAAGACCAGCTTGGCAAAGTCGCCCACATTCAACCCGGCCCGCATCTCGCCAGGCGGCAGATAGAAAGTGTCCGGCGCCTGTGCATGCAAGGTTTCGCCGTTGTCGAGTGTGTAACTGACCATCGTCGTCTCAGTGTGGTTCCATGGCGGTGCAAGGTGCTGCCGAGGCCTGCCCGGCTCCCTGCCTCACGGGCTGCTGCAGGCCTGCGTCCCGCCTTGGCACATGAAAGCGTAATGCTCCGCCACGGGCGTGGGCCGGCGTGCGCTGGTGTGCACCGAACCCTGGGCAGTGAACAGAAAAGGATAGAAACCCATGCAACTGTCGGCATCCAGCGCCGCCACATCGGCCTGCCAGCCCTCCCAGCGCAAATCGCGGTAGAAGTCGCACAGACGGCTGGAAAAAGCCCACTGCATGAACGCCGTGTGCCCCATCTCCAGCGCTTCCCAGGCGAGGGTGTCCGGTGCCAGATAGTAGATGCCTCCCCGGTCCGCCCCCAGCGCACCGCCGTTGATGGCGAAGAAGCCGCCCACGGCATCATCGCCCACCAACAGAAAGCCATCGCTGCGCGACTGGTTCCATGCCGCCAGATCGCGCGACAGCCGGGGATGGCCCGAACCCAGCAGGCGCAGCCAGCCCCCATCGACCAGCACGCCGCCGGTGCCATGGGCCATGGCCCCCAGCGGCGAACGCGTCGTCACCTGCAGCGCCAGCAGCACCGCATCGCATGCGGCCGAGGGCGGCAACAGCTCCACGGGCAGCTCCGCATCCCGGGCCCACGCCGTGATCAGCGGCAACGCCGACTCGGCATGGTTCAACAGCTCGTGCAGCGCCCGCATGCGCCCTCCTTCACCGGTTCAGCATCCATGCGCGCCATTCTGGCACGGGGAATCGTCAGCCATGCGGCCAAGCGCGCGCCACAGCCACTCAGCATGCTGCCTCCACCGTCAGCCATGGCCAGCGTTCCTGGTAGCTGCGTACCTTGTCGGCAAACATGGCAGGCTGGTGGTTCAGGGGATTGATCCGCAGCACATTGCGCTGCAGATCGTCCAGTCCGTGGGTGCTATACAGCACGCCGGTGGCAACGTCCACCCCGATGCAGGTGGAGCAGATCAGGTAGCGGTCGATGCCATCGGTTGCCCGGTGCAGCGGCGCGTAGCTGGCGCCGAATTTCTGGGCATACCACAGGTGCACACGGGCCTGGTTGCGCACCTCCACATGCACGCCCAGATGCTGGCATGCTTGGCGCACGCGCGCAATGACGCGGTCTTCGGCCTCCCAGGACAGATCGTCGTCAAAGTAGATGACGTCATAGTCCTTGATGCCCCACTGGGGCGGGCGGCCGGATTGCAGGTTCCACACCGTCTGGAACAGGCAGCCCGCAGTCAGCATGCCCTGCGGCAGCTCCAGCGTGGGCAGCAACGCCAGCAAGGCACGGTTGGCGGGGTTTTCCATGGCCAGCGCCACCAGGGTCTCCCTGCTAAGGGCTTGCATTACTTGTCGTTCGTCGAAGGTAGGCACAGCAGCCCGGCCGCACTTCCCGTACGACGGGGTGCAACAAGCGTATCGCGCGCATGGCGAGCGTGGCGTCCGCGGTGCTTACAGCCGCCCCAGTGCCTGGTCCACGCCCTTGTTTGCCAGGGCGTCGGCGCGTTCATTGCCCGGGTCTCCGGCGTGGCCCTTGACCCAGCGCCAGTCGATGCGGTGGCCGGCGCCGCTGACCAGCGCGTCCAGCTGCTGCCACTGCTCTGCATTCTTGACGGGTTCCTTGCTGGCCGTGCGCCACCCTTTGGCCTTCCAGCCGTGGATCCATTCGGTGATGCCTTTGCGCACGTACTGGCTGTCCAGGTACAGCGTCACATCGCAGGGACGCTTGAGGGCGCTGAGCGCCTCGATCACCGCCTGCAGCTCCATACGGTTGTTGGTGGTTTCACGTTCGCCGCCAAACAGTTCCTTCTTGGCGTCTCCCGCCTGCATCAGCACACCCCAGCCACCAGGGCCGGGGTTGCCCTTGCAGGCGCCGTCCGTGTAGATCACAACCTTGTTCACAACTTCATATCCTTGTATTTCGACGATGGATTGCGCTGGGCCACGGGCACCGCCCCTGGCGCATTGACACGGCGCGTGCGCCAGCCGGGCTCCAGCAGCCGCATGCCCTGCACGCGCTTGATGGCCACCACGCAATAAACAGCGCCGAGTATGGGCCAGGTTTTGGCTCCCACACGGTTCATCCAGCCCCAGCGCTGCTGCCAGCGCGCCTGCTGCACATGGGGGGTGAAGGCGCCGAAGTCCACCGCCTCGATTTCCAGCTCCATCAGCCGCAGCCAGTCGCGCAGCCGCAGATAGGCAATTCCCCGCGTGGCATTGGCAGCGTCCTCCGCCGGCCGCTCCAGCGCGTGCTGGGCACCCCACAGGCTCCAGGGGTTCAGGCCAAAGATCAGCACCTTGCCTTCGGGCATCAGCACGCGCGCCACCTCGCGCAGCGTGGCGTGGGGGTCGGGGCTGAGCTCCAGGGTGTGCGGCAGGATCAGCAGGTCCATGCAGGCATCGGCCAGCGGCAACGCGCGGAAATCGGCATAGAAAGCGGGAGCCCACCGCGGACTGTCCGCCGCCACCTCCCCTTCCTGTGCGGCGGGCGGGCACCAGGCGGCCTGCTCCGGGGACTCCAGGGCCAGCCACCGGTGGGGCATGCGGTTGGTTCGTAACCCTTGTAGCATCGGCATACCCCACTGAAGGCTGTGATAGCCGAAAATATCGGACACGGCCTCGTCGCAGCGTTGCTGCTCCCAGTCCAGCAGGTACTGGCCCGACGCCGTCGCATTCCAAGGGTGTACTACCCGATTCGTCTCACTCATGAACCTGTTGCCCATACCCGCGCTGGCGGACAATTACATCTGGTTGCTGCACGATGGCCACGAGGCCCTGGTGGTCGATCCCGGCGTGGCCGAGCCTGTCATGCAGGTGTTGCAGGCCCGGGGCCTTGCGCTGCGGACCATTCTAGTGACCCACCACCATGCCGATCATGTCGGCGGCGTGGCGGCACTGCGCGAAGCCACCGGCGCCACGGTCTACGGTCCCGCCTTCGAGACCATTCCCGAACCGGCCACCCGCGTGGACGGCGGTGATACCTTGCACCTGCTGGGCCTGCACTGGCAGGTACTGGCCATTCCCGGCCACACCAGCGGCCATGTGGCGTATTACTGTGCCAGCCCTGGAGGTCCCGGCCCCGGGAATGCCCCCATTCTGTTCTGCGGCGATACCCTGTTTTCGGCCGGTTGCGGCCGCCTGTTCGAAGGCACGCCGGCACAGATGTTCGATTCGCTGCAGCAACTGGCGTCCCTGCCCGCCGACACCCGCGTGTGCTGCGCACATGAGTACACACTTTCTAACTTGCGCTTCGCCTTGGCCGTGGAACCAAACAATGTGCAGCTGCTCCATCATGCGGCACACTGCCAGAATCTGCGTGCACAGGGACAGCCCACACTGCCATCGTCCCTGGCGGTGGAGCGCGAAATCAACCCTTTTTTGCGTTGTAACGTTGTGCAAGTAGCCCAAGGGGCTTCACAATTCGCGCCTCACCTCGACACCCAACACCCGCTCAGCGTCTTCACCGCGCTGCGCGAATGGAAAAACGTATTCCAATGAATTTGAGGCATATTCTTTTACTGTGCAGTGCGTTGTGGCTGGCCGGTTGCGCCACCACCACGCCCACCGATGGCACGGCACCAAACGCCAGCACCGCGTCGGTCACCAGCCATATTCCCCAAGGTCCGCTCAGCCCATTGAGCAACAAGAGCGCCCGCGGCGGCAAGGTGGCATCGCTGACGCCGCCAGCCGACCTGTGGGAACGCATCCGCAACGGTTTTGCCATGCCCGATCTGGAACAGGACCTGGTCCAGAACCAGGAGCAGTGGTACAGCAGCCGCCCCGACTACATCCAGCGCATGACCGAGCGCTCCAGCAAATACCTGTTCTACATCGTGGAAGAGCTGGAACGCCGCGACATGCCCACCGAACTGGCACTGCTGCCCTATATCGAAAGCGCGTTCAACCCGCAGGCCGTGTCCAGCGCCAAGGCCGCCGGCATGTGGCAGTTCATGCCCGCCACAGGCACCTATTTCGACCTGAAGCAAAACAGCTTCCGCGACGACCGGCGCGATGTGATGGCCTCCACGCGCGCAGCGCTGGACTATCTGCAAAAGCTCTACAACATGTTCGGCGACTGGCACCTGGCCCTGGCCGCCTACAACTGGGGCGAAGGCAGCGTGGGTCGCGCCATCAAGCGCAACCAGACGCTGGGCCTGGGCACGGGCTACACCGAGCTGAACATGCCCGCCGAAACGCGCAACTATGTGCCCAAGCTGCAGGCAGTCAAAAACATCATTGCCCAGCCCGGACGCTTCAGCGCCCAGCTGCCGCTGATCGAGAACCACCCTTATTTCCAGGCCGTGGAAATCACCCGCGACATCGACGTGGCCCTGGTCGCCAAGCTGGCCGACGTGCGCGAAGAAGACTTCCGCGCCCTCAACCCATCATTCCACAAACCCGTCATCCTGGCGGCCGGCACGCCGCAGATCCTGCTACCCTGGGACAATGCCAAGGTATTCCGCCGCAACCTGGAAGCCTATGACAAAGGCCAGCATGCCAGCTGGACTGTGTGGGTGCTGCCACGCACCATGAGCGTGGCCGATGCCGCACAGCGCGCCGGCATGAGCGAGTACGACCTGCGTACCGCCAACAACATCCCGCCGCGCATGCTGATCAAGTCCGGCTCGGCACTGATGATCCCGCGTACAGGCGAAGCCGGCGATGTCTCCGGCCAGGTGGCGGATACCGCCAGCATCGCCTTTGCACCCGAAGTCACGACGCGGCGCAGCACCGTCAAGGCCCGCAAGGGTGACACAATCATCAGCATTGCACGGCGCTACAACGTCAGCTCCAGCGATGTGGTGAGCTGGAACGACCTGCGCCCCAATGCCAGCCTGCGCAGCGGCCAGTCACTGACCATGTACCTTCCGGCCCGTGTGGCCGCCAGTGTGGCCAGCAGCGGCAACGGCCGCCAGCAGACCGTGACCAAGGTCAACCGCAACAGCAAGACCGCTGTCAAGGCCGTGCCGCGCAACGAAGGCAAGACCGCGGTGGCCCAAAAGGGCGGAACGCCTTCCAAGCGCAAGCGCTGACCAGGCCCTGCGCCATCAAAAAAGGGCTGCCTGGGCAGTCCTTTTTTTGTGCATCTGGTGCTGTGATGCGATCAGGGCGGCCGAAGCGGCTGCGAAGGCAGGCACGCGGCCCTGCCTTGCTTGCCAGCGCCCCTGCTTGCGCCCCCACCACCGCATGGCAGCGGCGTGGGTCGGGCTCAGCGCCGGTCCACCAGCGCATGGGCAATCGTGCCCAGGTCCACATATTCCAGCTCGCTGCCCACCGGCACGCCCCGCGCCAGACGGGTGACCTCGATGGAGCGGCCTTGCAGCAGCTCCGTGATGGCGTGGGCCGTGGCCTCGCCTTCGGCGGTGAAGCTGGTGGCCAGAATCACCTCTTGCAGCGCCGGTTCCTGGGTGCGCACCAGCAGCTCGGGCAGGCCGATGTCCTTGGGGCCCACACCGTCCATGGGCGACAGCCGCCCCATCAGCACAAAGTAGTAGCCACGGTAGGCGCCTGTGCGCTCCATGGCCGCCAGATCCGCCGGCGTCTCCACCACGCACAGGCGAGCGGCGTCGCGCCCTTCATCGCGGCAGATGCTGCACACCGCCTCGTGCGTGAAGGTGTTGCATTTTTCGCAGTGGCGCACGGAATCCACGGCGGTCACCAGCGCCCGCGCCAGCTGGCGCGCACCTTCCTGGTCGCGTTGCAGCATATGGAACGCCATGCGCTGCGCAGTTTTGACGCCCACGCCCGGCAGGCGGCGCAGCGCCTGGATCAGGGGCTCCAGCGGTTGAAGCAGTTCGGACATCGGCAACACTCCAGAATCCAGAAATATCCAGCCCGGTGCGCAGCGAAACGGCAGCGCCCAAAGCAAAAGGGAAAGCGCCAGCGCTTTCCCTCGGTCACAGACCACCCGGACCACAGTCCGTCCGGCCCTGCAGCACAGCTGCGCTGCGGTCATCCCATCCAGGCCACGGCGGCCTGTGCAGCAGCAGGCTGCTGGATGGACACCACCCGTGCCGCGCCCTGCGCCATCCGCTGCCGCAGGGCGGCAAGGCAACGCACAAGCGACCCCGGGCGGCTGCGCGCGGTGCTTAGAACGGGAACTTCATGCCACCGGGCAGACCGGGCATGCCAGCGGTCAGCTTGCCCATCTTCTCGTTGCTGGTCTCTTCGGCCTTGCGCACGGCAGCGTTGAAAGCGGCGGCCACCAGGTCTTCCAGCATGTCCTTGTCTTCGGCCAGCAGACTGGGGTCGATGGTGATGCGCTTGACGTCGTGCTTGCAGGTCATCACGACCTTGACCAGACCGGCGCCGGACTCACCTTCCACCTCGATGTTGCCCAGCTCTTCCTGGGCCTTCTTCAGGTTGTCCTGCATGGCCTGGGCTTGCTTCATCAGGCCGGCGAGTTGTCCTTTGTTGAACATGGCTAAATCCTTTGCGTTGGTTTTCTCAGTATGAATCGGTCACAGAAGCAGACGTGCCATGGGCAGCGTCTGCCGGGCCCTGCTTATGCAGGGCGAATGCTGCCAGGCACGATTTTGGCACCGTACGCGCGCATCAATGTCTGCACCTGGGGGTCGTTCAGCACAATGGCTTCCGCCAGCTTCTGGTGACGCTGGGCAGCCGCGGTATTGCGCTTGGCCGGGGTATCGGCCGCAGCGCCATTTTCCACTACCAGCGTCTGGCAGTGCCCGGCGTCGGCCAAAGCCTTGCGCAGCCGCTCCTTGGCGGTAGCCTGGTTCAGCGAGGTGCGCTCCACGCGCAGCGTCCAGCTGTCGCCCTCCTGGGCCACCAACTGGGACTGCAGCGCCAGCTCGCGCACCAGGGCAGTCACGGCCTCGGCCTGCACCAGTTGCGTCACCACGCCATGCCAGACATCGCCCAGTGGCGTGGTCGGAACTTCCAGCGGCGCGGGTGCCGGAGCGTAGTCCTGCACCGCGGGTGCGCTGCGCGGTGCGGGAGCGGCATCCACAGGTTCCATGGCGTCCAACGGATCATCCGGCAGGTCCATGGGCTCGCCGTCCATGGGCCCCTCCCAGGCGGGCGGTGCGGAGTCGGCATCGTCGCTGCTGTCGGATTCTTCCACCGCTACCTCGGGAATATCTTCCCAGGGCGGCACTTCGTTACTCACGGCTGGCACACCGGCCGGCGGCACGACGGCAGGCTGCGGCGCGGGCTGCGGCGCTGCGTGCGATTGCACAGCAGTGGCTTTCGGCGCTGCAGGGGGTGCCACGGGTGCGGGAGCCTGCACCACATCGGCAGCCGCCGGGGTGGCGCGCGCAGCAGGCTCCCCGGCAGGCGCTGGCGCCGCGATGGGCGACGCAGTGTACTGGACGGCAGGCGCCACGGCCGGAGCCTGCACCGGCGCGACGGATGCCGGCGGTTGCACAGGGGCAGCGGCAGGCACAACCGGTGCCACCTCCGGAACGGCCGGCGCAGCAGGAACCGGCTCCGCAGCCACCACTGTGACGGCTTGCGCGCTAGCCTGCGCCGGGGCCGGCGCCTGGATGCGGGCTGCTTCAGCCTGTGTGACGGGTTTCGCTAGAGTTTTTTTTTCCACCGTGGCCGCATCGGCTGTGCCCTGGGGCTTGAAGGCCAGCAGGCGCAGCAACGCCATGGTCAGCGCAGCGTATTCATCGGGCGCCAGGCCCAGTTCGGTGCGCCCATGCAGACTGATGCTGTAGAGCAACTGGGTTTCATCGGCAGGCATCTGCTGCGCCAGGGCGGCCATCTCGGCGGCTTCCGGATCGGAAGGGTCCGCCGCATCGGCCATCTGCGGCACGGCCTGCAGCACGGCCATGCGCTGCAGCACGGCGCACATGTCTTCCAGCGTGGCCGAGGCCGAGACACCGTTGGTGCGCAGGCTGTCCACCGTTTCCACCACGGTACGGCCATCGCCCTGCGCCAGTGCCCCGATCAGACGGAACACATAGCTGCGGTCCACGCTGCCCAGCATCTGGCGCACGGTGGCTTCCTGCAGCTGGCCGCTGCCAAAGGCAATGGCCTGATCGGTCAGCGACAGCGCATCGCGCATGGAGCCGCGGGCAGCGCGCGCCAGCAGCTTGAGCGCCTGAGGCTCGGCCGGCACGCTTTCGGTCCCCAGCACGCTGGTCAGATGCTCCAGCACCGTATCGGGCGCCATGGGCCGCAGATTGAACTGCAGGCAGCGCGACAGCACGGTGACCGGCACCTTCTGCGGATCGGTGGTGGCCAGCACGAACTTCAGATACTCCGGCGGCTCTTCCAGCGTCTTGAGCATGGCATTGAATGCCGTATTCGTCAGCATGTGCACTTCGTCGATCATGAAGACCTTGAAGCGCCCTTGCACCGGCTTGTAGACGGCCTGCTCCAGCAGGCTTTGGACTTCGTCCACACCGCGGTTCGAGGCAGCGTCCAGCTCGGTGTAGTCGGGGAAGCGTCCGCTGTCGATTTCCTTGCAGGCCGGGCACACGCCGCAGGGCGTGGCCGTGATACCGCCCTGACCGTCCGGCCCCACGCAGTTGAGCGATTTGGCCAGGATACGCGACACCGTGGTCTTGCCCACACCACGCGTGCCCGTGAACAGATAGGCGTGGTGCAGGCGCTGCTGGGTCAGCGCATTGGTCAGCGCCTGCACGACATGCTCTTGCCCCACCATTTCAGAGAAATTGCGGGGGCGGTATTTGCGGGCAAGCACGAGATAGGACATGCGCAGGATTCTACGGGCTGGCGCACCCGCCTTGCGCCGTCAAGGCATTCGCGCCGGCGATGGATCAATCCTCGGGTACAATGCGAGGTGACGGGCCTCCTCGCATGGGGAAGCAGCCAACCGGGTCAGGTGGGGAACCAAGCAGCCCTAACTGTGAAACCAGTGCCGAGATCAGGCTCGTCACCTTTAGCTGGAAATCCTCTTTGCAGACAAGAGGCTGTCTTCCACCAAAGGCTCTCCCAACGCTACGCAAAAAACCGACTGTGACGTACCGGCCCATCCGGCAAGTGCTTTTTCGCGCCCATGGCAGCAGGTCCCAGCCCTCGCCCGAAAGACTGCGCCACCATGATCGGGGGCCTGGATGCCCCGACCGTGGCCTGCTGAAGGCGATGCCGCATCCGCAGCGGCTTCTGCCTGCTTGAAATCAAAGGTTGGATGACGGCGGCAGGGGCGCAGGCTCCGGCGCCCCGCACTCCCCCTACATCCCGCACTGCTCAGCCACGCGCCATCGGCTGCCGATACCCTACCGGGGTATCACTTCACATAGGAACGCATCACCGACACCACCAGGTCCAGGTCCTTGGCCCGCTGCTCTGCAGGGGCATCGGCATCACCCAGGTGTTCGCGCACATGCCCTTCCAGAACTTCCAGCATCAACCCATTCACGGCACCCCGCACGGCAGCCAACTGCTGGAGGATGACCGCACACTCGGCCGAACCCTCCAGCGCGCGCTCCAAGGCCTCGGTCTGGCCCTTGATACGCCGAATCCGTGCCAGCAGCGGTTTTTTGTTGAGAACTGTATGCGACATAGGTGGTAATTTTAACGCCATCAATATACTGGGGTACAGTATATGAATGAACGCCGCATCGATGCCCCCCCACGCAGCCCCGCCGGCTGCCCGCACACACTCCCACGTCTTTGATGCAGGCAACCCCTTGGCGGAACAGAAAGCCAAGCTGGCGATGCTGCTGACCCTGGCCATGATGGCCCTGGAGATTGCCGGGGGCTATTACTTCAACTCCATGGCCTTGCTGGCCGATGGCTGGCACATGAGCTCCCACGCCCTGGCGCTGGGACTTTCCGTGGGAGCGTATGCCGCAGCGCGGCGCCTGGCCGGCGACCAACGCTTTGCCTTCGGCACATGGAAGATCGAAATTCTGGCGGGATACACCAGCGCCATCCTGCTGCTGCTGGTCGCAGCGCTGATGGCCATCCAGTCCGTGGAACGCCTGCTGTCCCCCTCCTCCATCCACTATGAACAGGCCATTGGTATCGCGGCACTGGGGCTGGTTGTGAATCTGCTGTGCGCCTGGCTGCTCAAGGGAGGCCAGCACCACCATCACCATGGGCACGAACACCACGGTCACGGCCACCATTCCCATGCAGAACACGGCGACCTCAATCTGCGCTCGGCGTATCTGCATGTGCTTGCCGATGCAGCCACATCGGTGATGGCCATCGTCGCTTTGCTCGGCGGCATGCTGTGGGGCTTTGCCTGGCTGGACCCGGCCATGGGCCTCATGGGGGCCGTACTGGTGGCGGTGTGGGCTTTGGGCCTGCTGCGCGACAGCAGCCGGGTGCTGCTGGATGCCGAGATGGATGCCCCCGTCACCCAGGAGGTGCGCGAGGCGATTGCCGAAGGCCCCTTGCCCGCCGACATCACCGACCTGCATGTCTGGCGCGTAGGCAAAGACAAATACGCCTGCATCGTGGCGGTGGTGGGAGGGCCGGAAGTCACGCCCGACTACATCCGCCAGTTGCTCCAGATTCACGAGGAACTGGTGCATGTTTCCATCGAAGTCAATCACTCCAACTGAGGACCGCCGACACAGCCCCCTCAATCGCCAGCGGGCAGCAGAGACAAGGTGTTACCGTGCAGAGCACGACAGGACCGGACAAAGGCGTTCAAAGGCGTACAAAGGCGTACAAAGGTTTTGCGCGCAGCGCCAAAGAAACCTCATGGCGCACGGGCATATCCCATGGATACTGCCTTTATATCCCCCACTCATTCATTGAAAATAATTCACATTCAGCGCGGATATATTTTTTTGCGCAGAAGAATAACGCCATATATCTTCTATATTTACATTATCTTGTATACAAATAATTATTCCATCCTTTTCACCTCCAGCAAGTTTCTGCACAGTGCATTCCAATGCCTGCACAGGCCTGCAATGCCCTCCGCGCCACCACGCAGGCACCAGCCACAAGGCCGGATTTCATGACCTGCATCAACAGTTGGACGCTGGAAAATTTGGTTGCGCTATTCAATTGAAAGCAATGCAGACCGACATAACAGCCACTGACTGCATTTTCTTCTGAGCACCAGGAACATTTATTCGAATGTAACTCTATGTGCCGGCATCACAATTTTGCAGATTTCGCGCTAGCATAACCACAAATACATCACAACAGGATCCAATGATTCAGAGCTTGGGGCAATGAATTCCCCTTTTCTGGACACCCCATCCCCATAACCGATAAAAGGAGTTGGTCATGGCACAAAAAACCGAAATCCCGCAAATCCCTCTGGCGGTATTCAAAGCCAATGTGGAATATCAAAAGTCACTGGTTCACCTGGCCAACGATGGCACCAAGCGCTGCATGGATTTCAACGAAACCTGCAGCCACCTTGCAGCGGCCCAGGCGGAGATATGGTGGGAACGCATGCAGGCCCTGGGCAACTGGCCCAGCAGCGGACTGAGCCAGTTTGAAATTGGCACCCGCCAATTTCAGAACAGCGTGCAAGGTCTCAGCACGCTGCGCAACCAGGTCATCAACGACCAGAAGGCACTGATAGAGGGTTTGCGCGGCGCCCGCATGGCCTGGCAGCAGACCTTTTTTGACGCCGTGGGCAACTCTGAAGACGCAGCGGAGATCTGAGAACCGCCCCCCCGGCGCAACCAGCCCGCCAAGAGGCAACAGCAGACTGCACGCGGCCGCCCTGGCAACGCAGCCTTACGCTGCGGCGGCTTGGGAAGCCAGGAACCGGTCCATCCCCTGGGCGGCCTGCACACCCGTGGCCATGCAAGCCGTCAACAGATACCCCCCCGTCGGCGCTTCCCAGTCCAGCATCTCTCCGGCAAAGAACAGGCCTGGTTGCTGGCGGCTCATCAAGTCCGCATCCACTGCTTCCCAGCGCACCCCCCCCGCCGTGCTGATGACCTCGTCGATGGGCCGTGGCGCCACCACCGTGATGGGCAGCGCCTTGATGGCCGCAGCCAGACGCACGGGATCTTCCATCTCTGCCTTGCTCAGCACCTCACGTAGGATGCCGGCCTTGATGCCATCCAGCCCCAGGCGCCCTTTCAAATGGCTGGACAGGCTGCGTGAGCCGCGCGGGTGGCGCACTTCGCTCAGCACTTTGGCATCGCTCCAGGCTGGCAGCAGGTCCAGGTGAAACACCGCGCTTCCACTGCGCTGGATCTCGTCCCGCAGCTGGCTGGAGACAGCGTAGACCAGGCTGCCTTCGACCCCCGTCTCCGTGGCCACGAATTCACCACGGCGGTCAAAGACCCGGCCGTCACTGCCCACAAACCGGATGGCCACCGACTTGAAGGGCTGGCCGGCAAACCGCTCTTTGAACCAGGGCGTCCAACCGCCCTGGTCTGCCGGCTGCCCCACCAGGCCTTGCAAAAAGGCACGGCGTGTTTCGCCTTCCGCCGACGGCGCCGGACCCACGTCGAAACCGCAGTTGCTGGGCTGCAGAGGCGCCACGGCAATCTGGCGCTCCGCCAACCAGGGCACCCACGCCCCGTCCGACCCCAGGCGGGCCCAGCTGCCGCCACCCAGTGCCAGCAACACGGCCTGCGCGCGCACGGCAACACGGCCCGACTCGGCCTGCAACTGCAGGCTGCCGTCGCTCGCCCACCCGGTCCAGCGGTGGCGCATGAAAAAGCGCACTCCTTGCTGGCGCAAGCGCGTCATCCACGCACGCAGCAAAGGCGCCGCCTTCATGTCGGTGGGAAACACCCGTCCGGACGACCCGACGAAAGTCTGCAGACCCAGGCCCTGCACCCATTCGCACACCTGCTGCGGACCGAAGGCCTCCAACAGGGGGCGCAGATGCGAGGCACTGTCACCATACCGCCCCACAAAGGCCTCCAGCGGCTCGGAATGGGTCAGGTTCATTCCGCCCTTGCCCGCCAGCAGAAACTTGCGCCCCACGGAGGCCTTGGCGTCAAACACACACACCGCACGCCCCTGCGCCGACAGGCGTTCTGCGGCCATCAGGCCCGCCGGGCCGGCGCCAATGATGGCGATTTCACAATCCAGGGCGGCAGGGCCAGCGTGGAGGGCGTCCTGCGAAGAAGCGGAGGGAGTCATAAAACGTATTCGTAAGGTACAGACCGCGTGGCAACCCATCCTGGCGGCGGGGTGACGCAGGTACACGGCACAAGCAGGGCGCGATTGTGGTGCTGAAGCCACATGGCTGCAGCGACAAGGGCATCCCCCGCCCTGCCGTCGGCCCGCAGTGGCGGCGGGATTCAAGATTCGGCAGGCTGGCATGCAGCATGCGATCACCGAATGCTATCAGCGTCATAGCGCCTCCTACCCTGTCCACACCCTAAGTCTGGAGATTGCTTTCTGCGACAATAACCCCAACTCTTGGCATATTGCCAAACCGCATTTCTGATTCCGTTCTGCAATAAGCAAGCAACCAACAAGGAACCCCATGGCCAGCGACCTGATCAAACACATTTCTGATGCAAGCTTTGAAGCCGACGTGCTGCAATCGGGCACGCCTGTGCTGGTGGATTACTGGGCCGAATGGTGCGGCCCCTGCAAGATGATCGCCCCCATCCTGGACGACGTGGCCAGTGCCTACCAAGGCAAGCTGACCATCGCCAAGATGAACGTGGACGAAAACCGCGAGATCCCCGCCAAGTTCGGCATCCGCGGCATCCCCACCCTGATGCTGTTCAAGGACGGCGAACTGGCTGCCACCAAGGTGGGCGCCCTGGCCAAGGCCCAGCTGACGGCCTTCATCGACCAGAACCTGGCCTGATCACCCTCCGCATTGCCCGGGCCAGTGCGTGCCCCGGGCAATGTGTTTCCCCAAGACCTCATTCCTCCAGGAACCGGCCCGTTTCCCGCAAAACTAGCGAACGCCCGGCATTTCCTGTCATAATCAGCACAGACCTCGCAATGCAGCATCGGCTTGCGGGTCCTGATCTCTTCCGGCAGCGCCAGCAGACCACGCAATCAATGGTCTCCCTCGGCCCTACGCCCCCCCCTGATTTCTTAAAGACTCCGCCCAGGAGCAACTCCATGCACCTTAACGAACTCAAGGCACTGCACGTGTCCGAAGTGTTGAAGCAGGCCGAAGCGCTTGAGATCGAAAACGTCGGTCGTATGCGCAAGCAAGAGCTGATGTTTGCCATCATCAAGAAGCGCGCCAAGGCCGGCGAACAGGTGTTTGCCGATGGCGTGCTGGAAATCCTGCCCGATGGCTTCGGTTTCCTGCGCAGCCCCGACACCAGCTACACCGCCAGCACGGACGACATCTACATCTCCCCCAGCCAGGTGCGCCGCTTCAATCTGCACACCGGCGACATGATCGAAGGCGAAGTGCGCATTCCCAAGGATGGCGAGCGCTACTTTGCCCTGACCAAGCTGGACAAGGTCAACGGCAACTCGCCTGAATCGAACAAGCACAAGGTGATGTTCGAGAATCTGACCCCCCTGTTCCCCAAGGAACAGATGCGCCTGGAGCGCGACATCAAGGGTGAAGAGAACATCACCGGCCGCATCATCGACATCATTGCCCCCATTGGCCGCGGCCAACGCGCACTGATCGTGGCACCGCCCAAGAGCGGCAAGACCATGATGATGCAAAGCATTGCCCACGCCATCACGGCCAACCACCCCGATGTGCACATGATGGTGCTGCTGGTGGACGAGCGCCCGGAAGAAGTGACGGAAATGCAGCGCTCGGTGAAGGGCGAAATCATTGCCTCCACCTTCGACGAGCCGGCTACCCGCCATGTGCACGTGGCCGAAATGGTGATCGAACGCGCCAAGCGCCTGGTGGAACTGGGCAAGGACGTGGTCATCCTGCTGGACTCCATCACCCGCCTGGCCCGCGCCTACAACAACGTGGTGCCCAGCTCCGGCAAGGTGCTGTCCGGCGGTGTGGACTCCAACGCCCTGCAGCGCCCCAAGCGCTTCTTCGGTGCCGCCCGCAAGGTGGAAGAAGGTGGTTCGCTGACCATCATCGCCACCGCCCTGGTGGACACCGGCAGCCGCATGGACGAAGTGATCTTTGAAGAATTCAAGGGCACCGGCAACAGCGAACTGCACCTGAACCGCCGCCTGTATGAAAAGCGCGTGTTCCCGGCCATCGAGCTCAACAAGAGCGGCACACGCCGCGAAGAGCTGCTGCTGCCACCCGAAATCCTGCAGAAGACCCGCATCCTGCGCCAGTTCATGTACAACATGGACGAGATCGAGTCCATGGAGCTGATGATCAAGAACATGAAGGCCACCAAGACCAATGTGGACTTCTTCGACATGATGCGCCGCGGCGGCTAAATCCCTGCCTCCCGCACACTGACAAAGCCCCTCGATGTATAATCAGGGGCTTTTTCTATTGCGGAAAGTACGCTTAATGCATTGACTGCTACAAGGGTTGTAGCAGGTTAGGCACGGCTACCGCACTTGACCAAAGGAAGATCATGAAAGAAGGCATTCACCCCGACTACCGCGAAGTTCTGTTCTCGGACCTGTCCAACGGCTTCAAGTTTGTGACACGTTCGTGCGTGCCCACCAAGGAAACCGAAACCTTCGAAGGCAAGGAATATCCCCTGTTCAAGCTGGATACCTCCTCCGAGTCGCACCCCTTCTACACCGGTACCCAAAAGTCGGTGGACAACATGGGCGGCCGCGTGGAAAAGTTCCGCAACCGCTTCGGCAAGAAGTAATCTCTGCTTCTTTCGCCAAAAAGGCAGCCCGGGCGACCGTGCTGCCTTTTTATTTGCCGCGCCCGGTATGCTGCGCGGTACCTGACAGGCTGCTGTGCCTGATGCCCGTTTTTCGCCCATGAATCCGCCCAGTCCCGCCATCGTTGCCCAGAACGCCGTGCGCACATTGCCCCGTTGGGCCTTGTGGCTGCTGTGCGCTGCCTATGTCTTCCCCGGCTTTATCGGCCGCTCGCCCTGGCGGGAGACGGACATCGCATCGTTCGGCTATATGCGTGCCCTGGCTGCCGGGGATACCAGCTGGCTGCGCCCCTCGATGCTGGGGCTTTCCCCGTCGACCGAAGGTCTGCTGCCCTATTGGCTGGGGGCCTGGGCCTTGCAGATCTTTCCCTCCAGCTGGAGTCCGGAATGGGTGGTGCGCCTGCCCTTCATCGCTCTGCTGGTGCTGACCTTCATGTCCATGTGGTGGGCGGTGTACTACCTGGCCCGCACCCCGGGCGCACAGCCGGTTGCGTTCGCCTTCGGCGGCGAGGCTCGCCCCCAGGATTACGCCCGCGCCATTGCCGACGGCGGCCTGCTGGCCCTGATGGCCTGCCTGGGTCTGGCACAGTTCTCGCACGAAACCAGCAGCTATCTGGCCCAGCTGGCATTCGGCACCATCACCTTGCTGGCCGCTGCGGCCATGGCCTACCACCCCCGGCTGGCGGCTGCGCTGACGGGGATCGGCCTGCTGGGCCTGACCCTCAGCGGTGCGCCGTCGCTGGCATCCATCCTGGGCCTGGGCATTGCCGTGCTGACCTGGCACACCCGCGGCACCGACCTGCAGCACCAGGGCACCTGGGCGATCTGGTGGCTGTGCGCCGTGGCATTCACCTCCTTCATCGCCTGGAAACTAGGTCTGTGGGAATGGCGCCTGATCAATCCCTGGGTGGAAGGCAAGGAATGGCAAAGCCTGGGCAGGCTGCTGACCTGGTTCAGCTGGCCGGCCTGGCCGCTGGCGCTGTGGACCCTGTGGCGCTGGCGCCATCAACTGGCAGCACCTGCACGCCACACCCACCTGACCCTGCCACTGTGGCTGTGGGTCCTGGCGGTGGGGGCCACCCTGACCACCCAGCCCGCCGACCGCGCACTGCTGCTGGGCCTGCCTGCCATCTCGATGCTGGCCGCCTTTGCCCTGCCCACGCTCCGGCGCAGCCTGGGCGCGCTGATTGACTGGTTCACCCTGATCTTCTTCACCATCTCCGGCATTGCCATCTGGGTGATCTGGATCTCCATGCAGACCGGCTTCCCCGCCAAGCCAGCCGCCAATGTGGCCAGGCTGGCCCCCGGTTTCACGCCCACGTTCTCCTGGTTCCCATTTGCCGTTGCTCTGGCGGCCACGGTCGCCTGGCTGCTGCTGGTGGCCTGGCGCACGCGCCGCCACCGCGCAGCCATCTGGAAAAGCCTGGTGCTGCCCGCAGGCGGTGCCACGCTGGGCTGGGTGCTCTTGATGACGCTGTGGTTGCCTGCGCTGGACTATGGGCGCAGCGATGCCCCCCATATGCGCCAGGTGCTGGCAGCGATACCTGCGGACGACTCTGCCTGCGTGAACGTGGCCGGCCTGGGCCGTGCGGAAGTCGCCGCCCTGCAGTACTACACCCCATGGCAACTGCAGCTATTCCGGGTGGACCGCGCCCGGAATTGCGAATGGACGATCACCGAACCGGCCTACTGGGCCACGCTGTCGCCTGCCGCCACCACCCAATGGAAACAGCATGCAATCGCCGCCCGTCCCACGGACAAGAAAGACCGCCTGCTGATCCTGCAGCGCCGCTGAGCCCATGAGCGAAATACGCACTGTGGCACGGCATGCCGGCACGGTGCTGGCAGGGCAGCTGGCCGTAATGGCCTTCGGCGTCACCGACACCGTGGTAGCGGGCCGTTATGCCTCCGACGCACTGGCCGCCTTGTCCGTGGCCAGCGCCATCTTTGTCAGCGTGTACATCTCGCTGATGGGCATTCTCCAGGCCCTGCTGCCCATCTGGGCCGAGCAGCATGGCCGCCGGCAGCCCGCGCTCATTGGCCAGTCCTTTCGCCAGTCGCTGTACCTCTACCTGCTGGTGACCGCCGTCGGCATGGCCACGCTGCTGGCTCCCCGCCTGCTGCTGGACTGGGCCAAAGTCCCGCCGGCATTGCAGCCCGAAGTGCGCAGCTATCTGCGCATAGTGGCCATGGCATTGCCGGCCGCCCTGTTCTTCCGGCTGTTCACCACCCTCAACCAGGCGCTGGGCCACCCGCAGCTGGTCACCTGGCTGCAGCTGCTGTCCCTGCTGCCCAAGATTCTGCTGTCCATCTGGTTCACCTTTGGCGGCCTGGGCCTGCCCGCCATGGGCGCCGCAGGTTGTGCCTGGGCCACACTGCTGGTGCAATACGCCACGGTGCTGCTGGCCATTGCACTGCTGCGCCGGCAATCGCTGTATGCCCCGCTGCAACTGTGGCGCCCCATGGAGCAGCCAGACCGGCAGCAACTAGGTCAGTTTGCCAGGCTGGGCATACCGGCAGGCCTGTCCATCTCGGTGGAGGTGACCTCCTTCACGCTGATGGCCTTGTTCATCGCCCGCCAAGGCAGCCTGTCCTCGGCCAGCCACCAGATTGCCGCCAATCTGGCCGCGCTGTGCTACATGGTGCCCCTGTCTTTGGCCATTGCCACCAGCGCCCGGGTCAGCTACTGGCTGGGCGCCGGGCATGCGGCCCATGCAGCGCAGATGGCGCGCCAGGGCTTGCGCCTGGCCGCCGGCCTGGGCGCCGTGCTGGCCCTGACGGTGTGGCTGCTGCGTAGCCCCATCGCGGCCCTGTACACCCAGGATGCGGCCGTGGCCGCCCTGACAACCGGCCTGCTGGGCTGGATTGCGGCCTACCACCTGGCCGACTGCATCCAGTGCTATTGCATCTTTGTGTTGCGCGCCTTGCGCATCACCCTGGCACCACTGGTCACCTACAGCACCATGCTGTGGGGCGTGGGCCTGGGCGGAGGCTACGCCATGGCCTATCTGTGGGAATGGCCACCGGCATGGCGGGGCTCCCCGACCCCGTTCTGGGCTTCCAGCGTGCTGGCACTGGCCGTGACGGCCCTGATCTTTGTCGCCATGTTGCAGCGCCACCTGCGGCTTTTGCCGCAGGCTCGCAGCACCCCGGACCCAGCCATCCACCCCGGATGAGGCCGCACCGGCTTGACGAGTGGCCACGCTGAAAGATTTCAGTTGCCGGTAAAGCCGATCGCGTGCGCACGCAGGCGCTGGGCCGGGAACGTGGCGGAAAAAGTCGAGCCCTTGCCCAGGATGCTGCTGATGTGCAGTTGCGCACCATGGCGCTGCAGCACATGCTTGACGATGGCCAGACCCAGCCCTGTGCCCCCCGTCTCGCGCGAACGGCTGCGGTCAATGCGGTAGAAGCGCTCCGTCAGGCGCCCCACATGCTCCGGGTCGATGCCCCGGCCACTGTCCTGCACCGCGAACGTGGCACTGCCGTCGGCATGGGAAGTCCATGTCACAGCGATATGGCCTCCCGCCGGCGTATAGCGGATGGCATTGCTGATCAGGTTGGAGAACGCGCTTTGCAACTCGGCGGGAATGCCCGCCACGTCGATCTGTACGGCCGATGCGGGAGGAAACTCCAGTACATGGGCTTGCCCGCTCTTGCGGGTCACCATGTCGGACAGGGCGCGGGCCTCATCCTCGCACTGGCGCAGCAGCGGCGCCAGCGGCGTCCACTCTCCGCGCGCGGGCAGCGGACTGCCTTCCAGCCGCGACAGGGTCAGCAGGTCCTGCACCAGGCTTTGCATGCGCGTCGCCTGCTGCGCCATCAGGCCCAGAAAACGCTTGCGCTCGTCTTCTTCCAGCGGCAGGGTCTGCAGCGTTTCCACAAACCCCACCAACACCGTCAATGGCGTGCGAATCTCGTGCGACACATTGGCCACGAAGTCGCGGCGCATGGCTTCGGCCTGTTCCAGCGAGGTGATGTCGCGCGAGAGCAGCAGGTGTCGCCCATCGCCATAGGCATACAGCTGCACCGACAGTCGCACCGGCCGCGCTGCGGTACTGTCACGCCCTTGCATCAGCACCGGCTGCGCAAAGTCATGCCGCGCCCAATAGGCACTGAAAGCCGGATCACGCACCAGATTGCCCATGGACTGCAGCATGTCGCGCTGCGCATCCAGACCGAACTGCTGCTCCGCCATCTGGTTGCACCATTCAATGTGGCCGGTGGCATCCAGAAGGATCAGGCCATTGGGACTGGCCTGCAAGGCCGCAAAGATGTCCTGCAGGCGCTGTTCGCTTTGCTGCACCTGCTGGGTACCCAGACGCAGCCAGCGGCGCATGCGGGTGGACAGCTCTCCCCATAGCCCGGACATGGCCGGCGCCTGCTGCAGCTCGGTCGACCGCAGCCACACCAGCAGCTTGCGCGCACGCCACATGTCCCAGGCCATCCACAGCCAGGTGGCCAGCAGCGCACCCGCGGCCACGCCCCAGGCTTGCCCCAGCCACCACCCCAGGCCCATCAACGCTGCCTGCAGCAAAGCCAGGGTCAATCCACGCCACGTCATGTCTGCACTCTTTTCTGTGTGTTGTGCATGCCCGGCAGCGGCTCAGCCACCAGGCTTGTTGTGCATTGTCGTATCAGGCGCCTGCCGCGGACGAGGGGGCGCTCAGGCGGTAACCCACACCCCGCACCGTCTGCACCATGCCGCCAGCTTCGCCCAGCGCTTCGCGCAGGCGCTTGACGTGCACGTCTACCGTCCGCTCCTCGATGAAGACATGGTCACCCCAGACCTTGTCCAGCAGCTGTGCGCGGCTGTGCACACGTTCCGGATGGTTCAGCAGATAGTTCAGCAGCTTGAACTCTGTCGGCCCCAGCTTCAGCGCCTCGCCCGCATACGAGACGCGGTGGGTCGATGCATCCAGCTCCAGGGTACCCATGGTCACGCGTGTGGCCACCTGCTCCGGTGCCCGGCGGCGCAGCACGGCGCGGATGCGCGCCAGCAGCTCCTGCGTGGAAAAGGGCTTGGTGATGTAGTCGTCGGCACCGGCATCCAGGCCCGACACCTTGTCAGGCTCGTCACCACGCGCCGTCAGCATCAGGATGGGAATCTGCTTGGTGCGCGGATCCGTGCGCCACTTGCGCGCCAGGGCCAGGCCACTGGCCCCCGGCAGCATCCAGTCCAGCAAGATGGCGTCGGGCAGGACGGCATCCAGCTCACGCTGGGCGCTGGCACCGTCCTCGGCCCACACCGGCTGGAAACCGTTGTGGCGCAGATTGACGGCGATCAGCTCCGCAATCGCCGGCTCATCCTCCACGATCAGGATTTGGGGGTTCTTCTTCATACCCGAAACACCGTCCTCGATTATTTCACCGTCGATTCGATCACATCCATGGTTTCATGGCGGATGTCCTTGCCTTCGACCAGGTAGATGATTTGCTCGGCCACGTTCTTGGAGTGGTCACCGATGCGCTCGATGGCCTTGGCCACGAACAGCAGGTCCAGGCTGGGCGAAATCTTGCGCGGATCTTCCATCATGTAGGTGATGAGTTTGCGCACAAAACCATCGAATTCGTGGTCGATCAGATCGTCCTCCTTGAGGATGACCACCGCCGACTTGGTGTCCAGCCGCGCCAGCGCATCCAGCGCCTTGCGCAGCATGCTCGAGGCCATCTCGGCCGCGACGCGCAGCTCCCCTGCGGGCAGCGATCGGGCGGCACCGCTTTCGATGATGGACTGCACCATGCGGGCAATCTTGTGGGCTTCGTCGCCCATGCGTTCTAGGTTGGCGGTGACCTTAGAAAAGGCCATCAGCATGCGCAGATCGCGGGCCGTGGGCTGGCGTCGGCCGATGATGGAAGAGAGTTCGTAGTCGATCTCGACTTCCATCGCATTCACGCGCGCTTCATTGGCGTTGATCTGCGCAATCGAATCGGTGCTGAACTGCGTGAGGGCATGGACTGCCTGGTGGATCTGCTGCTCCACCAGACCGCCCAGCTCCATGACACGGGCCGAGACGCGGTTGAGCTCCGAGTCAAACTGCGAGGAAAGATGCTTGTCTGGCATGTAATTGCTCCTCAGCCGAAGCGGCCGGTAATGTAGTCTTCGGTTTCTTTGCGCTGGGGCTTGAAGAACATCTGTTCCGTCTCCCCGAATTCCACCAGATCGCCCAGGTACATATAGGCGGTGTAGTCGCTGCAACGTGCTGCCTGCTGCATGTTGTGGGTCACGATCACCACGGTGTAATCGCTCTTGAGTTCGGCAATCAGCTCTTCCACCTTGGAGGTGGAAATCGGATCCAGGGCCGAGCAGGGCTCATCGAGCAGCAGCACTTCCGGCTTGATGGCGATGCCGCGCGCAATGCACAGGCGCTGCTGCTGGCCACCGGACAGACCGGAGCCGCTTTGCTGCAGCTTGTCTTTCACTTCCGACCACAGCGCCGCCTTGCGCAGCGCCCATTCCACACGGTCGTCCATGTCGGCGGCGCTCAGGTCTTCAAACAGCTTCACGCCAAAGGCAATATTGTCGTAGATAGACATGGGGAACGGCGTCGGCTTCTGGAACACCATGCCCACCTTGGCACGGATCAGCGCCACGTCCTGCTTGCTGGTCAGCAGATTCTCGCCGTCCAGCATGATCTGGCCTTCGGCACGCTGCTCGGGATAGAGCTCGTACATGCGGTTGAAGGTGCGCAGCAAGGTGGACTTGCCACAGCCCGAGGGCCCAATGAAGGCCGTGACCTTTTTTTCGGGGATCTCGAGGTTGATGTTCTTGAGGGCGTGGAACTTGCCGTAGTAGAAGTTCAGATCACGCACCGACAGCTTGGCGGTGCTCACCGGATTCAGGGTAGTCGCAGTCATCTGCAGGTTTCCTTGCTATTACTTTTGGCGGGTCAACACACGTGCCAGGATGTTCAGTGCAAGCACGGCCATGGTGATCAGGAACACGCCCGCCCATGCCAGTTGCTGCCAGTTTTCGTACGGGCTCATCGCAAACTTGAAGATGGTCACCGGCAGGCTGGCCATGGGCTTGGACAGGTCGGCATTCCAGAACTGGTTGTTCAACGCCGTGAACAGCAGCGGAGCCGTCTCCCCGGCGATGCGGGCCACGGCCAGCAGCACGCCGGTGATCACACCGGCACGGGCCGCACGCAAGGTGATGCGGCTGATGACCTTCCACTTGGGCGTGCCCAGCGCATAGGCGGCCTCGCGCAGATTGGATGGCACCAGGGTGAGCATGTTCTCGGTAGTGCGGATCACCACCGGAATCACCAGCAGCGCCAGCGCCACGATGCCGGCGTAACCCGAAAAACTCTTGAAGCGCGCCACCACCACAGCATAGACAAACAGGCCGATCACGATGGAGGGGGCAGACAGCAGAATGTCATTCACAAACCGCGTGGTGCTGGCCAGCCAGCTGCGCGGGTCGTACTCGGCCAGGTAGACGCCGGCCATCACACCGATGGGAGTCCCCACCAGCGTGGCCATCAGCACCATGGTCAGAGAACCGAAGATGGCATTGGCCAGGCCGCCCTCTTCATTGGGCGGAGGCGTCATGTCGGTGAACAGCGCTGCATTCAGGCCCCCCAGTCCCAGGCTGACGGTTTCCCACAGAATCCAGATCAGCCAGAACACGCCGAAGGCCATGGCGGCCAGCGACAGGGTCAAGGCAATGCGGTTCAGGCGCTTGCGCTTGGCGTATTTGGCCTGGCGGCGTGCAGCCAGGTCGGCATCTTGCAGCATGCGTTGGCTGGTGGTGCTCATGCCCGTGCTCCTTCACTCTTTTTCAGACGGTTGAGCAGCACCTTGGACAGCGACAGCACGACAAAGGTGATGAAGAACAGCACCAGGCCCAGATAGATCAGCGATGCCTGGTGCAGGCCTTCGCCGGCTTCGGCAAACTCGTTGGCCAGGGCCGAGGTGATGCTGTTGGCCGCCTCGAATACCGACAGCGAATTCAGCTGGTTCATGTTGCCGATCACGAAGGTCACGGCCATGGTCTCGCCCAGCGCACGTCCCAGGCCCAGCATGACGCCGCCCAGCACACCGGCCTTGGTATAGGGCAACACCACTTTCCACACCACTTCCCAGGTGGTGGAGCCCAGGCCGTAGGCCGACTCCTTGAGCAGTGCGGGCGTGACTTCAAACACATCGCGCATCACCGAGGCGATGAACGGAATGATCATAATGGCCAGGATGATGCCGGCCGACAGAATGCCGATACCCACCGGCGGGCCCGACACCAGGGCGCCCAGATAGGGCACACCATCCAGCAGGGACTGCAGCGGCTGCTGCACATAGGTGGCCAGCACGGGACCGAACACCATCAGGCCCCACATGCCGTACACGATGGACGGCACGGCGGCCAGCAATTCGATGGCCGTGCCCAGCGGGCGCTTGAGCCAGGCGGGCGACAGCTCGGTCAGGAACAGTGCAATGCCGAAACTCACCGGCACCGCGATCACCAGCGCGATCAGCGAGGTCATCAAGGTGCCGTAAATCATCACCAGACCGCCGTACTTGTCCTGCACGGGATCCCACTCGCTGTTGACCAGAAAACCCAGACCGTATTCCTTGATGGCCGGCCAGGCACCAAACAGCAGCGACACCAGAATGGCCGCCAGCAAACCCAGGGTCACCCATGCGGCCGCCTTGGCCAGCAACGCAAACAGACGATCCGCCATCACCCCGGTGATCAGGGGGGAACGGCGGGGAGACGGGGTACTGGCACGGCGGTCCGACGCTTGCGCGTTCGTCAAACCAGGGGCCGAAGTCGTTTGTGACACAGAGGGCACCTTGAGAAGAAGCTGACCTGCCGCAGGCGCCAGAGGCTCCCGCGGCAGGAGAAGAACGAAAGATTACTTCACAGCGATGGTCTGGCCTGCGGCATTCTTGATGTTGCCCCAGGACTTGTAGATCACTTGCTTGACGGGTTCAGGCATGGGCACATAGTCCAGACCAGCGGCCGTTTGGTCACCCGACTGGTAGGCCCACTGGAAGAACTTCAGCGCAGCAGCTGCCTGCTCGGGCTTTTCCTGCTTGGCGTGCATCAGGATGAAGGTGGCGCTGGTGATGGGCCATGCGTCCTTGCCAGGCTGGTTGGTCAGGATCTGGAAGAAGCTCTTGGACCAGTCGGCACCGGCAGCCGCCGCCTTGAAGGTGGCGTCATCCGGCGTCACGAAAGCGCCGCTGCTGTTTTGCAGCAGGGTGAAGGTCAGTTTGTTTTGCTTGACATAGGCGTATTCCACGTAACCGATGGAGTTGGGCAGACGGCCCACAAAGGCGGCCACGCCTTCGTTGCCCTTGCCGCCGGCACCGGTGGGCCAGTTCACAGCCTTGCCTTCACCCACTTTTTCCTTCCACTCGGCGTTCACCTTGGAGAGGTAGTTGGTGAAACCGAAGGTGGTGCCCGAACCGTCGGCACGGCGCACCGGAGCTATGGTGGCATCCGGCAGCGCGACACCGGGATTCAGGGCCACGATGGCTGCGTCATTCCACTTGGTGATCTTGCCCAGGTAGATGTCACCCAGCACCTGACCGCTCAGCTTGAGCTGACCGGGAGCAATACCCTTTATGTTGACCACGGGCACGATGCCGCCGATCACGGTGGGGAACTGCACCAGACCCTTTTTGGCCAGCTCGTCGTCCTTCAGCGGCTCGTCCGAGGCACCGAAGTCCACCGTCTTGGCTTCGATCTGCTTGATGCCGGCACTGGAGCCCACGGACTGGTAGTTGATCTTCACACCAGTGGCCTTGTGGTAATCCGCAGCCCACTTGGAGTACAGCGGAGCGGGGAAGCTGGCACCCGCGCCCGTGGCTTCCTGCTGTGCCCACACAGCAGACACACCGGCCACAGCCACCACACCCGTCACCACACTACGCAACACAGACAACTTCATGAGAAACCTCTCGGTTATGAAAAAGTGATAGGCGTGAATGTAAAAAGGCTTTGTGACAGTGTCGTGACATAAAAAAGAAGTCGCAAGCCGTTGCACCCCGGGCGCAGCATGGGTTCTGCACCATCGCACAGAGCGTCACCAATCTGTCACACAGTCGGCGTAGCGTGCGCCCTCTGCGCTTCTGTCAAGAAAGCACCAGAGGCATTCGCGCGGATGTCATCTCCGCGTCAGCGACGCTGCTAAGCTTGTCCCCTTTTCGCCCGTACCTGTTTTCGCTTCATGCCACACGCCACGACACTTGCCGCCATCGACCTGGGCTCCAACAGTTTCCGGCTGGAAATTGGCAGCTATGAGCACCTGCAGATCCAGCGGGTCGAATACCTCAAGGAAACCGTGCGCCAGGGCAACGGGCTGGATGACGAGCGCAACCTGACCCCGGAAGCCATGGAGCGCGGCTGGGCCTGCCTGGCGCGGTTTGGCGAGCGCCTGCGCGGCTTCGACCCCCAGCGTGTGCGTGCGGTGGCCACACAGACACTGCGCGAAGCCCGCAACCGGGAGGCTTTTGTGCAGCGCGGCAGCGAGCTGCTGGGCTTTCCCATTGATGTCATCAGCGGCGAAGACGAAGCACGCCTGATCTACCGCGGCGTGGTCAGCCAGCTGCCGATGAGCGATGAACGGCGCCTGGTGATGGACATTGGCGGCCGCTCCACCGAATTCGTGCTGGGCCACGGCGTGCAGGCCGAAGCCCTGGCCTCCTACCGCATTGGCAGCGTGGCCTGGTCCATGCGCTACTTTCCCCAGGGCGTGCTGACCGCAGAAGCCTTTGCCAACGCCGAACTGGCCGCCCGCGCCGTGCTGGACGAGGCGTTGGACACCTTCCGTCCCGGCAGCTGGGATTGCGCCTATGCCTCGGCAGGTACGGCCAATGCCGTCGGCGAGGTCCTGATTGCCAATGGCCGCAGCCAGGGCGTGATCGACCGCGACGGCCTGGACTGGCTGCTGCAGCAGCTGTTGCGCGCCCAGACGATGGACCGCATCCGGCTGGAAGGCATGCGCGAGGACCGCCGCCCCATGCTGGCCGGCGGCATCAGCATCATGCGTGCCGCCTTCGACCTGCTGGGCATTGACTCCATGCAGATTGCCCAGGGCGCACTGCGCCAGGGCGTGCTGCATGACCTGATCGATGCCGATCTGCCCACAGGCGACCTGCGCACTGCCAGTGTGCAGGCCCTGGCCAACCGTTTTGCCGTGGAAACCGCCCATGGGCGCCATGTGGCCGACACCGCCCAGCACCTGTGGCGCGAGATGACCGGTAGCACCCAGCCACAGCACCACCTGCTGGAATGGGCCGGCCTGTTGCACGAGGTGGGCCAACGCATCAACCGCAGCGACTACCACCGCCACAGCGCCTACATCCTGCAATACAGCGGCGCCAAAGGCTTTGCCGAGGACGAGTTGCTGCACCTGGCCCTGCTGGTGCTGGGCCACCGCGGCAAGCTCAAGAAGGTGGAAGACTTCATCAGCCAGGCTCCCGGTGCCATGGAACTGCTGGCACTGCGCCTGGCCGTGATCCTGTGCCACGCCCGCCAGGCACCCCAATTGCAGGGCATGCAACTGCTGCGCCGCGGTGCGAGCTTCACCCTGCGTGCGCCGGCCCACTGGTCGCAGCAGTTTCCCCAATCCGCCCATCTGCTGGCGGAAGAGGCGGAAGCCTGGTCCAGGACGCCGTGGAAACTGCAACTCTTGCTGGACTGAACGGCGACGCCGTACCGGCTGTCTGACAAGGCTGCACGACCGTTGCGGGAGTGCGCTGCATACGCACCGGCAATGGCCAGGCATGCCATCAATGCCTCCCGGGCAGTGCCCAGGCAACGCATACAACCGCACGGCAATGTCACCCCACCATCGCTCGTGCGTGCGTGTGCGTGCGACCGGTCAGCAATCCACACCAGCGCACGCAGCCCCTGCGACAGGGGCCAGGCATGACTGCCTGCGGCCGCAGCCGGCGTCAGCCGCCCGCGTAGCGCTGCATCAGTGCCTGCTGTGCGCCCAGGCCGGTCTGGGGATGCGGGGGCTGCAGATAGCGGCCATCGGGCTGTTGGCTCCAGGCATCCCGGTCATCGTGCAGATAGGCCACCAAGCATTCGTCGATGATCTGCTGGCGCAGCGCCGCATCCGTCACCGGCCAGGCCAGCTCCACACGCCGCAGCATGTTGCGGCTCATCCAGTCAGCGCTGGACAGGTAGACATGCTCGTGCACACCCCAGGCAAAATAGAAGACGCGGGTGTGTTCCAGAAAGCGGCCGATCACCGATCGCACGCGGATGTTGTCGGTCTGCCCGGCCACCTGCGGCGGCAGCATGCAGGCTCCGCGCACGATCAGATCAATCTGCACACCGGCCTGCCCGGCCGCCACCAGGCCGCGTATCAGGGCTTCATCGGTCAGCGCATTCATCTTCACCACAATGCGCGCTGGCTTGCGCTGGCGCGCAGCATCGGCCGCCTTGCCTATCAGCGCCAGCAGGCGGTCATGCAGGGCAAACGGCGCCATCACCAGGCGCTGCAGCTGGGGCATGTGGTTCTGGTTGGCTAGATGGCTGAATACGGCATCCATATCGGCCGTGGTGCCGGCCTCACAGGTCAGATAGCCGAGATCGGTATACAGCCGCGCCGTGCGCATGTTGTAGTTGCCGGTGGACAGATGGCCGTAGCGCCGCAGGCGCCGACCTTCGCGCCGCGTCACCAGCAGCATCTTGGCGTGGGTCTTGAGTCCCACCACGCCATAGACCACCTGGGCACCCACATCCTCCAGAGACTCTGCCCAGTTGATGTTGGCTTCCTCGTCAAAGCGGGCCTTGAGCTCCACCACCGCCATGACCTCCTTGCCGCGGCGCACCGCCTCGGCCAGCAGCCGCATCAGCTCGGAATCGGCACCGGTGCGGTAGATGGTCTGCTTGATCACCAGCACCTGCGGGTCGTTCACGGCCTCGCGCAGCAGCGCCAGCACGCCATCGAAGCTCTCGAACGGCTGGTGCATCAGCACATCGCGCTGGCGCATCTGCGCCATGATGGAGCTGCCTTGCGCCAGCTGGCGTGGCCAGACCGGGCGCCAGGCGGGGAACAGCAGTTGCGGCGCATCCACCAGCTCGATCAGCTGTGCCAGCCGCCCCAGATTCACCGGTCCCTTGACGCGGAACAACACCTGCGGCGGCAGCGAGAACTGGGTGAGCAGCATCTGCGCGAGCGTGTCGGAGCAGCCGAAGTCCACCTCCAGCCGCACGGCCATGCCGTAATGCCGGTGGTGCAGGCCCTGGCGCAACGCGGTCCGCAGGTCCGGCACATCCTCCTCATCCACCGAGAGATCGGAGTGGCGCGTGACGCGGAACTGCGAAAACTCCTGCACCTTGCGGCCCGGAAACAGGTCTTTCAGATGGGCACGCACGATGCTGGTCAGACTGACGAACAGGCGCTTGCCTTCCGTGACCTTGGCTGGCATGGCCACCAGGCGCGGCAGCGCACGCGGCACACGCAAAATAGCCACATCATTGTGGCGACCGAAGGCATCATTGCCCTGTAGCCGCACGATGAAGTTCAGCGTCTTGTTGGCCACCTTGGGAAAAGGATGAGCCGGATCCAGCCCAACCGGCACCAGCAGCGGCTGCACCTCCTTGGCGAAATAGCTGTGCACCCATTCCCTCTGGGCCGCCGTGCGGTCGCGATTGGCCACCACACGGATGCCGACACGCCCGAAGGCCGGGCTGATCTCTTCGTTGTAGATCCGGTACTGCTGCGTCACCAGGGCATGGGAATGGTCGGCCAGGGCCTGCAGCGGTGCCGGCATGGCCGCCCCCTGCTCGATGGCCGCACGCATGGCCGTGACCTGCGGTGCGGCGCGCACCTCGAAGAACTCGTCCAGATTGGAGGAGACGATGGTCAGGAACCGCAGCCGCTCCAGCAGCGGCACATCGTCGCGCATGGCCCAGGCCAGCACGCGTTCGTTGAACGCCAGAATGCACAGATCCCGGTCCAGCAGCGGCAGCACTGGCGGCGCCGGCACGGGCAACAAGGCCGCCATTTCCACTGGCGAACTGGGGGTGGGCGTCGCGCCCAGCTCCAGCGCTGCCACCACGTCTGCACTCCCACGCATGGGGACATCGCTGACAACAGCTTCTTCTGTCATCGCGTTGTCATCGAAGGCGGTGGAAGCGGCATGCATACAAGAAACCCGAGTGGTGAAGCGTCCAGTATTGGCGGCCAATGTGACAAACCCATGACAACGGCATGACACACTCTGCCATACGGCTCCAGCATCCCGCCGCGCGCCCGCTGCAGGCACTGGGACTTTGGCCGTTCTGTCAGGGCTGCCACAGGCTTCGGTGGTAACCTGCGCGGCTTGGCTTGGGGGCACATGCACATGAAAGAGGGAAGCGCGCTGGCCGCAATCGACATCGGCTCCAACAGCATTCTGCTGGAGACCGCGCGCATGGAGCGTGGCCATATCCGCCTGCAGCTGCACCGCAAGGAAACCATCCGCCTGGGAGGCGCCCTGGATGCCGACGGCCGCCTGCAGCCCGAAGCCATGGAGCGCGGCTGGGACTGCCTGCAGCGCTACGCCCAGCTGATGGCCCATGTGCCACCCTCGCAGCGCAAGGTGGTGGCCACCCAGACCCTCCGCGAAGCCACCAACCGCCAGATCTTTCTGGACCGCACCGCATCGATTGTGCAATGCCCGGTGGAAGTCATCACCGGCGAGCAGGAAGCACAGCTGATCTACCAGGGCGTGGCCCTGTTCCTACCCGACGACCAGCATCCCCGGCTGGTGGTGGACATCGGAGGCCGCTCCACCGAGCTGGGCTGGGGCCAGGGCAGCGAGCTGCGACACGCCAGCTCCTACCCCTTGGGCAGTGTGGGCTGGGCGCAGGCCTTCTTCCCCGATGGCACGCTGTCTGCCACCGCCTTTGCCCAGGCACGTGAGGCAGCGCTGTCCGTGCTGGCCCCGGCACGCCCCTTGGCCAACCAGCTGGCCAAGGCATCCAGCGCGCAGGTGTACGGTGCTTCCGGCACGGCGGGCGCCATCAGCAAGGTGCTGACGGCCCAGGGCCATACCCCGGGCAGCATCAGCCGCGAGGCGCTGTGGGCGCTGCGCGACCAGTTGCAGTCCTGGGGCCATGTGCGCCACCTGGCCAGCCTGCAAGGGCTGCGCTCCGAGCTGCTACCGGTCATCGGTGGCGGCATCAGCGTGATGTGTGCGGTGTTCGAACTGCTGGGGCTGCAGCAGATGCGCATGGCCCAGGGGGCACTGCGGCACGGGCTGCTGGTGAGCCTGTCACAAGCCGGCCCGCTGGATGGCTGAAGACCACACGGATTCCGCCCATGTGCAGCCAATTCCAGGCAGATCGCGGCATGAGATTGGCTCCCCACGGACAGAGGAAATTTTGCTTTTCCAAACAACTGCAGTCACTGCAGCATCTGCACCGCAGACCCCACCGCAAGTCCAGCCGCGGCAGGACAGGCGTTGCTGCAGCGACTTGCCATCCCGGCCCTCACCGTGATAATGCTTCGGGAAAGAGACCACTGTGGCCGAACCTTCCACACCTGCCCCCCCGCTGCTGAACGCCGGACGCACCAACACGGTTGCGTGGATGGTGTTCATCCTGGGTTTGCTGTTATCGACCGCACTGATCTGGCACCTTGAACGCCAGGATCAGCAGCAAGCCCGCGCCCTGGCCAACGATGTCGCCACCGACCACGCGCGCTATCTGGAGCGCGGAATCGGCCAGGCCCTGGCCGCCAACAAAGCCCTGGCCGCCGCTGTGGCGCAGACCCACGGTTCCATCCAGGCGTTTGAGGAGACGGCCCGCCACCTGATCGTGATGTACCCGGAAGTCAGCGCCATGTCCCTGGCACCCAACGGAGTGATCCAGGTCGTGGTGCCCCTGGTGGGCAATGAAGGTGTGCTGGGCTTCAACCAGTTGAACTCCCCCCAGCAGCAGCGCGAAGCCGAACGGGCCCGCGACAGCAACCAGCTGACCCTGGCCGGCCCCATGCCCCTGGCGCAGGGCGGCATCGGCATCGTGGGGCGCATGCCGGTGTTTCTGGAAGCCGGCAAATTCTGGGGCTTCACCAATGTCACCCTGCGCCTGGAAGCGGTCCTGAAAACTGCACGCCTGGAGCGCCTGAACGCACGCGGCTACGACTATGTGCTCTGGCGTGTCCCGCCGGGCAGTGACACCCCGCAGATCATCCAGGCGGCCGGCACCACGCTGTCGGCCGCCACCGTCCACCAGCGCATCGAGTTGCCCAACAGCGAATGGATGCTCAGCGTCATGCCCCGCAGCGGCTGGCTCAACCCCACCACCTTGCTGATGCGGGCTTTGGCGGGCCTGTTGTTTGCCTCCTTGATCGGCGCCTTGACCAAGCTGCTGCTGCACCTGAAAGCCCATGAAGCCAATCTGGAGCAGATGGTGAACCAGCGCACCCAACAGCTCCAGGACGCCCAGCGCCAGCTGCGCGCCACCATCGACGCCATTCCCGATGTGCTGATGGAACTGGATCGCGAAGGCCACTACATCAGTGTGCACAGCCCGCGCCCCGACATGCTGGCAGCCCCTCGGGATGCTTTGATCGGCAAGCGCTTCACGGAATTCCTGCCTGAAAAAGACAGCCGCATCGTCTTCAACGCCTTGCAGATCGCCGAAACCTCAGGCTGGGCCAGCGGTTTTAGGCTGCAAGTTCCGACCCGCGATGGGCACAGCAAATGGTTCGAACTCTCGGTGGCCCGCAAAAGCCCGGCATTTGCCTCCGAAGCGCACTTCATCGTGCTGTCGCGCGATGTGACCGAACGGGTGCAAGCCGAGCAGGAGCTCTACCTGACCTCCCAGGTGTTTCGCCAAAGCAGCGAAGCCATTGTCATTTCGGATGCCATGCACCGCATTGTCCAGATCAACCCGGCCTACTGCCGCCTGAGTGGCTTCGGTGCACCCGAAGCCATCGGTCAGCTGGCCAGCCTGGACATGGCGCAATCCGGCGCACCCAGCGAGCTGCCTGCCGAGCCCTACCTGCTCGTGCAGCGCACCGGCCAATGGGAAGGCGAAACACAGGGCCTGCACCGCAACGGCACCCCTTACCAGCAGTACCGGACCATCACGGCCTTGCGCGACGAGCAAGGCCGGCTGACGCACTGCATCACCCTGTTCCGCGACATCACGCAGCAGCGCCGGGACCAGGAACGCATCCGGCACCTGGCGCATTTCGATGCCCTCACCGGCCTGCCCAACCGCAGCCTGCTGTCCGAACGGGTCACGCAAGCCATCCAGCACCAGCGCACCGCCGAAGGCTGCGCCGCCTTGCTATTCTTGGACCTGGACCATTTCAAGAACATCAACGACTCACTGGGCCACCGTGTCGGCGACCGTGTCCTGGTGGCCCTGGCCCGGCGGCTGCAACTGCAATTGCGTCCCCAGGACACCGTGGCGCGCATGGGCGGGGACGAATTCGTGGTGCTGGTCTACGGCCGGCAGATGGCCGATGTGGAGGTTCTGGCGCAAAAGCTGCTGGACAGCACTGCAGCCCCTTTTCAGATCGATGGGCATGAGCTCACCATCTCGCTGTCGATCGGCATCGCCACCTACCCCGTGGACGGCGATGGCTTCGACACCCTCTACCAGCGTGCCGATGCAGCCATGTACCGCGCCAAGCAGTCAGGCCGCAACCGCTATAGCTTCTTCACTGCCGAGCTGGAAGCGCGCAGCGCCCGCACGCTGCACATTGCCAATGCCCTGCGCCGCGCCCTGGAGCGGGAGCAGTTCGCACTGCACTACCAGCCCCAGCTGGACACCCACACCAAGGCCGTGATCGGCGCGGAAGCGCTGATCCGCTGGTACCACCCTGAACTGGGCCAGGTGTCACCCGCCGAGTTCATTCCCATTGCGGAAAGCACCGGCCTCATCATCGGCATCGGCGATTGGGTGATGCGCACGGCGGCCCAGGACATGCGCCGCTGGCTGGACATGGGGATCACGCTGCGCACCGTGTCCGTAAATCTGTCACCGCTGCAGTTCCAGCACCACCACCTGCCCGAGCAGGTGGCACGCAATCTGGCCCATGCCCGGTTGCCGGCGCAGCATCTGATGCTGGAGCTGACCGAAAGTGCCGCAGTCGACGACCCAGCCGCCGCCATTGCCATGCTGGACAGGCTCAATCGCCAGGGCGTGCGCATTGCGCTGGACGACTTCGGCACCGGCTACTCCTCGCTCAGCTACCTCAAGCGTTTTCAGATCCACAAGCTCAAGATCGACCAGTCCTTTGTGCGCGACCTGGAGCAGGACGCCAACGACCGGGCCATCATTGTGGCCATCATCCATATCGCCAAGGCACTCGGCATGGACACCCTGGCCGAAGGGGTGGAAAGCGAAGCGCAGCTGGATTTTCTGCAGGCACAGGGCTGCAATTTTGTGCAAGGCTACCTGTTCAGCCGCCCGCTGCCCGCACCACAATTTGAAGCCCTGCTTCTAGCCTGCACGCCGGCGTCCTGAAAAAGCGCCCGGCAAAGTGGACTTGCGTATTTTTTGTGCGCAGTCAAGCGAGTGTGCAAACCGACAAACATCCCGATGGGTAACACCGCCGCGCGTGACGCGCGCGTGTAACATAAGTACACATTTACCTCCCCTGCCCGCATGACGGGTCAGGGTCGCTTCCCTTTTTGTGTCTTCCGCACACATGTCCACTCTGCTGAATGCGCCTTCGCACGCCTTGCCTCTTGAAAGTGCGGAGTCGAATGCCGTTCAACGCCTGCTGCGGGAACACCAGACGCTGCTGGAAAGCGCCGATGTCGGCATCGTCTTCATCCGCCAGCGCGTGGTCGTGCGCTGCAACCGGCGCTACGCGGAAATCTTCGGCTATCTGCATCCACAGGACATGGAAGGCATCAGCAGTGCCAACTTTCATCCGACCCGCACCGAATTTCGCGAACTGGGGCGTACCGCCTACCCCACGCTGTCGCGCGGTGAAGTCTTCAAAACCGAACGCCTCATGCGCCGCAAGAACGGGCGGCTTTTCTGGGGCGCACTCACCGGGCGCCTGATCAACCCGGACGACACACGGGAAGGCTCCATCTGGATCATCGACGACATCGACGAGCAAAAGCGCTCACAGTCGCTGCTGGGCAATGCCTTGCGAGAAAAGCAGCTGCTGTTCGACCACGCGGCCATTGGCATTGCGTTCTTCCGCAAAGGCAAGATCACCCGCTGCAACCCCCATCTGGAACAGATGCTGGGTTACGACCCCGGCGAACTGCAGAACATCGACCCCACCAGTTTCATCCCCAGCACCCAGGCCTGGGAGCAGCTGCAGCACAAAAGCCAGAGCGTACTATTGAACGGCCTGCGCTTCGAGGCCGAAGTCGCCCTGCAGCGCAAGGACGGCTCCGTGCTTGAGTGCGAGATGCGTTGCAAGCTCCTGGATGCCTCCGATCTTTCGCAAGGCAGCGTCTGGATCATCGAAGACATCACCGACCGCAAGCTGGCGCAGCAGCATCTGGCACAGGTACAGAACCAGCTGGAGCAGCAGGTGCGCGAACGCACTCTGGAACTGAGCTCCACGGTGGCCGACCTGCACCGTGAAGTGCAGGACCGCCTGCAGGACCAGGAGCGCATTTACTGGCTGGCGCACTACGACCCGCTCACCGGCCTGCCCAACCGCACGCTGCTGGCCCAGCGCAGTGCCGGGGCCATCCAGACCGCCACCGAAAACAGCACGCCGCTGGCCGTGATCTTCCTGGACCTGGACCACTTCAAGCATGTGAACGATTCGCTGGGCCACAAGGTCGGCGACGCCCTGCTGGTGGAAATCGGCAAGCGCCTGCGCTCCATCGTGCGCGAGCGCGACACCGTGGCGCGTCTGGGGGGGGATGAATTCGTGCTGCTGCTGCCCGGAGCCAACGCCCAGGGGGCCGCCCGCGTGGCCGCCAAGCTGCAGGAGGCATCGCAGCGCCCCTACCAGATCGAGCACCATGAGCTGACCATTGCGCCCTCCATGGGCATCGCCTTGCACCCGCAGGACGGCACGGAATTCGATGCCCTGACCCAGGCGGCCGATGTGGCCATGTACCACGCCAAGCTAGATGGCCGCAACACCTACCGCTTCTTCACCCCGGAGATGCGCGCCAAGTCCTTGCGCGCACTGCAGCTGGAGAATGCCTTGCGCCGGGCCTTGGAGCGCAAGCAGTTCCAGCTGCATTACCAGCCCCAGGTGTGCCTGCGCACCGGCTCCATTCGCAGCGCAGAAGCGCTGCTGCGCTGGCACCACCCTGAACTGGGCTCCATTTCCCCGGCGGAATTCATTCCGGTGGCCGAAGACAGCGGGCAGATCCTGCAGATCGGTGAATGGGTGCTGAAAACCGCCGTGGAACAGCTCAAGCAGTGGAACCAACAGGGGTTGGGCAACATCAAGGTGGCCGTCAATCTGTCGGCAATTCAATTCCACCAGCCCCAGCTGCCGGAGATGGTCAGCCGCATCCTGACGGAATCCGGCATTTCACCCGACCTGCTGGAGCTGGAGCTGACCGAAGGTGTCGCCGTCCAGGATCCCCGCACGGCCACGGCCACGATGGACCGTTTGAACTCCCACGGCATCCGGCTGTCCATGGACGACTTTGGCACCGGATACTCGTCACTCAGCCAGCTCAAACGGTTCCAGATTTACAAGCTCAAGATCGACCAGTCGTTCATCCGCGACATTGACCACGACAGCAATGACCGCGCCATTGTCAGCGCCATCATTCGCATGGCACAGGCCCTGGGCATGCAAACCACGGCCGAAGGCGTAGAGACGCAGGCGCAACTGGAATTTCTGCAACAGCAAGGCTGCGATGAGGCCCAGGGCTACCACTTCAGCCGGCCGCTCCAGGCAGGTGACTTCGAGCACTTTTTCCGCAGCTACGCACAGTCTCACTGAAGCTCGGATCATAAAAAAAGGGCCCATAAAGGGCCCCGTTTTTTATGAAGGGGGGCGCAGTCGGCACCTCCCCAATGCACCATCATCCTGCACGGGCTGCATCCGCCAGACCTTGCGCCAGGCGGTGGGCCAGCGCAGCATCCTGCGCCTCCACCATCACGCGCAGCAGCGGCTCCGTGCCGCTGGCACGGATCAACACCCGCCCGTAATGGCCCAGCTCCTTCTCGGCCGCGGTCTGCGCCTGTGCCAATGCCGTGTTGGACTTCCAATCCTGGCCTGGCTGCAGGCGCACGTTCACCATGACCTGGGGATACAGCGTCAACCCATCCAGCAGCGCTGCCATGGTGTTTCCACTGCGTGCACAAGCCTGCAGCACTTGCAGCGCACTCACCAAGCCATCACCGGTGGTGTGCTTGTCCAGGGCCAGCAGATGTCCCGATCCTTCTCCACCCAGAATCCATTGGCGCCGCTGCAGCTCCTCCAGCACATAGCGGTCACCCACCTTGGCGCGCACCATGGGCACGCCCTGGCTTTCCAGGGCTTTTTCCACCGCCATATTGGTCATCAGGGTGCCCACCACACCACCCACCGGTTCGCTGCGTCGCAAACGATCCTGCACCATCAGGAACAGCACCTCATCGCCATTGAAGATACGCCCTTGCGCATCCACCATCTGCAGACGGTCGGCATCGCCATCCAGGGCAATACCGTAGTCCGCATGGTGGGCGCGGACAGCCTGGGCCAATGCCTGCGGATACGTGGCCCCCACACCGTCGTTGATGTTCAGCCCATCCGGCTGGCAGCCGATGGCCACCACATCGGCGCCCAGCTCATGGAACACCTGCGGTGCAATCTGGTAGGCCGCGCCGTGGGCGGCATCCACCACGATCTTGAGACCACGCAGGCTCAGATCGTTGGCAAACGTGCTTTTACAGAATTCGATATAGCGGCCTGCCGCATCGTTGAGCCGGCGCGTCTTGCCGAGATTGCGCGAATCGACCCACGCAGGCTCGGCATCGATCAAGGCCTCCACTTCTTCTTCCCAGGCATCGGGCAGCTTTGTACCTTGGGCGCTGAAGAACTTGATGCCGTTGTCCGGGTACGGGTTGTGGCTGGCACTGATCACCACCCCCAGGCTGGCGCGCTGTGCTCGCGTCAGATAGGCCACGCCGGGCGTGGGCAGCGGTCCCAGCAGAATGACGTCCACTCCTGCCGCATTGAAACCGGCTTCCATCGCGGCTTCCAGCATATAGCCCGAAATCCGGGTGTCCTTGCCAATCAGCACCGTCGGACGCTCTTGCGTCCGCTTGAGCACGCGGCCCACCGCATGCGCCAGACGCAATGCGAAATCGGCCGTGATCGGTGCCTTGCCGACAGTGCCCCGGATTCCATCGGTACCAAAATATTGACGCGCCATGGCGCTCCTCCTCGTTTTATTGCTCAACCCACTGCTCACGCCGCATCGTGTGCATGCATGGCATTCCAGATTTTCAATGCCGCCACCGTGTCCGCCACATCGTGCACACGCACGACACGTGCCCCACGCTCCACCGCCAGCACGGCGGCCGTCACACTGGGCACCATGCGCTCGCGCACGGGCAAGCCCGTCACGGTTCCCAGCGAGCCCTTGCGGGACCATCCCGCCAGCAGCGGCAAGTCTAGGTCCAGCAGATCTTGCTGCCGGGCAAGCAGTGCAAAGTTTTGTTCCACGCTCTTGCCGAAGCCGATGCCGTAGTCCAGCGTGATGCGCTCGCGCGCCACCCCCAGCTGCTCCAGGCATGCCACCTGCTCCGCCAGAAACTGGCGCACCTGGGCAACGGGATCGGCCTGCATGTGCTCCAGGTGCATGGTCTGCGGCGTCTGGTGCATGTGCATCAGGCACACGCCACTGCGCGGATGCGCCGCAATGATCTCGCGGGCACCTGCCTGGCGCAAAGCCCATATGTCATTGATGATGTCGGCGCCGGCATCCAGCACCGCCTGCATCACCTCTGGCTTGTAGGTGTCCACGGACACCGGCACCTGCAGGCGCACGGCTTCCTTGACCACCGGCAGCACCCGCGCCAGCTCTTCGTCCAGGGGCACCGCGGGACTTCCGGGGCGCGTCGATTCGCCACCGATGTCCAGGATATCGGCCCCCTCTTTCAGCAGCCTTTCTGCATGTGCCATGGCCGCACTGGTACCGGCATGCCGCCCACCGTCCGAAAAGGAATCGGGTGTCACATTCACAATGCCCATGACGCGCGGTCGGCGCAGATCAATGTCAAAGCGCGTCACCTGCCAGCATGTATTCATCGCCCGTCCTTGGATTTCATCTGAAAAAACAAAGCGGGACTCCACAGAGTCCCGCTTTTCCTGTGCCTGGTGGCACCAGGATCACACCGCCGTAGGTGCCGTATCGGTGTCTACCGCAGGGGTTCCACCGCCGTGCCCGCTGTCACCCGACGAGGGGGGATTGCGTGGCGTCCAGTCCTTGGGGGGACGTGGCTCCTTGCCCGCCATGATGTCGTCCAGCTGCTCCGCATCGATGGTTTCCCAATCGAGCATGGCCTTGGCCATGGCATGCATCTTGTCGGAGTTGTCCTCGATCAGCTTGCGCGCCAGATGGTACTGCTCGTCGATGATGCGGCGCACTTCAGCGTCCACCTTCTGCATGGTCTCTTCGCTGATGCCGCTGGGCTTGCTCATGGAGCGGCCCAGGAAAGGCTCGCCTTCCTGTTCGGCATAGACCATGGGGCCCAGTGCATCGGTCATGCCATAGCGCGTCACCATGTCACGGGCAATCTGCGTCGCACGCTCAAAGTCGTTCGATGCCCCCGTGGTCATCTGGTTCATGAACACTTCTTCAGCAATGCGGCCGCCGAACAGCATCGCGATCTGGTTGAGCATGAACTCCTTGTCATAGGAGTAGCGGTCTTTTTCCGGCAGGCTCATGGTCACGCCCAGCGCACGGCCGCGCGGGATGATGGTGACCTTGTGCACCGGGTCGCACTTGGGCAGCAGCTTGCCGATCAGGGCATGGCCTGCCTCGTGGTAGGCCGTGTTGCGACGCTCTTCCTCGGGCATGACCATGGACTTGCGCTCGGGGCCCATGATGATCTTGTCCTTGGCCTTTTCAAAGTCCTGCATCTCCACGGTGCGCGCGTTGCGGCGTGCAGCCATCAGGGCCGCTTCGTTGCACAGGTTCGCCAGATCGGCACCCGACATGCCGGGCGTGCCGCGTGCAATGATGGCCGGGTTCACGTCCTGGGCCACAGGAATCTTGCGCATGTGCACGTTCAGGATCTGCTCGCGGCCACGGATGTCCGGCAAGGTCACATAGACCTGGCGGTCGAAACGTCCGGGACGCAGCAGAGCGGCATCCAGGATGTCGGGGCGGTTGGTGGCAGCCACCACGATCACGCCCAGGTTGGTTTCGAAACCATCCATCTCCACCAGCATCTGGTTCAGTGTCTGCTCGCGCTCATCGTTGCCACCGCCCATGCCGGCGCCACGCTGGCGGCCCACCGCATCGATTTCATCGATGAAGATGATGCAAGGCGCATTCTTCTTGGCGTTCTCGAACATGTCGCGCACACGGGCCGCGCCCACGCCGACGAACATTTCCACGAAGTCGGAACCCGAGATCGAGAAGAACGGCACCTTGGCTTCGCCCGCAATCGACTTGGCCAGCAGCGTCTTGCCCGTACCGGGAGGGCCCACCAGCAACAGGCCACGCGGAATGCGGCCACCCAGCTTCTGGAACTTGTTGGGGTCCTTCAGGAAGTCGACGACTTCCTTGACTTCCTCCTTGGCCTCGTCGCAACCGGCGACGTCGGCGAAGGTGACGGTGTTGTTGTTTTCGTCGAGCATGCGCGCCTTGGACTTGCCAAAGCTGAACGCGCCGCCCTTGCCACCGCCCTGCATCTGGCGCATGAAGTACACCCACACGCCGATCAGCAGCAGCATCGGACCCCAGCTGATGAGCAAGCTCATCAGCAGCGAGCCTTCTTCACGCGGCTTGACGTCGAACTTGACGTTGTTGTTGATCAGGTCGCCCACCAGACCACGGTCCAGGTAGGTCGCGGTCGTGCGCACACGGCGGTCATCGTTGGTGACTGCCATGATTTCGGTGCCGCCAGGGCTCTCCTGGATGGTGACGCTCTTGATGCGGTTGCTGCGCACATCCTCGAGGAAGTCGGAATAGCCGACATAACCAGCGCCAGCACCGCCACGGGTGTCAAACTGCTTGAACACCGTGAACAGCACCATGGCGATGACCAGCCATACGGCAACTTTAGAAAACCACTGATTGTTCAAGCGGGGCTCCAATGAAAAAGGCGAAATTCATGCACATACGGACGATGTCATCCATATGGGATGCATTTTAGGTGTTTCAAGCATGCGGATCGAAACCTTATTCCTGCCAAGGCGATAGGTCTCCGGGAAATATCCGCCCAGCGGAGGGGGCAACACCCGCGGCTGATCCACATCAAAGTGGCATCAGGTCTTGAGTCCCATTCCGATCAGGAATGTTTCCGATGAACGGATGCGCGAGGATTTGGGCTTGAACGTCTTGACCGTGCGAAAAGTCTGGCGGAACAGGGCCACCAGCTCGTCATAACCGGGACCGTGGAACAACTTGACCACCAGCGCCCCCTCGGGCTTGAGGTGGTGGGTCGCGAAATCGACCGCCAGCTCAATCAGGTGGGTGATGCGCGCGCCGTCCGTCGTGGAATTACCCGACAGGTTTGGGGCCATGTCCGACACCACCACATCCACCGCCCGTCCCTGCACCGCCTCTTCCAGCTGCGCCAGCACCGGTTCCTCGCGGAAGTCGCCCTGGATGAAGTGCACGCCTTCAATGGATTCCATCGGCAGCAGGTCCAGCGAGATGATGGTGCCATTCAAGCCCCCTACGGCGGCTCCCTTGGGGGCCAGCTTGCGGCGCAGGTACTGGCTCCACGCACCGGGTGCACAGCCCAGATCCACCACAATGTCACCGGGATGGATCAGCTTGAGCGCCTCATCGATCTCCTTCAACTTGTAGGCCGCACGGGCCCGGTAGCCGTCTTTCTGTGCGGCCTGAACATAGGGATCGTTGACATGGTTGTTGAGCCATGCCTTATCCACTTTCTTGCTTTTGGTATTGATCTTCATGCGAAATTCTTCCTGCCTCGATAATACGGCCCATGCCCCAAATTGAATTGACTCCCGCAGAGCGCCGGGAACACCGCGCCAACGCCCACCACCTGGACCCCGTGGTCCTGATCGGTGGTGACGGCCTCACACCCGCAGTTCAGAAAGAAGTGGATGCGGCACTGAATGCCCACGGCCTGATCAAGGTCCGCGTCTTCGGCGACGAACGCGCCACCCGCGACCAGATCTACCAACAGCTGTGCGACGAGCTGAACGCGGCCCCCATCCAGCACATCGGCAAGCTGCTGGTGCTGTGGCGCCCGATTCCTGAAAAGGAAAAGGCCTTTGATGAAGACCGCATGCCCGGCCCACGCGACGTGAAGGTGCTGAAGTTCGGCAAGGCCGGTCAGCGCCCTGAGGTCAAGCAGCTGCGCGTGCTGGGCAACCAGCGCCTGACCGCCGGCGGCCAGATCAAGCGCGCCAAGCCCAAGCAAAAATCGGTCAAGAAAAGCCGCCTGGGTTGAGCGCTGTCGCGCACGCCCACGACACACCTGCCATGGCACTGAATACGACATCGGCGACGCCTGAGCGCCACATCCTCTGCATGAAGTGGGGTACCAAGTACGGCCCGGAGTACGTCAACCGTCTCTACGCCATGGTGCGCCGCCATCTCAAGGGAGATTTTCGCTTTGTCTGCCTGACCGACAACAGCGAAGGGATTCGTTCCGAGGTGGAATGCCTGCCCATTCCCTCGCTGGACCTGCCCGCTGGCATCCCTGAACGCGGCTGGACCAAGCTGACCACCTTCTCCGCCGATCTGCACGGACTGAAGGGCACGGCCCTGTTCCTGGATGTGGATGTGGTCATCACCGGCCCGCTGGACGAGTTCTTCACCTACCCCGGTGACTTTCTCATCATCCACGACCACAAGCGGCCCTGGCGCATCACCGGCAACTCGTCGGTGTACCGCTTCGAGCTGGGCGCTCATCCGGATGTGCTGGAATATTTCCGCGGCCACTTCGAGGAAATCCGCAAGCAGTTCCGCAACGAACAGGCCTATCTGTCGGACTTTCTGCACAAGCAAGGCAAGCTCCAGTACTGGCCCGCCGAGTGGTGCCCCAGCTTCAAATACCACGGCATTCCGAGCTGGCCCACCAACTACTGGAAAGAGCCTTTTGTGCCCGAAGGTGCGCGCATCGTCATCTTCCACGGAGAGTGCAACCCGCCCGACGCATTGGCCGGTCGCCGCAACCGGCGTTTTCGCTTCATCAAGCCCGCCCGCTGGGTGGCCGAACACTGGCGCGAATAAGCGCCACTCGAAAGCACCCTGCCGCTGACGGCGGGTGCATGGCACCAGCAAAAAAGCAGTCCGATGGACTGCTTTTTTTATGGCCTGCCGGTGACAGATTGCCCACGGCTCTGGCCACCGACCATCCGGCAGCACTGCCAGCAGGCACGCGTTCCTTCTGCGAGACATCAAGCCGGTGGCGTAGCCTCCGCATCGTCCCGTCCCGCCAACGCCAACGCCAACGCGGCCACCTTCCACAAGGTGCACAGCGCACAGCACCACTGCAGCACATGCAAGGCCACGGCGGCGTACTGCCAGACGGCGCCCTGCCTGGCCGCCACTCGCGGCGCCACACCGTATTGCGCCACCAGCGCCAGCAACAAGCCGCCCAGCACGAACACCATGGCGGCTTGCGCCCAGGCCTCCTGCCTTTCGGCGTACTTCCGCTTGGAAACCACCAGCAGCAGCGCGCAGCATGCGATGGAAATCCAGGTCTGTGCAGCCAGCAGCGCAGCGCACGCCGCAGCCGCCTGGGTGGGTGATGGCAGGTGCGCCTGCAGCACCGGCACGGCCACGCCCCCCATGGCCGTCAGGCTCCCCCACCACAGGGCAGCCAGCAGCAGCGGAAGGCGTGCTTGCAGCGGTGTCATGGCCGGCGGGGGTGAAACCGCGTTCAGAGGTACTTGACCGCGACCACCTCGTAGCGGCGCTCGCCACCCGGGGCTTGGACCACGGCCACATCGCCCTCTTCCTTGCCGATCAGGGCACGGGCAATGGGGCTGGACACGTTGATCAGACCCAGCTTCAGGTCGGCTTCATCCTCGCCCACGATCTGGTAGGTCACCGCCACGCCGCTGTCTTCGTCTTCCAGATCCACCGTGGCGCCAAACACCACGCGGCCTCCAGCGTCCAGCGCCGAAGGGTCAATGATCTGGGCAGCCGACAGCTTGCCTTCGATTTCGCCGATGCGGCCTTCGACAAAGCCCTGGTGTTCCTTGGCGGATTCGTACTCGGCGTTTTCGCTCAGATCGCCCTGGGCACGCGCTTCGGCGATGGCCTGGATCACGGCAGGACGCTCCACCGTCTTCAGGCGCTGCAGTTCCACCTTGAGCTTTTCCGCTCCGCGCTTGGTGATGGGGATGGTGGCCATAGTCAAGTCTCCAAATTCAGCAAACACCGCACAGCTCGCGGCACTCCTGGCAGGGCCTTGCCGGACCACGCCGGACAGGGGCCCGTGCCCCAAAAGCAAACCGCCGCACGTTGCCGCGCGGCGGTTCTTGTCAATTCATTACCGGCCATTATGCCGTGTTTGCCACGGCATCCCTCCGGTAAAACCCGGCAGCCCCGTCGGGCTGTCCGGGCCGTGCCCCATCAATGCGTCAGCTGAGCGTGCAGCTCCTGCACCGAGTACACATCCAGATTGCCGCGCAGGGCCTTCATCCCGTCGACCGCCGCTTCCGCACCAAAGATGGTGGTGAAGGTGGTCACCCGGGCCAGCAAGGCGCTGGTACGGATGGCGCGCGAGTCGGCGATGGCATTGCGGCGCTCTTCCACCGTGTTGATGACCAAGGCAATCTCGTTGTTCTTAATCATGTCCACGATGTGGGGGCGGCCTTCGGTGACCTTGTTCACGGTCTGCACTTCCACACCGGCTTCGGCAATCGCAGCGGCCGTGCCGCGCGTGGCGCACAGCGTGAAGCCCATGGCAACCAGCTCCTTGGCAATCGCCACGGCGCGGGACTTGTCATTGTTCTTCACGGTCAGGAACACCTTGCCTTCGGTCGGCAGCTTGACGCCGGCGCCCAGCTGGCTCTTCACAAAGGCTTCGCCAAAGGTCTTGCCCACACCCATGACTTCACCGGTGGACTTCATCTCGGGGCCGAGGATGGTGTCCACACCGGGGAACTTCACGAACGGGAACACGGCTTCCTTGACGCTGAAGTACGGCGGCGTCACTTCCTTGGTGACGCCCTGATCGGCCAGCGTATCGCCCACCATGCAGCGTGCAGCCACCTTGGCCAGCTGGATACCCGTGGCCTTGGAGACGAACGGCACCGTGCGCGAAGCGCGGGGGTTCACTTCCAGCACGTAGATCACGTCCTTGCCGTCCACTTCCTTGATGGCGAACTGCACGTTCATCAGGCCGACCACGTTCAGGCCATGGGCCATCTCGGCCGTCTGGCGCTTGATCTCGGCCACGGTCTCGGCCTTCAGGTAGTAAGGGGGCAGCGAGCAGGCAGAGTCACCGGAGTGCACGCCAGCTTGCTCGATGTGCTCCATCACCCCACCGATGAAGACCTTGCCTTCGCGGTCGCGCACGCAGTCCACATCGCACTCGATGGCATTGGACAGGAAGTGATCCAGCAGCACGGGCGAGTCGTTGGAGACCTTCACGGCTTCGCGCATGTAGCGCTCCAGATCGCGCTGCTCGTGCACGATTTCCATCGCACGGCCACCCAGCACATAGGAAGGACGCACCACCAGCGGATAGCCCAGGCCGGCCGCCTTTTCCAGCGCTTCGGCTTCGGTACGGGCCGTGGCATTGGGCGGCTGCAGCAGGTTCAGTTGCTGCAGCAGGCGCTGGAAGCGCTCGCGGTCTTCCGCCGCATCGATCATGTCGGGCGAGGTGCCGATGATGGGCACGCCTTCTTTTTCCAGCCCCAGGGCCAGCTTCAGCGGCGTCTGGCCGCCGTACTGCACGATCACGCCAGCAGGCTGCTCGACGGCCACGATCTCCAGCACGTCTTCCAGCGTCAGCGGTTCGAAGTACAGGCGATCGGATGTGTCATAGTCGGTCGACACGGTCTCGGGGTTGCAGTTGACCATGATGGTTTCATAACCATCTTCGCGCATGGCCATGGCGGCGTGCACGCAGCAGTAGTCGAACTCGATGCCCTGGCCGATGCGGTTCGGGCCACCGCCCAGCACCATGATCTTCTTTTTGTCGGTGGGCGCGGCTTCGCATTCCTCGTCGTACGTGGAGTACATGTACGCCGTGTTGGAGGCAAATTCGGCCGCACAGGTGTCCACACGCTTGAACACGGGGCGCACCTTCAGGGCCTTGCGCGCTTCACGCACCGCCTGGTCGGTGGTGTGCAGCAGCTTGGCCAGGCGGCGGTCCGAGAAGCCCTTTTGCTTCAGGGTACGCAGGGTCTGCGCATCCAGCGATGCCAGTGCGCCGTCACCCTTGGCAGCTGCCAGCTGGTCCAGCTCGAGCTCGATCTTCACGATCTCTTCGATCTGCACCAGGAACCACTTGTCGATCTTGGTGATGCTGTGCACTTCGTCCAGCGTCCAGCCGGCCGCAAACGCGTCACCCACATACCAGATGCGGTCGGGACCGGGCTCGCCCAGTTCCTTTTCCAGGATTTCGCGGTCCTGGGTCTTCTCGTTCATGCCGTCCACGCCCACTTCCAGACCGCGCAGGGCCTTCTGGAAGGATTCCTGGAAGGTACGGCCGATGGCCATCACCTCACCCACGGACTTCATCTGCGTGGTCAGGCGGTTGTCGGCAGCGGGGAACTTCTCGAACGCGAAACGCGGGATCTTGGTGACCACGTAGTCGATCGAAGGCTCGAACGACGCCGGGGTCTTGCCGCCGGTGATTTCGTTCTTCAGCTCGTCCAGCGTAAAGCCCACGGCCAGCTTGGCCGCGATCTTGGCGATGGGGAAGCCGGTGGCCTTGGACGCCAGCGCCGAGGAACGCGAGACGCGGGGGTTCATCTCGATGACGATCATGCGACCGTCCTTGGGGTTCACCGAGAACTGCACGTTGGAGCCGCCGGTGTCCACGCCGATTTCGCGCAGAACAGCCAGCGATGCATTGCGCATGATCTGGTATTCCTTGTCGGTCAGCGTCTGTGCCGGCGCCACGGTGATGGAGTCACCGGTGTGCACCCCCATGGGGTCCAGGTTTTCGATGGAGCAGACGATGATGCAGTTGTCCGCGGTATCGCGCACCACTTCCATCTCGTACTCTTTCCAGCCCAGCAGCGACTCTTCGATCAGCAGCTCATTGGTGGGAGAGGCTTCCAGACCGCGCTTGCAGATGGTTTCGAACTCTTCCGAGTTGTAGGCGATACCGCCGCCCGTGCCGCCCAGCGTGAAGCTGGGGCGGATCACGGTGGGGAAGCCCACCTTCTTTTGCACATCCCAGGCTTCGTCCATGCTGTGGGCGATACCGGAGCGCGCAGAACCCAGACCGATCTTGGTCATGGCGTCCTTGAACTTCAGGCGGTCTTCGGCCTTGTCGATGGCTTCCGGCTTGGCACCGATCAGCTCCACCTGGTACTTGTCCAGCACGCCGTGCTTCCACAGGTCCAGCGCACAGTTCAGCGCGGTCTGGCCACCCATGGTGGGCAAAATGGCATCGGGACGTTCCTTGGCGATGATCTTCTCGACCGTCTGCCAGGTGATGGGCTCGATGTAGGTGACGTCGGCCGTGGCCGGGTCGGTCATGATCGTGGCAGGGTTGCTGTTGATCAGAATGACTTTGTAACCCTCTTCGCGCAGGGCCTTGCAGGCCTGCACGCCGGAGTAGTCAAACTCGCAGGCCTGACCGATCACGATGGGACCGGCGCCAATGATCAGAATGCTTTTAAGGTCGTTGCGCTTAGGCATTGTTGTGTTTCTCCATCAGCGCTGTGAAGCGGTCGAACAGGTAGCCAATATCGTGCGGGCCGGGCGATGCCTCGGGGTGGCCCTGGAAGCAGAAGGCGGGCACATCGGTGCGCTCCAGACCTTGCAGCGTGCCGTCAAACAGGCTGATGTGCGTGGCGCGCACGTTGGCGGGCAGCGATTCCAGCTCCACCGCAAAGCCGTGGTTCTGGCTGGTGATGCTCACACGGCCGGAATCCAGGTCCTTCACGGGGTGGTTGGCACCGTGGTGGCTGTTTTGCATTTTGAAGGTCTTGGCACCGGAGGCCAGGGCCATGATCTGGTGTCCCAGGCAGATGCCGAACAGCGGCTTGCCGGAGGCCATGATCTCTTGCGCCGCGGCAATCGCGTAGTCGCAGGGGGCCGGGTCGCCAGGGCCGTTGGACAGGAACACGCCATCGGGATTCAGCGCCAGCACGTCCTTGGCGGGCGTCTGGGCAGGCACCACGGTCACTTCGCAGCCACGCTCGGCCAGCATGCGCAGAATGTTCTTCTTCACGCCGAAGTCATAGGCCACAACCTTGAACTTGGGCGATTCGAGCTGGCCGTAGCCTTCACCCAGCGTCCACTCGGCCTCGGTCCAGGGATAGGGCTTGGCCGTGGTCACCACCTTCGCCAGATCCAGCCCCTTCATGTCGGGCGCGGCCTGGGCTGCGGCAATGGCTTCGTCAATCTTGGCCTGGGTCACTTCCTCACCAGCCGCCAGGCCGACAATCGCGCCATTTTGCGCACCCTTGTCACGCAGCAGACGCGTGAGCTTGCGGGTGTCGATGTTGGCAATGGCGACCGTCTTGCCATCCACCAGGTACTCGGACAGCGTCTGGGTGCTGCGGAAGTTGCTGGCCAGCAAAGGCAGGTTCTTGATGATCAGACCTGCGGCATGGATCTTGTCGGCTTCGACGTCTTCAGGATTGACACCATAGTTGCCGATGTGCGGATACGTGAGCGTCACGATCTGCTGGCAATAGCTGGGGTCGGTGAGGATTTCCTGGTAGCCGGTCAGCGAAGTGTTGAAAACGACTTCGCCCACCGTGGTGCCTTGCGCACCAATCGAGTTGCCAATAAAGACCGTGCCGTCTGCGAGCGCCAGGATGGCGGGGGGGAAGGCTCCCTTGAGAGACAAAAGCACTGGGTTCTCCGGTTTTTTATTACGGTTACGCCCAACGCAGCCCCCCGCACGTGCGTGGGGACAGTGTTTGTGTCAGCAGGGTATGGCGAGGGAGCGTCGCTAGGCGTATGAAGGAATGCTTGAAAGCCGCCCATTATAGGCTCTCTCTGCTTCAGCCCTTTGACTTGCTGCGGGATTACCCGAGCGCACGCAACATGCTTACGCTGCTGGCATGCAGGCAGATCGCCGCTGCGGCCGCCACATTCAGCGACTCCTCCCCTCCAGGCTGGGCAATGCTGATGCGGTGCTCCGCCATCTCCATCAGAGCATCGCCCACACCCTGCCCTTCGTGCCCCATGGCCCAGGCGCAGGGCCAGGGCAAGGCGGCTTCGTGGATCAGGGTCCCCTGGTGGGAGCTGGTCACCACCAGCGGCAGCTGCAAGGCCTGCACCTCCGCGATGGATGCAGCCTCCACCAGATGCAGACCGAAATGCGCCCCCATGCCGGCACGCAGCACCTTCTGGCTCCACAGCGCGGCCGTCCCCTTCAGCGCCACGATCTGGCCAAAGCCGAAGGCGGCCGCACTGCGCAAGATGGAGCCCACATTGCCCGCATCCTGCACCCGGTCCAGCACCACCGCGGCCACGCCAGGCTGGACCTGTGCACCCGCATCCCACTCCATCACGTAGCCCATGCGCGCAGGCGACTCCAGGCTGCTGATCTCCGCAAACAGGCTGTCCGCCAGCACCACCGCCTTGCCGGCGGCCTGCACCCACTCCGCCGGCACCTGCGGCCAGACAGACTCGGCAAACACCGCCACTTTCGGGCGCAAGCCGCGGGCCAGTGCCGCACGGCACAGGTGGTCGCCTTCCAGCCAGACCTGGCCTTGCTTGCGGTAGGCGGTACTTTCCTGGGAGAGACGGCGCAGTTCTTTGACGAAGGCGTTGTCACGCGACTGAATCATGGTGTGCTGCATCATGCGCCCCCCCCCACTGAGAGCGCCGCAGCCTGCAAGACCTTGGTCACCGGAGAAAATGAAGTGCGGTGCTCTGGGCACGCGCCAAACTCACGCAAAGCCAACAGATGCGCCGCCGTCCCGTAGCCCTTGTGCGTGGCAAAACCATAGTGCGGAAAACGGGCGTGCAACCCATCACACCAGCGATCGCGGTGCACCTTGGCCAGAATGGACGCAGCCGAGATGGCCGGCACCAGTGCATCGCCTTTGACAATGGCTTCGCCCTGCATCTCCAGCACCGGCAGACGGTTGCCATCCACCAGCGCACGCGCAGGCTTCAGACGCAGGCCGAGGACGGCGCGCTGCATGGCCAGCATCGTGGCCTGCAGGATGTTGAGGCGATCGATCTCTTCCACCGACGCTTCGGCAATACAGAAGCACAGCGCCTTGGCACGAATTTCATCGAACAAGGCCTCACGCCGTGCAGCAGTGAGCTTTTTGGAGTCCGCCAGACCGGCAATCGGATGCAGATCATCCAGAATCACCGCCGCCGCCACCACCGGGCCCGCCAAGGGGCCGCGTCCGGCCTCATCCACACCGGCCACCAGGCCGGGCGCGTGCCACTGCAGGCAAGCCTGCTCAGCGGCACATGAGTTTTTGGATCGCATCGGCAGCCAGCGCAGAAGTGTCGCGGAACAGGGTGTGGTGCAGCGCGCTGAAACGCGCCTGCAGCGCAGCAATCTTGGAAGGCTGCTGGTCATAGGCTTGCAGCCAGTCCAGGCTTGCGGCCGCCAGCGCCTCGGGCGTGGCAGCGTCTTGCAGTAATTCGGGAACCACGAAATCAGAACACAGAATATTGGGCAGCCCCACCCAGGGCTGCAATTGCTTGCGCCGCATCAGCCGCCAGCTGATGGGGTGCATGCGGTAAGAAATCACCATCGGGCGCTTGAACAGCGCCGCCTCCAGCGTGGCCGTGCCACTGGCGATCAGGGTGCAATCGCAGGCGGCCAGCACGTCGTGTGACTGCCCTTGCACCAGCTGCACCCACTCCTGCACACCGGCTTCACGCACGGCTTGCTGCATGCGCTGCCAATGCTGGGGTACGACCGGCACCACCACCAGGACCTCCGGCATCTGCGCCCGCACCAACGCCGCCGCCGCAAAAAACGGTTTGGCGATGTACTGCACTTCCGCAGAACGGCTGCCCGGCAGCAAGGCCAGCACCTTGCGGTCCAAGGCCAGGCCCAGTCTGGCACGCGCCGCCGCCTTGTCAGGCTCCATCGGGATCACGGCCGCCAGCGGGTGGCCGACATAGGTCGCCTCAATGCCATGCTGCTGCAGCAAGGCTGGCTCGAACGGAAACAGGCACAGCACATGGTCTGCTGCAGCCCGGATCTTGTCGATCCGGTTGGCACGCCAGGCCCAGATGGAAGGGCACACAAAGTGCACCGTCTTGATGCCCGCAGCGCGCAGATCCCGCTCCAGCCCCAGGTTGAAGTCCGGTGCATCCACTCCCACAAATACCGCAGGCTTGTCCACCAGCAGGCGTTGGCGCAACTGCTTGCGGATGGAGAGGATTTCGCGCAAGCGGCGCACCAGCTCCCAGCTGTAGCCATGCACGGCCAGTTTTTCGCTGGGCCACCAGACATCGAAGCCACGCGCCGCCATCTGCGGACCACCAATGCCTGCGGCCTGCACCTGGGGCATGCGGGCGTGCACACCGTCCAGCAGCAAGCCGGCCAGCAGGTCACCGGATGTCTCGCCGGCCACCATGGCCAGTCGGGCATTGCTATCGCTAGTCACAGGCCATCAGCGGGCAATGCCGCGTTGGGAAGCCGCCAGAAAGTCCAGCATGGCCTGCACATCGGCTGCTGCCTCCGGCAACTCGGCGGCCAGCGCCGCAATGGCTGCACGTGCAGCCTCCAGGGTCAGCCCCTGGCGGTACAACAGACGGTGCATCTGCTTGACCGCACGCAGGCGCTGCTCGCCAAAGCCCCGGCGGCGCAGACCTTCGATATTGAACCCGCGCACGGCCAGTGGATTGCCATCCACCATCATGAAGGGCGGCACATCCTGCGAGATATGGCTGGCAAAGCCTGCCATGGCATGGGCTCCGATCCGCGTGAACTGGTGCACTCCGGTCAAGCCACCCAGAATCACCCAATCCCCCACATGCACATGGCCCGCCAGGGTCGCGTTGTTGGCCAGAATGGTGTTGTGGCCAACGACGCAGTCGTGTGCTATGTGCACATAGGCCATGATCCAGTTGTCATTGCCGATGCGCGTCACACCGCCATCCTGCACCGTTCCGGTATTAAAGGTGCAGAACTCGCGGATGGTGTTGCGGTCGCCGATGATCAGTTGCGTGGGTTCGCCCGCATACTTTTTGTCTTGCGGCTGCGCTCCCAGCGAGGCGAACTGAAAGATCTGGTTATGGCACCCAATTTCCGTGTCGCCTTCCAGCACGCAATGCGGCCCCACCGTGGTGTGCGCACCAATGCGCAGCTTGGGCCCCACCACGGCGTACGGCCCCACCCGCACAGTGCTATCGAGCTGCGCCTGGGGATGGACGATGGCACTGGGATGAATCAGGCAGTCTTGTTCCACAGGACCTCACTCAACCCACGTGGCGCATGGTGCACATCAACTGGGCTTCTGCAGCCACTTCGCCGTCCACGCTGGCGACGGCATTGAACTTCCAGATACCGCCACGCACACGGTCGATCGTGATTTCCAGCGCCAGCTGGTCACCCGGCACCACAGGGCGCTTGAAACGGGCGGAGTCGATACCCACGAAGTAGTAGATATTGTTTTCATCCGGCACCTGTCCCATGGCGTCGAACGCCAGCAGGCCGGCAGCCTGGGCCAGCGCTTCCAGGATCAGCACACCCGGCATCACCGGGCGGCCAGGGAAGTGCCCGGTAAAGAAGGGCTCGTTGAACGTTACGTTCTTGATTGCCTTGATGCGCGTATTGCGCTCAAGCTCCAGCACGCGGTCCACCAGCAAAAAAGGATAGCGGTGGGGCAGTTGCTTGAGAATTTCTTGAATATCCATCATCAATTTCCGTTTGTGCTGCGCGGGGCGCCCAAGGCTTTTTCCAGCGCCTTGATCCGCTCGCGCAGTGCATGCAATTGTTTGAGTGTTGCAGCGTTCTTTTCCCACTGGGCATTCGTGGCCAGCGGAAAAATGCCAGTGTACAGGCCCGGCTGCGTGACCGAGCGCATGACGACCGAAGTCGGAGAAATCGCCACACCGTCGGCAATTTTCAAATGCCCCAGGATATTGGACGCACCACCGATACTGCAATGCGCGCCGATATGCGCACTACCGGCCACACCGGCATTGCCGGCAATGGCCGTGTGCTCACCTACATGGACGTTGTGACCGATCTGCACCAGGTTGTCGAGCTTCACCCCATCCGAGATCACGGTGTCATCCAGTGCACCGCGGTCGATACAGGTGTTGGCCCCGATCTCCACATCGTTGCCGATGCGCACGCGCCCCAGCTGCTCGATCTTGACCCAGACGCCCCGCTCCTGGGCAAAGCCAAAGCCATCCGCGCCGATCACCACACCCGGGTGCAACAGGCAGCGCTCACCCACCTGGCAGTATTCGCTGATGGTGACACGCGACTTCAGCACCGTGCCCGCACCCACGACAGCACCGCGCTCGACCACACACAGCGGACCGATCGTGGCCGAGGGATGCACCACCGCCTCCGGGTGAATGACTGCACTGGCATGCACGCCTGCAGCAGCCGCATCCGCGTGCGCACGCTTCCACAGCTGCGTCAGCCGTGCAAAGTACAGATACGGATTGTCTGCAACGATGCAGGCGCCACGTACCTGTGCAGCCGCCTGCTGGGCAGGCGCCACAACGACACAGGCCGCCTGAGAGGCGGCCAGTTGTGGCAAATACTTGGGATTGCTGAGAAAGCTGATGGAATCGGCATCCGCAGACTCCAGTGGAGCGATACGCCGGATCACGCGATCCGGCTGCCCCTCCACCAGTGTCCCCCCCAAGCTTTCGACTATTTGTCCTAAGGTCAAACTCACGTCGAACAGCCTGACTTACATCACTTGCCGCCGTTCAAGGCCTTGATGACCTTGTCCGTGATGTCGAGCTTGGGGTTCACATACACGGCTTCTTGCAGAATCACGTCGTACTTCTCTGCTTCCGCCACTTGCATCACCACCTTGTTGGCGCGATCCAGGACCTGCGACAGCTCTTCGTTCTTGCGGGCATTCAGGTCTTCCTGGAATTCACGGCGCTTGCGCTGGAATTCGCGGTCCTGCTCGATCAGCTGACGCTGCTTGGCCGAACGCTGGCTTTCGGCCATGGTGGGCGCTTCGCGCTCGAACTTCTCCGAATCTGCCTTCAGACGGTTGCCAATATCCACCAATTCACGCTCGCGCTTGGAGAACTCCTGCTCCAGCTTCGCTTGCGCAGCCTTGGCCGAATTGGCCTCGCGGAAAATGCGGTCGGTATTGACAAAACCGGCCTTGAAATCCTGAGCCTGTGCCGACACAGCGGCTGCGCCGCACAGCAAGGCCACTGCGATGGGTTGATAGATTTTCATGTTTAAAACGATGTTCCGATTTGGAATTGAATTTTTTGCAGACGATCTTCCGGCTTTTTACGGATCGGATTGGCCCATGCCAAACGCAGCGGCCCCAGCGGAGAAATCCAGCTCAGACCAATACCCGCCGATGCGCGCAAATCACTCGCCGTGAATTTCTCATTCTCGCCGAAGACATTACCCACGTCCACGAAAGTGAACCAGCGCAGCGTCTTGTCGTTGCCCGCACCCGGGAAGGGCGCGATGAATTCGGCATTCAAGGTCAGCTTCTTGGCGCCGCCCAGATACGTACCATCATAGCCATTGACGGACTGGCCACGCGGACCCAGGCTGCCCTGGTCGAAACCACGCACCGACCCCAGACCACCAGAGTAGAAATTCTTGAACAGCGGGAAAGGACGGCCATTCAAGCCCTTGCCCCAGCCCAACTCGCCATTGAAGGCGAAGGTGAAGCTCTTGGACAGCGGCACATACTGCTGAATCTGGTAGTTACCCCGAATGTAGCGCGCATCTCCGGCCGCAGACCAGTCAGCATTGAAACGTTGGTAACGACCTGAATTGGGCGCCAGCGCGCTGTCACGGCTGTCGCGCGACCAGCCCACCGTCAAAGGAATGGCATTGCTGGTAGCACCGAACTGGTTGATGTAGCTCTGGTACTCCACCGGCATGTACAGACCATCCTTGATGGTGGTCTGTTCAAAGCCGACACCGAAGAACACGGTGTCGATCTCGCTGAACGGCACGCCAAACTTGATGGACGCGCCCTTGCTGACGATCTTGTACAGATCGTTCGTATCCACGCTCACGCCATCGTAGTAGTACGAGTAGGGGCGGCTGGTACGGTAGTACAGATCCACGGTACGCGAGATGCCGTCCTGCGTGAAGTAGGGATCGGTCGTGCTCACCACCAGGTTGCGGTTGTACTTGCTGGTGTTGACATCCAGGCCCAGGTAGTTGCCGGAGCCAAACACGTTCTCCTGCTTGATACCGAAGCTCAGGGTCACCTTTTCCGCGCTGGAGAAACCTGCACCCAGCTGGATGGAGCCGGTGGGCTTTTCCTTCACATTGACCACCAGGTCCACCTGGTCGGGCGAGCCAGGGACTTCCTGGGTTTCCACATCGACTTCGGTGAAGTAGCCCAAGCGGTCCACGCGGTCACGCGACAGCTTGATCTTGTCACCGTCATACCAGGACGATTCGTACTGGCGGAATTCACGGCGCAGCACCTCGTCGCGCGTGCGTTCGTTGCCGCTGACATTGATGCGGCGCACATAGGCACGGCGCGAAGGATCGGCACGCAGCACAAAGTGCACGCGGTTGTTTTCACGGTCCACTTCCGGCACCGCCTCCACCCGCGCAAAAGCATAGCCAAAGTTGCCGAAGTGGTCCGAGAAGGCCTTGGTGGTTTCCGTCACCAGGTCCGCGTTGTACGGCTCACCGGGGCGCACCTTCACCAGCGACTTGAACTCATCGTCACGGTTCAGGTAGTTACCTTCCAGCGACACGCCGGAGACCACGAAGCGCTCGCCTTCGTGCACATTGATGGTCAGGGTGATCTTTTCCTTGTCCGGAGAGATCGCCACCTGGGTCGAGTCGATGCGGAAATCCAGGTAGCCGCGCTGCAGATAGTACGAACGCAGGGTTTCCAGGTCGGCATTCAGCTTGCTGCGCGCATAGCGGTCCGACTTGGTGTACCAGCTCATCCAGCCACCGGTATCCAGGTCCAGCTGCTTCTTCAGCGTGGATTCGCTGAAAGCCTTGTTGCCCACCACGTGGATTTCGCTGATCTTGGCCGGCTCGCCCTCGGTGACCGAGAACGTCAGATTCACGCGGTTGCGCTCGATCGGCGTGACCGTGGTCACCACGTCCGCGCCATACAGGCTGCGGTTGATGTACTGGCGCTTGAGTTCCTGCTCCGCGCGATCGGCCAGCGCCTTGTCGAAAGGACGCCCTTCGGCCAGGCCCACATCGCGCATGGCCTTCACCAAAGTGTCCTTGTCGAACTCCTTGGTGCCGACAAAGTTCACATCGGCAATCGATGGGCGTTCTTCCACGACCACCACCAGCACGTCGCCATCGGCTTCCAGGCGCACGTCCTTGAACAGACCCAGGGCAAACAGCGAGCGGATCGCGGCTGCACCTTTTTCGTCATCGTACTGTTCGCCCACGCGCAGCGGCATGGAGGCAAAGATGGTGCCTGCCTCCACACGCTGCAGGCCCTCCACACGAATATCCTGAACCTTGAAAGGCGCAAGCGCCCAAGCAGCCTGTGCCAGGCAAAGCAATGCAGCAGCAGCCGTGGCCGTGCGTGCGCCGAAGCGTTTGAAGTGTTGATTCATGAATGAAAGCGAACGCCGCCAGAATTCTGGAAGGCCGTAAATTTAGCCCAATATGCGGCTGATGTCGTTAAAAAAAGCGATGCACATCATGACGAGAAGCACACTGACGCCGGCCCTTTGCAGCCGTTCCATCCACAATTCGGAGATGGCGCGTCCTGTGACACCTTCCCAAAGATAATACATCAGGTGCCCACCATCCAGAACAGGCAGTGGCAACAGGTTGAGCACACCCAGACTCACGCTGATCAGCGCCAGGAAAGCCAGATACTGTACCCACCCCATGCTGGCCGACTTTCCGGCGTAATCCGCAATGGTCAAAGGCCCGCTCAGATTCTTGAGTGACGCCTCACCGATCAGCATGCGTCCCATCATCTTCAGGCTAAGCACCGACACGTCCCAGGTCTTGGTCACACCGGCCCACAGCCCCTCGGCAGCCCCCAGGCGCACGATGACCATCTCCGGCGCACCGCCGATGTAAGCACCCACACGCCCGATGCGCACATCCTGTTCCTGCGTGGCTTCGGGCTTGACCGACAGCTGCATTTCCTGCCCGCCGCGCACCACCGTCCAGTCACCGGCCTGTTCGGGATGCTGGCGTATCAACTGGCGCAGCTGAAAGCCATCCACTACCGGCACACCAAAAGCCTGCGTCACCACATCTCCGGCCTGCAAGCCTGCAGCGGCGGCGGCTCCGGCGTCCATCACGCGCTCCACCTGCGCCGGGGTCCAGGGCACCTGCACACCGATCGCAGCGCCCAGACTGGCATCAAGCGCGGTGCCGGGCAGTGTGGACAAGGGCAATTCCGTCGTTTGCACCCCGTCGCCGGAGGCCCGCTGCCAGGTGATGCGCGCATCCTGCTTTTCCAGCGCCGCCTGCGTCAGCGCCCAGCGCAGGTGCTCGAAGGAACGCACCTCCTGCGGCGCCTCCTGCCCCACCTGCACAGCGGTCACTCGCTCACCACCGTGCAACCCCGCCTGCGCCACCACCGAACCGGTCGCCGGCGCAGCCAGTACGGCACGCGGCTCCTCCAGCCCGACCCAGTTCACCAACGCATACAGCAGCACGGCCAGCAGCAGATTGGCGGCAGGACCGGCGGCCACGATGGCCACACGCGAACGCAAGGGTTGGCGGTTGAAGGCCAGATGCCGCTCGTCGGAATCCACCGGCGCTTCGCGCTCATCCAGCATGCGCACATAACCCCCCAAGGGCAGCGCACCCAGCACGAATTCCGTTGAGGACTTCTTGCTTTGCCAGCGCAGCAGGGGTTTGCCAAAGCCCACGGAAAAACGCAGCACCTTGACCCCGCAGGCCACGGCCATGCGGTAGTGGCCGTACTCGTGCACGGCAATCAGGATGCCCAGAGCCACAACAAAAGCAAGCACGGTCAGCATAAGGACGCCTCTTTCGCGGTGGTTTTCAGGAAGTGCTCACTGAGCGTGCAGGCCGCAGCAGCAATCAAGCGGCCCAGCGCTGAACGGTATGGACGGCCCGTGCGCGGGCTTCCTGGTCCAGCGCCATTAGATCACCCAGCGATCCCGGGCAACGCGGTGGCACCACGGCCTCCAGCGCCTCCAGGTTCACCGCATGGATGCGGTCAAAGCGCAGCTGGCCGCCCAGGAAGGCGGCCACCGCCACCTCGTTGGCCGCATTCAGCACCGTGGTCGTGCCTTCCGGCGCCTTCAGCGCATGCCAGGACAGGTGCAGCCCCGGGAAGCGCTGCGCATCGGCTTCTTCAAAGGTGAGCGCACTCAACTTCGCAAAGTCCAGCGGTTGCACACCGCTGTCGATGCGCTCGGGCCAGGCCAGACCGCAGGCGATGGGCACGCGCATGTCGGGCGTTCCCAGCTGGGCCAGGATGGACGCATCCTTGAACTGCACCATGGAGTGCACGATCTGCTGCGGGTGCACCACCACCTTGATGCGGTCCGGCTCCATGCCGAACAGCCAGCGCGCCTCGATCACTTCCAGCGCCTTGTTCATCATCGTGGCGGAGTCCACCGAGATCTTGCGCCCCATGGCGAAATTCGGGTGGGCGCACGCCTGGTCCGGCGTGATCTGCGCCAGGGTGGCCGGATCGCGCTGGCGGAAAGGCCCGCCCGATGCGGTCAGCAGCAGGCTGTCCACCCGGCTCGCCCAGGTGCTGCGATCTTCCGGCAGGCACTGGAAGATGGCGGAGTGCTCACTGTCGATCGGCAGCAAGGTGCAGCCGTGCTGCTGCACCGTGTCCATGAACAGCGCACCGCCCACCACCAGGGCCTCCTTGTTGGCCAGCAGCAAGCGCTTGCCTGCTTTGGCAGCCGCCAGGCAAGGCGCCAGCCCCGCTGCGCCCACAATGGCCCCCATCACCGCATCAACCGGCGCATCGGATGCGATGCGCTCCAGGGCATCCACCGCATGCAACACCTGCGTCGCCAGCCCGTTGGCCTTCAGCTTTTCTTCCAGTTGGCGTGCATGGGGCGCACTGGCCATCACGGCAAACCGGGGCGCGAATTCCGCACATTGCGCCAGCATCAGGTCCACCTGGGTGGCGGCGCTCAGCGCATAAATCTCGTAGTCAGCGCGGTGCCTGCGCACCACGTCCAGGGTATTGGTGCCAATCGAGCCCGTAGAGCCCAGCACCGTCAAACGTTGTTTCATCAATGCACCAAAGTTGTCAGCATCATGGCCAGCGGCAGCGTGGGCAGCAGCGCGTCGATGCGGTCCAGCACGCCGCCATGGCCAGGCAGCAGGTTGCTGCTGTCCTTGACACCCGCACTGCGCTTGATCAGAGATTCAATCAGATCCCCGACCACGCTCATGGCCGCCATGAACAAGGCCGCCACCACCAGCAGCGGCCAGCCAGCCTGCACCAGATGGCTGTAAAAACTGGGCACGGTCACGCCGTAGTGGCGGTCCAGCAAGGCCCAGCCCACCGCCAGCACCAGCACACCGATCGCGCCACCCCACACCCCTTCCCAGCTCTTGCCCGGACTGATGGCTGGCGCCAACTTGTTTTTGGTGAACTTCAGACCGAACGTGCGACCAGCGAAGTAGGCAAAGATGTCGGCCACCCAGACCAGGACCATGATGGAGAGCAGAAAGTTCACGCCCATCGCTCGGGCCTGGGCCACTGCCAGCCAGGTCGCCCACAGTGCGAGCACGCCACCCACGAGCCGGATGCTGCGGGGGATGGTAGACCAGCCCGGTACCCCTGCCCGTATCAGTGCCACACTGCCCAGCACCCAGGCAGCGCCCGCCACGATCCACAGCACCTGCAGATTGCGCGCCAGCCAGCCTTGCTGCCATGCCAGGCCACAGAGCGCGAGGCAAAGGACCGCCGTCAGCACGCTGCCCGCTTGCCCCAGACCATTCAGACGCCCCCACTCCCAGGCTGCGGCCGCCACCATGGCCAGCACCAGCAAGGTAAAGGGCAAGGGTGTGCTGGCGAACAGCGCGGGCAGCAAGATGGCCAGCAGGACCACGGCGGTAATCACACGCTGCTTGAGCATGTTGCACTCCCCTTTCAGGCGCGCATCGCGGATGCGCCGGTTGTCTGAACCTGCGCGGAAGTCTTGCCGAAGCGTCGCTCCCGGCTGGCGTAATCATGAAGCGCCGCATCCAGGGCCGCATCGTCAAAGTCGGGCCACAGGCTGGGGCTGAAGAACAGCTCGGAGTAGGCACACTGCCACAGCAGAAAATTGCTGATGCGGTGCTCACCCCCGGTACGGATGAACAAGTCCGGATCGGGCACATGGGCCAGGGCCATGGCAGCGTTCAGGCTGGCTTCGGTGATGGCTTCGCCACGCGCAGCCAGCTGCGCTGCCGCCTGGGCCACATCCCAGCGGCCGCCATAGTTGAAGCAGACGTTCAGGATCAGACGCTCATTGTGCGCGGTGGCCTGCTCGGCCTGCACCAGGCCTGCCGCCACCTTGGCGCTCAGGCCCTGGCGCTCACCCACAAAGTGCAGCTGCACACCTTCCTTGGACAGGCTGGGCACTTCGTGGCCCAGTGCCGTCGCCAGCAGCGACATCAGGCCCGACACCTCGTCCGCAGGACGGTTCCAGTTCTCTGACGAGAACGCGAACACGGTCAGGACGCGCACGCCACGCTGGATGCAGGCCCGCACGCAGCGGCGCAGTGCATCCACGCCCTGCTTGTGCCCTGCCAGCCGCGGCAGAAAGCGTTTGGTGGCCCAGCGGCCATTGCCATCCATCACGATGGCTACGTGGTGCGGCACCACGGATGACACGGTCATGCAGTCGAAATCGCTAGCAAGCCAGGCTCAGACAGCCAGGATGTCCTGTTCCTTGGCGGCCACCAGGGTGTCCACTTCGGCAATGAACTTGTCCGTCAGCTTCTGTACTTCGGCTTCCGAACGCTTTTGATCGTCTTCCGAAGCTTCCTTGTCCTTGACCAGCTTCTTCACGCCTTCGTTGGCGTCGCGGCGCAGGTTGCGGATGGCGATCTTGGAGTTTTCACCCTCGGTACGCGCCAGCTTGGTCATTTCCTTGCGGCGCTCTTCGCTCATCGGAGGCAGGGGCACGCGGATGAGGTCGCCCAGCGAGGCAGGGTTCAGACCCAGATCGCTTTCGCGGATGGCCTTTTCCACCTTGGCGGCCATGTTCTTTTCCCAGGGCTGCACGCTGATGGTGCGCGAGTCCAGCAGCGACACATTCGCCACCTGGGACAGCGGCACCATGGAGCCGTAGTACTCGACATGGATGGCATCCAGCAGGGCCGGATTGGCACGGCCGGTGCGGATGCGCGAGAGATTGTTCTTGAGCGCCTCGATGGACTGGCCCATCTTGGTTTCGGTGCTCTTCTTGATGTCAGCGATCGTCATGTGTTTACCTCGGGAAGCCAATGTCCGCCCGCACTCACCGGGCGGGCACGCAGTCTTCGCAATTAAGCGGACACCAGGGTGCCTTCATCATTCCCCATCACCACGCGCAGCAGTGCGCCGGGCTTGACGATGGAAAACACGCGGATAGGCAGCTTCTGGTCACGGCACAAAGCGAAAGCCGTGGCATCCATGATGCCCAGGTTGCGCGAGATCGCTTCATCAAACGACAGCGAGGAATAGCGTGTCGCGGAAGGATCCTTGACGGGGTCTGCAGTGTACACACCGTCCACCTTGGTGGCCTTGAGCACCACCTCGGCACCGATTTCCGCGCCACGCAGTGCAGCGGCGGTGTCGGTCGTGAAGAAGGGGTTGCCAGTGCCGGCCGCGAAAACCACCACCTTGCCTTCTTCCAGATATTGCAGCGCCTTGGGGCGCACATAGGGCTCGACCACCTGCTCGATGCCGATGGCCGACATCACGCGGGCCGTCAGGCCTTGCTTGTTCATGGCATCGGCCAGGGCCAGCGCGTTCATCACGGTGGCCAGCATGCCCATGTAATCTGCCGTGGCGCGGTCCATGCCGGCAGAGCCGCCCGCCACACCACGGAAGATGTTGCCGCCGCCGATCACCACCGCCACTTCCACCCCCACCTTGGTCACCTCGACGATCTCGGAGACCATGCGCTCGATCGTCGCGCGGTTGATACCGAACTGGTCATCCCCCATCAGCGCTTCGCCTGACAGCTTGAGCAAGATACGCTTGTGGGCTGGTTTGGCTTGGGACATGGGGAACTCCGTTCGATTCAAATAGGTGAGAGGGGTGGTTGTGGTGGTAATCAGCAGGGCGGCTTCAGCGCTTTAGGCGCCCTTGGCAGCGGCCACTTGGGCAGCCACTTCGGCGGCGAAGTCGTCCACCTTCTTCTCAATGCCTTCGCCCACCACGAACATGGTGAAGCCCTTCACATTGGTGTTGGCAGCCTTGAGCATCTGGGCCACGGTCTGCTTGCCGTCGGCAGCCTTCACGAAGACCTGGTCAGCCAGGGACACTTCCTTCAGGTACTTCTGCACGGAACCTTCCACCATCTTGGCGACGATGTCGGCAGGCTTGCCGGATTCGGCTGCCTTGGCTTCGGCCACCGAGCGCTCCTTGGCGATCAGGTCGGCAGGCACGTCGGCGGACGTCACGGCCACGGGCTTCATGGCGGCGATGTGCATGGCCACGTCCTTGGCAGCGACAGCGTCACCGTCGAACTCGACGACCACACCGATGCGGGTGCCGTGCAGGTAGGAAGCCAGCGTGCCTTCGAAGCGCTTGAAGCGGCGGAAAGACATGTTTTCGCCGATCTTGCCGATCAGGCCCTTGCGCACATCTTCCAGGGTGGGGCCGTAGCCGTCTTGTTCGTAGGCCAGAGCGCCCAGGGCTTCGACGTCAGCGGGGTTGTGCTCAGCCACCAGCTTGGCAGCGGCGTTGGCCATGGCGATGAAGCTGTCGTTCTTGGAGACGAAGTCGGTTTCGCTGTTGACTTCGATCATGCCACCCTTGCCACCTTCGATGAAGGCAGTGATCACGCCTTCGGCGGTCACGCGCGAAGCGGCCTTGCCAGCCTTGGTGCCCAGCTTGACGCGCAGCAGCTCTTCCGCCTTGGCCATGTCGCCTTCAGCTTCCGTCAGTGCCTTCTTGCATTCCATCATCGGGGCATCGGTCTTGGCGCGCAGTTCGGCGACCATGCTTGCGGTAATTGCAGCCATCTTGTTTCTCCGTCTTCAGTATTCAGTTCGTTACAGGATTTCAGCTAAAAAAAGGGGGCTACCAGAGCCCCGCTTTTTTATCGCGACGTATCGCGCAGCCGGGAATTAGGCAGCGGTGTTTTCCACTTCCACGAATTCGTCGGAGCCTTCGCCAGCAGCAGCCTTGGCCACGTCGTTCAGACGGGCTTCACGGCCTTCCAGGATCGCGTCGGCGATGCCACGGGCGTACAGTTCCACGGCCTTGGCCGAGTCGTCGTTACCGGGGATCACGTAGTCGATACCTTCGGGGTTGTGGTTGGAGTCCACCACGCCGATCAGAGGAATGCCCAGCTTCTTGGCTTCGGAAATGGCAATCTTGTGGTAGCCCACGTCGATCACGAAGATGGCATCGGGCAGGGTGTTCATGTCCTGGATACCGCCGATGTCCTTTTCCAGCTTTTCCAGTTCGCGCACGAACATCAGCTGTTCCTTCTTGGACATGGATTCCAGACCAGCTTCTTGCTGAGCCTTCATGTCCTTCAGACGCTTGATGGAGGTCTTGACCGTCTTGAAGTTGGTCAGCATGCCGCCCAACCAGCGTTGGTCCACGAAAGGCACGCCAGCGCGCTGGGCTTCTGCAGCCACCAGCTCACGGGCTTGGCGCTTGGTACCCACCATCAGCACGGTGCCACCGTTCGAAGCCAGTTGCTTGGCGAACTTCTGGGCATCCTGGAACATCGGCAGCGACTTTTCCAGGTTGATGATGTGGATCTTGTTGCGGTGACCGAAGATGAACGGAGCCATCTTGGGGTTCCAGAAGCGGGTTTGGTGACCGAAGTGGACGCCAGCTTCCAGCATCTCGCGCATTGTTACTGCCATGAAAATTACCTCAAAGGTTGTGTCTAAAATCCAGCCCAACCATTGCAGCCACTGCGTGACCGCAACACCTTGAAGAGACTGGTTTGCGATTTGCTTTGCATCCCTGCACCCCACAGCCCTCCTTCAAAATCTGAAAGCAAGCCGGGTTGCATTGCGCAAAGCCGAAAGATTTTAGCACAGCCCATGAAGCCTGACCTCCTTGCCACACGTGCTTTGCTGCGCGAAGGCCGCTCCACCGCCTCCCGGGAGCTGGAAAAATCCATCGCCGCCGCCCAATCCACTGCCTGCCAGCATGTGTTTGCGCAGACGCTGTTCGACAGCGCGCGCGCCACCGCGGCCGCAGCCGACCCCGCACTGCCGCTGGCAGGCTTGGCGGTCTCGGTCAAGGACCTGTTTGATATGCAGGGCTGCACCAGCACCGCCAGCTCCCGCGTGCTGGCCCACGCGCCCGCCGCCCACCAGGACAGCGGTGCCGTGGCCCGCCTGCGCCGCGCCGGCGCCAGCATCATCGGTCGCACCCACATGGTGGAGTTTGCCTACGCAGGCGTGGGCGTCAACCCGCATTTCGGCACCCCGGCGGCAGTGGATGCGCTGTATGGCGATGCCACACCCGGGTATGCAGCACGCATTCCGGGCGGCTCATCCTCCGGCGCGGGGGTCTCGGTCGCCACCGGCGCCGCCTGGCTGGCTCTGGGGTCAGACACCGGCGGCTCCATCCGCATCCCCGCCGCCCTCAACGGGCTGGTGGGGTTCAAACCCACAGCCCGCCTCTCCCTGCTCGATGGCACGGTGCCGCTGGCCCCCTCGCTGGACACGGCCTGCGCCCTGACCCGCAGCGTGCGCGACGCCGTGCTCGCCCACCAGATCCTGACCGCACAGCCCGTGCACACCGGCCGGCGCAGCCTGCGCGGCAGCCGCCTGGCCGTACCCGCCACGGTGTTCCTGAATGAGTTGGAGCCCGCTGTCGCCACCGCCTTTGCCCGCAGCCTGCAGCGCCTGCGTGACGCCGGCGCCGAGCTGGTGGAAATCAGCCTGCCCGAGACCGCCGAGCTGGCGGCCATCAACGCAGCCGGTGGCCTGACCGCAGCGGAAAGCCATGCCTGGCACCGCCACCTGCTGGCCGGCCAGGCCGATCTGTACGACCCCCGTGTGCGCAGCCGTATTGAAAAGGGCGCGCTGCTCAGCGCGGCCGACTACATCGACCTGTTGCATTTACGCCGCGACTGGCAGCAGCGCATGGACGCCACGCTCCAGGGCTTTGATGCCCTGGTCTCGCCCACCGTGCCCATCACCGCTCCGCTGATTGCAGATGTGGCTCCGGCCGATGGACAGGATGCCGCACGCGATGCCCAGCGCGACGCCGCGTTCACCCGCACCAATATGCTGCTGCTGCGCAACACCAGCGTGGTCAATCAGCTGGATGGCTGCGCCATCAGCCTGCCCTGCCACATGCCAGGGGAATTGCCTATGGGCGTCATGCTTTGGCACAGTGCCATGCACGATGATGCAATCCTGGACCTGGCTTTGCAGGCAGAATCCGTGCTTCTTTCGTATTGATACATGTTGCCGGCGGCCTGGGCCGCCCGGCACCACCCCCTTTCCATGGACATCGCCATAGTCGGTGCCGGCATTGCCGGCATTGCGACCGCTTACGAACTGGCCCAGGACGGCCATACGGTGACGGTCTATGAACAACACAATGCTGCTGCCGAAGGTGCCAGCTTTGCCAATGCGGGCTGGCTGTCCCCCACCCTGCTGCAACCCTGGTCCACCCCCGGCTGGACCCCGGGCGGCACCGGCCAGGCACTGGTACAGGCTGCCGGCCCCTGGCTGGGACAGAACTGGCGCTGGCTGCGCCGCTGGAAGACGGCCGAGCGCAGTGCCCACAAGACCGGCCTGCTCACCACCACCGCCAGTGCGCTGGAACAGCTCAGCGCCTTCAGCCAGCAGCTGCGCCACGAAATCTCGGCCGCCCATGAACTGAGCACCGAATCCCACCAGGGCCACCTGGTGCTGCTGCGCAGCGCCAAGGAAGTGCAGGCCATGCAACCGCTGCTGGCCGCACTGGGCGAAATGGATGTGTCCGCCCAGTTGCTGGACCCAGCCGCCGCCCGTGCCGCAGAACCCGGCCTGTCCCCCGAGGCCACATTGGCCGGCGCCCTGCAACTGAGCGAAGGAGAGACCATCAACTGCCGCCAGTGGACGCAGCAGCTGCGCCAGCTGGCCATGCACAGCGGTGTGCGCCTGCAGCCGCACACCACCATCCGCAGCGTGCAAAGTGTGGGCAAACAGGTGCACCTGCTACAGGAAGGCGACAACGCGGCCCACCTGCACGATGCCGTGGTGCTGTGCACGGGCGCCAGCCCCGATCTGCTGGCCGCCAGCGGCCTGCGCTTGCCCATGATGCCGCTGCACGGCTACTCCATCAGCGCACCGCTGCGCGAGCCCACACATGCGCCCCGCGCGGCGGCGCTGGACTGGGGCCAGCAACTGGTGATCAGCCGCATCGGCCAGCGCATCCGCATCAGCGGAGGTGCCGAGCTGGGCACCGCGCCCGAAGCCCATAACCAGGCCACGTTGACACGGATGTATGAAGCGCTGAACGACTGGTACCCCGGCGCAGCCCAACTGTCCTCGCCCCAGGTGCAGATCTGGCGCGGCACCCGCGGCGTCATGCCCGACGGTGCGCCGCTGCTGGGCCGGGGCTCGCAACCGCAGATCTGGCTCAACCTGGCCCATGGCGCCCACGGCGCATCGCTGGCCAATGGCTGCGCCCGCATCCTGGCCGACCAGATTGCCGGACGCGCCGTGCCACAGGAAGTCCAGGCCTTGTCACCGATGCGGTTTTCCAGCTGACGCGGTGACGCGGTCCACCTCAGAAGGGATGGACCGCCCCTACAAGCCTCCCTTTTCAGCCGACGCTCCGCGCCTCTGCGGTCAGTGCCGCCACGCGGCGTGCTTGCGCGGCCGTTGGCGATCTGCCACAGCCCACACCAGCCCCGGCGCCCATCGGGTGCACACTGCGGGGTATGCGCTCCCTCACCGCCCTCCCCCCGGCAGCACGCCGCCTGCAACGCGCTGCCGGCGGTCAACCGCTGTATGACACGGCCACCACCCGCCTGATTGAAGCCCACGCACTGGATACTGCGCCCAGCCCCAGCCTGATGCAGCGCGCAGGTGCGGCGCTGGCCCAGCTGGGGCGCGCCATTGCCCCCCACGCCCGCCAGGTCTGGCTGGCCTGCGGCGCAGGCAACAACGGCGGAGACGGGCTGCAGGCGGCCGCCGCCTTCCAAGCTGCAGGTTACGCCACCAGCGTGCACTGGCTGGGGGATCCGCAGCGCTGCAGCAGCGACACCCACGCCGCATGGCTGGCCGCCCAGCAGGCCGGCGTGCGCTTTCTGGACAGTGCGCCACCAGCCCTGGACGCCCAGGACCTGGCGGTGGACGCACTGCTGGGCATTGGCGCCAGCACACGCCACCTTCCCCCGAACGACCCGCTGGTGCAACTGCTGCAATGGCTGCACCTGTGCCCGGCACCGGTACTGTGCGCCGACCTGCCTTCGGGCCTGCAGGCCGACACCGGCCAGTATCTGCCGGGCATGGCCTTCGAGCGCGCCCCGCGCAGCCCGCGCCACACACTGAGCTTTCTGACGCTGAAACCCGGCCTCTTCACCGGCGCCGGCCGGGATGCGGCGGGCGAGGTCTGGTGGGATGACCTTGGCGTCGACCTGAACCAGCACCCCGACCACCGCCCCTGTGCCCAGCTGGGCGGCGCCGTGGCACTGCGCAGCCGTGCCCACGCCAGCCACAAGGGCAGCTATGGCGATGTGGCCGTGATCGGCGGCGAAGGCCTCTACCTGCGCGGCATGGGCATGGGGGGCGCCGCCGTACTGGCGGCCACCGCGGCGCTGCACCATGGTGCCGGCCGCGTGATGCTGGCTTTGCTGGACGAAGGCGCCTGCCAGTTGCTGCCCCAGCAGCCCGAGCTGATGCTGCGCCAGGTCAGAGCCCTGCACTGGGACCAGGGCGTGGTGGTGTGCGGCTGCGGCGGCGGCCAGGCCGTTGCCGCCGTGCTGCCCCAGGCACTGGAGCAAGCCCATCGCCTGGTGCTGGATGCCGATGCCCTCAACGCCATCGCCAGCGACAGCGCCTTGCAGCACTTGCTGGCCAGCCGCGCCCACATCGGCCTGCACACCATCCTCACCCCCCACCCGCTGGAAGCCGCACGCCTGCTGGGCAGCGACACCGCCGCCGTGCAGGCCGACCGCCTGCAGGCCGCACACCAGCTGTCGCAGCAGACATCCAGCACCGTGGTGCTCAAAGGCTCGGGCAGCATCATTGCCAGCCCCCACCAGCTGCCGTGCATCAATGGCAGCGGCAATGCACTGCTGGCCACGGCCGGCACCGGCGACGTGCTGGCCGGCATGGTGGGCGCTGCCTGGGCCCAGGGCCTGCCACCCCACACTGCCGCGCAATGGGCCGTGTGGCGCCATGGTCATCTGGCCGAGCAGTGGCCTGCCGGTCAGGCGCTGACGGCCGGCGCACTGGCGCGCTGCAGCTGAAACTGCAGGCCACTGCGCCACCTCGCATGCACGCTGCCGGCGAACAAGCTGGCAGCAGATGCGGCCGCAGCCGCCGCCAGAGACTCTATGGTGCGCCCTGGTGCTTCCATACCTGCCGTGGATGCTACGGCCGCCCAGCACTGGCGCTGCGCCATCCCACAGCGCTGACGCTGCCGCCCGAAAGATTTTTTGCCTTGGCGCCAGAACCGATCATCGTTCCTAGGGCAGAAAAAAGCGCCACATCGGTGCATGCGCCCACGTCTCCCAGGGCTGAAACAGTTGGGGTCACAGGCTGACCAGGTGCCAAACGCTCCAACCTTCCCATCGGGCAACTGGGAAGACCCGCACTGCGCGCGCACCAGAACGGGTGAGTAGCAGGCAACAGGCCAGCTTGGCAGCCAGACTCCGCACACTCCATCCAACCTGGGCGAGCGGCGGCGCATAAAAAAAGGGATCCACCGCATTCCGCTGGTGAATCCCTGGTGCAGGCCGCCGAAGCGGCCCTCGCTCAACCGTCTCAGCGGCCCGTTCGGGGCTTGCGCTTGCCGGCCCTGGAGTTTTTGGCGGTCTTGGCAGCGGCCTTGCCCTGCTTGGCCACGGCAGCCTGCTGCACCGATGCACGCAGATCCTGCATATCGGGCGCCGCCGCTTCACGCGGCGCCTGGTGGGCATTGCGGTTATCGCGTCGCGCAGGCTTGCCGGAACCGGAGCGGCCGGGCTTGCCCTGGTTCCAGCTGTCCACGGCTTCCACCGGAGCGCGGGCAGGCGCTGCAGCCTCCTCACTGCCGTCATCGCTGGCCGCTTCACGGCGGGCACGTTTGCCGGCACGGCTGCGGGTGGCATTGCGCAAAGCCATTTCTTCCTCATCGTGCACGATGCGGAAGTCGATCTTGCGGCCATCCAGGTCCACACGGCTCACCTGCACCCGCATGCGGGTGCCGATGGTGTAGCGGATGCCGGTGCGTTCGCCGCGCAGCTCCTGGCGGTGCTCATCAAAGCGGAAGTAATCACCGCCCAGCTCGGTGATGTGCACCAGACCTTCCACATACATGGCATCCAGCGTGACAAAGATGCCGAAGGTGGTGACCGAGGACACCGTACCGGCAAACTCCTCGCCCAGATGGTCGCGCATGTATTTGCACTTGAGCCAGGCTTCCACGTCCCGGCTGGCCTCGTCGGCGCGCCGCTCGTTGGCGCTGCAGTGCAGGCCGGCGGCCTCCCAGCCTTGCAGCTCGGCCTGGGCCGCACGGCTGCGGGGCTTTTGCTGCGGCTCGGTCACGCGCGACGCCAGACGCTTGGCCAGCTTGGCCTGGGCCTCTCCCGGCGTTGGCAAGGTGGGCAGGCGGTAGTGCGAACCGGCCAGGATGGACTTGATGACACGGTGCACCAGCAAGTCGGGGTAGCGGCGGATGGGGCTGGTGAAATGGGTGTATGCCTCGAACGCCAGACCGAAGTGGCCATTGTTCTCGGGCGTGTAGAAGGCCTGCATCATGGAGCGCAGCAGCATGGTGTGAATCTGCTGCGAATCCGGACGGTCCTTGGTGGCATCGGCAATGGCCTGGAATTCACGCGGGTGCGGTGTGTCGCTGACCGACATGCCCACACCCAGCGCCTTCAGATAGCCACGCAGGATGTCGATCTTTTCGGCCGAAGGACGGTCGTGCACACGGAACAGGCCGTTCTGGCCGTTCTCTTCGATGAAATCGGCCGAGCACACGTTGGCGGCCAGCATGGCTTCTTCGATCAGACGGTGGGCATCGTTGCGGGTGCGGGGGATGATTTTCTCAATCCGGCCGTTGTCGTCGCAGACGATCTGCGTCTCCACCGTATCAAAGTCCACTGCGCCGCGCGCCTGGCGCGCCTGCAGCAGGGCACGGTACACATCGTGCAGGTTCAGCAGGTCTTGCACGCGCTCCTTGCGCTGCGCGGCTTCCGGCCCACGGGTATTGGACAGAATGGCCGCCACCTCGGTATAGGTGAAGCGTGCATGGCTGTGCATCACCGCCGGGTAGAACTGGTAGGCCTGCACCTCGCCCTTGTTGTTGACCAGCATGTCGCAGACCATGCACAGGCGGTCCACGGCGGGGTTGAGCGAACACAGACCGTTGCTCAGCTTTTCCGGCAGCATGGGGATCACGCGGCGCGGAAAGTACACACTGGTTGCGCGCTCGTAGGCATCGATATCGATGGCATTGCCGTTCTGCACATAGTGGCTCACATCGGCAATCGCCACCAGCAGGCGCCAGCCCTTGCTGCGCCCCACCTTGGCGGGCTCGCAGTACACGGCATCGTCAAAGTCCCGCGCGTCTTCGCCGTCGATGGTGACCAGGGGCACATCGCGCAGATCCACGCGGTTCTTGCGGTCCACCGCACGCACCTTGTCGGGGAGCGCCTTGGCTTCGGCCAGACAGGCATCACTGAAGATATGGGGCACGCCATACTTGCGCACGGCGATCTCGATTTCCATGCCTGGGTCATCCACTTCGCCCAGCACTTCAATCACCCGACCCACCGGCTGGCCAAACAAGGCAGGGGCCTCGGTCAGTTCCACCACCACCACCTGGCCAGCCTTGGCCGTGCCGATGCCGGTGCCCGGCACCAGAACATCCTGGCCATAGCGCTTGTCTTCCGGCGCCACCAACCACACGCCGCTTTCCTGCAGCAGCCGGCCGATCAGGGTCTTGGTAGGACGCTCGACGATCTCCAGCACATGGCCTTCGGGCCGGCCACGGCGATCCTGGCCCACGATGCGCACCCGCACCTGGTCCTTGTGCAGCACCGCACGCATCTCATTGGGAGGAAGAAAGATGTCACCTTCGCCGTCGTCGCGCAGGACAAAGCCATGGCCATCGCGGTGCCCCTGCACGGTACCTTCAATTTCTTTGGACAAGTTGGCTGTCTTTGTGCGGAGGTTCATTTTTTTACTATACAATCTAAATCTTTCCTGAGGCGCCCAGGTGGCGGAATTGGTAGACGCACTAGTTTCAGGTACTAGCGGGTAACTCCGTGGAGGTTCGAGTCCTCTCCTGGGCACCAAGTTTAACGACAACCAGATGTGGTTTTCGTAAAAACAAGGTTCATTGCTACCACAGTGAGCATGTTTTGCATAAAGGCGGAGACGCTTTAGGAAAAAATGGATCTGTCTTTGACAGATGCAAGCCCAGGTGGCGGAATTGGTAGACGCACTAGTTTCAGGTACTAGCGGGTAACTCCGTGGAGGTTCGAGTCCTCTCCTGGGCACCAAAATTTGCGATGCTTGCTTGTTCAGCAGACATCACCAAAAGCAAATTGTGAGGTGCTACCACACTTTATTCAACACAATTTGTCTTTTGCCCAGGTGGCGGAATTGGTAGACGCACTAGTTTCAGGTACTAGCGGGTAACTCCGTGGAGGTTCGAGTCCTCTCCTGGGCACCAAAAATTTGCGATGCTTGCTTTTGGCAGACATCACCCAAGAATAGATTGCGGGTGCTACCACACCCATTCAACACAATCTGTTTTTGCCCAGGTGGCGGAATTGGTAGACGCACTAGTTTCAGGTACTAGCGGGTAACTCCGTGGAGGTTCGAGTCCTCTCCTGGGCACCAAAATTTGCGATGCTTGCTTTTGCAAACATCACCAAAAATGGATTGCGGGTGCTACCACACCCATTCAACACAATCTGTTTTTGCCCAGGTGGCGGAATTGGTAGACGCACTAGTTTCAGGTACTAGCGGGTAACTCCGTGGAGGTTCGAGTCCTCTCCTGGGCACCAGACACATCAGGCGATTGCTGCTTCAGCAATCGCCTTTTTTGTTGCCCGCACACTGACACTTGCTGTCCGCAGCCACCCCTGCGGCACAGCGGCCCATACGGGAAGCCAAGCGAGCCACAACAGCAAAAGCCCCCCTGGCCTGCACCGCAGGGACAGGGTCACGGCGCTGCCACCACCAGGCGCACGCAGTGACGCAATGGCACTGCACCCAGCAAACCATATGAAAAAAGCCCATTGCCTGCCAAGCAGGAATGGGCTTTGTCACCAATGGCAGGCCTCGCATGCCATGTACGCCATCTTCAAGGGCGCAGCAGCTCCAGGTCGGCGGCCGTCAACCAGCGCCACTGCCCCGGCTCCATCGTCGCCGGCAGCTCCAGACCGCCGATCTTCCAGCGATGCAAGCCTTCCACACGGTTGCCCACCGCCGCCAGCATGCGCTTGACCTGGTGGTATTTCCCTTCGGTCAGCGTCAAATCCAGCGTGCATTCATCCACCTGCACACAGGCAGCCGCCCGCACAGGCTTGGGGTCATCGTCCAGCACCACACCGGCCAGCAGACGCTCCACCATCTGCGCCGTCACCGCATGTTTGGCCTGCACCCGGTAGACCTTGGGCACATGCTTTTTGGGCGAACTCATGCGGTGAATGAAATGGCCATCATCGCTGAGCAGCAGCAAACCCGTTGTATCCTGGTCCAGGCGCCCCACCGCCTGCAGGCCCTGGATCGCATTCTTGTTCGGTCGCTGGCGCAGCGGCATCGGCAGCAAGGTATAGATACTGGGGTGGGCCGAAGGCTTTTGCGAGCATTCCGTGCCGGCCGGCTTGTACAGCAGCACATAGCCTTTTTCATGGTATTCCCAGTCCACGCCCTGCACGCGGAATTTCAAACCCTCCGGATCCAGGTCCAGCGTGGAGTCGGTCACGCGCTGCATCTCGCCATCGACACACACCTCAACCCAGCCTTGCTGCACCAACCCAGAACACACGCGGCGAATGCCAAAGCCCTGGGAATACAGAATATCTTGCAACTGCATAACACCACCTCACAGGATTGCCCTGTGCAATCTATTTCAGAACATTCAAAAACCGGAGCACGCTCAACACACACGGCATTGTTTTCAAATAAACTTCTATTTGAAACCCAAGCCCATCAATTCGCAAGCGCTACGCTTTTGGAGAGCAATCTAAGCCGCCAAAAACAAAACCCCCAGCCTCTTGCGAGAGCTGGGGGTGTTGCGCTGTAAGAGCCTGACGATGACCTACTTTCACACGGGAACCCGCACTATCATCGGCGCAAATTCGTTTCACTGTCCTGT